>JBMORA010000023.1:0-21782 GCA_049320885.1 Thermodesulfobacteriota bacterium | reverse complement strand
GTCCCATCAGGAAGCATTCCGCCTCATCGCACAAAACATTCTTCCGTCACAACCATAATTCATTGAATTTCTGGAAGGAGAAACCTATGAAACCGGTCATCTCACGAACTATCTTGGGCATTGCTCTTTTATTGGTAATCTCGGCCCCTTCGGCTTCCGCCGCCATCATCAACATAACCGCTAAAACAAACGGCATGGGCAGTCCCGTCATCGGGTCTTTTCTCGCCGGCGAATATGAAGTCACACCGATTGGAATCGCCGAGGGTGGAAAATACAATGCCTGGAATCCATGGGGATGGGTGCTGCTTCCGACCCTTGGTTGGAGCATCAACTATATGATGTCATCCGAGGAATTCCAAATCGGGTATCTCGATGCCACGGTGTATGCCACCGACCTGAATGCATTGGCCACCGCCACGAGCACGCGCTTCACCTTGCAGCAGGACAGCGAAGTTCGTTTTTATGTACCGGATAGCTATTTCCTGGACAATGTGGGCGGGGTCTCGCTCATGATCGAAGCTCTGTCCTCTCCCGCTGCCGCCAACCCGGTGCCGATTCCCAGCGCCCTGTGGCTGTTCGGCACCGGAATATGCCTGCTCTTGGGGATCACCCGAAAAAAGGCGAACTCGTAAAAGAACAAATTGTTGCCCCCCGCCGTTCAGCAATCCGTAACCGCCCCCCTTGCCTGCTGTCCTGGGACGCCCTTCCGGAGGCGCTCCACAAACGTCGACGGCGAATAGGGTAACCACACTCCACATTCGGAAATCAGCGTGGTTACCGTGTTCGCCGGCCCCCCCTGGGAAAATCGGGAAAATCGGTATTGATCGAAAACTGCAGCTATGCTACCACCGGACTCACCGACCGGCCGCGAAGCCGGAATACCGACCGGCAATGCAGCATAACCGAATGATTATTTCCGAACCAGGGCCGCGATGTTATTTAACAGCTTTGCTTTTTTGATTTTGGTACTTATAACACTGGTCGTTTATTACCAGCCCATCTCCCGGACTTTCAATCTCCAGCCGATAATACTGATTCTGGCGAGCTTCATTTTCTATGCCGTCAATAGACCTGTTTTATTGCTGCTGCTGCTGTCCTCCATCGCCATCAATATTCTTGTCAGTTATAAAATTGCTGCGTCTCCGGACAAGTATCGAAAATGGATTACCGGCCTGGGGGTCGCCGCCAATCTTTCCCTTTTGGCGTTTTTTAAATACAGCCCGCTGATCGGAAAAACTTTTTTCACCCCGTCCGATTCCATCGGTGAATTCCTCCTGACGATTCCCCTGCCCATCGGAGTTTCCTTCTTTACCTTTATTTCCATCACCCTTCTGGTGGATACCTTTCGGGAGACTGACGGCCGAGGCAAGGGAAAGCTGGTTGCCTCCACCATGTCCGGTCACATTGTCAACGCAACCCTGATGATCTCCTTTTTCCCCCAGATCCTGGCCGGACCGATCGTCAAGGCCCGTGAATTCATTCCGCAGATCCAACCGAAACGAATGGAAACCATTGATATCGAGTATTGTTTCAAAACCCTGCTGCTGGGGTATTTTTTCAAAATGGTGCTGGCGGATAATTTAAAAGATCTGACCTTCTGGATTGCCTTTCCCTACTTTCAAGCCCAGTCCGGCATCACCCTGCTGTTTCTGCTGTTTGGCTATTCCCTGCAACTCTTTGCCGATTTCGCCGGTTATTCCCTGATCGCCATCGGTGTTGCCGCGCTGTTCGGCTACAAACTGCCCCAGAATTTTAATTACCCCTATATTTCGAAATCCTTTTCGGAATTCTGGACCCGATGGCATATGTCCCTGTCCGGCTTCTTAAAAGAGTATCTGTATTTCCCGCTGGGCGGCAATCGCAAAGGCAACAAACGAACCTATCTGAATCTAATGATCGTGATGGTGCTGGGTGGCTTCTGGCATGGTGCCGCATGGAGCTATGCCGTTTGGGGGGCATTTCATGGCCTGTTGCTGGTGGTGGAACGATATCTGCGGCAGCGATTCACGCTCCCCGATCATCCCTTGATAAAGGCTCTCCAGATCATTGTCGTTTTCAGTCTCGTGACCTTCGCCTGGCTCCTTTTCAAACTTCCCGATTTTCGTCAAGCAATTGATTTTATTAAAGCAATTTTCAAAAATTTGGGACTGCCGCCCAATAGTCATCTGATGCTGCATATCACCCTGTACGCTCTACCTCTCATCTTCTACCACCTGTTTTATCTGGTCCGAAGCAGGGTTTCCCATACCACCGTTTCCCGGCTTGACCCGATACTTTACGGAACCCTGTTTTTCCTGATTCTGACCAATAGTGGTTCGCCGACCGATTTCATTTATTTTCAATTTTAGCAAATGGTCCTGCAATGATCAAAAAATGCATCGTGGTGACGGTTCTTCTCTTTTTATCCTACAACGTGTTTGTTTATGTGGTTTCATTGCTTTTTTTTTCAAAAAAGCAGTGGCAGCATAATGTCATCCGGGCCCAGGAATACATTTATTCCAAGCAGGAATACCGGATCGTCATCGTCGGCTCCTCGATGGCCGTCCGGTTGGACAACGATTTGCTCCCGAACGATTGTTACAATCTTTCCTTCAGCGGTCAAAGCGTTCAGGATGGTCTTGAGATCATCAAGCGATTACAGGTAAAGCCCCTGGCTGTCTTCATTGAAACCAACGTCATTACCAGACCGATGAACAGGCCGTTTATCGAAAACCTGTTCAGTCCAGTCTTGTATACGCTGCGAAGAGCTTTTCCGGCTCTGCTGGAAAAGCACCAACCCTTCGGTCTGGCTGCTCTGGCGATTCAGCGTACACTTCCATGGCTTGGCTCCATGGTGAGATGGGTGGGTCTGGGGGGAATGCTTCCAGCGGCCTATACCGGAAAATCGGTGGAAATTTTGACGGAAGCGCAACGGAAAGTCCGGGATAACGTGATAGAGCAGACTGTTCGGGAGAACAATATACCACCGGAAAAGTCAGTCCTGTCGGAACAGAAGGAAATTCTGATTACCTATCGAGACTATTTGAAAAAAGCCGGTATCACCGTTTTTCTTTTCGAAATGCCGGTGGCGGAACAACTTCGGGATTCTGTTAATTTCAAGTCAATAAAAGAAGTCACCGATGAGATTTTCAATCCGATGCAATACACCTATCTGCCGCGTCCGGACTGCACGGGTTTTTCCACAACCGACGGCGTGCATTTGGACAGTGACAGCTCCGCGAGGTTTACCCGCTGGCTGGCGACGGAAATCACAAAACGGGTTCGAGCGCAACCATGAGCCCGTTCCGCGATACCGGTCCTTAATTCATAATCACTCCGAATGGTTGCCTAATATAACAGTTGACAAAAACACCCTGTTATTATAAACATCGTTCTGTTTGGCTAACTAAGTCTCAGCCATGTGTTGGTTGTTCGTGGATTCAGCCGGTATAAATAATATTTATTGTTTAATTTCATTATTTTATATTATTTTCTTCTTGTAAGCCAGCATGCGGAGCTATCTGAAGAGATCACCAGCCCCTTTCCCGATGCCTGTTTTCGCAAGAGCGGAGAGCGGCCGCATGCAGTCCCGGGCGTGACTACCTCCCTGCTGAGCCAAAATAACCATGTAATATTCTATTTTTAACTCATTCATCCAACACCGGTTCCACCTGCAAAAGCGGCTTCTGAATCGTTCTCTTTTTTTGCCTTTTGTTGTACATTTGACGTCATCCGTACCATGTAGTCGGCAGCCAATCCCGTTTGCGGGATATCGCTGACAACAAATCAGAATTTCAGCAAAAGGAAATTCATCATGGCACATCCACCCTCTCATCCCGGAGAAATATTGGCAGACAAACTGGATAAGCTCGGCATGAACGCCGCGGAGCTCGCCAGAGCCATTCAAGTCCCGGCGAATCGGATTTCCCAGATCATAGCCGGGAAAAGAGCCATCACGGCCGACACGGCTCTCCGGCTCGGCAAATGGTTCGACACCAGTCCCCATATCTGGCTGAAGCTCCAGCAGGTGTATGAACTGTACCATGCCCGCCGGAAGCTGGACCCGGTGCTGAAAAACATACCCCAGCGCTGATGATCCGCCACATTCCCATGATGTATCGACCATGAATACAGAAACCCATATCATCCGACCTCTCCGGGGGTACTTCCAGAACCGACCGGATATCCGGTGCGCCATCCTGTTCGGATCGGCGGCGCGAAACCGTCTCGTTCCGGGAAGCGACATCGATATCGCCGTGGCTGCCGATCAAGCGCTTTCGTTTCAAGAAAGAATCAACTTGATCCATGAAGCCTCCCGCCTGATTTCTTTTGATGTTGACCTGGTCGATCTCAATGCCGTTTCCGGCCTCATTCTCAAACAGGCGATCTGTACCGGCATTGCACTGAAAAAGGACGCCAGCACGTTTGCGCGATTACTGAAAAAAATGCTTTATGACCAAACGGATATGATGCCTTACACCACCATGATCCGAAAAAAACGCCTCAGGGACTTCATTTATGGATGATCAGATCATACTTGCCAAAATCGAATCGCTGAAACGCTGCATCGACAGAATCACTGCCAAAAGGCCCGCAAGCAGGGAACTGTTATCTTCTGATTTCGATATCCAGGATATCATCATCCTGAATCTTGAACGCGCCGTGCAACTGTCTGTCGATATAGCCGCTCATGTGATAGCCGAGATGAATCTCCCGGCGCCCGGCAGCATGACGGAATGCTTCGAGCGCTTGAGAGATGCGGGTGTAATAACGGATGGCACAGCGGAACGTATGCAAAAAGGAGTCGGTTTCCGCAATATGGCCGTCCACCAATATGCATCCCTGAATTGGGAGGTCGTATACAGCATCATCTCAAAAAACCTGAATGACTTTCGGAATTATACTAAAGAAATAATGCGTTGGATTGAAAAGACAAATTTTTCCGGATAACCACACTGACAGCCTCGTAAAAAGTCCCTGTTCCGTCACTCCGGCGAAAGCCGGAGTCCAGAACCAATTGAAAATACTGGATGCCGGATCAAGTCCGGCATGACGAAGACCGAGTTGTCCGGCTTTTTACCATTTCATCAATACGCTAGTACCATTGCCAATCCGTCGTCGCGGGAACCGGGTCTCGCCATGATACCAAGCACAACACCAAACCATAGACTTGCAGAATAACCTGCGGTCATGGCGGAAACGCTGACGACGGTCTGACGGGAAAGAAGGGGGCGGGATACGGAATTCCCAAGCCGGATAATGACCAGGACAGCCGTGATGATCGCGCTACCTTTAGTTCTGTATGCCTGCCGCCCGGGAACCACTGCCCTGAACGCCGAAGACCGGCGGCCGGCTTTCCTGGGGGTTTCCTTCGGACCGCTTCCTGGCGCTGACGCCCCGGGGGGCCAGCAGGAAGGCGGACTGCGGATCATCCGGGTTTTTCCGGACTCAGCAGCGGAGAAGGCCGGACTTCAACCAGGTGACCGGATCACGGGTGTCGACGGCCGTTCCCTTCGGCCGGAAACCGGTGTCTCCGTCACCCATTTGTTCACCGGTTACATCCGGAACGAAAAAAAGGCCGGGGATACCATCCGGCTGGAAATTCTCCGGCCGGTAACCCGGATACGCCTGGAAACAGGCGGCCGGACCACCGAAATCGCGGACATGACCGAGCTGGCCGAGCGGCTGGCCCGGCACCCGGAAGCGGAGGAACTGTCGGGCGCCATCGAAAAACGCCTGGAGTCCCTGACCGTTCCGGTGGTTCTCGGTGAACTCCGGGAAACAGCCGGTGATACCGGAGAACGAGTGCGGCCGGACCTGGACCCTTATGCAACCGCCCCGGATCCCGAAGGGAAACTGATGCGGGCATTGATCCGCAACCATAACCTGACCGCCGAATACCGGAATTTTCTCGCCCTGTTCCGTCAGGCGGAACTGCCCGCCGGTGACGCCATGCCGCCGCTCCTGGGATATATCCGCCGCCGTCCCACGAAATTGAACGCCGTCGGCCTGGAGTTGTCCCGGGAAATCGAGACCCTGGCCCGGGAGCATTCCCTGGCTGGTCTGCTGGCAAAGACCGCCCGGCTTCTGGACATCCCTGTTGTTCAACCGGAAAACAGCACCCCGAGTGAAATCCCCCTGCCTCCGGCTTCGGCGGATTTGGCCGGGCATGTCCTGTATATCCAGTCCGTTGTCGCCGCGGCCCTCGACGCCCGGAATCATGCTTTTGGCAAGCTTTCGGAAGCAGACCGGCAATTTCTGTCCCGCCATGCGCGACGGACAACGGTCGCCGGCGGTTCCCGGTCCTGCGACGCTGGACAACCCGGGGAGAGCCTGATGTCCGCGGACGAATTGCGCTTCATTTCCCTGGCCCGGCGTATCGACTTTCAGTACCTGTTTGAATCCGGACGGATCCTGGCGGCGCTGACCGATCCCGAATGGCTGGCCGCCCTGAAAGAAGGCATGACCGGGGCAACGCCTTCCATTGCCCCGGCGCTGCCGGGAATCAGCGGTCCAATCCTCCACAGCGAGCCGTCCGCGGCAGGCCTGATCGTGATCGGCGGTCCCGGGCCGAACCGCTATACCCGGCCGGACATCGCCGTTGTCCTGGACCCGGGCGGAGACGATTTCTACGCCGCCGCCATCGGCAGCGGCACGCCGGACCAGCCGGTGGGCCTCATCGTCGATCTGGAAGGGAACGACCGGTATTCTTCCGCAGATGATTTCTCCCAGGGAACAGGCTTGCTCGGCGTGGGCCTCCTGGCGGATCTGGGCGGCGATGACCGCTATACAGGCGCCCGCTTCGCCCAGGGCACGGCCATGATGGGAATCGGGATCCTCCTGGATCTCGGCGGCGACGATGTCTATCGCGGCCAGGAGATGAACCAGGGCGCCGCTTGTTGGGGCATGGGCCTGCTGCTGGACGCGGCCGGCGACGATTGCTACGAATCCTTTTTTCAATCCCAGGGGGCCGGGGGACCCATGGCCGCCGGCCTGCTGCTGGACATGGCCGGAAACGACCGCTATTACGCCACGGGGAAATATCCCAGCTGCTACCGGACGCCCGGCGCCTTCCAGGGCCTTTCCCAGGGAGTGGGTTTCGGCCTGCGGGGCATTGCGCCGGGCGGTATCGGCATGCTGCTGGACGGCGCCGGCGCGGATGAATTCGAGGCCGGAGATTTTTCCCAGGGCGGCGGTTATGCCCTGGGCCTGGGGCTGCTGAACAATTCCGGAAGCGACCCCGACACCTATCACGGCTCCCGTTACGCCCAGGGCTGGGCCGCCCATTCGGCGGCCGGCATGCTGCTGGATGAAGGCGGAAACGACGTCTATTCCGGTCTCGTGGGCGCGCTCCAGGCAGCCGCCTGGGACAGGGGCGTCGCGGTCCTGAATGACCGGGCCGGCGACGATGTCTATGACGCCCAGGATCTGTTCTTCTGCCAGGGGGCCGCGGCCCATAACGGTTTGGCCGTATTCCTGGATGGCGCCGGCGACAATCGCTTTCTCGCTCCCCATGATGAAAAAATCGGGTCCAACACCTACCACGGCGGCTGCAGCTTCTCCTTTTTCTTCACCGGCGACGGCGAGGCCGTGATCTCGGAACAGGTCCGGGGGGAATACGGCTTTGAGGTTGAAAAGTGAAAGGAGGCAGGAGGCAGAAATCAGAAGACAGGCGTCAGGAGACAGGAGACAGGAGACAGAATGGAGGGAATCGGGGAAATTGAGAGCGCCGGCAAAATGATTTGAAGAGTTACTGGTGTGGCAAAAGGCTCACCAGATTGTCCTGGACGTTTATCGGTTTTCCCAGGCATTCCCGGCATCGGAAAAATTTGGTCTAACCGTCCAGTGCCGCCGTGCCGCCGTCTCCATTGCCGCCAATATTGCCGAAGGTTTCCGAAAACGTGGCAAGGCCGACAAAATCCGTTTTTTAAACATCGCCCAAGGTTCACTGGAAGAATCCCGATACGATCTCATTCTTTCCAATGACCTTGGATATGGGGATATATCCGACTTGAAACAATCAATAGAAGAAGTCAGTAACCTATTGGCTTCCTATTCCAAAGCCATTATTTCCGACAAATGATTTCCGTTTCCGATATTCTGTCTTCTGTCTTCTGACTCCTGTTTCCTAAACCATGCCGACCTCGAACAAACCATACACTGACAAATACATGAACATATTAAGGGGAATTGTTCTCTCCCGGGTAGCAAGAGAGAACACGATGGTGTTTGTATTCGGCTCGAGGGCAACCGGCCAGCACTCGTCGACCTCCGACGTCGACATCGGCCTGCTGGCAAAAGAACCTTTGTCCAGAAGCATTTATCACCGCATCATAAATGCCGTTGACGAGTCCATTGTCCCCTGGAAGGTGGATATCATCGATTTCAACCGTGTGGATCCTTCCTTTAAGAAAAAAGCCATGGAGAATATTATTATATGGAACAACGTGCAGGGTTTGACCGCAAGCTGATCCAGCTGAAACAGGCGATGGAATCCTTTGCCAGAGCCATGTCGATCAATGTCAATGGATTTGAGGAAATTGAGCAGGATATTCTGAAAAATGGTCAAATCCAAAAATTTGAAATCAGCATAGAGCTGTTTTGGAAAACGATGAAATCATTTCTCTACGAATTCCATGGCATCGAAACGGTATCCCCCAAAACAGCGATCAAACAGCTCTACCTGGCAAAATATACGGATGAAAAAAATTATGAAACCCTGATGGAAATGATCAATGACCGTAACCGCATGAGCCACCTTTACAACAAGGAAGAGTTCAACCAGATTTATCAAAGGCTTGATGAGTACCTGGATGTCATGACGAATACATTGGCGGCGGTCTGTCGGGAAACAGAATGAAATTAAATTGATGAGGAATACAGGAGACAGAAATCAGAAGACAGAAGTCAGAAGACAGAAGACAGAATGGAGGGAGCCGGGGGATTTGAGAGCGCCGGCGAAGCGATTTGAAGACCTACTGGTGTGGCAAAGGGCCCATCAGTTCGTATTGAGCGTTTACCGGTTTTCCCAGACATTCCCGGCATCGGAAAATTTTGGTCTAACCGCCCAGTTCCGCCGCGCAGCCGTCTCCATTGCCGCCAATATTGCCGAAGGATTCCGAAAACGCGGCAAGGCCGACAAAATCCGTTTCCTGAATATCGCTGAGGGCTCCCTCGAAGAATCCCGATATTATCTGATTCTTGCAAACGATCTCGAATATGGGGATATATCCGACTTGAAACAATCACTCGAAGAAGTCAGTAAACTCTTAGATCCCTATTCCAAAGCCATTATTTCCGACAAATGATTTCCATTTCCGATATTCTGTCTTCTGTCTCCTGTTTTTTTATTCTGTCTTCTGTCTTCTGACTTCTGACTCCTGGTTTTTATACCATGCCTTCCCCCGACAACCAAGACAACTGGACCATGATCATCCGCCCCCGCCGCGGCTGGTTCGAACTGAACCTCGGCGAGCTCTGGCGGGCCCGGGAACTGGTCATTCTTTTTTTCTGGCGGGATTTCGTCGCCATTTACAAACAAACCATTCTGGGCCCCCTGTGGTTCCTGATTCAGCCCATTCTCACAACCGTCACCTTTACCATCGTTTTCGGCCTCATTGCCAAACTGCCCACGGACGGGGTGCCGGGATTTCTTTTCTACATGTCCGGTACCGTGCTGTGGGCCTATTTTGCCGAGTCCCTGAACAAGACTTCCACCACCTTCATCAGCAATGAGAATCTGTTCGGCAAGGCATACTTCCCCCGCCTGGCCGTGCCGCTTTCCATCCTGCTGTCCAATCTGGTCACCTTTGTGATTCAATTTTCTTTGTTCATGATCTTTCTTCTGTATTTTTATCTTTCCGGCTCCGGTATCCGGCCGAACCTCTGGATGCTGTTTCTGCCGGTTCTGTTGCTGCTGATGGCCGGCATGGGACTCGGGTTCGGCATCATTGTCTCGGCCCTCACCACCAGATACCGTGACTTGCGGTTCCTGGTGACTTTCGGCGTCCAATTGCTGATGTATGCCACTCCCGTGATCTATCCGCTTTCCTCCGTGCCCGACGCTTTCAAGCCCTTCCTGCTGGCCAATCCATTGGCGGCAGTAATCGAGACATTCCGCTTCGCCTTTCTCGGAGTCGGCACCTTGAATCCTTGGGCATTGTTGTACAGTGCCGTTTTTACGGCGGTGCTGCTGCTGATCGGAATCCTTCTGTTCAATCACGTGGAATCCACATTCATGGATACCGTATGACCATCGCCATTTCGGTTGAAAATATTTCCAAAACCTACCGCCTCGGCACCATCAGCGGCAAAACCCTTACCGATGATGTACACCGCTGGTGGGCCAAGCTCCGCGGCAAGCCCGACCCTCTCCTGAAAATCGGCGCAACCGACCACGGCAATCAATCGGGTGATTATATCTGGGCATTACGGGATGTCAGTTTCCAGGTACCACAGGGCCAGGCATTGGGTATTATCGGACGCAACGGGGCCGGGAAAAGCACCCTGCTGAAAATCCTCTCCCGCGTCACAGCCCCTACCGCAGGAGAAATCAAAGTCCGCGGCAGAATTGCCAGCCTGCTGGAAGTGGGAACTGGTTTCCACCCGGAACTGACGGGCCGGGAAAACATCTTCCTGAACGGTGCCATCCTCGGCATGCGTCGCGCTGAAATCCAACTAAAACTGGATGAAATCATAGATTTCTCAGGAGTGGAAAAGTTCATCGACACACCGGTCAAGCGGTATTCCAGCGGAATGTTTGTCCGCCTTGCCTTTGCCGTGGCAGCCCACCTGGAACCGGAAATCCTGGTGGTGGATGAAGTGCTGGCAGTTGGAGACATCGAATTTCAAAAGAAATGCCTGGGAAAAATGAGCGACGTCATGAACGCCGGCAGAACCGTGCTTTTTGTAAGCCATAATATGGCCGCGGTTAGAAAACTTTGCCCCTTTTCCATGATGCTGGATAAAGGCGTTTTCACAATGCTGGATAGAACAAATACGGTGATTGACCGCTATATAGATGCAATGGGCAGTTCCAGCAAATCTGTCGTGGAATTACCGTTAATAAATGGTTTTGGGGCCGACAAAGGGCAAGGTCTTCGCCTACTGATTAGTGATGAATCCGGCCAACCGCGAAACAAATTCAAAATCGGTGAAAAATGGCTGATACGCCTGGAATTTGAAATCCATCAAAATCTCAAGCATGTTATTGCCGGCATAGGTCTTGTGACCCGTGAATCAATCCCTCTGGTAACCTACTGGTCCAAGCCAGCTGATCTTGCCCCCGGAAGGTATTATACGGAGTTCGTATGTGATTTACCTCTCAAGGCGACACTAATTGATATTATCGTGGGTCTATCGGAATATGAAAGAAGTTTCTATCATGTTCAGGATGTTACTTCCCTTGAAATCGTTCAGGTATCCGATGCTGAAAAGCAGCCCATTCGAGCGTCCGGAGCAGGCTTGTTGTTGGGAAACCAGCACAGCGATATTTATTCTTTTTAATCTTATATCAATAAGTAAAATGATAGAATAATTCTTTATTATTTACTGAAGCAATCATCTTTATAGTAGCATTATTTAAACAAAATCGACCGGAAAGAGTGTTTGAATGGCTTACAAATTTTTCCATCCTGATAAAAAATCTCGTAAGATATCATTTTCTCAATGTGGTGAAGATCTTATAATTGAATTTATTTTTAACGCAATAAAAATAGCCAACCCTACCTATCTAGATATTGGTGCGCATGATCCTTTTTTTATAAATAATACCTATTTATTCTATAAAAAAGGCAGCAATGGAATCAATGTTGAACCAAACCCTATCCTATTAGATAAATTTTTAAAATATAGACCTAATGATACAAATATATGTGCCGGTGTATGTAATGAAGATGGAGAGCAAGATTATTATATGATGTCATCGCCATCAATGAACACTTTTTCGGAAGAAGAAGCAAATAAGCTAGAAAGTGAGACATCAATAAAAATTCTTAGAAAGATTAAAATAAAAACAATTTCCTTATCAACTATTTTAAATAATTATTGCAGAGGAATATTTCCCGATTTTTTATCATTAGATGTTGAGGGCCTGGAACTTGATATTTTAAAGGCAATCGATTTTTGCAAATGCTTCCCTAAAGTTATTTGCATTGAAACTTTAACGTATTCAGAAAACAAGTCAGAAAAAAAAGAAGAAGATATTATAAATTACATTAAAGAAAATGGATTCTTATTATATGCCGACACCTATATCAATTCGATTTTTGTAAAAAAGGAAATTTGGCAGAACAGGTAGTAAATGAAATTGAATTTCCCAGTCCGATATTTGTTTAAACAAATCAAAAGAAACATCTTTATGACTGCATTTTCATTAATTGAAGAAGTTTCAAATCGGTTTGATTTCTGGAAAAACTATCGCAAATTCAAAATGCTGCAAAATATTGAAACTCGCAGATTTGAATTGAACTGGAATGAGCGCTATCCCATATTTAATGAAAATAAAGCCAATACATCTTTTGACTCACACTATATATATCACCCAGCTTGGGCGGCTCGAATATTGGCCCAAACCCGTCCTGCTATGCATGTCGATATTTCCTCAACACTCCATTTCTGCAGCATGGTCTCTGCTTTTATTCCAGTTGATTTTTACGATTATAGGCCTGCAGAGTTGAATTTAACCGGGATGAATTCAAAACAAGCTGATTTGAATAACCTGCCGTTTGACGATAATACCATAAAATCTATTTCCTGCATGCACGTTGTTGAGCACATAGGGCTAGGACGATACGGCGATCCGCTTGACCCGGATGGTGATCTGAAAGCCATTGCAGAGCTAAAACGAGTGTTGGCAAGAAATGGAAATTTATTCTTCGTTGTTCCTGTTGGACGTCCCAAAATTCGATTTAATGCTCACCGCATATACAGCAATGAGCAAATCACTTCATATTTTTCGGATCTTGAAATAAAACAGTTCTCTCTTATCGATGACATTGGAAAGTTTTCGATCAACGCTGATCCGTCCCATGTCGCCCGGCAGAATTATGGCTGCGGGTGTTGGTGGTTCACAAAACCATAGAGAAAAAAATATGCACCTGACATACAACCAGGAAAACCGCGAAAAGTGGCTTGAGCAAACCCTGAAAAAAATCCCCGCTGGCCTGCGGATATTGGATGCAGGCGCTGGGGAGCTGAAATACAAGAAATTTTGCAGTCATTTGCAGTACGTCAGTCAGGATTTCGGGCAGTACGACGGGACTGGCGATGGCGCCGGACTGCATACCGAGAAATGGGATCAGACCCGCCTGGATATCGTGTCGGATATCATTTCGATTCCCGAACTTGATGGTGCTTTTGACGCGGTAATGTGTATCGAAGTGCTTGAACATGTCCCACGTCCTGACGAGGCTTTGCGCGAACTGGCGCGGCTGCTTCGACCCGGTGGCTTTTTGGTATTAACAGCCCCCTTTGCCTCGCTTACCCATATGGCACCGTACTTTTTTCAAACCGGCTACAGCCGTTATTTTTACCAACACTGGTTTGAAAAATTGAACCTGGAAATCCTGGACCTCCAGGAAAACGGAAATTACTTCGATTATTTGGCCCAGGAGTTGTATCGGCTTCCATCCGTGGCTATTCGCTATTCTTCAGATTCCTTGACATGGTTGGAAAACAAAGCCCTGAATATTGTCAACAACGCCCTGGGCCGCTTTTCTGTGAAAGATGCAGGTTCCAGTGAATTCCTGTGTTTCGGCATACACATCCTTGCTCGAAAAAAATGATAATTACCCATCTCTGCGGCGGACTCGGTAACCAGATGTTCCAATACGCCCTCGGGCGGCGATTGGCACTGGAAAGAAATGTGCCGCTCAAACTGGATCTCTCCTGGTTTGAGACCCAAAACTATCGTCGCTTCGGTCTGGACCGATTTCGAATCTGCGCCGGCATCGCAGAGCCATCGGAAATTCATTTTTTTAAAAAGGACAACTGGCCATCTGCTTTACAAAAGGTTTTTAAAGGGTTTCGAAACCATTTCCCGTTTTGGCTAGGTCAGGTATTGGAGCATCCGAGTCCTGTATTTAACCCGGCAGCACTTCAAGTTCCAAAGAATGCATATTTAGCCGGCTACTGGCAGAGTGAGCAATACTTTTCTTCCATTTCTTCAATCCTGCTGAAAGAGTTGCAGCTAAAAAAATCTATCTCCCCGGAAAACTGCATCTGGCTGGAAAAAACAGACCTTCCCTTTTCCGTGAGTGTTCATGTCCGTCGCACGGATTATGTTGATAATCCAATAGGCCGAGCAACCTTTGCCTCCTGTGCTCCGGATTATTATCGGCAGGCTGCCGCAATGATTATGGATCGTATCCCGGAAGCCTTTTTTCTTGTCTTTTCGGACGATATTTCCTGGGTGCGCGATAATATGGATTTTTTATCTCCAGCCTGCTTTGTGGAGACGGTCGGACCCGACAGAGATGAAGAGGAATTGATCCTCATGTCTCACTGCCGTCATCATATCATTGCCAATAGTTCTTACAGCTGGTGGGGAGCCTGGCTATGTGAAAATCCGCTGAAAATGGTCTTTGCTCCAAGAAAATGGTATCACAGCGAAGCCATTGCATCCGAGGATCTAGAGCTGATCAGATCAGCCGGAAGGCTATCGGATGTTTCGAAATTTCGGGAGATCACCAGAAGTGATCGTGATCTCATTCCAGATCGCTGGATTAAAATTTAAGTAATTATAATACAGTTTTTTACGGTCATGGTATGTCATTGTGGGTACCGCATGATTTTTTTTAAGACCATACCCTTGCATTAAGCATTTTCTTTCATTTATATTCTATCAAACTGCGGTTGGGTTTTCTAAGTGTTCGATCAAGAATGATTTTCGAAAACATCATACCAAAACAGCCCGTCAAGGTTCCGCTATTGCACGAAGCGAAGGCCCACATCGATTTTTACGAGCAGCGTTATCGTAAAGGCTACATGAATTACTGGCCGGACGAACGGCAGAAGCGGATTTACGCGATAGTGCGTAGCCTAGACTTGCCGGAAAAGGGTGAGGCGCTGGATTTTGGGTGCGGAAACGGCATTTTCACCGAAGTTCTTCGCCGTGCGCTTCCAGCCAGCTGGCTCGTTTATGGAGTGGATATCAGTGCCACCGCCATCCAGAACGCTGGTTCACGTTATCCCCAATGCCGGTTTTTCGAACCAGGAGACGAACCGCCCGAAGTGAAAAAATTTGATTTCATTTTTACCCATCATGTATTGGAACATGTAAATGATCTTACTTTAGTCCTTCACCAAATAGATGCCTATGCCAAACCTGATGCCTGCCTACTGCACATTCTGCCTTGCGGCAATCCAGACAGCTTCGAGTCCGATATCAGCTGCATGCGCCGTAACGGAATCGATCCCAGAAGAGGTAACCGATTCTTTTTTGAGGATGAAGGACACATCCGTCGTTTGACCAGCGTAGAACTTGCATCCTTGCTCAGAAAGCACGGTTTTTCTCTGGAGGAAGAATGTTACAGCGGCCAGTATTATGGAGCGATCAATTGGATTACCGAAGCAGGTCCGTCTTTCGTGTACCATTTTTCCGATCCCCACTTCGCCGTCAATCTCAAAAGCAGGCAGCGACTGAGGCAATGGCTGGTGGTCTTACTGGCAATAGCATTGCTCCGCAGGCCTGCAATCTTAACGGAAAAACTATGGCGTGAGACACCGAACCATCCATACCTGTTTTTAAAACTGACCATTCTTTGTTTTTTGTTTCCATTTTCAAAGCTCTTTGACTCGGCATTGAAATGGCTGGCGCAGGATGAGTGGCGCTGTAAAAAAACTCATAAAAACGGTAGTGAAATGTACCTTTTCCTTCGGAGAATCTAACGGATGCACATTCAATTCCTGGAATTTTTATGCTGCCCCGAAACAGGACAAGAGCTCGATCTCGTCATCGAGAAAACTTACCCCGGCAATCCGGAAAGGATCCTGCAGGGACGCCTTGTAGTCAGAAATCGAGACCGATTTTATCCGATCACCAACGGCATCCCGCGTTTTGTTTCGCAGGAAAAATATGCCGCCAGTTTCGGATTTGAATGGAACCGTTGGCCGCGCATTCAATTCGAGGCTCAAAATACCGGCCGTCCCATGGAAGGGTATACAACCCGCATGTGGAAACGAATCACCAGGACATGCACAAAAGATATAGTGAAAAAAACCTTTGTGGAATTCGGCTGCGGACCAGGACGATTTCTGGATGTCATCCGCAGCAGGGGCGGCCGGGCCGTGGGTCTGGAACTGACCCAAGCGGCGGATGCGGCACGGGAAAATTTCGCCGCTGACCCGGATGTACTCATTGTTCAGGCGGACATTTTCCATCCACCGTTTAAACCAGGTGTATTCGACGGAGGTTATTCCATTGGTGTTCTCCATCATACACCAGATCCCCCAAAAGGCTTGATGGAATTGGCCAAAACGATTCGCTCCGGCGGCTGGACCGCAATTTCCGTGTATTCAAAAGAAGGTCTGTATGGATTTCGTTCCGTAGAAAATTTCCGCCGGCTGCACCTTTGGCTCAAACCGATACTTGGATATCGGTTTGCGCTGGCGTATTCCTATTTTTCCGCATATCTGCTGGCGCCGTTGCTCAACATGGCTAGAACACTACCTCATCTCGGCCTTCGCCGGTTCATCGACTTTCTACTGCAAAATTGGATCGTTGCCTTAGCCGGACTACCGGATCGGCACTGGCGACTGTTAGACACCTTCGATGCAATCACTCCGGCCATCGCAACTGCCCACACCGGTGAGGAAGTGCGGCAATGGATGCAGGCGGCCGGTTTTATAGAGATTAGTCCAACCGAGTGGGGCGACACATCCTTCAAAGGCGTCAAACCATGACCTCCACTGGCTTTCGAGCATCCAAAGCTGAAATGGCATCCCTGTCGAAGCGACGCGGTTTTGAGAAAAAAAAGGCGATAGAATATCTCGACAATCCCCGGGAGAAAAACTGATGTGCGGAATCGCCGGAATTATCGGAGGAACGCCCAGAAACGCGACACAAGCTGTCAGTTCCATGCTGGATGCAATCCGCCACAGAGGACCTGATGGTGAGGGAATCAAAACCTTTCCGACTTGTGTGCTCGGCCATGTCCGCCTTTCCATTGTGGATCTCGAAGGCGGCTCCCAACCTATGGATTGCGCCCTGACCAAACGCTCGGTGGTTTTCAACGGAGAAATCTATGGTTATCAGAAACTGCGACGCAACCTGACATCTTATCCGTTTTTGACATCGAGCGATACGGAAGTTTTGCTAGCCTTGTATGACCAGCATGGTCAAGCGACACCCCAAAAACATGGCGGCATGTTTTCCTACGCCATCTGGGATGAGGGCAAACGAACCCTTTTCGCGGCCCGGGATCGGTTCGGGGAAAAACCATTCTTCTATGCCTTCGGCAGAAACGGCGAGTTCATTTTCTGTTCTGAAATCAAGGGTATTATCGCCAGCAGATTGATTGAGCCGATCCTCGATACGGATTCGGTAAGGCATTTTTTCCGGTATCTGTATGTTCACCCTTATCGGACCATATTCAGCAACATCCATACCCTGCCGCCTGCCCATAACCTGGTTTACAACCAGGCTTCGCACAAAACCACAATTCAGCGATATTGGGAAATTCCGCTGACAGGCAGCAGGACTATCGGTTTGGGGGATGCAGCCGAGGAGTTTCGGCATCTGTTTGAAAAAGCCGTCGAAGAACAGTTGGTGGCGGATGTACCGGTGGGATCATTCCTTAGCGGCGGGCTGGATTCCAGCACGGTTGTGGCGGTTGCGGCCGGAATGAAGCCGGGTCTCCGAACTTTCTCCTTTGGCTTTGAAGATCATGTCAGCGAACTGCCCTACGCCTTGCAGATCGCCTCTCGTTATCAAACCTCCCATCAGGAATTGACCGCCAAAGTGGTCGACGTCGGCGAACTGATCCTTCGGATGGACTCTGTCTATGATGAACCCTTGGCGGATTCCTCTAACATACCGACGTATCTGATTTCAGAAATGGCCTCGAACAATCTAAAAGTAGTACTCTCCGGTGACGGGGCTGATGAGCTGCTTGGTGGATATGCCTGGTGGTATCGGCCGCTGCTGGAACAGGAGGCCGGGAAGACGCTTCGTGATAGATTCTTTCGCCTGTTTACATCCCGGACTCTTCGCTACCGGAAAAGGTACTCAAATAAACCGGTATATTTCAGCAATCAGGATTTGAATCAGCTTGGAATTGTTCCGGATGAAGTCGTTTATGATTGCCTGTGTTCGAAGCCCCCTGCCGGGGATATTACGGATGCCCTCGCCATGGATCTCTGCAATTATATGCCGGGAGACATCCTGGTGAAAACGGACCGTGCTTCCATGGCCAATTCCCTGGAATTGAGGGCGCCATTTCTGGATGCGGATCTTGCCGCCTTTATCATATCTCTCCCCGGGGCCTTGAAAATCGACCGGCACTCGGACAAGATTATTCTACGAAAAGCATATGCATCCAAATGGACCGATGCCATCCGCCAGCGAGGCAAGCAAGGATTTGGGGCTCCGGTTCCCCAGTGGTTGAAAAGGAAAAGCGTGGAAGAGGTTAAAAAGCGGTATCTACTTGACAAAAATAGGAAAATTTACAGTTATTTGGATGCAGATGCCATCACCCGGTTCGCCGCCGAGGATTCCCAGAAAACCTGGAGTCTCCTGGTCTTCGCCATCTGGTTTGAAAATAGAAGCATTCGCTTTCAGGAGCGCCGATGACCCCGCATGTCTCCGTGCTGATGCCCGTTTATAACACCGAGACATTTCTACCCGAGGCCTTGGCAAGCATTCTGAATCAGCGATATACCGATTTTGAACTGATTGTTATTGATGACGCTTCCACCGACAAATCCATGGAAATCGTTACCAGTTGGGGCGACACCCGTATCCGTGTTCTTTATCAAAACCACCGGCAGGGTATTGCCAAGGCTTTGAACCGAGGCATAGACATTTGCCGAGGGAATTTCATAGCCCGCATGGATGCCGACGATATCTCACACCCGTACCGGATAGAAAAGCAGGTACAGTTCCTGGAAAACCGTCCTAAAATCGGCGCTTGCGGAACCTTTGCGAACATTATCGGCCGGGACGAGACCTGGACCATGCCGTTGTCAGATGAGGCAATCCGGGCAGAATTGATCTTCAACTCGCCCTTGCTGCATCCCACCGTTATGATGCGTAAACATGCACTTGTCGGCCTGAAGTACGATGAGACCTTTACGAAATCCCAGGACTATGATCTCTGGGAACGACTTTCGGCAGTAACCCGACTTGCCAATATCCCGGAGGCATTGCTTTCCTATCGCCTTCATGAAAAGAACACCGCTCCGGCAGCAACGGGGATACAGACGACTTTTGCAGATATGGTAAGGACCAGGATGCTTCGCCGCATCGGCATCGAGCCCCGGCCGGATGAAATTCTCCTACACCGCCGGATATCTTTACGGACGCTTAGGAAAGGAATAGGGGAATCCATCAAAGCCGGTATATGGCTGGGAAGAATATACTCGGTCTGCAGAGGCCATGCGCAATTGAGTCGGCCGGATTCTCTGAACATCATCCGTGCGCGAAAAAGCTCTCTTGGTAATGTGAGATCGCGATTGGAAAACAGCCTGCTCGAAACCGCCTGGAAACTGGGCGAGGCATTAGGATCCATTCGACAGGCAGGAGGTTTCCTTTCAAAAAACTCCCACCCGATGTTTTGAAAAAATGAGCATGCAGATTCCATCGCTTTCGATTATAATTTGTACCTATAACCGAGCCGGCTTTCTGGCGGAATTGCTTGATTCCTTGATCCGCCAGATGGTGGTGGCCGCTCAAATCGAAATTATCGTCATCGATAACAACTCAAACGACAACACAGCCGAAGTCGTGGCCCATTACAATCAATCCTTTCCCTGCATCCGTTCCGTTTTCGAACATAGACAGGGCTTGAGCCATGCCCGCAACCGCGGTTATCAAGAGGCCAGGGCACCCTGGGTTGCTTATTTGGACGACGATGCCCGCGCTTTTCCGAATTACGTGGAGCGGATTCTCCATGTCATCAACAATTATGATTTTGATTGTTTTGGGGGAGTTTATCTTCCTTGGTACAAATTCGGTCGCCCCAAATGGTATAAAGATCATTACGGATCTAATCAATACAAAATGAAATGCATTGGCGAATTACCAAACCATCTCTACATGGATGGTGGAAACTGTGTATTTAAAAAAATCATATTGGAAAAATATAATGGATTTAAGAGTGAACTTGGAATGAAAGGCAATAAACTAGCTTACGGTGAAGAGACCTTTCTCCAAAACAAATTGCGGAGTGCGCGATACAAGATAGGTTTTGATCCGGAATTGCTAATTGAACATGCTGTTGTAACATACAAAATGAAAGTCTTATGGTTTCTTAAATCAAACTACGCAAATGGAAGGGATTCATGGGATACATTCGATATTGTTCCATCTGTTCGATTGATTTATAAGCATCTCCGACACGCTATTTTATTGTTTTTCATAATGATAATAAAAAATTCCATCCAATTATTGCGGTCAGACTATTACCTTCAAAATATGATTATAGATACTTTCATGCCACTTTTTTATTCTATAGGAGCTTGTGCCCATGGAATAAAAATATTAAAGGAAAAGAATAACAATAAATTATCTAAAGTTATTTAAACTTTAATTTTTCTGTTCAATATGGATTTAACCCCTATCATCTTATTTGTTTACAACCGTCCGAAACATACGAGACAAACAGTTGAAGCGCTCCAACGCAATGCGCTTGCCGATGAAAGCGAGCTTTTCATTTTTTCAGATGGGCCCAAAACACCTGAAGCTGAAATTTCAGTAATGGCCGTCCGGCAATATATCCACTCCATTGATGGATTTAAAAAAATTCACCTGATTGAACGTGAGCGCAATTACGGTCTGGCTAATTCAATCATCACCGGTATCACTGAAATTGTAAACCAATATGGAAAAGTCATCATCCTGGAAGACGACATTGTCACGTCACCCTTCTTTCTCCGATTCATGAATGAGGCACTGCATGGTTATCAAAATGAAGAAATAATCATGCAGATTTCAGGATATATGTTTCCGGTGGCACTGAAGCGTAATGAAGATACCTTGTTGTTGCCATTCACCTCCATCTGGGGATGGGCGACCTGGCAGAGGGCCTGGAAACATTTCGACCCGGCCCTGTCCGGCCATGAAAAGCTGAAACGGTCCAAACAGCTTCAAAAAAAATTTAATATCAACAATAGCTACCCTTTTGTTCGCATGCTGGAAGCTCAATTAAAAGGCGAAATCAATACCTGGGACATCGGCTGGTATCTGTCGGTTTTTTTATTGAACGGCCTGACCCTTTTCCCGTCAATTTCCTTTACACGGAACATCGGCTTTGATGGCAGCGGAGTTCACTGTTCCCAGGAAGATATATTCACTTCTTCCGTGTTGGCTTCCGAATACCGTGGATTGCAGTTGATTCAAGACATCCGTGTGGACGAATCCAGTTTACAAATAATTTCCACGTATTTGAAAACAAAAAACCCATCACCTATAAAAAGCTATCTTAACGCCATCATGTCAAAACTCGGAATATTAAAAAAAATCACTGCTGTCCGGTTAACTGATTAATGATTACTTATACTTATAAAATAACTACCCATTCAACTTGCAATTCTGGCAAAAAGCCTGTTTTTACAACCCCGTCAATCCCGATTGGGATTGATTGAAA
>JBMORA010000022.1:0-137402 GCA_049320885.1 Thermodesulfobacteriota bacterium | reverse complement strand
AGGACCGGGACCTGCTCGACTCGGAGCTCAACGAGCAGCAGGACATCATCAACCAGGAGCGCAGGAAGCTCGCGGACATCCTCTTCAAGGAGGGGGCCATCGTAAGCGGCTTCGGCGTGACGGTCGCCGCCAATGTGCTCACCGTAGCCGAGGGATTGGTCTACATCGACGGCTGTCTGGAGCGCGTGCCCGGCGCGGTGCTCACCTACGACCCGGCCAAGACGAGCGGCGCGGATTACGTCTATGTCGAACTGCTCAAGTACAACTACGGCTACAACCAGGACGCCGTGCTCATCAACCCCGCGACGGGCGAACCCACCGCCGAGCGGGAAAAGTGGATTCTATCGCTCAAGGATCACGACACGAGCGGCGAGGCGCTGCCCAACAACGTGACCCAGCGCAAGGTGGTCGCCCTCCACAAGTTCGACCGTGAGACCGGCGATGTGACAGCCACTGTCCGCGAGAAATCGAACCTCTACCTGCAGGACCTTCTCGGGACGCTGCCCGGAAGTCGGATCACGGTCGCATCGATCACAGAGGATCAACTTGCCTTCGCCGCCGCCGAGGGGCTGAACTCGCTTCTTCAGAATCTGGCCGAGCGCACCTACGACCAGGCCGGAAGTTATCTGGTCAAGGGGCTCGACAGCTTCATCGGCGACAACGACGGCGAGAACGTCGAGGTGATCACCAACGCGGGCCGCGCCTACATCCAAGGGTTCCGCCTGCAGAAGGACCTGCCCACAACCACCTTGGTGCCCAAGTCCACGGCGGTCAAGTCGGTCCGCGGCGAGCAGAAAACTTACGTGATCGGCACCCGGCGCTATGCCCTCAACAACACGCCGCTCAAGGAAACCACTCAGGTCGAAGCCATTGTCGAGATCGTCTCCAACATCACGCGCGGCTCCGTCGGCGGCGGGGAGGACCTGCTCGTCCCCAACCCGGTTGTGGACATCCTCGAGGTGAGCCAGGGCGCGACGGTCTTCCAGGAAGGAGCGGACTGGCAGCAGTCCGGCAACTACGTGGACTGGCTGGGTTCGGGCAACGAACCCGCCATCGGCACGACCTACACCGTCCGCTGGACCTACACAAAACAGATGATCGAAGGGACGGACTATGTGGACGGAGGCTGGTTCGGACGCTCGGGACACCCGGCGGCGGACGAATATTTCTACCTGGTCACCGTTCAGAGCGCCACCGGCGAGACTCAGTACGACTCGGCCAAGGTCGTGTCCCGCGACACCCTGACCGGGGAAATCAACCGCCTCTCCTGGCTGCCTGTCAGCGGCGCGACCGGTTACCGCATCTATCGCGGCACGCAAAATACGGTCCGCGCGGACTTCCAGCGGCTCAAGGACGTGGCCGCCGGGGTTACGTCATACACCGACGACGGCGTCGACGAGATCATGGGCGGCAACCCGCCCGCTTCTAACACGAGCGGCCTGACCATGTCCGCGGTACAGGTCGAACCCGGCAATCTCTCCATCATCAACTTCGGCCGCACCAGCATCGGCGACGAGCCGGTGGGCGGCTCCAACTGCAGTATCGACTACGACTACTACATCGGACGTAAGGACATCATTTACGCCACCACCCGCGAGATCAAACGGCTGGAAGGCGCTCCGGCCGACTGGCCGAAGCTGCCCATCGTTCCGGAAGGTACGCTCGGACTGTGCAGCGTCGATTGTCCACCGAACTCGGTTGACTTGACGGTCTTCAATTTCGGGCTGACACGCATCACCATGGACCAGATCCACGAGATCATCAAGGACGTGGAGGACCTGAAGTACAACGACGCTCAGTTCCAGATGAACAACGAACTGCAGAACCGGGACGCCCAGACCAAGAAAGGCGTCTATTCCGATGACTTCTCGAACGACGCCCAGTCCGACATCTACCACAGCGAGTGGAGCGCCCGCATCGATGAGGTACGGCAGTTCGCCGCCCCGAACCGAGCGGCCACGCCGCAAGTGCTCGATGTTGACTCCGCCGGGAGCGACGCCATTTTCAAGGACAGCCTCGCTCTCCTTCCGGGCACGGAGCGCGTGCTCATCGAGCAGATCGATTGGTCCGAAGACAAGAACATCAACCCCTACGCCGTGTTCGAGAAACCAGACGCCGCTGTGGAGGTGACGCCGAATATCGGTCGGCGCGGTCAGACAGGCGTGGCTGTGGTCGGCTCCAACTTCACCCCCGGCGCGACCGGTGTGACGGTGCGTTGCGACGGGAAAGTGGTGGCTTCGGGTCTCAGCGGCGACGCGGTAGGCAGAGTCATCGCTTCCTTCGTCATTCCCGACGATGTCCGCAACGGCAACCGCGTGGTCGAAATGACCGACGGCACCTACTCAGCGCAAGCCAACCTTCAGGTCAACGATCCCTTGGTCATCACACGCATCGAAAGAGTCGTGGTCAACCGCACCATCGTGCAGCGTCAGACCATCGTCCAGCAGGTGCCGCCGCGCATTATTCGCGTCCCCGTGGTGCGAACCGTATGGCGCTGGCGTTGGGTGACCCGTCGCCGGGACCCGCTCGCGCAGACCTTCAGCTTCGAGCAGAACCGGGTCATCTCCGCCGTGGGGCTTCACTTCACGCAAAAAGACGCTTCCATTCCCGTAACCATTCAGATCCGCGGCGTCACGACCGGGCTTCCCAACGAGGTCATCCTGGCCGAGAAGGTCATCGCCCCGAGCGAGATCGCCCTCGGTTCGGAGACCAAGGTCGTCTTCGACGATCCCTTCTACGCGGAGGCGAACACCAGCTACGCCGTAGTGCTGCTGACCAACAGCACCAACTACCGCGTACGCATCGCCACGCTGGGCCGCCTGGGACAAAACGGGGTCATCACCCGGCAGACCTATACCGCCGGGGTGTTGCTGGAAAGCTCGAACGCCGAAACCTGGACGCCGCTCAACAGTTCCGATCTCACCATGAGAATCTACGGCTACGACTTCCAGCCCGAAGGCGAGGTCCGCTTCCAGCCCATCACCGGCGTGCAGTTCAGCGATCTGAACCTGGATGAATATTCATCCGCTCCTGAAGGCACCGGCATCGCATGGGAGTATTCGACCGACGGCGGCGTCCTCTGGGACGCCATCGTGCCCGCGGAGGAGGAGCGGCTGCCCAACCTGGCAAGTCAGGTGCTTGTCCGGGCCCTGTTCTCCAGCAACGCCGTCAACAACTCTCCGGCGTTGATTTACAAGGACGTGAACCTCATCGGATATCTCAACAACACGACGGGGGCGTACCTGAACCGCGAGAACGAACTCACCCAGGGTGTCTCTTCCACCAAGGTCTACACCCAGATGAGCATCCCCAGCGGGACCACCATCGATTGGTTCGCCTCCAACGATGGCGGGTCAACCTGGGAACCGATGTCCATCCAGACGACGCGGGAGATCGACCAGGAATGGACCGAATACACGCTCACCAGGACGTTCACCGATCCGAGCGGAACCAAGGTCCGTTACAAAGCGGAGATGACCGGCAATAACCTCGTGTACCCGAGGATTCACACCCTCGGCGCAACGCTGAGCTGATCGGAGGAATGTCATGATCGTTCGCAGACAAGGCGGATTGACCGAGTTCATTCCATCACCACAGGAAAAACGCGAGGGCATCCTGCGGGATCACACCCTCGATCTGCTCGCCAATCTCGACGCCCGCATGCGGTGCATCGAGGAACTGCACGGTATTGAGCCGGAGGCCGCGGAGGCGTTCTCCGGACTCATGGCCCTCATCCGGCGTGAGGAGATCGAAGCCGGGCGGATCAACCGGGAACTGATGGACGCCGGATACCTGCATGAAGACCTGTCCGCCGCGGCGCTTGCGGCGCAGGCCGGGAGGACCCAATTATGAGCATCACCATCGAGAGCAACACCGATACGATTCTGGAACTGCCCGGGCTTACGGGTACGCTTGGTCCCGGAAAGACCGCCGTCGTTTCGGCGATGACCCCGGACCTGCTGCGCGCCGTTGACCTCGGCCTGCTGCTGGTCCCCTCCGGAGCTGAACCGCCCGAGGGGCTGCCGCCGGTGGTATTCGACCACCGCTACCCGCACGTTCTGCCTCTGACGGCCGCTCGTGCTTACTATGTCCGCGTCCTCCGGTCCCCGGGCGCTTTCCACGACGGGACCCGACCCCGGAACTTCATCGCCTATTACGGCGACGGAGCGGGCATGAGCTGCGCCTTCTCAGACAACGGGCTCGCCTGGGACACGGAGAAAAAAATCACCGGCATCGCGGCCAACGGCTATCACGTGGTCTGCGCACTGGAGACCGCTGACCGGCTGCGCATCCTCTATTGGAACCCGGACGTTCCCAATCAGCCCTATGCCATGGCCGGTCTGCGAAGCGCGGTCTGCGATCCGTCGGTCGACCCCGCCGCGTTCACGGGCGACACCCCGTGTTCCGGTGACCTGGTGACCGAGGGAAGCGTCCAGGCCTGGAACCGCGGCCATTACGGGCCGTCGTTCCTCTGGTACAACCCGCTGCCCACCTCGGTCGAAGGAAGACCTTTCACCTGGCGCTACGCCATGTATTTCATCGCTTCGACCGGCGGCAACGACAGCCTCGGCTTGGCCAGTTCCGACGATGCCGTCGAGTGGAAACTGATCGGAAACGGCCCGATCCTCTCCGGCCTGATCGACCCGCAGCCTTGGGAAGGCACGAACGGCTACGTCTCCGCCGCCCACGTCGAGCGGCTTCCGGATGGGAGATGGTGGATGCTCTACTCCGGGGGCTCCGCGGGAAACGCCGGAATAGGCTACGCATGGTCCTGGGACCGTGTCCACTGGCGCAAGGCGGAGATCAACCCCGTGTTCAAAATCGGCAGCGGGCCGTTCCTCGAGCGCTGCTACACGCCGAGCCTGGTCCGGGACGCCGACGGCTCGCTGCTCCTTTACCGGGCGGCCAAGGACGCGACCGCCTACCGGACCTTCGTTTCCCGTCTGCGGGCATCGGCCCTCGGATGGCGCGACCTGCTTGGACCTGACCGGCTCGGTCAGGGGCTCACTTCGAGGGAAGCTGTCCGGCGTGGCATCGGCACCCAGGCCGAGCGCGACGCCGCCATCCCCGCCCCGTCCATGGGCGACGAGTGGTTCAATACCGACCTCGCGGGCGGCGGCAAGTGGGAGAAACACACCGGGACGATCTGGAAGCAGACCTGATTCCCGGAACACCTCATTTTTCTTTAGACGCCAGGAAATCCCGTAACCCAGCGTGTTTCCGCGGGTTGTGGCATCTTGTACATAACTCATTGGAATCAACTGGGATATGTGTCGAATTCGCCTTGCTTTCTGATCCGAAAGAAGCCTGTATGTGTGTGAACACAAGAGCCAATCCCTTGCCGGAAACGGGCTTACAGAACGCAAGGAGAGACCATGGACTTACGCCGGATCAACTTCGGAATCGAGATCGAGACGGTCAAACGGACGCGCGAGCGGGTCGCCCAGGCGATCCAGTCGGTGGTGGGCGGTCAGGTCCGCCACATCGGCAGCCCGGGGAGCTTCGACCCCTGGGAGGTCGCCGACAACCATGGACGGGTCTGGAAAGTGGTATCCGACGGCTCGCTCATCAATGTGCCGGTCCATCTGCGGGCCGAGGTGGTGAGCCCCGTCCTGTCTTACGAGGACATCCCCGTCCTCCAGGAGGTCGTCCGGGCGCTGCGGGCCTGCGGAGCCAAGGTGGACGACCGTTGCGGCATCCACGTCCACGTCGACGCCACAGCCTTTGACGGCCGGACCCTCGCGAACCTCGCCAAGATCGTCTACAAGCAGGAAGCGCTCATTCTCACCGCTCTGGGCGTGAACGAGACCCGCCGCCGCAACTACAGCAAACCGGTGAGCGACGATCTCATCGCGCAGATCGAGCGACGCCGTCCCAGGACCAGGGACCAGCTCAACCACATCTGGTACGGCTACCACAATCGGCAGCCCCAGCACTACGACAGCACCCGCTACCACGGGGTGAACCTGCACAACGTCTGGTACCGGGGCACGGTCGAGTTCCGTTGGTTCGAAGGGACCCTCCACGCGGGCAAGGTGAAAGCCTACATCCAACTGGTCCTGGCCGTGGCGGCCAAGGCGCTGAACGGCCGGGCCGCATCGAGCCGCAAGCGGTTTTTCGACCCGCAGAGCGCCCGGTACGACTTCCGGGTCTTTTTGCTCCACCTGGGGCTCATCGGCGACGAGTTCAAGACAGCGCGCAAGCATCTGATCGCCGCCCTGCCAGGGGACTCAGCATTCAAACGCGGCAGGGTGAAACCAGACGAACAACCCGCCCCAAAGGCGGAACCCATCACGGAGGCCGGGCCCGACAATCCGGCAGGACAGCCGGATTGGACGCGCCAAGGGCGCGCCCGAAGGGCGAGGGCCATGGATGGCCCGAGTCAAACCCGGCCTCCGGCGTTTTCGGTGGACGAGACCGGCGGGACGCAAGGAGGCGCGTCATGAGAGTGCTGATTCGAAACACCGCCCTCAATGGGCGGCCGCTGGAAGGCGACGGCGAAATCTTCACCGGGGCGACGGTGACCGACGTGGTCCTGGCCATGAAAGGAGCCACGCTCTTTTCCGACCAGCGGGACCTCGAGGATTACATCGACATGGTCCTGCGCAACGCCAAGATGCTGTCCGGCGTCGAGCTTACGGTCCGGGGCGACACGCCCGAGGAAAAGGCCGCATCCTTCCTCGATGCCCTGATCAAACACGGCCTTGCCGAGGTGCAGGACGACAAACCGGCACGGATACCGATTCCCGCCTTGGTTTGGCAGGGCATCGACGCGGTCCGGCTCTCGGGGCTGACCAACATGCTCGACCGTCCGGTCGTCGCCCGGCTGGCCGGAGAGCTCGGCTGCCCCGACGCCGCGCGCTGGATCGAGGAGCACCCGAAGGAGTATGCCGAGGGCGTCTTCCGCGGGTTCATTGTCGATCCGCAGGGAGGGAAACCCTGATGTGCGGGCTTGCGGGCGTCATCTTCGGAAAAAAACGGCGGCGCGCCGAGGAGCGGGAGCACCTCGCCTGGCTCTTCACCCGCCTGCTACTGCTGAGCGAGGAGCGCGGGCCCCACGCCACGGGCGCGGCGTGGCTCGATGTCGACGGCGGCCACAGGCTCTTCAAGCGCCCGGTGACGGCCGAGCGGTTCGTGACGGACAAGGCCTTCGCCGAACTCCTGGCCGGCATAAACAACCGCGCCACGCTTCTGCTCGGCCATACGCGGTGGCGCACCCGAGGGGACGAGCGGGTCAACAGCAACAACCACCCGATCCGCGCCGGGGAGGTGATCGGCACGCACAACGGCACCATCTACAACGCCGACTACCTGTTCCGGCGCTGGAAGATGCGGCGCTTCGCCGAGGTGGACAGCGAGATTCTGTTCCGCCTGGCCGCGAACGCCGCGCGGGACGGTGCCATGGATATCGAGCGGTTCAAGGCGCGGCTCCGGCGCTGCCGCGGGCAGATCACCGCCGTCATCGCCTGCCGGACCGATCCGGGCACCGTCTTTGTACTCAAGGGGAACAGGCCGTTGGAACTGCGCTGGCATCCCCGCCACAAGGCCGTCCTCTATGCCTCGGACCCCGCATACCTCGACGCCGTGCTGGCGGAGGAAAAGGGCTGGAGGGAGCTTCCGGTCCCGCCCATGAGCCTGATGGTGTTCCGGCGCGAGGACCTGGCCGCGTACTCGGTGGAGCCCTTCGAGTTCGTCGCCCAGGAGAGAAAGGGGGCGGGGTGATTGCGGATTTGGGATTGGGGATTGCGGATTACTTGCGGGAGCGGGCGGTTTTTATGGAAGCAGCGACCATGGAAAGTATTTCGTTTGCTTCGTTTTTCAGCTTGATCAGACGCTTTTCATCCATCAAGCCGGCTTCGACGATCAATTCCATCCAGTATATGGATTCATCGCATTCCTCTTCGACGATGGCCATCTTGGCGACAAAGTCGGCGGGAGATTTCGCGCTGCAGGCGGCGCGATAGTTCGCACCTACCGAGGTGCCGCTTCGGAGCAACTGGTTACCAATTACCTTCGCGGTCTGGTTTTGCGGCAACGCTTCCACCAACCGGATTACCCTGATCGCGAAGGCTTTGGTTCTGTTTTTGAATTCACCCGCGTTCATGGAGGCAGCATATGACATCTTCATTCAATCCTCAATCCGAAATCCCAAATCCGCAATTTTTCCGGCTCTTCGTCTACGGAACCCTGAAGCGCGGTTTCTGGAATCATGACCGTTTTTGCCGGGGCGTTCTGGATATCCGGGAAGCCGTGGTCCGCGGCCGCCTTTACGAAATGCAATCGGGTATTCCCGTCCTGCAGGTTCCGGCCGGGGATGTCCTCGCCCATGGCACTCCGGACCCTTTGGCCGACGTGGCCGCACAGGCGCGGTTTTCCGAGCAGCTGGCGTCATACCCCGAACCGGTCCAGCAAAGCGCCACGGCGGGCGACTGGGGCCGCGTGTACGGGGAGCTTCTCACCTTCGACGACCCCGAGACGCGCCTGCCCCCCATCGACCGCCTGGAGGGGTTCCGCCCAGACGGTCCCTGCCTCTACAAACGGGTTCTCGTACCGGTATGTATTACCGGAATGGTCCAGCCCGCATGGCTTTACATCGGGGATTCCTGTCTTCGGGCCGACTTGCGCTTGATCCCTTCCGGCACCTGGGGACGGACAACCCACTGACTTCTTGACGTTTTTTCAAATTAACGATTGACATTAACTGTCACTAACGATAACCTATCTGGCAATTATAAGGAGGGGGCGGTAAAATGCGTTCGCGGCCATGGGAAGGGGCCATATCGATGGAAAAACCAAAAGATGTGCTCAACATAAACGAACTGGCCAGTTATTTGGACATTCCCAAATCGACGATTTACAAGCTGGTTCGGGAAGGCAAGATCCCGGCCCAGAAAGTGGGGCGTCACTGGCGGTTTCACAAGGAAACCATCGATGCCTGGCTCGGGAACCGAGACGAGGTGGCAAAATCATGAATATGAAGGTTCACAACGGCATTGCCAATTTCATCTGGAACATTGCCGACGATGTGTTGAGAGATGTCTATGTGCGCGGTAAATACCGGGACGTGATCCTGCCCATGACGGTGATCCGCAGGCTTGACTGCCTGCTGGAGCCGACCAAGGATGCCGTGCTGGCCATGAAGAAGCAGCTGGACAAGGCCGGCATCGCCAACCAGGAAGTCCCCCTTTCCAAATCCGCCGGGCAGGCGTTTTACAACACATCGGCGTTTACGTTGAAACGCCTGCTGGACAACCCGAAGCAGTTAAAGGCCAATTTCGAAGCCTACCTGGACGGTTTTTCCACCAACGTCCAGGAAATCATCGACAAGTTCGACTTCCGCAACCAGCTCAAGCGGCTGGACGAAGCCGACCGTCTGGGCCATCTCATCGAAAAATTCGTCGATCCCCAGATCAATTTAGGCCCGGAGCCGGTTCTCGACGGACAAGGAGAAGTCAAACTGCCGGGTTTGGACAATCATGCCATGGGATCGCTGTTCGAGGAACTGATCCGGCGCTTTAACGAAGAAAACAACGAGGAGGCCGGCGAGCATTTCACCCCGCGGGACGCGGTGCGGCTCATGGCCAACCTCATCTTTTTGCCCGTGGCCGACCGGATCGAGTCGGGCACCTACCTGGTGTACGATTGCGCCTGCGGGACCGGCGGCATGTTGACCATCGCGGAAGAGACGCTCAAGGAAACGGCGCGCGGGCACGGCAAGGATGTGGGCATCCACCTTTACGGCCAGGAGTCTCAGCCGGAAACCTACGCCATCTGCAAGGCCGACCTGCTCTTGAAGGGCGAGGGAGACGAAGCGGAGAATATTCGTTACGGCTCCACCTTGTCTTCAGACGCGTTTCCGAGCCTCGAGTTCGACTTCATGCTGGCCAATCCACCGTACGGCAAAAGCTGGAAGACCGATCTCGACCGGCTTTGCGGCGGCGATAAAAAGGAAATGCAGGACCCGCGCTTTGTGGTTTCCCATGGGGGAGATCCAGAATTCAGCCTGGTCACCCGCTCCAATGATGGACAGATGATGTTCCTGGTCAACATGCTCAGCAAGATGAAACAGGAAACCGCGCTGGGCAGCCGCATCGCCGAGGTGCACAACGGGTCGTCCCTTTTCACCGGCGACGCCGGACAGGGGGAATCCAACATCCGCCGGTGGATAATCGAAAACGACTGGCTGGAGGCGATTGTGGCCCTGCCGATGAACATGTTTTACAACACCGGCATCGCCACTTACATATGGGTAATCTCAAACCGCAAGTCCGAACAGCGCAAGGGCAAAGTGCAGCTCATCGACGCCACCGAGTGGTGCAGTCCCTTGCCAAGAAACCTCGGCAAGAAGAATTGCGAGTTGACCGCCGAGCATATCCGGACGATCTGCGATACGTTCCTGGCGTTCAAGGAAACCGATCACGCCAAGATATTTCCCAACAAAGCCTTCGGATATTGGAAAATCACCGTCGAACGGCCGTTGCGCCTCAAGGTGGATTTGTCCGAGATCGCCCTGCGCCGCTTCCGGAAAACCTGCGATACGGAAAAGCAAGCGCCCCTGGCCAACCTGGCCCAGCGCGTGGCCGAGGTTATGGGGCCGGGTCCCCATATGGATTTTAATGCGTTCATGGCCGCCGTGGCATCGGACGCGGACACCCACAATGTAAAACTTACCGCCAAGCGCAAGAAGTTGCTCCAAACCGGTCTGGCCGAAACGGACGCGGACGCGCAACCGGTCATCCGCAAGATCTACAAATCAGGCAAGACCCAGCCCGATCCCCTTTGCGGCCGTTATGCCGCCGAGCTGGACGGCAAGTCCCGCGTGGTGGAATACGAACCCGACACGGCCCTGCGCGACACCGAGCAGGTGCCGCTGCTCGAAGAGGGCGGAGTTGAAGCCTTTTTCCGGCGCGAAGTGCTGCCCCATGCCATCGACGCCTGGATCGACGACGGCAAGACCCAGATTGGCTACGAAATCTCTTTTACGCGTCATTTTTACAAGCCGCAGAATTTGCGCAGCCTGGCTGAAATCGAGGCCGATATCCGCGCCCTGGAGTGCGAGAGCGAAGGGTTGCTGGAAAACATTTTGGAAAAAGTGGAGGGTGCGGCATCATGACGACCAAGTTGAACGGAGAGCCGACATGATGAGCACCGTGTTGAAGCCCTATCCCGAATACCGTCCTTCCGGTTTGCCATGGCTGGGAACCATCCCCTCCCATTGGGAGGTACGGCGCAACGGGCGGCTCTTTGCCCAGCGCAACCAAACCGGCTATCCCGACCTGCCCATTCTGGAGGTGTCGCTGAAAACCGGCGTGCGCATTCGGGATCTGGAAAACGCCAAGCGCAAGCAGGTCATGTCCGAGCGCGAAAAATACAAGCGGGCGGTCAAGGGCGACATCGCCTATAACATGATGCGCATGTGGCAGGGCGCTGTCGGGGTCGCCCCGGAAGACGGGTTGATCAGCCCGGCCTACGTGGTGGCCCGGCCCCTTGACGGCACCGACAGCCGTTATTTCGCCTATCTCTTCCGCACCGGGGCCTACATGAACGAGGTGAACAAGTATTCCCACGGCATCGTGACCGACCGCAACCGGCTTTACTGGGACGAGTTCAAGCAGATGCCATCGCCCTTTCCGCTGCCGGAAGAACAAAAGGCCATCGCCGATTACCTCGACCGCAAGGCCATGGAAATCCATGAGTTCATCCGCAACAAACGCAGGCTCGTGGCATTGTTGAATGAACGCAAGCTGGCGCTGGTCAACGAGGTGATTACAAAAGGAATCGATCCGTATGTGAAGCTTAAACCGTCCGGGATTGATTGGCTTGGAGATATTCCGGCGCATTGGGTTATTAATCGGACAAAGACCGTTGCAGCAAATATAACTGAACAGACATCCCAAAAAGATCCTAATGATGTCTATGTCGCCTTAGAATCAGTTGAGAGTTGGACTGGGAAATTTACCGCTGACAACAATGACACGCCATTTGTAAGTCAAGTAAAAAGATTTGTGGCTGATGATGTTCTTTTTGGGAAGCTCCGACCTTACTTGGCCAAAGTCGTGAAAGCAAAACAGACGGGGGTGTGTGTTGGAGAGTTTCTTGTCCTTCGCTTGAAAGGCGAAGATATTACAACTGATTTTTTTGAATACACACTTCGAAGTCCAAAATTTATTGATTTGGTCAATAGCACTACATTTGGGGCAAAAATGCCCCGAGCTGAATGGGCATTCATTGGGAACGTGAATATAGCCTACCCAGATAACAAGGAAGAACAATTCAAAATAATCGAGTATGTAAAGAACAAAATTAACTCCATCAACACCGCCATACAACGCGCCGAGCGCGAGATTGAGCTGATCGAAGAATATCATACCACCCTGATCTGCGACGCGGTGTTTGGCCGGCTGGACATTCGGCATCTCGCCAAGCCGGAGAAGAGGCGCAAGCCCAATGTTCATTTCTGCCGTTCGGTGTTGGCCGCTGAAATCGTGGACCGGCACAGGGATACGCCGCGGTTCGGCTGGATCAAGCTGCAAAAGGCGATCCTGCTCGCCGAACGGCATCTGGAACTGGAAGAGATCCAGAGCCGCCCGGTTCGGGCGGCGGCTGGACCGTTCGACAACGCCATGATGCGTTCGGTGCATGCTCAGATGAAACGCTCGAAATGGTTCGCGCCCCAGCGCCAGGAGGGCGGCGGCATTGCGTACCTGCCCATGGAGAAGTGCGGGGCACATCGCGACTATTTTGACCGGTATTGGGGGGACCGGAAGCCGTCCTTCGACCGTCTCATGGAACTGATTCATCCGATGAAAACCGAGCAGATCGAAATCGTGGCCACACTCTATGCGGCCTGGAACGATTTCCTGATCCAGGGCGAAACGGTGGATGACGGCCGTCTGGTGGACGAAGTGCTGAACCGCTGGGACGCCTCTAAAAAGCGCATTTCAGAGGACCGCTGGCGCGCGGCCATCGATTGGATGCGGGAAAAGAATCTGGTGCCCAAGGGGTATGGCCGCGCCACTGAAAGGGCGCAGGACGGGGATTGCTGATGCCGACGACCGACACAAGTGAAAAAGGGCTGGAAACCCTGATCATCGAATCGCTTACCGGAAAAAACCATCCGGAGGAAAGCGAACCCAGCCAGGTGCGGGACCCCGAGGCCGGATACGGCGGAGCCGGTTATATGGAAGGGGCCGCGGCGGATTATGATTCCGACCATGCCGTGGACCCGGTTAAGCTGATGGCCTTTTTGGAAAAGACACAGCCCAAGGTCGTCGAGACGCTTCAAATTGGTCAGGAGGGCGTCAAACGCCAGCAATTTCTTCACCGGCTTCAAGGGGAAGTGGCCAAACGGGGGATCATCGATGTCCTGCGCAAGGGCGTTCGCCACGGTCCGGCGTCCGTGGATCTGTTTTACGGCACCCCGACGCCCGGCAACCGGAAAGCTGCCGAACGATTCGCCGCCAACATGTTCAGCGTCACCCGCCAGTTGCACTACAGCAAGGATGCCACCCAACTGGCCCTTGACCTGGCTGTGTTCATCAACGGATTGCCGCTGGCCACCTTTGAACTCAAGAACCGGCTGACCAAGCAGACGGTTGAAGACGCCGTCAACCAGTACAAGCACGACCGGGACCCCAAGGAGCTGTTGTTTCAATTCGGCCGCTGCGCCGTGCATTTTGCCGTGGATGATCACGAGGTGCGCATGTGCACCCATCTCAAGGGCAAGGGCAGCTGGTTCCTGCCGTTCAACAAGGGGTTCAACGATGGGGCCGGCAATCCACCCAACCCGGACGGCCTGGAGACCGAGTATCTCTGGAAAGAGGTTCTGAGCAAACCGGTACTGACGGTTATCATCGAAAACTATGCGGGCATCGTGGAGGAGACCGACGAGCGGGGTCGCAAGCGCCGAAAGCAGATTTTTCCCCGGTTCCACCAGCTTGATGTGGTCCGCCGTCTTTTGGCCGACGGCGCATCCAGCGGCGCGGGCAAACGCTACCTCATCCAGCATTCGGCCGGTTCGGGCAAGAGCAATTCCATTACCTGGCTGGCCCATCAGCTGGTGGAATTAAAGCGGGACGGCCATCCGGTATTCGATTCGATTGTGGTGGTGACCGACCGGCGGGTCCTGGACAAACAGATCCGGGACAACATCAAGCGCTTTGCCCAGGTGTCGGCGGTGATCGGCGCGGCCCAGCGAGCCGGGGATCTGCGAAAGTTCCTGCAGTCCGGCAAGAAAGTCATCATCTCTACGGTTCAAAAGTTCCCCTTTATTTTGGATGAGATCGGGGACGAGCACCGGGGCCGCAAATTCGCCATCATCATCGATGAAGCCCATTCCAGCCAGGGGGGACGGACCGCCGCCCAGATGAACGTGGCTTTGGCCGAACAAGGCGGGCCGGATGAAGAGGACACCACCGAAGACAAAATCAACCGGTTGATGGAATCCCGCAAGATGCTGGGAAATGCCAGTTATTTTGCATTTACCGCCACGCCCAAAAACAAGACCCTTGAGCTGTTCGGAGATCCCTGGCCCGAAGGGGACAAGGTGAAGCACCGGCCTTTTCACAGCTACACCATGAAACAGGCCATCGAAGAGGGCTTCATTCTCGACGTGATCAAACATTACACCCCGGTGGACAGCTATTACCGGCTGATGAAAACGGTGCCCGATGATCCGGAATTCGACACCAAAAGAGCGCGAAAGAAGCTCCGGCGTTACGTGGAATCCCACGATCACGCCATCCGGCAAAAGGCCGAGATCATGGTGGACCATTTCCACGAGCAGGTCATCGGCCACAATAAGGTTCGCGGGCAGGCCCGCGCCATGGTGGTGACCGGCGGCATCGAGCGGGCGGTTCAGTATTTCAGCGCCTTCGAGGCCTATCTGAAAGAGCGCAAAAGCCCTTACCGGGCCATCGTGGCGTTTTCGGGCGAGCATGAATTCGGCGGCCGCAAGGTGAGCGAGGCATCGCTGAACGACTTTCCCAGCGCCAAAATCCCCGAACAATTCCGCAAGGACCCTTACCGTTTTCTGATTGCCGCCGAAAAGTTTCAGACCGGTTTCGATGAACCGCTGTTGCACACCATGTATGTCGACAAGCACCTGGCGGGCATCAAGGCGGTGCAGACGCTTTCCCGGCTCAACCGCGCCCACCCAGGCAAGCACGACACCTTCGTGCTCGATTTCATGAATGACGCCGACACCATTCAGGCGGCTTTCGACCAGTATTACCGAACCACGATCCTGAGCGAGGAAACCGACCCCGACAAGCTGCACGACCTGAAAGCGGATCTGGACGGCTACCAGGTGTATACCGGCGGTGATGTGGAACAGTTGGTGGAACGATACATTAACGGTGCGGATCGAGATACCCTGGACCCGATCCTGGACGGGGCTGTGGCAAACTACCTGGCCGACCTTGATGAGGACGGCCAGGTGGATTTCAAGGGTAAGGCCAAGGCGTTTGTCCGTACCTACAATTTCCTGGCGGCCATTCTGCCATATACCAGCGCTGAATGGGAAAAGCTGTCCATCTTTCTGAACTTCCTGATTCCCAAGCTGCCCGCGCCCAAGGAGGAAGATCTGTCCAAGGGCATCCTGGAAACCATCGATATGGACAGCTATCGGGTGGAAGTCAAAGCCAAGATGGCGTTGCAGTTGGCCGACGAAGATGCGGAAATCGGGCCGGTTCCCACCAGCGGCGGCGGCCGTAAACCCGAAGCGGAGCTGGATCGCCTGAGCAACATCATCAAGACGTTCAATGAACAGTTCGGCAATATCGAGTGGAAAGACGCCGACAAAATCGGCAAGGTCATCAGCGAGGAAATCCCTGTGAAGGTGGCCGCCGACAAGGCCTATCAGAACGCCATGCGCAATTCGGACAAGCAGAACGCCCGCATTGAACACGACAAGGCCTTGCAGCGGGTCATGATGGACCTGCTTTCCGACCACACCGAATTGTTCAAACAATTCTGCGACAATCCGGGCTTCAAGAAGTGGCTCTCGGACACTGTCTTCGGGGTCACCTATCAAATTTAAGCCTTCCAGCCTGAACCAAGCACACCAATAATCTTGTAAGCACTCGATATCTAAAACTAAATTGCCACAAGGTTAACCGCTTGAGGTCAGCCGGGCTCAAGTCTGATTTTTTCAAAAAATGTTTGGACTTGGTCTTGCACCTATCGTATCATGTGTTATAGTTTGATTGGATTATTTCCTGGCGACAGGGCGACCAGGGAACGGGAGGATCGGCCTTGTGGATCAAACGGTACGATTTCGTGATTCTTATCAAGGAGGTCCGGGTTCAGCTCGACCTTAGCCAGGAGGATTTTGCAAGGGAGATCGGGGTGAGTTACGCCACCGTCAACCGGTGGGAAAACGGGCGTTTTTTGCCATCCAAGATGGCATTGAGGCTGATCGAGACGTATTGCGACAATATGATCGAACTGGGACGGCTGCTGTTGCCCGACGACCTGTAAAGGAGGCTTTATAAGCCCAAAACCCCAATAGATACGTTGACATATTGTTGATTCTGGACATTTCGGGAAATGAGTCGAGATACTCTGGGATTGGCTGATGACAGCCTATTTATTGAAAAGATAAATCAAACGTTCACGGCGGCGGAAGCGGACCTGGTGGGCCGGGCGCACGCCTTTTTTATTGAAAATAAATGCGCCGACAATTCAGCGGGTTACCATGCGGCCGACCTGCTTTTCGAACAGGAAGCGGACGCGGTCTCCATCGCCGCTTCCTTTTTAGCCCCTCTTTTGTGGCAAGATCTCGCCTCGCCGGATGAGATTCGGGACCGCTTCGGGCCGGCCGTGGCCGCCACCCTCGAAAACCTGCATCCCCCTTTCACCTCCCATGACGGCGGCCGGCCTTACCGGCATAAAGACATACAGGAGATATTGGACGCCATGGGCGGGACCCCCCGCAAGGTGTTGTTATTTATCTCCTTTCGACTGTTGGCCCTGGAATGCGCCACGCCGCCCTGTTCAGGCGCGGCCCGAAGCATGGCCCAAGAGACCCTCGACCTGTTGGTGCCCATCGCCAACCGTCTCAGTTTGGGCGACTTGCGGCGCAGGCTGGAGGACGCCTGTCTTCGCATCCTTGACCCGGCGCAATACGCATACCTCAAGGAACGCGTCGCTCCGATCCAGGCCGAGGACGACAAATGCCTGAAAATCCTCTTGGACGGGGTACAACGCCTGCTGGACAATAACGGCATTGCCGGCCGGGTTCAGGGTAGAACCAAGAGTCTGCACGGCATTCACCGCAAGATGACGCGAACCGGCAGGTCCCTTCAAGAGATCATGGACCGCGTGGGCTTGCGGGTGATCGTGGCGTCCGTGCCCGAGTGCTACACGGTTCTGGGCTTGCTGCACGCCCATTTCAAACCGATCCCCGGCACCTTCGACGATTACATCGGGCTGCCCAAGGACAACGGCTACCAATCCCTGCACACGTGCGTCTATCCGGTCCGGGAAATCTCCCACAAACCCATCGAGTTCCAGGTGCGCACCGAGCTGATGCACATGGAGGCCGAACACGGCACGGCGGCCCACTGGCGGTACAAGAGCGCGTCCAAGGCTTCGGACCATGACCGCCGACAGGTCCAATGGATGCGGGGGCTCAGGCACCAGCACGCCGAAGCGCCGAACAGCGAGGCGTTTGTCGAGCTGCTGCACCGGCAGGTGTTCCAGGATCATCTGGTGGTCTTCGGCAACGGCGGCCGGATCGTGCGCCTGGCGGAAAAGGCCACGGTTCGCGATTACCTGACCATTACCAACATCGAGGCGCCCCAGGGCGCGGCGGTGAAAGTGAACGGCCGAACCGCGGCCCTGAATCACCTCCTCCGGGACGGGGACTCCATAGAGGTATTGGCCGGCGACACCCCTGACGGCCCGCTGGAAAAAGAGGCCGATAAGTCCGATTTGCCATCGACGCCTGGCCCGGCGCATCCCTATGGCCCGGATTGGTACGACGCGAAGTTGATGCGTCCCACATCCCGGAGCAAGGCACAGGAGAATTGACATGCTTGAATCCGGCAATCATCCATCCCGCCCAAGAAAAATCGCGTTGATCGGCAATTTCCTGCCGCGCCAGTGCGGCATCGCCACCTTCACCAGCGATCTGTTGGCGGCCCTTTCCGAGGAAAACCCCGGCGCGGATCATTTCGCTGTGGTGATGAACGATATCCCCGAGGGGTATCGATATCCGGGCCAGGTGCGTTTCGAGGTCAACCAGCGGGTTCTGGCCGAGTACCGGTTGGCGGCGGACTTTCTGAACATGAACCGGGTGGAGGTGGTTTGCCTCCAGCACGAATTCGGGATTTACGGCGGTGATAACGGCGTCCATGTCCTGGACCTGCTCGGCGGCTTGCGCATGCCCCTGGTGACCACCCTGCACACGGTGATTCAAAGGCCGACACAAGGCCAGATGGCCGTCACCAAACGCATCGCCCAGCTCTCGGACCGCCTTGTGGTGATGAGCCATAAGGCGGAGCAACTTCTCCAAACCGTTTACGGTGTTCCGGCTGAAAAAATCGCCCGGATTCACCACGGCATCCCCGACGTTCCGTTTGTCGATCCCAATTTTTACAAGGACCAATACGGCGTCGAGGGGCGCAAGGTGATATTGACCTTCGGGCTGCTCTCGCCCGGCAAGGGCGTCGAGACGATGATCGACGCCCTGCCGGCGGTGGTCAGGGAGCACCCGCAGGCCGTTTACATCGTCCTGGGAGCGACCCATCCCCATGTGAAAAAAGATCAGGGAGAATCCTACCGCCTCTCGCTTCAGCGCCGCGCCCGGGAGCTGGGTGTCGGAGACCACGTGATTTTTCACAATCGCTTCGTCGATTTGAAGGAATTGTGCGAGTTTCTCGGTGCGGCGGACATCTATGTCACGCCCTATCTGAACCAGGAGCAGATTGTTTCGGGAACCCTGGCCTATGCCCTGGGCAGCGGCAAGGCCACCGTTTCCACCCCGTACTGGTATGCCGAGGAGATGCTGGCCGACGGTCGCGGCCGGATCGTGCCCTTTTGCGACCCCGCGGCCCTGGCCGACCAGGTCAATGATCTGTTTGCCCAGGAGGTGGAGCGGCACGCCATGCGCAAGCGGGCCTACACCTTTTGCCGCGACATGGTCTGGAAGGAGGTGGCGCGGCAATATCTCGACGTCTTCAGCCAGGTTAAACGGGAACGGGAAAGCGCGCCCAGGCCGGTTTTCCGGGCCAGGACCATGGGGTCCGTTCCGCGTGAAATCCCCCAACCGAAGCTGGATCACATCATCCGCCTCACGGACGATGTGGGAATCTTGCAGCACGCCAAGTTCATCGTGCCGGACCGTTTCCACGGCTATTGCACCGACGACAACGCACGGGCGCTCATCGCCGTGCTGCTGGCCCGGGAGATGCTGGCCGACGGCGAAGCCGTCACCAACCTGGCCTGCACCTATATCGGTTTTCTGCACCACGCGTTCAACGAGGAAAACGGCCGTTTTCGCAATTTTATGGGATATGACCGCCGGTGGCTGGAAGAGGTCGGCTCCGAGGACAGCCACGGGCGCGCGGTGTGGGGTCTGGGCCAGGCCGTGGCTTTGGCCGAATCGGAGGATATCCGCGCGGCGGCCCAGGCGGTATTTGAAAAGGCGTTGCCCGCCTTGACGGATTTCGACTCGCCGAGGGCCTGGGCCTTTGCCCTGGTGGGCATCCATGCCTATTTGAGCAAATTCGGCGGCGACAGCGAGGTGCGGCGCATCCGCGAGAAACTGGCAAACAAGCTGTTGCGCCTGTTCCACGACCATGCATCCGACGACTGGCCCTGGATCGAGGACACGGTGACCTATGCCAACGGCAAAATACCCCAGGCCCTGATCCTGGCCGGCAGCCGGCAGAACAAGGATGACATGCTCAATGCCGGGCTGCGCGGCCTGGAATGGCTCATGGACATTCAAACCGACCCCAGGGGGCATTTCGTGCCGGTGGGCAACAACGGCTGGTACCCCCGGGGCGGCGAAAAGGCGCGCTTCGATCAACAGCCCATCGAGGCGCTGAACATGATCGAGGCCTGCCGGGAAGCCTACGAGGCGACCAATGATGAAAAGTGGCTTTCCCACGCCCAGCGCTGCCTGGAGTGGTTCCTGGGGCGCAACGATTTGAACGCGCCCCTGTATGACCACAAGTCCGGCGGATGTTGCGACGGCCTGCAGGCCGACGGCCCCAACCGCAACCAGGGCGCGGAATCGACGCTGGTCTTTTTTCTGTCGCTGCTCGTCCTGAATCAAATGCGCGGCCGTCAGATCGCGGTGGAGGCCACGTCCGAAACAAATCTTGAAACCCGGCGGGAGGTGACGGTCCATGGCCAATAAACCCATCGTCATGATCAGCTCCTATCCGCCCAGGTTGTGCGGTATCGGCACTTTTTGCGAGGAGGCGCGGGAGTTCATCCAAAAGGCCAACCCGGACCGGCAAGTACGGGTCATCAGCCACACCGACGGCGCGGGAGACGGGGTGTTGCCCGTCATCGACATGCGACGGCCCGATTGGTGGAAACCCGTGGCCGAGGAAATCGAGCGATTGAAGCCTTATGCCGTTCACATCGAGCACGAGTATGGGCTTTATGAATACACGGACCAGCGCGGCGTGGGGGACGGCAACGACGGCTTTCTCGATTTGCTGGAGGCCATCGGCGACTTTCCCATCGTGGTCGAACCCCACACCATTCACGGGCGGCTTCGGGATTTCGAGGCGGATTTCATTTACAAACTGACCCAGCGAAGCCACGTGGTGCTGTTCAAATGCCACTATCAGAAATGGCGGCTGGATTGGACCTTCCAGGGCCGGGGGTGGCCCACGCCGCGCAACATCATGGTCGTGCCCCACGGGGCGCGCTCCGACAAGCGCTGGGGCGTGCACGAGATACCTGGGTTGAGAAGAGAATTCGGCCTGGATCAAACCCGCCTGGCCGACCACGTGGTGGGCATGATCGGCTGGATTCAGTCCAACAAGCGCTGGGATATCCTGCTTTCCATGTGGGAAGAGATTCATCACGAGATTAAGTCGCGTACGGGACAGGAGTGGGACTTGCTGGCCGCCGGAGCCATGCGCGACCCCAACCACCAGCGGGACTATGAGGGTTGGAAATCGGATGTCCAGGTGCTGGCCGGCAAGGGGATCGCCCATTACCACGAGTTCATTCCGCGCGGCGACGACTATTACAAGATGATGGCCATTTGCGATTTCATCGTCCTGCCTTCCACGGACGAGACGCAGTCCGGGACTCTGGCGCGCATCATCGCCCTGAACAAGCCCTACATCACCACCGCGCCCATGGAGGGACTGACCGCCCAGACCCTGGAAAGCGAGGGCGGCTTGCTCTTCACCACCAAGGAGATGCTGCGCCGGAAGGTGATCAAGCTGGCGACGGACGAGGAGCTGCGCCTGGAGCTGGGAGAAAACCTGAAACGCTACCTCGATCATGTGGTCTGCTGGGAAGTGGTGGCCCGGCAGTACAACGAGGCTTATAAGCTGGCGCGCAAGGCGGCCCGGACCGGCCGGCCCGTTGTTTTGGATTTGGAGTTTTAAACCGGAGTAAAGGAAGAAAGCATGAATCCTTTGATTTTCAGAGAATATGACATTCGCGGTGTAGTGGACAAGGATTTCAATGTGGATGACGCGGAAAGAATCGGCCGTGGCTATGCAACTTATGTAGCGGAACGCGGCGGTAGACGCTGTGTGGTGGGCCGTGATTGTCGAATGAGTTCACAGGCGATCAGGGATGCCCTGATCGAGGGCATAACCAAGGGAAGCGTGGATGTGATCGATGTGGGACTGTGTCCCACGCCGCTTCTCTATTTTGCCACGCGGCATCTGGGGGTGGACGGCGGCGTCATGATCACCGCGAGCCACAATCCGCCGGAATATAACGGATTCAAGATCTGTTTAGGAGCCGACACCCTCTTCGGAGGCGAAATTCAGAACCTTAAAAAGATCGTCGAATCCGGAGAATATGCCTCAGGCCAAGGATCGCTGGACGAATTCAGTATATTGCCCGTTTATTGCGACTACCTGGCCGACAACATTCGATTGGCGCGTCCCATGCGGGTGGCCGTGGACGCCGGCAACGGAACCGGCGGTTTGGCGGCCGGACCCGTTTTTAAACGGTTGAATTGCGAGCTTTCCGAACTGTTTATGGACCCCGATGGAACCTTTCCCAATCACGAGCCCGATCCGACAGTGCCACGGAATTTGGAATTGTTGTCTAAAACCGTGGTGGACCAGGGGCTCGAACTGGGTGTCGCTTTTGACGGCGATGCCGATCGGCTTGGCGTGGTGGATGAGAATGGGCGAATCCTTTATGGCGACATGCTGATGGTCCTTTTCGCCCGTGAGATCCTTAAAGACAACCCCGGAGGAAAGTTCATCGGTGAGGTGAAATGCTCCCAAGTCATGTACGACGAGATCGAACGCAAAGGCGGCGTGCCCATTATGTGGAAGACGGGGCATTCTCTCATCAAGAAGAAGTTAAAAGATGAAAATGCGCTTCTTGCCGGGGAGATGAGCGGGCACTTCTTTTTTAAACACCGGTATTTCGGATTCGACGACGCCATCTACGCGGCTTGCCGTCTCATGGAGATTTTGTCGAAGGACAACAAACCCCTGTCCGCTTATCTTTCAGATCTGCCCAAAACCTACAATACCCCCGAGATCCGCGTTGATTGCCCGGATGATAAAAAGTTTGAACTCGTGGCGAAGGTAAAACAGGCGCTTTCCACCAACTATCGGACAATCGATATCGATGGTGTGCGAGTGGTTTTCGAAGACGGGTGGGGGCTTGTCCGGGCGTCCAACACAAGTCCCGTCATCGTGCTTCGATTTGAGGCCGAGTCGGAGTCGCGACTGCGGGAAATCAGAGAGCTTGTAGAGGCGGTGATCGATGCGGCGAAAGCCGATTTGGAATAGAGACCATGGAAACAAGTAAGGAATCGAAAATGAGCGATGCCAGATTCAAGGAGCTTTTTGCCAGGCACAGCGCCAACCCCATCATCCAGGCAAGGGACCTTCCCTACCAGGCCAACGCGGTGTTCAACGCGGCGGCCACGCGATGCGGCGAAGAAACCCTGCTGCTCATGCGCGTGGAGGACCGCCGCGGGCTGTCGCACCTCACCGCGGCGCGCAGCCGGGACGGCGTGACCGACTGGCGGATTGATGCCCGGCCCACCTTTTCGGCCGATCCGGAAAATCACCCCGAAGAGATCTGGGGCATCGAGGACCCCAGGATCACCCGCGTCGACGAGTTGGACCTATGGGCCGTGGTGTACACGGCTTATTCCCGGGGCGGTCCGCTGGTTTCCCTGGCCACGACGAAGGATTTCAAGACGTTCGAGCGCAAGGGCGTCGTCATGCCGCCCGAAGACAAGGACGCGGCCCTGTTCCCGGCGCGGTTCAACGGGCGCTGGGCCATGCTTCACCGGCCGGTTCCGGGATTCGCCGGTGTCGGGGCGCATATTTGGATCTCCTTCAGCCCGGACATGAAGCATTGGGGCGACCATCAAATATTGCTGCCGGCCCGCAAGGGCGGCTGGTGGGACGCCAACAAGGTCGGTCTTTCGCCGCCGCCGCTACGGACCGAAAAGGGTTGGCTGATCCTTTACCATGGCGTCCGCAACACGGCCTCCGGGTGCATTTATCGATTGGGACTGGCGCTGTTGGACTTGCAGGACCCGACCCGGCTGTTGGCCAGGGCGGACGAATGGGTGTTCGCGCCGGAAGAAGTTTATGAGACCGTCGGCGACGTGGACAAGGTGGTGTTCCCCTGCGGTTGGTTGGTCGATGGAGACGATGTCCGGATGTATTACGGCGGGGCGGACAAATGCATCGCCCTGGCCACGGCGCGGGTGTCGGAGTTGCTGGATTGGCTCGAGAAGCACAACCAGCAGGATCGGCGCATGTGGGGGTAGTCATGAAGATCGCCATGCTGTCGCCCATCGCTTGGCGCACGCCGCCGAGGCACTATGGTCCCTGGGAAAACGTGGTCTCCCTGCTGACCGAGGGCCTGGTGGCGCGCGGGGTCGATGTGACCCTGTTTGCCACCGGCGAGTCGCAAACCCGTGGCTGGCTGAAAAGCGTCTGTACCAAGGGGTACGAGGAAGACGCCGAAATGCTGCCCAAGGTGTGGGAGTGTCTGCATATTTCCGAGGTGTTCGAGCAGGGCGACGCCTTTGACCTGATTCACAACCACTTCGACTATCTGCCGCTGACCTATTCCGGCATGACCGCGACGCCGGTGGTGACCACCATCCATGGCTTCTCGTCGCCCAAGATCCTGCCGGTGTACAAGAAGTACAACGGCAAATGCTTCTATGTGGCTATCAGCGAAGCGGACAAGTCGCCGGAGCTGGACTATGCCGCCGTCATCCATCACGGCATCGACCTTGGCCGGTTCACCTTCAGGCCCGATCATGGAGCATATCTGCTCTTTTTCGGCCGCATCCATCCGGAGAAAGGCGCCGCCGAGTGCATCGAGGTGGCTCGCCGAACCGGCATGAAGCTCATCATGGCGGGCATCATCCAGGACCAGGCTTATTTCGACACAAAGGTCAGGCCCTACTTGGATGACGACCACATCATCTATGTGGGCAGCGCCGGACCTGAAAAACGCGACGAACTGCTGGGCGGCGCATACGCCCTGCTGCACCCCATCGGTTTCGACGAGCCGTTCGGCCTTTCCGTGGTGGAATCCATGGCCTGCGGAACACCGGTGGTGGCCTTTTCCAGGGGAAGCATGTCGGAAATCATCGCCCACGGGGAGACCGGTTTTTTGACCGCCGATATCGACGGGATGGTTCAGTCCTTGAACAATGTCAGGGACCTTGACCGCCATAAGTGCCGTCGATGGGTCGAGACGCGCTTTTCCGTGGAGCGCATGGTGGCGGATTATTTCCGGGTGTATGAAACCGTCATCAACCGGACCCGGCGCGAGGACCACCGGCCCTGGGGTTTTTACGAGGTTTTGGCGGACAAGCCGGATCACAAGGTCAAGCGGATCACCGTCTATCCCGGGCAGCGTCTGAGCTGCCAGCGCCATTTCAGACGCTCCGAGCACTGGTACGTGCTTGGCGGCACCGCGGTGGTGACCCAAAACAGCGAAGATATTGAGCGGGTGTCCGGCCAGGCCATCGATCTGCCGGTGGGGACCTGGCACCGCATCCGCAATCCCGGACCGGACAACCTGGTGTTCATCGAGGTACAGACCGGCGACTATTTCGGGGAGGATGATATTGAAAGATCAGAGGATGATTATGGCAGAGTCTAAGGAACCGATCATTCGGCGTTACGAGAAAAATCCCGTACTGACCAAGCATGATGTGCCGTACCCGGTGGAAACGGTGCACAATGCCGGCGTGGTCAAGCACGATGGAAAATATGTCATGCTGTTCAGGTCCCACCTGAGAAATGGCCGGTCGATCATCGGTCTGGCGGAAAGCAGTGACGGCGTGCGGTTCGCGGTCAGGCCCGAGCCGTTCATCACCCCGGCCAAGGCCGAGCCATTCGCCGACTACGAGGCCTTTGGCGTGGAAGATCCGCGCATCTGTCCCATGGAGGACGGCTACCTGATCACCTACTCGGCCTATTCTTGGCACGGCGTGCGTGTTGCCCTGGCCAGAACCATGGATTTTGAGCGCCTGGAAAGGATCTCCCTGATCACCCAGGCGGATTATCGCAACGTGGTCATTTTCCCTGAAAAAATAGGCGGCCGCTATGCCCGGCTGGACCGGCCCCACTCGGAAATCTCACCATGGTCCATCTGGATTTCCTATTCGCCGGACCTGGTGCATTGGGGGGATGCCAAGGTCGTCATCAAGCCCATGGCCTACCATTGGGATGAAATGAAGGTCGGACCGGGGGCCACGCCCATCAAAACCGAGAAAGGATGGCTGAACATCTTCCACGGCGTGTTCAAAACCATGGACGGTGCCGTCTACCGGCTCGGCGTGGCCCTGCATGACCTTGCCGATCCGTCAAGGGTCTTGGGCGTGGCCGACGATTGGATACTTCAACCCGAGGACCTGTGGGAGATCAGCGGGTACGTGCACAATGTGGTGTTCTGCTGCGGCGCGGTGGCCGAGGACGACGGCACGGTGAAGATCTACTGGGGCGGCGCGGACACGGTGATGTGCGTCGGCACGGCAATGATTGCCGATTTGGTGGATTTGTGTCTCTCAAATCCCCGTCCCGCGCTTGAATGAGATGAGGTGGTGAAATGGAAAGCATCGATAAGAACCTGGTTGCCATTATCATGGCCGGCGGCGTGGGCACGCGGTTTTGGCCGCTCAGTACCCATGAACGGCCCAAGCAGTTCATCCAACTTTTTGATGACCGCAGCCTGTTGCAAAAAAGCTATGACCGAGTGGCTGGCATCGTGCCGGATGAACGCGTGATTGTACTGACCAACCGGCAGTTCACGCCGCTGGTTCGCGAGCAACTTCCCAACATCCCGGACCGGAATATCATCGGTGAGCCCGAGCGCAAGGACACCGCCGCAGCGGTGTGTCTCGGTGCGCTGGTCGCCATGAAACGCTTCGGTAACCCGGTGATCGTCATCTTGACGGCCGATCATTTAATCGAACCGGTTGAAAAATTTCAGCAGACCCTGGTTTCGGCAGTGAAAGAGGCCCGTAGGACCGGCGCACTTTACACCTTCGGGATCAAACCGACACATCCGGCCACCGGCTACGGCTACCTGGAGGTCGGCGAAAAAACCGCCATAGATCAAGACGTGGAGCATTTTCATGTCGTCTCCTTCAAGGAAAAGCCGAACGCCGAAGTCGCCGGACAATATCTGGGGTCCGGGCGGTATCTGTGGAACTCGGGCATGTTCGTGTGGACCGTGAACGCTATTTTCGGTGAGCTGGCCCTCCACCTTCCAAAGCATGTGGAGCATTTGACCAAGGCCGTGGAGAAGATGGACACAGACCAATGGGAAGATGAGTTGCAAGAGAAGTTTGCGGTTCTAAATCGGATTTCCATTGACTATGCGGTGATGGAAAAAGCCCGGGATGTGCGTTGCGTGGCCGGAGAATTCTCATGGAAGGATGTGGGCGGATGGTTGGCAATCCAGGATTTTCTGGCTCACGACGCCAACGGCAATTTTATCAAAGGCAGGGTCCACGCGCTGGACGCCCAGGGCAATTTGGTCTTTTGCGACCATCCCCAGGAAACCTTGGCCATGGTGGGTGTCAGCGACGTGGTGGTGGTCCGCGCGGGTGAAAAAACCCTGGTCGCCCACAAGGACCGCTTGGAAGATGTCAAACATATTGTCGAATCCATGATCGCGCAACCGGAAGCGATGACGGTTTCCGGAATCAGGAGTCCCCCCTGATTCCCGGACGCATGCGTTCGACAGCTTTTTTCTGTGTAAACCATCAATGTTTATCAGGAGGTGAGTGCCATGCTGACAAGAAGATTTTTTGACAACCCGGCATGGGACTTTGATGTCACAAAGCCCTTTGCCGAAATTGAACGACTGCGGCGGAGGATGGATCGTTTGTTCGATGAATGGATGCCGTCCAACTGGAAAGCCGGAAGGACCATGGGCGTGTTCCCGTTGGTCAACCTGACCGAGGATCGTGAAAGCTATATTTTGCGAGCGGAGATTCCCGGCGTAAAGGCCGAGGATCTGGACATCCAAGCCACAGCCAATAGCGTCTCCATTGCCGGAGAGCGTCATATTCCCCAGGAGGAGGAAAACGTCAGCTACCACCGGCGGGAGCGTGAAGGCGGCAGGTTTTCAAGGGCCGTGGCGCTATCCGGGGAGATCGATCCGGACGGGGTTGATGCCAAACTGGAACACGGCGTACTGACCCTGCGGCTTCCCAAAACCGAAGCGTCCAAAGCAAAACAAATTTCAGTAATGTCTTCTCAATCATAATGGAAAGGGGGTGAATGCCATGACCGAGAACGATACCAAGGCGTTGGTGCCGAAAGGCAAACAGGAAGTCGTCTCAAAGGCGGAGCAGACAAAGGATGGTCTGGTCTTCACGCCGGATGTGGACATCCTGGAGTCGGACCGTGAGATCACGCTGCTGGCGGACATGCCCGGCGTTCAAAGCCGGGATCTGAAAGTGGATCTGGAAAACGGCGTGTTGACCCTGACCGGCGATGTCGCGCCGTGGGAGGGCCCTGACGAAAAGGATATCCTTATCGAGTATGAAGTGGGCCGTTTTTACCGGCAGTTCAGCATATCCGAGGCCATCGACCAGGACCGTATCGACGCCCGGTTGAGCGACGGCGTGCTGCGGCTGACGCTGCCCAAGGTCCAAAGCGCCATCCCGCGGAAAATTCCCGTTGCCGCCGGATGATGGTGCCGTACGTTCGGAAGGCCGCTGAACCGAAGCGGCCTTCTTGAATGATTTGCAAGTGATTGTTTTTAAATATCAACACACTCAACTCAAATCGCAATTGGAGGAATGAAAATGAAAATCAAACCCTTGAATGACAGAGTCATCGTGAAGCGCGTGGAGCAGGAACAGAAGACCTCCGGGGGCATCATCATCCCGGACACCGCCAAGGAAAAGCCCCAGGAAGGGCTGGTCGTGGCCGTGGGGCCCGGCAAGCGGGACGACGATGGCAAACGGACGGCCCTGGAGGTCAAGGAGGGGGACCGCATCCTGTTCGGCAAGTACGCCGGCACCGAAATCAAGATCGACGGCGAGGAACACATCTTCATGCGCGAAGACGATATTCTGGGAATTTTGAACTGAAAAGGAGGAACAAGCCATGCCTGCAAAAATGATCGCCTATGGATCAAAAGCCCGGGAGTCCATGCTCCAGGGCGTTAATATTCTGGCCAATGCCGTGAAGGTGACCTTGGGCCCCAAGGGCAACAACGTGGTCCTGAACAAATCCTGGGGATCGCCCACCATCACCAAGGACGGTGTGACCGTGGCCAAGGAGATCGAACTGGAAGACAAGTTCCAGAACATGGGAGCCCAGATGGTCAAGGAGGTGGCCAGCAAAACCAGCGACACGGCCGGCGACGGCACCACCACCGCGACGGTGCTGGCCCAGGCCATTTACAACGAAGGCCAGAAGCTGGTGGCCGCCGGCGTGAGCCCCATGTCCCTCAAACGCGGCATCGACAAGGGCGTCGAGGCCGTTGTGGCCGAGCTGAAGAAGCTGTCCAAACCCACCAAGGATAAGAAAGAGATCGAACAGGTGGGCACCATCTCGGCCAACAGCGACGAGACCATCGGTCGATTGATCTCCGAGGCCATGGAAAAGGTGGGCAAGGAGGGTGTCATCACCGTCGAGGAGGCCAAAAGCATGGAGACCACCCTGGAGGTGGTCGAGGGCATGCAGTTCGACAAAGGTTACCTCTCCCCCTACTTCGTCACCGATTCCCAGAAAATGGAGGCGGTGCTCGAAGATCCCTACATCCTCATCCATGAGAAGAAAATCTCTGTGATGAAGGACCTGGTGCCCCTGCTGGAGGAGGTGGCGCGGGCCGGCAAGCCCTTGTTGATCATCGCCGAGGATGTGGAAGGCGAGGCCCTGGCCACGCTCATCGTCAACAAGCTGCGGGGCACCCTGAAAGTGGCCGCGGTGAAAGCGCCGGGCTTCGGCGACCGCCGCAAGGCCATGCTCGAGGACATCGCCGTTTTGACCGGCGGTCAGGTGGTTTCCGAGGACATCGGCATCAAGCTGGAGAACATCAAGGCCAAGGACCTGGGCACCTGCAAGACGGTCAAGATCGACAAGGACAACACCACCATCGTGGACGGAGCCGGCACCAAGGCCGCCATCGAGGGCCGCGTCAAGCAGATCCGCGCCCAGATCGAGGAGACCACCTCCGACTATGACCGCGAAAAGCTCCAGGAGCGGCTGGCCAAGATCATCGGCGGCGTGGCGGTGATCAAGGTCGGCGCGGCCACTGAAACCGAAATGAAGGAGAAAAAGGCCCGCGTGGAAGACGCCCTGAACGCTACCCGGGCCGCCGTGGAGGAGGGCATTGTGCCCGGCGGCGGTGTGGCCCTGGTGCGGTGCGTGAAGGCCCTGGAGAACGTCAAGGCCAAGGGAGAGGAGAAAAGCGGCATCTCCATCCTGAAGCACGCCCTGACCGAACCGTTGAAGCAGATCGCCAAGAACGCCGGCCAAGAGGGTTCCGTGGTGCTCAACAAGGTGCTGGAGGGCAAGGACGACTTCGGGTTCAACGCCCAAACCGAGGAGTATGAAAACCTGCTGGCCGCCGGCGTTATCGATCCCACCAAGGTGGTGCGCTTTGCCATCCAGAACGCCGCCTCGGTGTCCGCGCTCATGCTGACCACCGAGGCCATGATCGCCGAAAAGCCGGAGAAGAAAAAAGAGCCGGCCATGCCACCGGGCGGCATGCCGGGCGGAATGGATGACGACATGTATTAATCTGAAAACCTCAGGGAGATTAAGGGGCGGGTCCCTCAGCCCGCCCTAAATAAACAAAGGTGAGAAAATGGGAAGAAGAATTCAAAGGAACGCGGATTGGTGCCCGGAGTGCGGCCATTTGCTGCCAAAAAACTCCTGGAATTGCAATTATTGCGGATGGACTATTGGAGAAGTGGAGTCCTACAGTTCCAGAATGGACTCGATTGATGACTATCCAAATATAAGCAATATCGCGGATGTTGATCGAGACATCGAGAGCCTAATTGATAGCGATTAAAGCACCAATGAGTGGAGATCGGGGTGATGACAGGTAAGTTTGGAAACTATAGATGCCTTGTGACGGTTTTGTAGAAAATTATCGGAGTGACCAAGCTTATTATCGTATTTGTGCGGTTATTTTGACTGTCTCGAAACAGCAAAGGGTTTGTTCATACTACGGTTACTCGAATCGCCAGCCCCCACACTATATGGTAAAAATTGCGTCATAGGAAAGCGAAATGAACTTTTGAGTCTGATCAAACAATTGATGTTCTTAGTTGTGGAGGGCAATTAGAATGGAATTAATTGAACTCTTTAGAATCATCATACTCAAAATAGATTTAAAAGGCGTTAACCTGGGTTCATGCGCGAACTATGAAAGCCTTCGCCAAGAGTTAGGGGTGAATATAAATTCATCTTTGTCTGGCCCAAGAGTTGGAAAATGGATTGGTGGACGCGTAAAAAAGCAAAAAATATACCTATTCTTTAGGGTCAGTGATCCACCCAAAGCAAAAAAACATATTCTACGATTGATAGGAAACTACAATATGCTCTCTAATGCGAAAATCCGCATAAAAGAGAAGCGTATTAGATGGAAAAATCATGCATTCATATAGCTTTGCTGGCGAGTATATGGGTTCGGTTCAAGATGAATGATGAATTGCACGACAATGATTTGCAGTTTGAGATAGGCCGCCAAAACTTTGTCAGAGCCGCCCAAAAAGCGGCTCTACTTGGATTGTCCGTTGATAAGATACGAGAGCTACAATTAGAGGCCATATGGCGAATGGCGGCGATAAACAGGAATGCGCCTGGCGTCAAACATTTGGCTCAAAAATATGGTTTTAAAAAAGAATATTTGAAAAAGTATCTTGATGACAGAGCAAACAGAGAGATAAACAATGGCAACATTAAGGCCTTATCAACCTGTTTTGATATAACTACAGGAAAATATTTTGATTTTAAAGAATGGCTGGATTTTTACACCGGTAAATGGAAAGATTAGCATTGTTGACCCAATTTTTGGGCATACCCAGTTGAGTATAAAAGCTCCTCACTTTAGCGCTTCTCTTTAGAAAGTTGATGTATTCCGTCAAGCAGAACCCGCATGGCGATGCAGTCATCCTCGTTGTAATCCAGGATTCTCTGGCGAAGGTCCGTGTCCCCGGTTTCCACCCAGCGGTGATACCATTCTATTGACGCGGCTCCAGAGGGCTCCTTGTCCCGCCATTTGAAGCCGAGATAGGTCGCCAGGGTTTTGATTGAAAAATCGTTGGTGGGCCACTCGGTGCTCTTTCGCACAATATCCGAATAAAGATCGATGGCCCACTCCGAAGAAAACAACGCTTCGATCTCGGCTTCCGAAGCGATGTCGGGAAACCGCTCCCGGAGCCTTCGCAAGGTAGTCCTTTCGTAGTGGGAGTAATAATAGAGCGCGAACGGGCGTCGCTTTTTTATAAAATCCATGGCTCGCGCGAAGGCGTCGCGCTCCTGTTCGAGGTTGGGCTGGTCGGCAACGAAGGCGTGGTAGGTTTCGCGGTTCGGGTTTGATTTTTTCCGTTCAAGAAATCCGTGCAGATAGCAGCAGTCCCGCATGGGATCGGTTTCCACGTCATAAAAAAGCTCGATGTCGGCATCCGGAAATTCGATTGCTTCCTTGAGGTAGGGCTTGGCATCGGGCGTTGTCAGCAACCTGGCCCGCTCCTGAAACCGTCTGATGGTGTTGGCGCTGATCCGGGGAAAGATTGTCTTTTTGCCTTGAGCGATGCCGGTCAAATCGGACTGGGCCAAATCATGAACGGTTTTTAAATAGGGATACATGACGTCCCTTTTGGCCCGGCCCAATTCGGGTATCAAGGTCAGGTCATCATATTGCTTTAACTGAGCGCGGCAATGCGACCGCCAGTGGCAGAGCTTGCAGACGGCGCACAGGGCCGCGAGGGGCTCTTGCTTTCGATTTTTAATGCCAATAACGGCATCGAGGCATTCTTGATAGAGATCCCACAGGCTGCGGTCGTCCCTTTTGGAAATCGTGGTATCCAGATCATAATCGACCTCTTGGCCGTGGACATCCCATATGAACGAAAAACGGTCTCGTGACAAAAACCCCACTTGGCCGAGGACATCCGTATACAAGGCAAGCTGGACGGCGTAATGCCGCTTCAGTTTGCCATCAGACGCATCATCCATTCCCTCGATACCCGCGCCGCTCTTTATGTCACCCGCCACATAGCCGCTGCCTTTTTGAACCAGGAGGTCTGGTTCCCCGATAAGCGTGTCGGTCCGAATTCTGCCGCCATAAATGATTTTTTCGCCCAAGCGCATAAGCCGCAGCGTTTGCTGCTCTTTTTCCCGCGGTTCAAGGGAGCGAAGGTCGGCAAACGGTTCGTCCAACCTTTCCATTGTTTCGCGCTCGAAGGCATTGCCCCGCTCCCACAAAAGCTCGACGAATGCGCTGACGCGATCCTTTTTGGAAGGATCTCCGAAAAAATCAAGCTGAACCCGGCGGGGGCATTGAACATAATTGTATAATGTCGTAGCGTTGATCTGTTTCTTCATAGCGACTATTTAGTTTGGTATGGGGCTTTTGATGCCCCCACGTTTCGATATTTTTATAACTTTAACAAAGAGTTATTAATATTTCAAATGTTGTTGAGTCATTAGGCACGCTTCAAAACCGCTGGGTTTCCATAAATGATTCGCCTTGACAGACCGAATCGAGTATACTCCAAATCAAAAGGAAAGTTTGATTAACGATGGTACCGACCTGCCGGGGGCCACACGCTCTTTGATAGCCTATTGAATCACAACGGTTTTTGGTTAACAGCCGGAGAACGAGAACGGTTATGAAAAGGGTTGCACACGGGGAGCCATAATTCAACAAGGCCTTAGAGCAAACACCCTCTAAGGCCTTTTTTCTTTTTCAACCTTCACAATCAAAAGGGCATCCCTGCCCTTGATGAAAGCTGATTCTCCCCTGGCATCCATGCTGGTCTTGACAAAGTGGCTGATCGATGTATATGTATGGTGTATACATTAATGGAGGTTCGCTATGATCAGGACACAAATATACATAACAGATCAACAGCGAAAAGAACTATCTGTTATTGCTAGAAGTCTTGGCAAAAAGCAAAGTGAAATCATCCGCGAGGCCATTGACCGTCTCATCGACCAAGCTGGGCGTAATCGAAAAGAATCAGCATTGAAAGAGGCTGCCGGAATCTGGAAGAATCGCAAAGACCTTCCTGACTTCAGGACACTAAGGTCGGAATGGGATAGATAATAATGCCAAATCCAATCCTTTTAGACACGGATGTGCTGGTTGATTTTTTGCGCGGTCACGAAAAGGCCGTCGCCTTTGTAAATGAATTCTCTTCTCAAATCATCCTCTCTTCAATTGTGGTTGCGGAATTGTATGCTGGTGCCAAAGGAAATGCGGAACTGACTATATTAGAAAATTTGATCTCCCTATTTCGTGTTGTCCCCTTCACTGCCGAGATTGCAAAAATTGGTGGGCTCTACAAGCGTGATTTTGGCAAGTCACATGCAGTTGGACTTGCTGATGCTGTCCAGGCTGCAACGGCTAACGCAGAAAAAGCCGAACTAAAAACCCTAAATCTGAAACATTATCCTATGCTTAACGGCATAGAACCAGCCTATAAGAAATAATGGGTCCATAATCTTCTTCAGCGGACTTGGCCACCTCACCGCCGAGAAGCACAACATTAACCCAATAATTGATCAATAACCATAATATCAGGAGGGCTTAGATGAAACGCGTGGTTCTTTTCTTGTTGACCAACATTGCGGTGATGCTGGTACTGTCGATCAGTGCCCGTATTTTGGGTATCGACCGCTTTTTGACCAGCAATGGACTGAACATGGGAACACTCCTGGCATTTGCCGCTTTGATCGGCTTCGGCGGGTCCTTTATTTCGCTGATGATGTCCAAGACCATGGCGAAATGGAGCACCGGCGCACAGGTTATCGAGCGTCCGGGCAACCAGCATGAAGCCTGGCTTGTGGACACCGTGGGACGATTGGCCGCCAAAGCCGGCTTGCCGATGCCGGAGGTGGCCATCTACGAAGGCGCACCCAATGCCTTTGCCACCGGTCCCAGCAAGTCCAATTCGCTGGTGGCCGTCTCGACCGGACTCCTGCAAAGCATGCACCGAAAAGAGGTGGAAGCCGTGTTGGCCCACGAGGTCGCCCACATCGAAAACGGCGACATGGTGACCCTGACGTTGATCCAGGGGGTGGTCAACACCTTTGTGATCTTCCTGTCGCGTGCCGCTGGTTACGCGGTGGACAGTTTCCTGCGCAGGGACGATGACGAATCGACCGGCCCGGGCATCGGCTATTGGATCAGCAGCATCGTCTTTGAAATCCTGTTCGGCGTCCTGGCCAGCATCGTGGTTATGTACTTTTCACGCCAGCGCGAATACCGGGCCGACGCAGGCGCTGCCGCGCTGATGGGCGACCGACGCCCGATGGTCGAAGCCCTGCGCGCGCTGGGTAATCTTCAAGCCGGCCAGTTGCCGAAGGAAATGGCGGCCAGCGGAATTGCCGGCGGCGGCATGATGGCGCTGTTCAGCAGCCACCCGCCCCTTGAATCGCGGATTGCGGCACTGCAATCCGCAGACTGAGATCTGCTCCCGTCTCATTGGCAAGGCGCCGCGCTAAAACGCGGGATTCAATAGGGTGCTTTTCCATGTGTGCCGGCATATATCGCCTCGATCAGTTTGATTTCCTTGTCCATGACTTCCATTTCCTTTTTCAAGGCAATGAGAGAGGATTTTGAACGTTCACCGGTAGCTCCCTGCCTACCATTCTTAAACCGCCCTTTTCAACCCTCAAAAATTTGACATGCCCATCAATGTGGATTATTACAGCTATAAAATACCACATTATGGAGGTGTAATATTGAGAACTATTCAATGGCGAAATACGTTGGTATAAATTCGTGCCGCCAGATAAAAAACGGCCTGTCCTTGTCCTGACACGGGATTCCGTGTTGGGATATCTGGGAGAGGTTACCATCGCGCCCATTACGACCACCGTGCGTAATATCCCGTCCGAAGTGTTTCTCTCGACGGCTGACGGCATGCCCCAAGATTGTGCTGTCAATTGCGACCATTTGCAGACTGTTTCCAAGAGCACAATCGGATCGTTAATCACATCCCTGCCCCGTGCAAAGATGGTAGAGGTTGCACGGGCAATCCGCTTCGCACTCGATATTTAAAAGAGCTATTCTTCCCTCACATCGCCGCCTTTTCCGTTCGAAAATGGGTTTTGGACCCCGAAACAAACTCGGAATTCTCCCGTTCTCCGTTTTTCGAGTTGCCTTGTTAACCGCCCGGCTGCATCCGGCACCAATATGGTACTCGGAAAATCCTTTGACATCCATGACCACTTAAGTATGATGAATTCGCAAAAAGTCCGGAAACGCCAAACCAAAAAAAAGCGATCATTCAGCTTACATTATGCGTCCAAGCTGAAACGCATTCTTGTATTCGCCTGTTTTAATTGCGCTTGTTTTCTAAATAGGAGCTACAAACAATGAAACGAACCCTTCAGATGCTCGCAGCGATGGGAATGATCCTTTTAATTTCCATGTCAGGTTTCGCGGCGGAAAGGGTGACAGTGGACAACTTCGTCCGCGCGGAGACTGACATGACCCTCGCCCGCTACGTCAAGCAGGGTGCTTTTGGGAAGTGATGTGGTTTAATGGGCGTGGTCCGTACCGGTGATCGCCCAGGTATCTCAACTGTTCAAGGTCGGACCACAGATCCTCCAGTTCGGATCAGGCACGAAGTACTGGGCTGAATCACCGGATAACGGCCCTGAAAGTTGGGGCTTCAGGGCGCAGTTAACCTTCTTGTTCCCAAAATAGAATGAAGACCCTATTCCTTAAGACATTCATGGAAGGAGTTAAAAAATGAAAACGGTTAATTTATTCGGCCTTGCTTTAGGCGCAGTCTGCGCGACAAACGCCGCCGCGCAGGCCCCTTTGGATCGCACGGTGCTGCCGATCCCTGAACCCAAATTCCCGCGCAGCAACGTGCTCGATGTCCGAAATGCCACGCCGCCGGCTCGCTTTGATGTAAAAGCCCCGGCGGGAGCGCCCAATGTGGTCGTTATTTTAATTGACGATATGGGTTTTGGCGTGTCCGAAACTTTTGGCGGTCCTGTCAGCACGCCGACTATGAATAAACTTGCTGAAAACGGTTTAAAATTTAACCGTTTTCATACAACCGCCCTTTCTTCTCCCACACGGGTGGCATTGCTGACCGGGTATAACCATCACAGCAACAACATGGGTTGTATTGCAGAATGTGCTACAACATTTCCCGGAAATACGTCAGTAAGGCCCCAAACAATCACCCCGATGGCCGAGGTACTCCGCCAGAATGGATACAATACCGCTGCCTTTGGGAAATATCATGAAACACCGCCCTGGGAAATTTCAAATTCAGGTCCACAAGACCGATGGCCGACACGCTCGGGTTTTGAGAAATTTTATGGTTTCATCGGCGGCGAAACCAATCAGTGGGCTCCGCTTATTTATGATGGGGTTACCATTGTTGAAACGCCGGAAGACCCGGATTATCATTTTACCACTGACATGACCAACCAGGCTATTTCATGGGTTCGTTTCCAGCAGGCGTTAACGCCCGATAAGCCTTTCTTTATCTATTATGCGCCAGGAGCCACCCATGCGCCGCATCATGTTCCAAAAGAATGGATCGAAAAATACAAAGGGAAATTTGACGAAGGCTGGGATAAAATGCGTGAAATGACTTTGGAACGTCAGAAAAATCTGGGAATCGTTCCGCAAAGCACTAAACTGGCCCCTAAACCGGAAGCCATAAAAGACTGGGAAAAACTTTCCGCCGACGAAAAGAAATTGTTCGCCCGCCAGATGGAAGTTTATGCCGGATTTGCCGAACAAACCGATTACGAAGCGGGAAGACTCATTGCTGCTATTGAGGAATTGGGAAAACTGGAGAATACGGTCATCGTTTTCATTGCCGGCGACAATGGCGCCAGCGCCGAAGGACAAATGAACGGTATGTACAGTGAAATGACCTATTTTAATGCAGTGGCCGAAACCGTTCCGGATATGTTGAAGCATTACGAAGAATGGGGTGGACCCAGTACCTATCCGCATTTTGCCGCCGGATGGGCCGTGGCCATGGATACGCCTTTCTCCTATACCAAGCAGGTGGCTTCTGATTTTGGAGGCACCAGAAACGGAATGATCATTCATTGGCCTGCAGGTATCAAAACCAGTGGAGAATTGCGTTCGCAGTTCGGCCATGTCATTGATATCGCTCCAACCATTTATGAAGTCACCAAAATACCGGCACCCAGAATGGTAAATGGCATTCAGCAGGATCCGGTTGAAGGAACCAGCCTCGCCTATACGTTTAATGACACCGGTGCGGCTGAGCAACATAAAGTCCAGTATTTTGAAATGTTCGGAAACCGTGGAATTTATCAGGATGGATGGTATGCCCGCACCATCCACCGCGCGGCCTGGGAAATGAAAACCCGCGCCCCTTTATCGGAAGATAAGTGGGAACTATACAATACCAGGGAGGATTTCAGTCTGGCTACTGATTTGGCCCCACAAAATTCTGAAAAGCTTCAATCCATGCAGGATTTGTTTATGGCGGAAGCTGAAAAGCACCATGTACTGCCCATTGACGATCGCCTGCTGGAAAGAACCAATGCTGAATTGATGGGCAGACCGACGGTTATGGGCGGTAGAAACTCTGTCACTTACGGCGAGGGTATGAAGGGAATGGGCGTTGATATTTTCATTGATCTGAGGAATACCGCTTACACAATCACTTCGGAAGTGGCCGTAGATGCCAAAGGGAACGGTGTCATTGTTTGCCAGGGCGGGCGATTTGGCGGCCTGTCCTTCTATATGAAAAATGGAAAACCGGCATTCAGTTATAATTATCTGGGGATGGAATCAACGCAGATTATAGCTGCAAAGGCTCTGAACCCGGGAAATTACAAACTGGTTTACGATTTCAGGTATGATGGCGGCGGAATGGGCAAAGGCGGAGTCGGCATCATTTCAGTAAATGGGAAAAAAGTGGCGGAAAAGAGGATTGAAAAAACCCAGCCGGGGATTTTCTCAGTGGATGATCTGGCGGATATCGGCATCGATGACGGCACCCATGTTGCAGACTATGGCGCTTCATCAAAATTCAATGGAAAAATCAGCTATGTGACTGTTGAAAGAATAAAATAATGCCATTTTTCATCACCGGATTTAATGAAGCCGCCCCTTATATCAACTGAACAAACAAAGGTGAACAAGCAGGAACAGAGTCCTGCGCAGGGTATCCACATCGTGGCAAAACCTATTGGCCCGGTGTGCAACCTCAACTGCGAATACTGCTTTTATCTGGAGAAGCAGGCGTTGTTTGAAACAGGTGAGCATTACCGGATGTCGGACCACGTACTTTCGACCTTCATAACCAATTACATCGCTTCCCAGCCCACACCGGTGGTTGAGTTCGTCTGGCAGGGCGGGGAGCCGACACTTTTAGGGATCGAATTTTTTGAGAAAGCGATCGCGCTTCAGCGGCCGTTTATGGGTCTCAAAACCATCTCCAACTCTATCCAGACCAACGGAACCCTGCTGACCGACGAATGGTGTTCTTTTTTAAAGAAAAATAATTTCATGGTCGGGATCAGCCTGGATGGCCCAGAGGAAATTCATGACCGCTATCGGCGTGATCGTTCTGGAAAAGGTTCATTTGAAAAAGGGATGCGGGGGCTGAAACTGCTCCAGAAACATCAGGTGGATTATAATGTGATGGCCTGCGTGGCCCGTGACACGGCCCGGCATCCCCTTGACGTTTACCGGTTTTTTAAGGATAAAGGGATTGAATTCATTCAATTTTCACCCATCGTTGAGCGCATGCCGGATGCCATTAGCAAAAAGCAGGGTCTGCGCCTGGCCGGCCCGGCGGTATTGGACAGGGAAGAAAATCAGACCCAGGTGACGCCCTGGAGTGTTGTTGCGGAAGATTACGGCGATTTTTTGATCACCATTTATGAAGAATGGGTCCGGCACGATGTGGGCAAAGTCTTTGTAATGAATTTCGAGTGGGCATTAAATGCCTGGATCGGCAATCCTTCACCGGTGTGCATTCATGCCAGACAATGCGGCAGGTCTCTGGTGATGGAACACAACGGCGATGTCTACGCCTGCGATCATTGCGTCTACCCGGAATACAGACTTGGGAACATCGTGGCTGACAATCTGGGGAATATGGCCGATACGTCCCGGAAATCAGGATTCGGCGTGACGAAAGAGACCGCCCTGCCGCGCTATTGCCGGGAATGCGAGGTGCTGGCCGCCTGCCATGGAGGGTGCCCCAAACACCGCTTCACGCAGAGCTATTACGGTGAACCGGGGTTGCACTACCTCTGTGCCGGCAACCAGAAGTTCTTTCGCCACATCCGTAAGTACCTGCGGGTGATGACCACCCTGCTGGAGAACGGCTTGCCGGCATCCGAGGTCATGAAGGCGGTCAAGGGACCGCTGGTGATCCGTTGTGCGTCATCGAAAGAGCCGCCCGTTCCGCCTGGCACGGGGTTTTCTTGAGCATACGGGCAGGGCCTTTTTTCATACCCAACAGATTACCCTTGCAGAAGCAGGAAATATCAACCGCTCAGTCTTCAAGCGGATCGCTAACAACTGGTTATCACATCGGATCACCACCCGTGTTTCTCTCGCGGGTAAGCCGGATATGATGCCGCCTGGATCCGGCCGGGAGGGGCATACCGCTGATGGGCATCCGCTGCCCGGGCTGCGGCGGCCTTCGCTTTTTTCATGGTTTCCTGCTGCATTTTCTCGATTTCATCTTTCAGTCGCTCAAACCGCTTTTTCATGGCTTCCAGCATGCTTTCTCCTGGTTGTTCTGGACCTTCGCTGGAAGATGCGGCCGGGACACCCGCAACAAAAGACCGCCCGGGGACTGCCGTCGGGCCTTGCGTTCTGGCCGGAAACATGGCGATGAGATTGCCCTGGCTGCCGGGTTCTTTCCCTTGGGCAAGCCCCGTGGGCGCTTCGCGCTGGACAAGATCAACCTGATAGATCTGCTGCACCACACCCTCTTCCTTTACCATGATACCGGTTTTCCGCAATTGCCCGAAAAGCCGGTTTTGCCCGTCGGTCATGGCAAAAGGGGTGTCCGCCGCCTGAAGATGGATGGCGCCGATTCCCGCGGCCTTCAGACTCATGAGCGAATTCTGGCCGTTTGCACCCTGCTGCCAGACCGACAGCTGGGAATAAATCGGATCGTTTTCATCGATCCAGCGGTTGCCATCCTGGTCGTGAAGGGCCAGCTCCAGGAAACCGTCGCCGCTTCGGGGGCCGAACAGCTCCGCGCCGTTGTTGATCTGACCGTCGCCATTGCGGTCCAGGGCCAGAAAACCGCTGCCCGGGCCGAGGGCGGCCACTTCTTCCGCCAGGCCGTCGGAATTCAAGTCAAACGTAAAAAAAGTCTCCGTGATCCTGGGCGGACCGCCGTCCAGGGTCACCACCAGGGGGTCGGTAACGGCGCCCAAGGTCATTTGGCGCAAATTCGTTTCCCGGGACTGGAAGGCACGCACAAGCTGGAGCTGCAGATCGAATGTGATTTCGGTCCCATCCCCGGTCCGGATCACACCGGAAGAAATCAGATTGGCGGTTTCGTTCTCCAGCAAGGTCCTGACTTCGAAAAAACGGACGGTAACCTGCCCGCCATTACCGGACACCCCTGCCGTTGCCGGGGATGAACCCGCGACAGGCCCGGAAACGACCCCGGTCCGGGACATGGTTTCCTTGATGCGCACCTCCCGGCCGGAAAGGGCCTGGGTCATGACCTTGATCAGTCGCCCCGTCGCCGGGTCCCCGCGCTGGTTTTCCCTTTCCGGTATATTGGCTACCTGCTGCCGGGCGAAGAGGGCGAAAGCCTGTTCGGACTGATAGTGGTTTTTGGCAGCCCGGGATAAGGTCACCCTGTCCGCCGTTGGTTGCCCGGCGGCAGGCAGACTGGAAGAACGCTGACGATCGGCCAGGCCGACGACTTCCTCCCGCTGATACTGGTGATCGGCCTCCAGGCGGATATCGGAGCTGATGATTTTCATTGACGTCACCGAATATGGTGTTTCTGTTACCCATAAAAGACCATGCCTTCATGTACAATCGGCTGCGGCATCTGAAAACTTGATCGGGAAATATGGTCTGATACCAGATTCATCCTTCAAAAATTCTCCAAATATGGTAGACAATCGGTGTTATCACCAGGCAGATGAGGACCGACATGGACAGGAAGAAATGAGATGAATGAGCTTCACAAACGCTTCTGGCCGGTTTTTTTCGAACTCTATGAGTCGCTCCCCAGGCAGGGCCCGGGCAACCGCGCCTGTGCTGTCAAGGCGCTCGCCCTGTGCCACGACCTGCCGCCAGCGCCCGCGGTGCTGGACCTCGGCTGCGGCGTCGGCGGCCAGACGATCCACCTTGCCGAGTTGACCTCGGGCGCCATCGTCGCCATCGACAGCCACGCCCCGAGCATCGAACGGCTGAAGGCAACGGTGGCCGGGCTTGGGCTTTCGCAGCGTGTCTCACCGCTGGTCGGCGACATGGCGGATCCCGGTCTGCCGCCGGCGAGCTTTGACCTCGTCTGGTCCGAGGGCGCGCTCTATAACATCGGCATTGCAAACGCCCTGCGGATCTGCCGCGGCCTCCTGCTCCCCGGCGGCTATCTCGCCTTCACCGATGCGGTCTGGCGCAAGGAAAATCCACCGCCCGCGGTGCGGGCAAGCTTTGACCTCGACTACCCGACCATGGGCAAGATCGCCGATGTCCTTGTGACCATCGGCCATTCCGGTTTTTCGCTGATCGGGCACTTCACCTTACCGGACGAGGCCTGGTGGGAAGACTTTTACACGCCGATGGAGGGCCGCATCGAGGAGCTGCGCATCCGGTACGCGGACGATGCCGAGGCCCTCTCCGTGCTGGACCATCTCGCGCAGGAGCCCGCCATGCACCGGATGTACTCGAACTGGTATGCCTATGAATTTTTTATCGTGCGCCGGATGGGAGGTGAATGAACAGACATACGGATACCGAATTGCCGGGACTGCCGGGCTTCTCAGCGAGTCTTGATTCACCTTGCAGGCGCACCCAAAGTGGTTTATGAAAAAGTGCGCGGAAATTCAGGGGCGTCCGGATCGACAGAACCAAAGAAAAGGATACGAATGAAGCCATCAGCCATCACCTGGAAACAGGCCTTTGAAGCCAGTCCCGGTCCATCCACTGTGAAAGAAGCGTTTCTTATAGCCTTCAAGGGATTGTGCATGGGCACGGCGGACATCATCCCCGGTGTCTCCGGCGGGACCATTGCACTGATCACCGGAATTTACAGCCAGCTCCTGAAGGCCATTCAATCCTTCGGACTGGGCATGTTGAATAAACTAATGAAATTGGATATTAAAGGCGCCCTTGCCGAAATCCATATCCGCTTTCTGGTCTCGCTGTTGACCGGCATCAGCCTTGCCATTATCAGCCTTGCCCGACTCATGAACCATCTGTTGAACCACCATCCGGTGCCCACCTGGAGCCTGTTCTTCGGCCTGATTGCCGCCTCCATCCTGGTGGTGGGGAAAAAAGTGAACGGCTGGGACATCGGCTCCGCCTTCTGTTTCCTGTCCGGAACCATAGCCGCCTATTTCATCGTCAGCATGATACCGGTATCCACGCCGGAAGCATTCTGGTTCATTTTCCTTTCCGGCATGATCGCCATCTGCGCCATGATTCTCCCCGGAATCAGCGGCGCCTTCATCCTGCTGATCCTGGGCAAATACGAATTCATCACCGGCGCCCTGAAAAACCCGTTTCTCCTGAACAATTTCCTGATCATCATCGTCTTTTGCACGGGCTGCGGAATCGGGCTGCTCGGTTTTTCAAGGGTTCTCAACTACTTCCTGGACAACCATTACAAGGTAACCCTGGCTTTCCTTACCGGACTGATGACCGGTTCCATGCAAAAAATCTGGCCGTGGAAAGAAACCGTTCAAAGCGTCATCATCCGGGGCAAGGAGCATGTTCTGGTGACCCGGAACGTCCTTCCGGGAGAGCTGAACGGGGAATTCTACCTCGCCGTGGGACTCGCCGTGATCGGCTTCATCATTGTCCTGGCGCTGGAAAGACTCTCGGAAAAAGAAAGCTGAAAGCGATCGTCCACTTGTCATTGGTTCGGCAAAAGGCAAGCCGGCGGGTTCACTGCGGGATCGGCGTGACATTCCTGACAGCGACGCTGATCAGTTTATAGCCATTCTCCGTCCGCAGAAAATCGAATTGATCCTGGGCCGAATCCCCGCCGGTTTGGTGTTGGATGACGAGACTCATGACCGGGTATTGCCAGTCTTTCGGCTCGCCGCAATTGTTGTAGTACGGATCGAACTCGGCGCTTTTGAAAATGAAAGGGTTCAGACCCTCCATGGCGATGAAATGGCCGGCGTTTTCTTTGTTCCATTCACTCAGTCTGCTTCGGATCAGTTCAAAATTCAGATCGATGAAAGACCTGCTTGATTCCGCTGCCCAACCGTCCGGCTCTTTCCAGAAATAAATGTCCCTGCAGGAATTTTCCATGAGCGTTTCCCTGGAAAAAGAACCGCCCATGACAGCCGTCAGCCAGGCCTGGAATTCCTTTTTGTAGTCAACGAACGAATAGTAGTTGCCATCAACCCCGCGAAAACTCCGCCGGTCCTTTTCCGGAGCCGGCTCCTTCCGGATGGTCAGGGAATAAAAATTCAGGCCCGGATCATACGGGAAGCCGTCGACGAGCACCCGATTCCGCGTATCGATCAGGTATTCCCTGCCGCCCTCCCAGATGACATGCCCGCATTCGTCCTCCCGGCCGGCGCCCGGCGCCTTTTTCCGGGCGCCTTTCAGCGCCGCCGCCATTCCGTTTCTGACGTTGGTGATATCGTTGTATTCTGCCGGCACGGCGATCCCGCCGGCGCCGTCATAGAGTCCGGCAAGCCCCGTGCGCCGGTCCCGGAACCGGATAAACCCTTCGCTTTCGCAATCCGGACCGTTATCCACAAAATAGATGGTGTCCCGGCCGATGATGTCGCCGGATTTGGTCAGGTAGTAGGCCTCCTGACGATCCCCGTGGTCTTCCATGACCGCCACGATGTCGTCGAATTTTCTGGCCGTGGTGAAACCCGAATATCTGGGTTCGATTCGTGTGGAACCGTCTGGGTCCCTGAAGCCCATCCGGGTCGCATCCTCATTCCAGAAAGCCGTCCAGGAACGATGGTCTTGACCTGGTTGCGAACAGCCGATCAACAAGGCGATGCATGCCGGTATGATTGGTTTCAGATTCACCATGCCCCTCCTTCCCCCACCCCATTGATCCTTATTGAGCCTTATTGAGCCTTGCCGGTGATCGATAAAAAAAGGCCGCCTTTCCGGGCGGCCTTTTCACCAGCGCATGGACTGGCCGGTGGCGGATCAGCCGTTTTTGGCGGCGAACTGTTTCATGAAATCCACCAGCGCCGCCACCGCCTCGATGCCCGTGGCGTTGTATATGGACGCGCGGCAGCCGCCAACGGAACGATGGCCTTTCAATCCCCCGAGACCGGCGGCTCCGGCTTCGGCCACGAATTTTTTCTCCAGGTCCTCGCTGGGCAGACGGAAGGTCACATTCATGAGGGATCGGCTGTCCGGATCGGCCGTACCCTTGTAGAAATCGTTTCCATCGATGCAACCGTACAGGAGGTCGCCCTTTTTGCGGTTGAGTTCGGCCATCTTGTCCAGGCCGCCCACGGTCTCCTCCAGCCATTTCATCACCAGCTGGATCGTGTAGACGGCAAAACAAGGCGGCGTATTGTACATGGAATTCTTGTCCGCATGGATCGTATACCGGAGCATGGTGGGCAACTCCTTGGGCGAAAGCTGGAGCAGATCGTTGCGGATGATCACCATGCACACCCCGGCGGGTCCGATATTCTTCTGGGCCCCGGCATAAATCAGGCCGAATTTCTTCATGTCGATGGGCCGGCTCATGAAATCCGAGGACATGTCGGCCACCAGCGGAACCTTGCCCGTATCCGGGAACCTTGCCCACTGGGTGCCCTTGATGGTGTTGTTGGAGGTGATATGGGCATACACCGCGTCGGCATGGAAAGCGATGTTCTTGGGGATATAGGAAAAATTGCGGTCCTCGGAGCTCGCCACCACCTGAATGCTTTTCCCGACGATTTTGGCCTCCTGGATCGCCTTGGTGGACCAGGTGCCGGTATTGACATAGTCGGCCGATTGCCCCCCCTGGGTCAGAAGATTCATGGGAACCATGGCAAACTGGAGGCTCGCGCCGCCCTGGAGAAACAGCACCTGGAATTCGTCGCCGATGTGGAGCAACCGCCTGGTGCGCGCCGTCGCATCGTTGATGACATCATCGAACCATTTGGAACGATGGCTGACCTCGGTGATGGACATGCCGCTCCCCTTGAAATTGAGGAACGAGGCTTGAATCTCTTCGAGTACGGGTAGCGGCAGCGCCGCCGGACCGGCGTTAAAATTGTGAATTCTGTCGTATTTCATTTGGTTCCCTCCATTTTTCTATATGTCATTCCACCAACAACCGACTATTCTCCAGAATCGGATATCAATACAGAACAATCGACCAAAGTCAACCGCAATTTTGCGCGAATGCGGTTGATCTCCCATTCGCCGCGTATTGACAAAACCATCAGGGCTGACATACAAGCAGTAACGGCTGCATGTTCGGATGCCGCCGCCGTGGAACGTGGGGCCGGAACCGGCGAGACGCCGGCATCCTGCCTGCATGACCTGGTCATTCGTCGACAAATATGGAGAGACACCCCATGAAAATCTATCGATACCCTTCCCGGGAGGCCGAGAAACGCATCGCCGCCGTTGCCGGAAGGGACATCGCCTTTCGCAAAAAAGACATGCAGGCGGTGGCGCGAATTCTTGCCGATGTGAAAAAAAACGGCGACGCCGCGCTCCTTCGATATACCAACCGTTTCGACGCCCCCGGCCTCACCATGGACGATCTGAAAGTGAGCGAAGCGGAGATGAAAACCGCCGTCAAGAAAGTCGACAAGGCATTCAGGAAGGCACTGAACCGGGCCGTGGACCAGATCGAGGCTTTCCACCGGCAGCAGCGCTGCTATTCCCGTTTTCTGACCGACCGCCCCGGGGTGTTTCTGGGTCAGATGGTGAATCCGGTGGATGCTGCGGCAGTCTATGTCCCCGGAGCCCGGGGCGGCAAGACCCCGTTGGTGTCTTCCGTATTGATGGGCGGCATCCCGGCCAAAATCGCCGGTGTCCGTCATATGGCCATGGCCACCCCGCCCACCGCGACCGGCGAGATCTCCCCGCATCTGCTGGTGGCGGCCTGCGAAGTCGGCATCGAAACGGTATACAAAGCCGGCAGCGCCTGGGCCATCGCGGCCCTGGCATACGGCACCGAGACGGTCCGCAAAGTGGATGTCATCGTCGGTCCCGGTAATATCTATGTAACCCTGGCCAAAAAATTGGTGGCCGGAACGGTAGGCATCGATATGATCGCCGGGCCCAGCGAAATCCTGATCATCGCCGATCACACCGCCGACCCCGAATTCATCGCCGCCGATCTGTTGTCCCAAGCGGAACATGATCCGCTGGCCTCGGCCATCCTGTTGACGGATTCCGAAACCATCGCCCACAACACGCTTCCAGCCGTATCCAGACAGTTGAACAACCTGGAACGGAAAGAGATTGCGTCAAAATCCCTGTCGCGCTACGGCGGAATTTTTCTGGTGCCGAATCTCGCCACGGCCATCGAGCTGGCCAATCAGGCGGCTCCCGAACATCTGGAACTGCTCATGGAACATCCCTTCGAGGTCGTGGGACAAATCCGCAACGCCGGCGCCGTTTTCATGGGACACCATACGCCGGAACCGGTGGGCGACTACATCGCCGGCCCCAATCACGTTCTGCCCACCGCCGGTACGGCCCGATTCGCCTCGGCCCTTTCCGTGGATCATTTCATCAAGCGGACCAGCCTGATCCATTATTCAGCCGAGGCTTTCCGCAGGGAAGCCGGGGATATCATCCTCCTGGCAGGGGTGGAAGGCCTGGGCGCCCACGCCAATTCCATCAAGGTCAGGCTGTAGCGCCGCATCACGGTTTTTCCCCGGATCGATCCGGACACGCCGCTTGCCCGCAGACGCCGCAGCGGGTGCAATTGGAAACCGGACAGGGTGCAGAGGTTTTGCCGTCCGCAGCCCATCGGAATTCTTTCCAGAGAAAGGATTTCCGAATACCGTGATCGATGAAATCCCAGGGAAGCAGTTCGTCCAGCGCGCGTTCGCGCAGCACGTAAAAATCAGGCTCCATGGTCCAGGATTTCAGGATGCTGGTCCAGTTGCCGCCGGTTGTCACGGCCCGCTCCAGCAGATCGGCCAGGCGGCGGTCTCCCCGGGCGAACAAGGCCTGGGTGTAGGCCTGGCGGACGGATTCCAGCTGCACCGTCAGGTTGTCTATCTTGGCAAGGCCCTTCCGGATCGCCTCGCTTTTCATCCGCAGAGACTTCGGATCGTCCATGGCCGCCCATTGGAAGGGTGTAAAGGGTTTGGGAACGAAGGGGTTGATGGCCACGGTGATGCCGCCGATCCGCCCCATCCGGCGGCTGGCCTCCAGAAATCGGTCCTTGACGTTTCGGCACAGCGCCACAATCGCCTCGATATCCGCTTCGGTTTCAAATGGCAGCCCGATCATGAAATAAAGCTTCACGTTGGGGATCCCTCCGGAAACCAGCAACCGGACGGCTTCCAGGATCTGCTTTTCGCTGATGCCCTTGTTGATGACGCGGCGCATCCGCTCCGAACCGGCGTCCGGAGCGATGGTGGCGGTCTTGACATGGCTCCTCCGGAGCACCTCGGCAAGCGAGGGCGTCAAAGCATCGGCCCGGAGTGAACTGAACGAAATCGAAAGGTCCCGCTCCAGCGCAAAGCGGCACAGGCGCTCGAGCCCGGGATGATCGGAAACCGCGGCTCCCACCAGGCCGATTTTCCCCGCCAGGCCGCTTCCTGCCGCGATATTGTTCTCCAACTGTTCCACCGATCGGAACCGGGGCGGGCGGTACAGGAATCCGGCGCTGCAGAAACGGCAGCCATGGGTGCATCCCCGGCTGACTTCGATCAGGTAGGTGTCACCGAAAGACGTATGCGGCGTCAGGATGGCGCTGCAGACCGGGCAACGATCCAGATCGGCCTGGAACCCCCGTTGAATTGTCGGCGGAACCCCCGGATCGGGATCAAAGGCCTGCAGCAGTCCGTTTTCATGGTATCGAGGCGTGTAGAAAGCAGGCACATACAGACCGGGAACGTTTTGTGCAAGCCGTTTCAGAAGTTGCCGCCGCTCCAGGCCGGGATCATGGAATTGAAAAAAACGGGGAAGCAGTGATTCCGCTTCCCCGATAAAAAAGCAGTCGATAAACGGAGCCACCGGTTCCGGATTTAAAAAACAGGCGACTCCCCCTGCGATCACGAGGGGGTGGGGATCACCTCGCGCAGCAGATCGCAGGGGGAGACCTGCTTGGTGAACGATGGCAAGGAGCTTGAGGTAGTCCGCTTCAAATGAGATCGAGAAGGCGATAATATCAAATTCAGCAACCGCTCTACCGGATTCGATCGTTCGAGGAATACCATCGTTCGGTTTGGCTCTGTCCGGCGCAAACGCCCGCTCGCAGACCACATCGTCCCGCTGATTCAGCATGCGGTATACGGCCTGAAAACCGAGGTTCGACATGCCGACATCATAGGAGTTCGGGTACACCAGGGCGATCCGCATACGCCCTTTCCAGCGTTTGCGAACAACGCCTTTCTCCCGTGATGCCACGTCGGCAACCGTGTGTCTGTGTTGCATCCGCGCCATAATCGAATGACTTCAAACCTGAAATCTCAAATCTGAAATCTCAAATGGTTGTCTAATCCGCCTTGCGCCGCAGGAAAGTCGGCACATCCAAATCATCGCTATCCAATACTATGCCCTTATAACCACGATAGGAAGCGCCGCTGGAATCCCCCACCGCCCTTTTGTGGCGGATAAAGGTCGGTTCCTCATATCCCACCGCATTTTGCAGGTCTTCCATGGTGATATCCCGCACCCGCCCCCTCGGGACAACGGTTTCCGCCGGGGTTTGATGCTTTTTACGGGCGCATTCGATGCCCGTTGCGATGACCGTGACCCGCATTTCATCCCCGAGGGTCTCGTCGATGGCCTGCCCCCAAATGATTTCCGCCTCATCGCCCACTTCCTTGTAAATCCGGTCCGAGGCCTCGGTCATTTCATCCAGCGTCATATCGCTGGTACAGGTGATATTCATCAGGACGCCCTTGGCACCGGCAATGGAAATGTCTTCCAGCAGCGGATGGCTGATGGCTCTCTCGGCGGCTTCCGTGGCGCGATTCTCACCCGAGGCGATGCCGATTCCCATCAGCGCCATGCCGGCCTTGGACATGGTGGTCCGCACATCGGCAAAATCCAGATTGACCAGTCCGGGCACCATGATGAGATCGGTGATGCCCTTCACGGAATGATGCAGGATTTCATCCGCCTTTTTGAACATCTCCACCATCTTGGCGTTTTTGGGGGCGATTCCCCGCAACCGGTCGTTGGGAATGGTGATGACCGTATCGGCCACATCCTTGAGCATGTTGATGCCGTCTTCCGCCTGTTTGGCCCGCTTCTTTCCTTCGAAGGAAAACGGCTTCGACACCACGGCGACAGTCAACGCCCCTATTTCTTTGCAGATTTCAGCGATAACAGGAGTAGCGCCCGTCCCGGTTCCGCCGCCGAACCCGGCGGTTAGAAACACCATATGAGCGCCTTCCAGGGCTTTGCGGATGGTATCAGCCGACTCATGCGCCGCATCGCGCCCCACGGCTGGATTGGCGCCGGCCCCGAGTCCCGAGGTCAATCTCTCCCCGATCTGGATCCGGGTGGGCGCCGTTGAAATATCCAGGGCCTGGGCGTCCGTATTGGCGGCAATGAATTCCACGCCCTTCAGGTTCGCGATGACCATGTTGTTGATGGCGTTGCCGCCGGCGCCGCCGATTCCAATGACCTTGATTCTTGCCGTTCTCTCATTGTCGATGTAGACAAAACTCATTTTCCCCACCTCCCTGATGATTGATTTGGTAAGTCGTTTTGCCGCCGGCCTGGTGCTCCTTGCTGCCGGGATCCCCGATGGCCGCGGCGGGAAAGCTCTCTTTCAAGCGTTGTTGCAACAATCAAACCCTCTCCGAACGGGTGTCAGATGATCTCCTGAAACCATTTGCGCATGCGATTGATCAGCCGGTTGAAAATATTGGCGTCACGGATGCGGAACTTGCGCTCCGACTGGTTGCGGGCGCCGAACAGCACCAGTCCCACGCTGGTGGCGTACATGGGGTTGTTGACCACATCCACCAGACCGCTGATGCCTTGCGGACGGCCCAGCCTCGTGGGCAGGTTGAAAACCGCCTCCGCCACATCCGTGACCCCGTCCAGTAAGGCGGTGCCTCCCGTTATCACCACTCCGGAAGTAATCATGTTTTCCATGCCGGCCCGGTCGATCTCGCGCTTGACCAGGGAAAACATTTCTTCCATGCGCGGTTCCAGAATTTCTCCCAATATCTGCCGCGGCAGGTTTCTTGTTTTTCTGCCTCCCATTCCCGGGACCTCGATGGTGTCATCGGGACTGATATGGGCCGACACACAGGAACCATATTTCTTTTTTAATTTTTCCGCCTCCGCTATGGGCGCCCGAAGCCCCACGGAAATGTCATTGGTCAGGTTATTGCCTCCCAGGGCCAACACAAAGGTGTGTTTGATGTTGTTTTTACAAAAAATCGCCAAATCGGTGGTGCCGCCGCCCAGGTCGATCAATGCCGTGCCGAGTTCCTTTTCCTCCCTCGTCAGAACCGCCTCGCCGGAAGCAAGAGACTCCAGGACGATGTCGCAGACATCCAGACCGGCCCGGTTGGCGCACTTGACGATATTATGGGCCGACGCCACGGCGCCGGTTACGATATGAATCTTGGTTTCCAGGCGCACTCCCGCCATCCCCACCGGGTTCTGGATTCCGGGTTCGTCATCCACGATGAATTCCTGGGGGAGTACGTGAATCACCTCCCGGTCCATGGGTATGGCCACAGCCCGGGCGGCATCGATGACCCGGTCCACATCGCTCTGGGTGATTTCGGAACCCTTCACCGCGATAATTCCATGACTGTTGAATCCGGTTATGTGACCGCCGGCGATGCCGGCATAGACCGAAGAGATTTCACAGCCCGCCATGAGTTCCGCTTCTTCCACCGCCTTCTTGATGGATTCCACGGTGGCCTCGATGTTGACCACCACTCCCTTGCGCAGCCCGATGGATGGATGCGTGCCGATGCCGATAATATTGATTTTATCGCCGGACAATTCACCGACGACCGTACAAATCTTGGTGGTACCGATATCCAGGCCGACAATCAGGTCTTGTCCTTGCACAGTGAACCTCCTTTTTCATTTCCGGACGATGACAACATCACCGACGGCCGAATGACGACTCGATTCACATTACTGATATCCATCGCCTCTATATCGGAAAATTGCTCCGTTGTTCTGATGAGATCGATCACTTCCTGTATCTTTCTGTACTTGCTTTCATAATCCTCGTAGCCGATAAAAACGCTTTTGACAGGTCCCTCCATCGTAAGCGTCAAACCGAGATCCCGGTCGATTCCGATATGGTCCACCGGAAAACGGCCGATGCCCCTGTAGTGGGTCTTGATCACCCGCAGGATATCGACAACCGCCTTGAGTCCTTTGCTTTTACTCCTGCCCACGGGGTCGAGTTCCGCGTAATCAAGGCCGGTGACGACCGGCAGGTCCACCGGGTCGTCTTCCGTTTTTTCTTTAAAAATTTCTCCTTCCTCGTCCATCAGGAGTTCCCGGCCCAGGTCGATCACGGCCAAGGGCCGGTGTTCCGATATCCGGATGACGATCGTTGCCGGAAATTCCCTGCGGATATCCGCCTCCGCTATCCAGGGATGGGACAAAAGCCGCGCCCTCGCCATGGACAGGTTGATGGCAAGAATATTGTCGGAAGGCCCGATCTGGGCCTGGGAAAGTATGGTTTCCCGGAAAAGCCTGCGCTGCCCCTCCACATGGATATTCCTGGCGTTGAGATAATCCCATTGGGTCAAGAAATCATGGGTAAAAACCAGCATCAGGCTTAGCGCCGTCAAGAAAAAAAGGCCCGCGCCGCATTGCAGCAGCAACCCCAGGCGCAGCTTGACGAAAAAGCGCTCCTTCAGCGGTTTTTTCTTATATTTGTTTTTCCGGATGCGCTTGCTACCCGACAATTTGAACCTCCGGCTCCAGTCGGATGTTGTATCGCTTCCAAACGGTCTCCTGAACGATTTCCATCAACCGCAGAATATCGGCGGCGCTGGCGTCCCCCTCATTCACAATGAAATTGGCATGCAGGTCCGAAACCCGGGCTCCCCCGGATTGCTTTCCCTTGAGGCCGGCCTTTTCAATGAGCATGCCGGCCGGCGTCTCCGGGGACGGATTTTTGAAAATGCATCCGGCGCTGGGGCGATTCAACGGCTGCTTCCGTTTCCGCTCCGTCCACAAGGCCTTCGCTTCCGCCTTGATGGCCGTGGAATCTCCGGGGACCAGCCGGAAGCGGGCGTCGATGATGATCGGCGGTGACGCGGACTCCTTCCCCATGCAGCCGGCCGGCCATTGCATTCTCCGGTACGCGAAGCCGAGGGATTCCCGGGTCAGCATCCGGATCTCCCCCCCGGGCAACAGCGCGGTTATTCCGATCACGATATCGCCCACCGCGCCGGCTGTCGTGCCGGCGTTCATGCGGAGAGCGCCGCCCACGGTGCCGGGGATGCCGGTTGCGAAATTGATGCCGGAAAGCCCGGCATCCGCGGCATATCGACAAAGAGATTTCAAGCTCGCCCCCGCCATTGCGTTCACGATCACATCCGTACCGTTTTCCGGTTCCCGGTCGATTTTTCCCATTGCCTTGGTCACGGCAATCACCAGCCCCCTGATCCCCTCGTCCCTCACCAGCAGGTTGGTGCCGGCACCGATGACGAAATAGGGTTGTCCGCTATCCCGCGAGAAGGAAAGCAGCTGAACCAACTCCGAAACATCCGCCGCTATGACCAGCGCCTCGGCTTTTCCGCCCACCCGAAAGGACGTATGCCGTTTCATGGGTTCGTCGAAGACCGCTCGCGGCCCCACGAGACCGGTCAGCCATTTTTTCTGCCGTTCCGAAAAACCCATGGCGTTTTCTCATTCGTTGGCGCCGGCTAACTGTTGCAACAGCTGCTCGCCGAGTTTCCAGACATCACCCGCCCCCAGTGTCAGCAATATATCCCCCTGCTTCAGTGTTTTCATCAAATAGGGGACGGCCGCAGCCGGCTCCCCGAAATAAATCACATCCTTATGTCCATGATCGCGGATGTTTTCAAACAGTCGCCCGGCTTCGACCCCCGGAATCGGTTCCTCGCCGGCGGCATAAATCGGCAGCACCACCAGGGAGTCCGATTGATAAAACGCGCGGGTGAATTCATCGAAGAGGGCCCGGGTTCTGGTGTATCGATGCGGCTGGAAAACAACCACCAGACGCTTATGGGGCCAGCTTTGTCGGATCGCGCTCAAAGTGCTTTTGATTTCCGTGGGGTGATGCCCGTAATCATCCATGACGGTGATGCCGTGCCCCTCGCCCTTGATCTCCATTCTCCGTCGAACGCCCGGCAGCGTTTCAAGTGCGGCTTTGATGGTCGGAAACGGAATCCCCAGCTCCAGCCCGACGGCGATGCTGGCCATGGCGTTCTGGACATTATGGGTTCCCGGCAGGTTGAGCAGGATTTCTCCCAGCGGGCGGCCGCGATGAATCAGGGTAAATTGACTGGTCGGCCCTTTATGGCTGACCTGTCTGGCCTGCAAATCCGCCTGGGTGTTCAGGCCGTAGGTCGTGAACCGTTTTTTTACCGCTGGAATCAGATCCTGAATCGATTCATTATCGAGACAAAGCACCGCCAAGCCGTAAAAGGGAATCCGGTCGATGAAATCGACAAACACCTTTTTGATGGCGGGAAGGTCCGGATAGAAATCCAGATGCTCCCGGTCGATATTGGTCACCACGGCGATGGCCGGGCTGTATTTCAGGAATGAGCCGTCGCTCTCGTCGGCCTCCGCCACGATGAATTCCCCGCCGCCCAGGACGGCATTGGTGTCGATGCTTTTCAGCTTGCCGCCGATGACCACCGTGGGGTCGAGACCTCCCTGGGCCAGCACGGCCGCGATGATCGAAGTCGTTGAGGTTTTTCCATGGGCTCCGGCCACCGCGATGCTGTATTTGATACGCATCAATTCAGCCAGCATTTCCGCGCGGGGGATCACCGGAATGGCCGCCTTGCGGGCCGCCGTCACTTCCGGATTGCCCGGTCCGATGGCGGAAGACGTGACCACCACATCCGCCCCCTGGATCTGATGACCGGCATGCCCTTCATAAATGGTGCCGCCGAGCCGCTGAAGACGCCTGGTGATGTCCGAGGAGCGGATATCGGAGCCGGAAACCTTATACCCCAGGTTCAGCAACAATTCCGCGATCCCGCTCATGCCGATGCCGCCGATGCCGACAAAAAATATGTGATAGGTTTTTAAATACATCCCGTCTTATTCCGAACCATTCAGCAATTCATAACAATCCGCGACAATATCCTCCGCCGCATTCGGCCTGCCCATCTTTCTCGAGAGGATCGCCATCTGCTCGAGACGCTCCGGACGGGATAACCAGCCATCTATTTTTTCGGCGATCGCTGCCCCGCACAATTCCTTTTCAATCAGGACATCGGCGGCCCCATGGTCGGCCAGGGCCCTGGCATTCCATAACTGGTGGTCGTCCGCCGCATACGGATAGGGGATGAAAACGGCCGGCTTTCCGATCGCCGTGATTTCCGCTATGGTGGTTGCCCCGGCCCGGCAGATGATCAGATCGGCCTGGCGGTACTGATCGGCCAGCCCATGAAAAAACGCCCGCACATCCGCCGTAATGCCGTGGCCCATATAGGCGCCCTTGACCAGGCCTTCATCCGCCTCCCCTGTCTGGTGGATGAAACAGTAATCGGCGGGATTCCGCAGCATCCCCAAGGCTTCAATCACCGCCATATTGATCCGGTGCGCCCCCTGGCTGCCGCCAAGCACCAGCACCGTGAACCGCTTTTCCGTTTTCGATACAGCCGGCTCCGCGGCTTCCGGCGGGAGATCACCGCTGGCCAGAATATCCCGGCGAACCGGATTGCCGGTCAAGCGGATGGAATCGCCCCTGACGGCAATTTTCGTATTCGGAAAGGATACATATACCCGGCGGGCGAAACGGGCCAGCAGCCGGTTGGTGATTCCCGGCAGTATATTCTGCTCGTGGAGCACCACCGGGATGCCGAGGAGCCTGGCGGCGACCACCACCGGTCCGGATGAAAAGCCCCCCAGTCCGATGACCAGCCGCGGCCGGCATTCCCGGATGATCCCGGCCGACTCCAGAATGCAGCCCGGAATTTTCGCAACCGCCTTGAGCTTCCGCCAGACACTCCGCCCCTTGATGCCTTCGATCCGGACCCAACGGGTTTCAAACATCGTCTTCCCCAATACGGCACGTTCAAACGGATTGCCGACGCTGACAAAGACAATCCGATGGGCGGAATTCTTCTCGCAAAAAGCTTCCGCAATGGCGATGCCCGGAAAAAGATGTCCGCCGGTTATCCCCCCGGCCATGAGAATCGTAAAGGGTTCGGACGCGGTTTTTTCGCTCGCCGCCGCCCCGAACAACCCAATGGCGGTGAAAGGCCGGTAGGCTTCCAACTGGTATTCCCCCTGCTGGTATCCCCCCTGCTGGTATCCCCATTGATGCCGCGCGAACCCTTCCGTCTCGGACATAAGCGAATGGAATGGCATTTTTTTCATGTCGTTTTTGCCGCCCCTATGTTCATCAGAATCCCGATACAAGCCATGTTGACCAGCAATGAACTGCCGCCGTAACTCAAAAATGGCAGGGTAAGACCCTTGGTCGGCAACAAACCGACAGTGACGCCCATATTGACGCAGACCTGAAGGCCGACCGCAGTGGTCAGGCCGACGGCCAGAAAGGCTCCGAACAGGTTTTCCGTGTTTTTGGCGATCACCACCCCGCGCCAGAGCAGGATCAAAAACAGAACCAGGATGACCGATACGCCCCACAGTCCGAGTTCTTCCCCAATAACGGAAAAAATGAAATCCGTATGCGGTTCCGGAAGATAGAACAATTTCTGATATCCCTGCCCGATTCCGGTCCCCCATATCCCGCCCGTCCCGAAGGCCATCAGGGAATGGATGATCTGATACCCCTCATCGGCCGGGTATTGCCAGGGATCGAGATAACTGAGTATCCGCTTCATGCGGTATTCGGAATTGAACAAAACGTAATAGCCCAGCGGCAGCGCCACCAGCAACCCCGAAAGCAGGTGTACGAATCTCACGCCGCCGACAAACAGCATGATCCAGGTCAGGGCACAGAGAATCGCCACAGATCCGAAGTCCGGTTGCAGCAGGATCAATACGGCCAGAAGGCCAAGTACCGCGACATGGGGCACGAAACCGATGGAAAAAACATGGATGTTGTTCCGTTTCTTGCTGAGGGAATACGCCAGATAGATAATCATGGCGAAACGGGCGAATTCGGAGGGTTGAAACGAGATCCCCATGAACCGCAGCCATCGCTGGGCCCCTCCGGCGGAGTAGGCGATGCCGGAAAATTGCACGGCGATCAGCAGCAGGATCGCCAGCAGCAGGAAAACATAGGACAGATGCTGGTAATACCGGTACGGCACATAGCGGCAAATGACAAGAGCGATAATTCCCAATATGGCAAAGGACAACTGCCGCTCCAGAAAATAATAGTCATTGCCGTATTTCTTCATCGCCAATGCCGAACTGGAGCTGTAGACCATGACCACGCCGATGCCCACCAGAAACAACACTGGAAACAGCAGGGTCACGTCATACGCGAAGGAAATGGTCTTCTTGCTTTCCTTGCTCACGCAACCACCTCCTGTATCCCCGCCACCGCCCGACGGAAAACATCTCCCCGGTGGGCGTAGCTGTCAAACATATCGAAACTGGAACATGCCGGTGACAGCAGCACGGTGTCGCCCGGCCCGGCGGCGCCATGGGCCATGGCCACCGCCTCTTCCATGGAAACGACCTTGCGGGTATCGGTCAGATGTCCCAGTGCCGATTGAATTTTCGCCGACGCCTCCCCCAGGACGATCAGGAGCTTGACTTTTTCCCGCACGGGGGCTTCCAGCGGCGTATATTCGCCGCCCTTGTCCCTGCCGCCCATGATGAGGATCAGATCACCCCGGAAACTCTCCACCGCCCGCACCACCGCGTCCACATTGGTGGCCTTGGAGTCGTCATAATAATCCACGCCCGCTTTCCGGCCCACCAGCTCCAGGCGGTGGGCAAGCCCCCGGTATTCCTTCAGGGCCGACCGGATGCCGTCCATGTTCCCGCCGGCCGCAAGTGCAGCCAGAGCAGCGGCGGCGATGTTTTCATGATTGTGCCGCCCCTTCAGGGAAACGCTGCCGAGGTCAATGGAACCGGACTGGCCGCCCTGGAGCCCGATGACGATTTTATCTTTCGTTATCAGCGCATTGTCGGCGCCCCGCGGCTCTCCGCCGAAATACATTTTCCGGGAGGCTATCGGCTTCGTCACCATCCGGACCCATTCGTCGCCCGCGTTCAATACAGCCGTATCCGTCGGCAGCTGATTTTCAAAAATCCGCGCCTTGGAGGCGGCGTACTCCGCCATTCCGGCATAGCGATCCAGATGATCCGCCGTAACATTCAACAATACCGCCACCCGCGGAGAAAACCGCTCAATGGTGTCGAGTTGAAAACTGCTGATTTCGGCAACCACCAAGTCGGCTTTTTCCTTTCTCATGACATATTCGATCAGGGGTGTCCCGATATTGCCGCCCACAAACGGCTTCAAACCGGACGCGGAAAGCATGGCGCCGATCAGCTCCGTCGTGGTGGTTTTGCCGTTGGTGCCCGTAATCGCCACCAGCGGCTCCTCGATAAACCGCGATGCCAGTTCGACCTCCCCCCAAACCGGAATCCCTTTTTTCAGCGCCTCCCGAACCGGCTCGATGGTGTGGGGAACGCCGGGACTCAACACAATCAGGTCCGCTCCGGTGAATGTTTCGGTCCGATGCCCCCCCAACTCCATCCGGATGCCGGCAGCGCGAAGCGGCTGCAGGCTTTTCGCCAGCTGGTCGGAAGAAGCCATATCCGTCACCGTCAAATCAGCTCCGAGGCCGCTCAGGAAAACGGCGGCCCCCTGACCGGATTTGCCCAGTCCCGCTATGACGATCTTCCTGCCTGCCAATTCCTTCATCCCTGTCATGATGCCGTTACCGCAATTTCAGGGTGCTCATGGAGATCAACGCCAGGGCGATGGCGATGATCCAAAACCGGACGATGACTTTCGGTTCCGGCCAGCCTTTCAATTCAAAATGATGATGCAGCGGCGCCATCCGGAAGATTCGCCGGCCGTTGGTCATCTTGAAAAAACCGACCTGAAAAATAACCGAAAGCGCCTCCACCACGAAAAGTCCGCCGACAATGACCAGCAATATTTCCTGTTTGGTGATGACCGCGACCGTTCCCAGGATGGCTCCCAAGGGCAGGGAACCGACGTCGCCCATGAAAATCTGCGCCGGATAGGTATTGAACCACAAAAATCCCAGGGCTGCCCCGGCAAGCGCGCCGCAAAATACCGTGATTTCGCCGGAGCCGGGAACATGGGGGATCTGGAGATAAGTTGCCATCCTGGCGTGTCCCGCCAGGTAAGCGAATACCATATAGGTGACCGCTGAAATCAAGACCGGGCCGATGGCCAGGCCGTCCAATCCATCGGTGAGGTTGACGGCATTGGAAGTGCCGACGATCACGAAAACGGCAAACAGGATATATCCATAGCCCAGATCCGGGGATATGGTTTTGAAAAACGGCACGGTGACGCGGGTGTTGAATTCCGGGTTGAACTGCAGCAGAACGGCACAGGCCAGCGCAACCACCACCTGCAGGTAGAATTTGCCCCGCGCGCTCAACCCCTTGCTTTGTTTCTTGATCTGCATCAGATAATCGTCCATGAAACCAATGGCGGTAAATCCCACGGAAATCAGCAGGATGATCCAGATGTAGAAATTTCCCAGATCCGTCCATAACAGGGTGGCGGCGATAACCGCCGCCATGATCAGCAGGCCGCCCATGGTGGGGGTGCCGGCCTTGTCGAAATGCGATTGGGGGCCGTCTTTGCGCACATACTGGCCGATCTGAAGCTTGGCAAGGGTCCGGATCACCCAGGGACCGAGGAAAAAACATATCAGGAACGCGGTCAAACTGGCATAGATCGTTCGAAAAGTGATATAACGGAATACATTGAATGCCGTTACAACCGTATGCAGCGGATATAAGAAATGGTAAATCATCTGCCGGCCGTTCCTTGGTGCGTGTTTTCCATCAGTTTTGCTCCGTCAGAACCCTCTATAGTAGAAAGTCATTCGAAAATCCACTATATATTGTATAAAAAATACATCCAGACGCTTTTTTTTTCAGGAAGCCATCAACCCCTGCACCACCGTCTCCATTTTCATGGCCCGGGAGCCTTTCACCAGAACCCATTCATCCTGTTGAAGTTCCCGTCGCATTTCCTCGATCAGGCTCTCTGGATCGCCACTGCGGATCCGCCCGGCCGCCATGCCGGCCTCCAAGGCCCCCTGGACCACATATTCCGCGAAATTTCCGATAACATACAGTCGATCGATGCCGGAACGGGCGGCAAATTCCCCGACGGTCTTGTGCAATTCCGCCGCCTGCGTACCCAATTCATACATATCCCCGAGCGCCAGGAACGCCCGCCGGTCCTTTTTCAGGGCAGCCAGCGTGGCGATGGCCTGTTTCATCGAATCCGGATTTGCATTATATGTATCATCAATGATATTAAATCCTTTTGTGCTTCGCAGCAGCCCCAGCCGCCCCTTGACCGGTTTACAATTTTCCAGCCCCTTGCGGATGGTTCCCGCATCGATCCCGGCCGCATACCCCGCGGTTGCGGCCGCCAGCGCGTTTGAAACCATGAACCGGCCCGGGCTTGCCAGATGAATGTCGGTGCTTTCCCCATCCGGCAGCATCAACGAAAAAGAATATCCCAGACCTTCCTGACGGACATCACGCCCTTGGACGTCCGCCTCATCGCCGGTGCCATAGAGGAGCACGGATGAATGCGCCCTGCCGGCCAATTGCCGCACCCGGGGATCATCGCTGTTCAGAACCGCCACACCCGATCGCTTGATTTCCCCCAGCAGCTCGCCCTTGGCCTGCATCACCCCCTCAATGGATCCGACGCCTTCGAGATGGGCGGTGCCCACATTGGTGATGATACCGATATCGGGACTGCAAATCCGGGCCAATGCCCGGATTTCACCCGGATGGTTCATACCGAGTTCCAGAACGGCCCACTGGTGATGATACCCCAGCCGCAGCAACGTCAAGGGCAGACCGATTTCATTGTTGAAATTGCCTGCCGTGGCCAGACTCGGAAACTTCTGCCCGAACACGGCCATGGTCAGTTCCTTGGTCGATGTTTTGCCGTTTGAGCCGGTGATGCCGATAACCGCCGCCTGGGATCGCCGGCGCTGGTAGGCGGCCAGATCGGCCAGGGCCTGGGTTGTATCCGTCACCGCCACGAACATGCCGTTCCGCCGCATGTCAAGCGGCAGCGACAGTTTTTCCACCGCCGTCTTTTCCACAATGATACCGCGGCAACCAGCGGCGACGACATTTTCAATAAACTGGTGGCCGTCATGTTTCTGGCCGCGGATCGCCACAAACAGATCGTTAGCGGCAAGCGTTCGGGAATCAATGGAAATCCCTTCGAAAAAGCAGGAACGATCCCCTGATACCAGCCGGCCTCCGGTGGCCTCCAGTACATCCTCCACGGTCCATGGAATGGGTTTATGCATCACCGACCTCAATTACCTGCTGAGCTATGGCAAAATCGTCAAAAGGCAGTTTCTGTTTCCCCACGATCTGATATTTTTCATGCCCTTTGCCGGCGATCAATACCGTATCCCCGGGAACAGCTGCCTGAATGCCTTTGCGGATGGCCTCCCGCCGATCCGGTTCGACCAGAAAACCGCTGCGGGGAATACCGTTCTCAAGTGTTTCCGGGCCGTAGGAATAAGGATCGAGCGGCCGAATGCCGTTCACGATATCCTCGATGATGCGCAGCGGTTCCTCGGAGCGCGGATTATCAGAAGTCACAATGGTCAAGTCGGCATGCTCCATGGAGATTCTACCCATCAGGGGGCGTTTGCTTTTGTCCCTGTCCCCGCCACAGCCGAAAATGCAAATGATCCGTCCTGTTGCAACGGCCCGCAACGTGGTCAGGACATTTTCCAGCGCATCCGGCGTATGCGCATAGTCGATGAAAACAAAGCGGCCGGAACGATCAGGGACCGCCTCCAGCCTTCCCGGCACCGAAGTGAACCGTTCGATACCGGCCTGGATCCGTTCCAGCGGGATATGCAAGGCGAATCCCGCTCCGGCGGCGCAGAGGATGTTTTCCAGATTGTAGCCGCCCGCCAAGGGAGAATGAAATGCAAAGGTCCCCGACGGTGTTTCCATTGTGCCGGAAATGCCCCCGAGTCCGATCTCGGCATGAAGCGGCCGCAGATCGAGGCCCGGATCGCCCCCCACTCCCAGGATCTGAGGCGCGCCGGCATTTCCGGAAAGCAGGGCGAACAGCTCCCGGCCTTTTTCACTGCTGCAGTTGATGACCGCCGTTGCCCGGTTCCCTTTAGCGCCTGCCGGCAGATAATCCGTGAACAATCGCTTCTTGGCCTGCCAATACGCCTGCATGTTGCCATGAAAATCGAGATGATCCTGGCTTAAATTGGTGAATACCGCCACATCCAGACGACAATTCTGGATCCGAAACAGATCAATGGCATGGGAAGATGCTTCCATGACCACATGGGTGACGCCGCTGGCCAGCATCCGCGCCAAAATGGACTGCAGATCCAGTGATTCCGGTGTTGTCATGGGGTTGTCATGGGTTTTGCCGGCATAACGGCAAAAAACCGTGCTGATCAGGCCGGTTTCGAAACCGACCTGCCGCAATATGCTCTCAATCAAGGATGCCGTAGTGGTCTTGCCATTGGTTCCGGTTACGGCGATCACCACCAGCTTTTCGGAAGGGCGTTGGTAATATCGATCCGCCACGACGGCCAGCGCCTTTCTGGAATTGGGCACTTCCACCAGCACAACGGGAAGCGCGAGGGGCCTCTCCGCCACAATCGCGACAGCCCCCCGGCTGATGGCCTCCTCAATGTACCCATGACCGTCGGTGGCAAATCCCCGGACCGCGACAAACAGGCCCCCCGGCCTGACTTCGCTGGAGCGGTAGTGAATGGATTCGATTTCCGGATCCATGGAAACCACCCCGTGGCCGGAGACCGGCGGAATCATTTTTTTGGGCGACAATTCTTCCGTGAGCTGGGACAGTTTCATTTCTTGGTATCCGTCACCTTGGCCAGCGTCATTTTTCGATTCCAGTCGGGCTGGAGGTTTTCCTCCGGTGTAATGTTCATATAGTTCAATGTTTCCCGCACGATCCTGCTGAAAGCCGGCGCGGCCACCAGGCCGCCGTAATGCTTTTCCCTGGGTTCGTCCAGTATCACCAGCACGACGATTTCCGGACTTTCACACGGAGCGAATCCGATAAACGAGGAAATGTATTTGCCCCTGGCGTATCTTCCGGACTCATCGATTTTCTGGGCCGTCCCGGTCTTGCCACAAACGGAATACCCGTCGATGGCCGCATTGACGCCGGTTCCGCCTTCCGTGGTGACGCTGTTCATGATGGACCGGATGGTCCGGGCCGACACCGGGGAAATCACATCCCTGACCTTCCGGGGCTCGAAGGATTGAATCAGCCTTCCGTTGTTGTCCGTCAACGCCTTTACGATCCGCGGTGCCATCAACACACCGTCGTTGGCAATGGCCGCGGTGGCCGCGACCAGTTGGACCGCCGATACGGATACGCCTTGCCCGAAGGAAATCGCCGCCATATCGATCCGGGTCCACCGCGATGGGGAAGACAACAGACCGGGGGTTTCCCCCGGGCAGTCGATTCCAGTTTTCTCACCGAATCCAAAGGCTTTCAGGTTGGCGTGCAGGAGGTCCCTGCCGATGGCTTCGGCCACTTTGACTGTTCCGATATTGCTGGAATATTTAACGATTTCCAGCAGAGTCAACCATTCGTGCGGATGGGTGTCATGAATGGTGTTGCGGCCGATGCGATACCGCCCGTCCTCGCAATAAAAAATCGTATTCGGAGTACAAATGCCGGCGTCAATGGCTCCGGCCGCCATGAAAATTTTCATGGTCGAACCGGGTTCGAACGGGTCGGTGATGGCCCGGTTCCGCCACTGGTCCCGTTTGTAATCCTCAAAGGAATTCGGGTTGAAAAACGGATAATGCGCCATGGCCAGGATGGCCCCGGTTTTCGGCAACATGACCACGGCGATACCGGACCGGGCGCGGTTGGTTGTGGCGGCCTCGGCCAGGGCGGTTTCCGCAATATATTGGACATTGCGATCCACGGTGAGGATCAGATTTCCGCCCGAATAGTTGGCCATGATCTGTTTTTCTGCGTCGAAGCCGCGGCCCAAGGCATCCGTCATCACGATCTGCTTGACTTTATTCCCCTTCAAATGATCGTTATAAAAAAATTCAAGCCCCTCGAGCCCCACACCGTCGATGCCCGAAAAGCCGATCAATTGCGCGGCCAGGGTGCGATTCGGATACACCCGCGCGTGTTCCGGAAGAAATTCAATCCCGGCCAGGGACAAGGCCTTGACCGCCGCCACGTCCTTGGGCGCAACATCCCGCTTGATCCAAACAAAGGGCCCTTTCGCGGTCAGCTTCCGCTTCAGGCTGGCCGGATTGAGCTTCAAAACCTTGGAAAGCGCCATGGCCGTGGCCTGGGGATTGACCACCGAACCCGGAAAAGCGGCGATGGAGGTCGTATCGATGCTGACCGCCATTTCCCGCATGCGGGTGTCATAAATCGTCCCGCGCTTGCCGTGGGTCACTTTTGCCCGTTGATATTGTCTGGCGGCCTTCTGGGACCACCAGGGCCCCTGGACCACATGCAGGAATACGGCCCTGGCGCCCACGCCTCCGTACAAAAGCGTCAGGAAAACCCCCACCAGAATCATGCGCCATCTGTGTCCCGGCGGTTTCTTTTCCCGTTTGTCCCGCGTGTGTTTTTGCTTCATTCGCTTCATTGAATGACAACAATCTGTTTGGGATCAGGCATGACCAGATTGAGCTTGGTTTTGGCGATCCGCACCACCCGATCCGGGGATTTCAGCCTTGCCAGCTCCACCATCAAATGCTTTTGCCATTTCAGTAACTTCTGATGATTCTGCGTCTCCCCCGCAATTTCATACCCGATACCGATGCACTGCACCCGACACCAGGTGTACCCGAAAAGCTCCACGATCAGCAGCAGCAGCAGCGCAATCCACGTCCATACCTGCTTCCTTGGACGAATATATGAGTTATACCTGGCGGGCATCGGTCAACAACCTTGCTCCCCGCATTTTTCAGCCGCCCTCAGTTTGGCGCTGCGGGATAAAGGGTTGGCCGCGATTTCCGCCGCCGATGGAATCAAGGCCCTGCGGGTGACGATTTGCAACAGCGGCTTCCGACCGCATATGCACCTGGGCAACTCCTTGGGACAACCACAGGGATTCGAAAATCCCTTGAACCGATTCTTCACAATCCGATCCTCAAGGGAATGAAATGTCAGCACACATATTCTCCCCGCGGGGTTCAGCATTCGGGGAACGTCGGCCAGAAATTCATCCAGGCGCTCCAGTTCCTTGTTCACGGCGATCCGCAGGGCCATGAAGGAACGAGTGGCCGGATGAGTCTTCCGTCCATGCCGCTCCTTGGGAGGCAGGGCCCGACAGATGATGTCCGCCAGCATCTTGCTGGACCGGATGGGTTGCCTGTCGCGCTCCGCGACAATCCGACGCGCAATCCGGGAAGCCCGCGGCTCTTCGCCGTAGGCCCTGAGGATCATCACCAGATCGGATTCCGGCATGGAATTGATCAAATCCGCCGCACGGACGCCGGACCGGCAATCCATGCGCATGTCCAGAGGCTCATCCTTCCGGAAACTGAAACCACGACCGCTTTTTTCGAGCTGATGGAGAGAAAGACCTACATCAAGGAGGATCCCGTCCACTGCCGCCAGATTCAGTTGCGACAGAACAGTGGGCAGGGTGACGAAATTGCCCTGGAACAAACGCAGATTCTCCGCGTAGGAACCCAGAACAACCTGTGCATTTTCAATTGCTTCCGCATCTTGATCCATGCCGATCAACAGCCCGCCCGGAACGATTCTTTCAAGGATCAATCGGGCATGCCCGGCACCGCCGATGGTCCCGTCCACATAGACCTTCCCCGGCCTGCAGTTCAGCAGGTCGATCGTTTCCCCCGGCATCACCGATACATGTTGATACGGCATGACCTATAACCCTAACTTGGCGATTTCGTTTCTGACCTCCTCTTTGATCATGTCTTCTTCCATTTGCAGATTTTCTTTATCCCAGCGCTCGCGGGACCAGATTTCAAAATGATCCAAAACCCCCACCAAAACGATTTCCTTGTCCAGGGCCGCATATTGCCGCAACGCCGGCGGCACCAGGATACGTCCTTGCTTGTCGCAATAACAATCCGAGGCACCCCCTAGAAAAATCCGCCGGAACCGGCGCATGGTGTCGCTTTTTTCGGTAAGCGACAGCACCTTCGCCTCGATCTTTTTCCATTCTTCAAAGGGATAGGCGAACAAACTCGCATCCATCCGGGTCATCATCACCCCATCCGCGCCGCCGTTACGGATCACATCACGGAAGCGGGACGGGATCACAAAACGCCCCTTGGGATCGAGATTATGAAAGGAACTGCCGCGAAACATGGTTCACCATAATCTACCACTTAATTCCACTTTATGGCATAAAACAACATTATTTTAGGAATGTGTCAAGGAAAAAAATATTTTTTTAGAAATAATTTTTAATGATTCGTAAAAGTTAAATATAAAGTGGCGAAGGTGGTTTAAAGTGGGTTGATCGATAATTGATCGATTTTGCTGGGGTTGCTTACCATGGGAAAGCATTTGTCCATACGGAAAAACGCGGAAAAACGCTTTAAAAACGAATGCAAAGAGGGAAAAGGCGGTGGCGGAGGAAAATCAGGAAGCGATTTGGATGCTCAGGGGTACGATATGGAGACTGGGGGAAACCTCCCGTGTCGCTCCAAGCTGGAAGTCGGCGCAATGTCCGTTAGCGTCCGCCAGCTTGCAGATGTCATTGACCAATCCTTTCAGATCGATGACCGGATGACGCAGGAAAACAGCCGGCAGCCCGTATGTCAGGTTGCAGGCCAGACATTTTCCACCGCGCCGTTTCAGATGGAATTCGAAATGGAGCCGGCCCTGGTTGAATTCCCGGAAAACCAGGACGATGTCATAGGCGCCCTCCCCGGCGTCGCCGTAAAGCGCCTCAAAAAACCGGTCGGTCCGCTGGCGCGGAAACAGGTCGCTCAACTGCCCAGGATTGAATACGGCATGATAATCCACCCGGTCCATATTTCCTCAACTCCTCTCCGACTCATATCAAGATGGCATCCGCCATCGCGGCCCCGGCGTCGTAGGCTTCTTGAAGATACTCCGGATGGCCATGAACCTCTTCTGCCAAATCAAGCCCCCGGTATAATAGGGTTTTCCAGACATCCATATCCAAAACGTCAAAAAAATAACGGAGACTCAGCAAGGTGCCGTCGAACAATTTTTTCCCTTTGGTGGCGCCGACGGAAATGAACAAGCCGGGACGCCTTCTTTCGGCTTGCTGCTGATTCGACGTTTTTTCCATCCAGTATTTTTTCACCCACAGGGACTGGCAGCGATCCATGAGTATTTTGGTATGGGCGCTGACGGAATAGAAAAAGATGGGCGACGCCAGCATCAGCCCGTCACAGGCAAGCAGCCGGTCATATATCTGCTGGAAATCGTCCTGCATGACGCAACGACCGGTCTTCATGCATCCATAGATTTCGAGACAGGGCGACATTTTCAAATCCCGCAGGACGATTTCATCCACCCGGGCTCCTTTTTGCCTCGCCCCCCGAACCGCTTCCGCCAGCAGGGTCGAAGTATTGCCGTTTCTTCGGGGACTTCCGTATATCGACAGGATGTTCATGCGCCCCTTTTCTCCCGCATAGTCAGTTTCCCTTCACCAAAAGCCGGATGCAGGAATATATGTACCCGACCCGGCTGACAAGTCAAGGCAAAAGAGGCCATAGCCTGATCGGATTTCACCGGGGACAGCGCCCCGGTCATGTCCCGCCGGAATTCATCAGCCCCGCATGGACAAGGCTTTCCACAGACGGAAAAATCTCTTGGAAATCTCCAGCGGAATGGGTATGCTGGCTCACTTGCTGCGCTGTTTCCGCAAATCGCGTTCCAACCGCCATGGTATGAAGGAAAATCGCTTTGAGAAATAAGGAGAATCCATGAAAAATCATCGACCGCTTGAAGGCCTGCTGCTTGTCCTGATGCTTATCCTCGCTGCCGCCCCCGCATCGGGAGCCACTTCCGGCTGCACGGAAGGAAACGGGAAAATCAGCAGCGAAACAAGAAATCTGCCATCCTTCACCGGAATCGCCATCGACGGCGCCTTCGACCTTCGCATTACCTGCGGGAAACCGCAGTCCGTCAAGGTCACGGCCGATTCCAACCTGCTGCCTTTCATCACCACCCGGGTCGATGCAGCTGTCCTGACAATCGATACGAATCGATCCATCTGCACAAAATCCGATCTTCTGGTGACCGTCACCCTGCCGGATATCCAGCAGGTTGAGGTCGGCGGTTCCACGGACATGGTCATCACCGGCATCGCCAACCGCCGATTCAATCTGACAGCCGAAGGCGCAAGCGATATATCCGTCAGCGGGAAAACCGGACTTTTCCAAGTCTCGTTATCCGGCAGCACGGAGTTGAAGGCCCGGCAGCTGCTGGCGGAAACCGTACAAATAAAAGTCCTGGAAGCCAGCGAAGCGACCGTGCACGCAATCCGAAAACTGGAAGCGGTGGCGGACGGCGCCTCATCCATCACCTATTTCGGCGACCCCGAATCCGTGAGCCGGAAGGCGGAGGACGCCGCCGAGATTTCTTCAGGGGATGGGCATGGGGCTGACGATACCGACGAAGAAGAGTAGCCGCCCATGTTCCTGCCGACCTCCCGCGAGGAAATGCAGGCTTTGGGCTGGCGGGTTCCGGATATCATCCTGGTCACCGGCGACGCCTATATAGACAGCCCCTATATCGGCGTCGCGGTGATCGGCAAGATCCTGCTGAATGCCGGTTTCCGTGTCGGCGTCATTCCCCAGCCGGACATTCATTCCGACAAAGACATCCGCCGCCTGGGAGAGCCGGAACTGTTCTGGGGGGTATCCGGCGGCAGCGTGGATTCCATGGTCGCCAATTATACCGCCGGCAGGAAATTCAGGAAAACCGACGATTACACTCCCGGCGGCTTGAATGGAAAAAGGCCGGACAGGGCCGTCATCGTCTATTCGAATCTCATCCGCCGCTACTTCAAGAACACCAAACCCATCGTGCTCGGCGGCATCGAAGCCAGCCTGCGCCGGCTGGCGCACTATGACTTCTGGTCCAATGAAGTCCGGCGATCGATTCTGTTCGACGCCAAGGCCGACTATCTGGTTTACGGCATGGGCGAGAAAACCGTCCTGGACCTTGCCCGCGGAATTCGATCCGGCAGTGCGCCGGATCATCTTCCGGGCATCTGTCGCATTTCCAGGGAAAAACGCCATGATTATATCGAGCTGCCTTCCTTCGAGCAAACGGCCATGGATAAACAGGCCTTCATCGACATGTTCAAAACCTTTTACGCCAATAGCGACCCCCTGACGGCAAAAGGTCTTTGCCAGCGCCAGGACAACCGCTATCTGATCCAAAACCCTCCCGCCGCCTATCTTACCCGGGAGGAACTCGATGCCGGTTACGACCTGGAGTTTGAGCGGGACGCCCATCCGTCTCATCGTAGCCAGGGGACCGTAAAAGCCATTGAAACCATCCGCTTCTCAATCCCAACCCACCAGGGATGCTATGGGGAATGTAATTTCTGCGCCATCGCCGTCCATCAGGGCAGGACGGTCCGCTGGAGAAGCCCGGAGTCCATTCTGACCGAGGCGCGCCTCCTGACCAAGTTACCGGACTTCAGGGGCCGGATTCTGGATATTGGCGGCCCCACGGCCAACATGTATGGAATCGAATGCTCCCTGAAAAAGACCCGGGGTAGTTGCCGCGACAGAAGATGTCTGTATCCGGACATCTGTCCCCACCTGCGCGTTGATCATAAAAAACAGCTGGATTTGCTGAACAACCTGCGAAGCATACCGAACATCAAGCAGGTTTTCGTGGCATCGGGTCTCCGCCATGATCTTGTCATCGCGGACAGAAGCAATGGCGACACCTATCTGCGCGAAATTGTCCGGCATCATATTTCCGGGCAGCTCAAGGTGGCCCCCGAGCACTCGGAAAGGAATGTCCTGAGCCTGATGGGCAAGCCGGAGATCGAAAAACTGGTGGAATTCAGAAAACGCTTCGTCAACCTGAATCGCCTCGCCGCCAAATCCCAGTTTCTGACATATTACCTGATGGCGGCCCACCCCGGCTGCCGGGCGCAGGATATGCGGCGTTTGCAGTGTTTTTCCAGCCAGGAACTGAAGATTCATCCGGAACAGATCCAAATCTTCACCCCCGCCCCATCCACCTTCTCCAGCCTGATGTACCACACCGAAATGGACCCCTTCAGCGGGGAACCCCTTTTCGTGGAAAAAAACAGCGCCCGGAAACAATCCCAGAAGGAAATTCTCCTAGGACCCCGGACAAAATCCCGGCAGAAACCACACTTTCGTCGGCACTCGCCCCCGCGATAGCTCTCATACCACCTACCATCTGGGTAGTTCCTTTCACAATCGGAAGGGCAGATATGCCACATATAATTTTAACTATTTAATTTGTATCAGTTTTTTATTATATATCGTCTTGCATGAGATTTGCATAGGAAACCAGATGGTACGCTTTGGCATTGACAGCCAAGACATTCCGTACTACGTAGGGCTCAATATATAGTGGTTTAATAGGCTATTGGCAACCTTGGATGGTGGAACTAGAGAATGTACCTCATTTGCACCATGGCTGTTTCCATTCATACCATTGATCCCCTTGGTTGCCTTCCGGATCAGCGTCCTGCCCTCGGCTCGGAACCCGGTATGCGGCAATTCGCCGCGGAGATAATCCATGGACTATCGTGAACGGGATTCCGAGCAGCAGAAGGAAAGCGACGCGCCAACAGCGACGGCCGCGGACATCGCCGAAAAAACCATCTCCCGGACCACCCTGATCAATCGCCTGAACTTCATCAATTTCCAGGATGGGGAAGTTCTGATCAATTTTGTCCATCCGAAATTCGACCTCACCGTCACCGTGAAAGCCGTCCCGCAGCCATGCACGGGCGGTTATCTTGTCTGCCGCTGGAGCGATCTCGGTCGAATGGAAACCATCCTGGAAACCTACCGCTTTCACAACCTGGTGATCACCAACGGCAGGAAGATGATCGCCATGGAAGCCCAGCCCCGGGGGATCACCCGCAAGGGGATCTGCCTTCCCGTACCGGAAAGCGCCATTGAAACCAATGTCCGGAAAATCAACCGCTACGCCTGTGATGACGTAACCGTTCAACTGCTTCAGAACGGCGTCTCCTATAGCGGCGGACTTGTCGACTTCAGCGCGAATTCCTTCAAGCTGCATCTAAGCGCGGAGCCGATGAAAACCTTTCAATGGATCAATCCCAAGACAAAAGTCAATGTCATCATTCAAAATGGTCAAGGCCATTTGTATTCCGGCGAATGCCGCATCACCCGTCAAACCGTCGAGGGAACCGACGGCACTTTTATTCTGGAGCCGCTCCAGCAGGTGATCCAGCGGTACAAACCCAAGGAATACCGCAGCCGGAGATTCCAGCTGACCCCGTCCCCCGACATGATCTTTTCACATCCCTTTACCCACAAAAGAACGACATTGAAAGTGCTCGATCTGGCGGGCTCGGGTTTTTCCGTGCAGGATGATCGCAACAATCCCGTCCTGATCGCCGGTATGGTCATCCCCGATCTGGAGCTGAATTTTGCAAACAGCTTGACAATCCATGCAAAGGCCCAGGTTGTTTACCGCAAAACCGTTTCCGGCGAGGGCGGGGCAATGGAAGGCATTAAATGCGGCCTGGCGTTTCTCGACATTCATTTTGACGATCATCTCAAACTGCTGGCCCTGCTTCATCAGGTGGAAAACCGGAATGCATATGTCTGCAATCAGGTCGACATGGATGATCTGTGGCGGTTCTTCTTTGATACAGGGTTCATTTATCCGAAGAAATACGTCTTTCTGAGGCCGGAAAAAGAGAACATCAAGGATGCCTACCAGAAACTGTATATCCGGAATCCCGGCATCGCCCGACATTTTATTTACCAGGAAAACGGGGTGATCCGCGGCCATATGTCCATGCTCCGCTTTTATGAGAAGACCTGGCTGATTCATCATCATGCGGCCCGCAGCACTTCCCTGCTCCGGGCGGGGCTGGTGGTCCTTGACCAGGTCGGACAGTTCACCTTCGAGTCTCACCGCCTGCATTCCAGTCACATGGATTATCTCATGTGCTACTTCCGGCCCGACAATCAATTCCCCCAGCATGTTTTCGGCGGCGCGGCCCGCCATATCAAGGACCCCGACGGATGTTCGCTGGATCTGTTCACCTATGGTCACTTCCGAAAAACAAAAAAACCTTGGCCGGATCTCCCCAGCCCCTGGAAATTGGATAAAACCACCCGGGATGATCTTCTGGAATTGGATTGTTTCTATCGGTCGGTTTCCGGCGGGCTGATGATCAGGGGGCTTGATCTGACGCCGGGACTCGGCGACCGCCATGATCTGTCCGAGGCATATCATCAGGCAGGCCTGAAGCGGGAGCGGCGTCTGTTTTCATTGAAATATCAGAACCAGTTGCGGGCGGTCATCATTGCCAACATCACGGACGTGGCCTTGAACCTGTCGGATCTCACCAGTTGTCTCACCGCCATTGTCATGGATGGGCAGAACGTGCCCAGAGAAATTCTGCTGTCCGCGGTCGCCCGGCTGGCCGAACTGTATCGGCAGAATAGAATTCCCCTATTGCTTTATCCTGTCCGGTTTGCCGAAGAGCAGTCGATTCCTTACGAAAAGCAGTACTGTCTCTGGCTGCTGAACACCGATTACTCGGACCAATATTTTCAATTTATCGAAGAGTTGAATAAACTCCGAAGTTCACAGACCTGATGCCGGCTGGTTCGCATTGAGGCGGGGCGGGATTTCCGCAAGTGTTATGCGACTTTGAGGAACTGGATGTCGCTGTCCTGACCGTTGAAGGTGATGGCCTTGCACAGATGCTCCAGGTTTTCCTCGAGGGCCTTGACTTTGTATTCACCCTCCAGACGATCCTCGGCGATGGCCCGGGTCATGGCGCATAACAACTGCACCCGCTGAAGGAACAGGTGCGACCGGTCCATTCCCCCGTCGGTATCCGGTTTTGCCTTCGAGCCCTGGGTTTTTTCCGTCAAAGCCTTCCCCTCCATCTGAAGCGAGGCGTAAAAAACATCTTCTGAATTTTTCAGGATCGCCTCCCGCCGGAATTTCCCCAGGGGGAATCCTTTCATGAACGCCTTTGACATGATGATCAGCAACTGGAGTTTCGCAATGAAAATGGCGGCGGGATCCATCTCTTTGCCATCTGGAGCGGGAGAACCTATTCGTATCATCTTCCTGGCCTTTTGTGATTCACATGTCCGGTGGTACCGGCCCAATCGATTTGGTACAGAGTATCATTTCCATGAACCACAAGTCAAGGCATGTTTACAGGCCAACATCGGCACGACAGACCCGAAAATGACCGAATTCCCGGACCGATGCCCCTTACGAATCCGCCGTTTTCCCCGGTTCCCAATTGAACATTGACTTGAACCCAACGCTTTGGTATACGGGCACACACGGTTTTCCATACTCCGTCGCACCCGGTTAGAGGATTGTTATGTCTCACCCCACGTATTTGATGGAAAATAAGGACGAAGCCCTCCGTTTGGAAATTAAAACCGATGATCAAACAACCATATCCCAGGCCAGATGGGCAGGCCTCAAGCCGGGAATGCGGGTGGCGGATATCGGCTGCGGACACGGTAAGACGACCTATGTGCTGAACCAGGTCGCCCAGCCGGGAGGTGCGGCAGTGGGAATTGATATTTCCCCGGAACGGATCCGGACCGCCAAGGAACAATACGCCCACAAAACCATTCAATACGTCTGTCGCGATATTCACGATTCCCTGGACGATCTTGGGACCTTCGATTTCATTTGGGTCCGGTTCTTTCTGGAATATTTCCGCTCCACCAGCGCCCAAATTGTGGCGAACATCACCAGAATCCTGAAGCCGGGCGGGATTCTATGTCTGATTGATCTGGATTACAACTGCCTGAATCATTTCGGCCTGTCCGACCGCCTGAAACGATCGCTGTGGGGTATTATGAATTGCCTTCAGGAACAAGCCGATTTCGACCCCCATGTGGGCATCAAACTGTATTCTTTTCTGTATGACATGGATTTTACCAACATTGATGTCAATCTCGCCCCCCACCATCTGATTTTCGGAGAACTCAATCAGGTGGACGCTTTCAATTGGACCAAAAAAGTGGAGGTGGCGGGAAAATACTCGGGTTATTCCTTCAGCGAGTATGAAGGCGGATACGATGATTTTTTTGAGGAGTTCACCAATTTCTTCCACCATCCCCGACGATTCACCTACACCCCCATCATCTCCTGCCGGGGTGAAAAACCGCTGCACAAACCGCTGATAGGACAGGAACTATAAGGAAGAAACCAGGCGCAACCGTCTTTCATTTTTCTCCCGAATAAAATAGCGGATGAAAGCCTCCACTATCTTGCTCTGTAAATGCTGATCCGCTTCCCGTCTCAGCATCCGGAAAGCCTCCTCCATGGGCATCGGCGCCCGATAATGGCGATTGGAAGTAATCGCCTCGAAAAAATCCGCCACGGCGATGATCTGGGCACCGAGGGGAATCTCATCGCCTTTCAGTCCATTGGGATAACCACTACCATCCAGCTTTTCATGATGACAGCCGGCGATATCCGGAACCTGACGCAGCATTCCTTCAAAATTAATACGGGTCAGGATTTCCCTGGTTTTGGCGGCATGGGTCTTGATGATTTCGTATTCCTCCGCCGTCAGTCTGCCCTGTTTTTTCAGCAGGGAGTCGGGTACGCCGATCTTACCGTAATCATGCAGCGACGCCGCCACTCCCACCACCTCGGTATAATCCTTCGACAGGCCCAGCTCGTTGCAGATGCCGATGGCATATTCGGTCACCTTTTCCGAATGACCGGCGGTCATCGGATCGCGCGCGTCTATGCTCGCCGCCATGACGTGTAAAATGGAGCGCATCTGCTTGACCCGCGCATCCAACAGCTCCGCGTTGCGGATACTGATGCCGATCATGGGGGCGATGCCCATGAGCAGGTTCATGTCGCTCTGTACCAGCGGTCTCTTGGTTTTGAGGTTATCCACCGCCAAAATGCCCAGGGGCTCTCCATCGCAGATGATGGGGCAGCAGATAAAAGACTGACTGCCGAGTTTTTTGGCGAACGCCAGGCTGCGCAGGGACAAGGTCTTTCCGATCGCATTGATATCGTTTATCAAATACGGTTTCTGCTCCCGGAACGTGACCACAAAGACCCCCCTGGATTCCGGACGGTCCAGATGGAAATTGGTTTTTTTCAAAAACTCCAGCTGCTCATCCGAATATCCGAATCCGGCGCGGAAACTCAGCAGGGTTTTTTCCTTGTTGGCCATCAGGATCAGCCCCCGATCATAATCGAGCCGCTTCTCGGATATCTGAATCACATTGGCGAGTACGTCCTCGATATTGGTCTGTTTGCTGATCGCCTGGCCGATCTCGTTGATGAGGCGTGCGTGGTTATAGTTGATATCGATCTGTTCCAGCAATTTGTCCGTGGAATCATTCAGGTTGCTGATGCTTTTTTTCAACTCGTTTTTTTCCAGCCGCTCACCGATCAGCGCCAGAAGGGCCATGGTTAAAACCCCGATCAGCGCCAGGGGATAAACAGCCAGGAGCTTTTCCACCGGGACCAGGAGGCCCGAGGCAAGACAAAGACCGAAAAAAACAACCCCTATATAATTGATCACCCTGCGCCAGGATGCGGAAAACGGGTTGTCCCAGGTAATGACATACCGGCATACCCGGCCGTTGCGGAACATGCACTCCGGATGTTCGATGCGTGGCCATTTATTGGTGAAGGCCATGGCCAGGGCTTCGAAAAACCCCATCCGGTTCTCACACTGAAAGGCTCTTTCCGTCACCCCCTCGTTCTGGCTCACACTGATTTCCACCTTGTTGGCGGCAAGCTTGCGGGACGAGTAAATTGAGGAACGCGTAAAATTCTGTGAAGCCTTCCCGATCATTTCATAGGCTTTTGCAGGACCGATCATGCCGAGGATATACTGTCGCATGGCGCCGATGGCGTCCGGAGAAACCGCGAAACGCCCCGCTTCCCGGGCGATGCCATCCGTTCCGGTCAACTTCACCAGGCGTTCATAAAACAAATTGATCTGCTCCTGGGTGAACCAATGGCCCTGGTCTGCCACCTCGTGGGGCTCCATCTGAGCATATTCCAGCAAATCCGATATGTTGATGAAGCTGTACTTGCGCTTGATCAATTTAATGTATGTATCGATGATCCGGCTGTTATACAGAGGCCGCTTCCCCTGATCCAAATACGCTAGCATGTCGACACCTGTTGGTTGTACCGCCCCAAACAACTTGAGATGACCGTTTACCCTTTTTTTCTTGACCTGACTTCGGAGTTACGTATAAAAGAATGCGCATATTTACAAGTGCAAACATTGTTCGTCAATGTAAATTTCTTCAAGACGACCCCATCCGTGTTACCGGAGCATGGGATTATCATGTTCAGCATCATACCGAAACACCATCCGCAACAAGCCATCCGGATCCGCCGATTCCTCATGGCTTCCGCCTCCTACCTGCTCGTCATCGCGCTGATTGCCTATCTGTATTGGCATGACAGCTTTCGGATGACACTGAAACCCCTGTTGCTTTTCATGGCCGGCATTTTCCTTACCAACTGCCTGTTCTATGCCCTCTTCCGAACCGGTTTGAATCGCCGGTTCAAGGAGCCCAGCCTGACATTGCCCCAAACGGCCGTGGCTGTTTCCTGGCTCACGGTGGCGATCTATTTCACGGACCATGCCCGCGGCCTCGTCCTTTCCCTGTATCTGGTTGTATTCATTTTCGGCATCTTCCGGCTCAAGGAGCGCCAATTCATCATCTTGTCGGTCTATGCCGTGGTCGGATACGCCGCCGTCCTGTCCCTGTTGATCCGGCATCACCCGGACATTATCGACGTGCGCATCGAATGGCTGCAATGGATCCTCCTTGCCGCCATTCTCGCCTGGTTTTCCCTGCTCGGAGGTCATATCAGCCGCTTGCGAAGCCAGATCGACTTCACCAACAAACAACTCGAAGAGTCGCTCCTGAGATATCGAGAGCTTTATGAAAACATGATGGATATTGTCCTGCTGGTGGACGGGCGGGGCAAAATCCAGATGGCCAATCCCCTCTTTTTCAAAGAGGCCGGAATCAACGAAAATGCCACCCTTTCCGTCAGCAGCAAACGATTCGTGCATCCGGAAGACTGGCCCCGCATCCGGCGGCATATCGCCGCGCGATTTTCCCAAAAAGAGGATGTCAAGGATCTGCAGTTCCGCGTGATCAAAAAAGACAAAAACCTGGCGGAGGTTGAATGCAACGCCAAATGTATTCAAAAAGACGAAAAAATACTGGGCTACCAGATGGTAATCCGGGATATCACGGAACGGAAAAAACTGGAAAGAGATCTGTTGGAATCCTATCGCAGCCTTCAAAACGCGCGGGCGGTGACCATTCTCGGCCTGGCCAAACTGGCCGAGTACCGGGATCAGAATACCGGAACCCACCTGGAAAGAATCCGCGAATACGCCCGCATCATTGCAACGGCCCTGTCCCGGAATGAAAAATACCGGAACTATATCACCCCTGAATATATTGAAGATCTATACATATCTTCCATTCTGCATGACATCGGCAAAGTTGGCATACCGGACGCCATTCTCCTCAAACCGGAAAGACTGACCCAAAAAGAATTCGAAATCGTCAAACAACACACCACCCTGGGAGGAGATGCGCTGAAAGCCGCCGAGGCCCAGATAGAAGGCCAATCCTTTCTGACCATCGGCAAAGAAATTTCCTATCACCATCATGAAAAATGGGACGGCAGCGGATACCCGAAAGGCCTCAAGGGCGAGGAAATCCCCCTCTCGGCCCGGCTGGTGGCTCTCGCCGATGTGTATGACGCGTTGACTTCCGACCGCATCTACAAAAAAGCCTATACCCACCAAAAGGCCAAGGAAATATTGCTGGCCGAACGCGGACGGCATTTCGATCCGGATGTCGTGGACGCCTTTCTGCTGCACGAAAACGATTTCATGTCGGTTCGAAATGCCATGCAACGAAGGGATGAACCCCTTTCCGAACCGGACACCGTCATCCGCCTGGACAACAGACGGATGCGATCACGCCGCCCCGACCCCCAGGGATAAGCTTCATCTGGGAAACGCTTCTTCCAGCGGCCATTCCGGCCCGCAAAAAACGATCCGTAAAATTTTCTTTTGAAACCGGAAAAAGTATGTTATATTGGCACATCGTCACAGATTGAGAACCGGAAGACGGCATCATCACGATTCTTCTTTTGCAGTTCGTTCGCGTTAACCGCGGTAAATCCTTTACAACGTATTTTCAGCAGCACCGACTGACTACTCATGAGGATGCCCCCTTCCGACATCGCCGGTTGAATCGACGTCTTCAAAGACGGACATGTGAATCTTGGCATTTCACGAAAATTTCATCCATTTCTCGCTTACCGACATTTGCCAGCCGCCTTGGGCGAAAAGGAGTTGAGTCGTGTCCGACATGAACCCCATCATCGATGAAAACATCCTGTCCTTTATCACAGAAAGCCGTGAAATGATAGAAGAAGTCGAACCACGACTGATTGAACTCGGCAGGACCTCCACCCCCGGGAACGCCCCGGATATGGAAACCACCAACCTGATCTTCCGTCTGTTTCATTCCATCAAGGGGACAGCCGGGTTTCTGCAATTCAATGAAGTGGTCAAGGTCACCCATGAAGCGGAGACCCTCCTGGATATGATCCGCAGCGGCAAACTGGAGATGGACCGGCGCAACACCGATGTGCTTTGCCGGACCTGCGACATTGTCAATTCCTTCCTGGATCAAATTGAATCCACCGGGTCGGATACCGGCTTCGAAGCCGAAGCCCGGGCCATCATCGACGGGCTGAAAGCCTGCATTCAGTCAAAGCCGGGGGAAGTCATAAGCGTACAACCGCCACCCCGGGGGAAGCATCCCGAAACGGCTCCAGCGGCCGAAATCCAGGCGACGGAGCCGACCATCGAAACAACCGCCGACGCCGACGGAGCCCTGAACCAGTTGCTGCTCACCCCGGAGATGATGGAACGTTTCGTGGAGGAAGCCCTGGAGCAACTGGAAGTGGTGGAAGAATCCATGCTGAAATTACAGGAGGAGCCGGACAACAAGGAGACCATCCAGGAGGCCTTCCGCTCTCTGCACAGCTTCAAGGGCAATTGCGGATTCTCCGGTTTCGCGGATCTGGAAAAACTGGCCCATAAAACCGAAACCGTAATGGACAACCTCAAGGAGGGGCTTCTCCAGGTCGATCCTTCCACCATTCAGACCATGCTGTATATGGTGGACATATTCAACCAGGCCATGGCGGACATTTCCAAAGGCGGCACCGGCTCCATTTCCAACAGCGCCGTACTGCTGGATCTGCTGGAGGACATCATCGCCACCAGGCAGGAAACACCGGTCGCCGCTCCTGAGGTCCGGCCCGAGGTTCGACAGCCGGAAGCCCTCTTCCTTCTCCGGGAAAAAACCGAGTTTCCGGTAAAAGAAGAACCTCCGGCGCAAAACCGGGAAGAATCCCCGGAAGCCATTGCCAGCAAAGGCCGCTCCATCGCCAGGCAGGATATCCGCGTCAATCTCGCCAAGCTCGATCAGCTGATCAATCTGGTGGGAGAGCTGGTCATCGCCGAAGCCATGGTGACGCGCAATCCGGATCTGAAAGGCTATGAATTCGAAAACCTCGAACGCGCCTCCATCCATCTGAATAAAATTGTCCGGGACCTCCAGGACATCACCCTGTCGGTCCGCATGATTCCGGTCTCCGGGGTTTTCCGGAAAATGATCCGGCTGGTTCATGATCTCTCGGTGAAAGCCCAGAAAAAAGTCAATCTGGAACTGCTGGGAGAAGAAACCGAAATCGATAAAACCGTTTCCGAGCTCATCGCCGACCCGCTTGTCCACCTGGTCAGAAACGCCATCGATCATGGATTGGAATCGCCCCAGGAAAGGCTGGCCCAGGGTAAAGACGAAACCGGCGAGGTGGTTCTGGAAGCCAAGCATGAAGGCGGCGAAATCTGGATCAGCATCAAGGATGACGGCCGGGGACTGGACCGACGAAAAATCGTCAACAAAGCGATGGAAAAAGGGTTGCTGAAGGACGACGGCAGCCACCTGGAAGATTCGCAGGTCTATGATTTCATTTTTCACCCCGGCTTCTCGACCGCCGACAAAGTCACCGACGTTTCCGGCCGGGGAGTGGGCATGGACGTGGTGAAAAAGAACATCGAAAAAATCAAGGGGCACATCGATATCCGCAGCCAACCCGGTTTCGGCACCGTCATCGCCCTGCGTATTCCCCTTACCCTTGCCATCATAGACGGCATGCTGGTGCGGGTGGGAAACGCCCGCTACACCATTCCGCTGCTTTCCATCCGGGAATCCATCCAGGTGGAAAAGGATAAAATCACCGTCACCATGGACGGCCAGGAGCTGGTCAAGGTGCGCGAAGAACTCGTGCCGGTGGTCCGTCTCCATGAATTGCACCGCATCGAAACCGAATGCAAGGAACTGGCGGGAGGCCTGGTGGTGATCGTCGAACATCGCGGTGACTCGGCGGCCATATTGATTGATGAAATCATCGGCGAGCAGCAGGCTGTGATCAAAGGCCTGTCCAACTATATCGGCAGCGTCAAAGGACTGTCCGGTTGCACGATCCTGGGTGACGGCGAAATCAGCCTGATCCTGGATATCGGGGGCCTGGTCCAAAAAGCCCAAAGCCTGGCGGCCGCATAGATGTTTCGGAATCCGGCGCCGGGTCTTGACGGATACAGCACAACCATTACATGCAGCAGGGGGGAGTTCCATGGCTAAAGACATGAGCAACATCGAAGACGACCTGTTTGATGAAGATGACGAAGATACCCAGAAAAACCGGTATTTCACCTTTCAGGTGGGCGAAGAGGAGTACGGCATTGAAATCATGCATGTCATTGAAGTAATCGGCATGCAGAAAATCACCGAGGTTCCGGACATGCCGGATTTTGTCAAAGGCGTCATCAATTTGCGGGGACAGGTCATCCCGGTCATGGATGTGCGCACGCGTTTTAAAATGAGCCCCCGCGAATACGACGACCGCACTTGCATCGTCGTGATCAATATCAAGGACACCGCCATCGGCATGGTGGTGGACAAGGTCAGCGACGTCATCGACATTCCGGAAGATCAGGTGGATCCACCTCCCAAAATCAGCCGGAGCGCCGGAAGCCGATTCATCAAAGGCATGGGCAAGGCCGACGAAAAAGTAAAGATCCTCCTGGATGCAGGGAAATTGCTGTATGATGAAGAACTGAATCAGGTGACAGCGACCATCGACTAGGTGCGTTCCATCACCTTGCCCGGCACCGCTTCCCCAACCGGACCATTTCCGTCGCAACCGGAGGTCATCGCATTCGCATGAAACTGAAAAACAAAATCCTGTTCAGCGCCGCCAGCATGCTGGTGGTCGTCTCCTTTCTCTCCACCGTGGCCGTTTCTTTTCTGATCAGCAGACAGAACCGGGAAGCCTCCCGGGAAGATCTGAACCGGTCTTTCAAAATCATTCGCGAACGCATTGCCTCTCTCCAAGGCAAATTGGCCATCGATACCCGGCAAATGGCCTCCTTGGACGACATGGGCGCCAAAATCCAACTGGTGACGGACAATAAAAAAAGCGGCGACACCATGCTGTCCGAGAATACCTATATCGAGATCAGCAATACCCTGTACAATGTGGCCATCTCCAGCAACGTGGCGCGGGTCCGCGCCTATGACACCGAAGGAGATCTGGTGGCCTTCATCCTCATCAAGGGCCAGGAGAGCAGGCTGGGATTTCCCCAATTCGGCGACGGCAAGAAATCCTTCCGGACGGCTGTCGTGAAAACCGGCGCCAAACCGGAAATCGACGCCTGGAAAACCGTGGAAACGGTCGAAGGGATCGACCCCAGATATCCGGAAGGCGGCGACGGTTTTGAAATCATCGACGGACTCCTGTCGATAGTGGGTTCCGCGCCGTCCATGGCCATGGAATACAACCAGAAAACCAACAATCTGGAACCGGTCAAGATCGGCACGATTATCGCGGATCTGCGCCTGGGGGATGAATTCGTCCGGCAGATGGCCGACCTGACGGACACCGCCGTCAATATTTTTTCCACCAAAGGCTTCAGCAGCGGCACCATCCCGGAACATAACAAACTCGACCTCGCGCTTTTCCCGGCAGCGGATAATTCCTGGCAATTGAACCGGCAGGAACCGGCCTATGCCGACATGGATATCGGCGGGGAAAGCTATTTCCAGGGGATTCTCCCGTTTTACTCACAAAAAGGCTGCATCGCCGCCGTCTCCGTCCTCTATTCCCAGAACATCGCCAGGTCCAATACCGTCCAAATGGTGAAAGTACTCATCGGCATCTCCGTTTTCTGTATCGTGCTGCTCCTGCCCATGGCCTATGTTTTTTCCAATTCGCTCTCCCGGCCGATTCTGAAGGTGAAGGAGTTCGCCGGAAAACTGGAAAAGGGAGTCCTGTCGGAAAAACTTCCCGCCGGCAAGGACGAAATCGGTGAGATGGGGGCGGCTTTGAATGCGGTGGTGGACGAACTGAAACGCAAAGCCGCCGTGGCCATCGCCATTTCCGAAGGGGATCTGCAGCAGTCCGTGAACGTGAGTTCAACGGAAGACATCCTGGGGAAAGCCCTTGAAACCATGCTCCTGAAGATGAATGACACCATCGTCAATATCCAGATGGCCGCCGATCAGGTCGATACCGGTTCCAGTCAGATATCCGATTCCAGCCAGGCTCTCTCCCAAGGGGCCACGGAACAGGCCGCCTCCCTGGAAGAAATCACCAGTTCCATGACGGAAATCGGTTCCCAGACCAAAACCAACGCGGAGAACGCCGCCCAGGCCAACCAACTGGCCGTAGCGGCCAAACAGGATTCCATCGACGGCGTTGACCAGATGCGCGCCATGTCGGTGGCCATGAACGCCATCAGCGACTCCAGCAGGGAAATTTCCAAAATCATCAAAACCATCGACGGCATCGCCTTTCAGACCAATCTCCTGGCTTTGAACGCCGCCGTGGAGGCGGCCCGGGCCGGAAAACACGGCAAGGGTTTCGCCGTCGTCGCCCAGGAAGTCCGCAGCCTGGCGGCGAGAAGCGCCAAGGCGGCCCAGGAAACGGCCCAACTCATCGAAGCTTCGGCGCGAAAAGTACAAGACGGCAATGCCATTGCGGAAAAAACCGGCAATGCCTTATCGAAAATCCATACCGGCATCAACCGGGTGGCGGACTTGGTGGGAGAAATCGCCGCCGCCAGCAATGAGCAGGCCCAGGCCATTTCGCAGGTTTCCCTGGGACTGGCCCAGATCGACAATGTCACCCAGCGGAATACCGCCAGCGCGGAGGAAACTTCTTCGGCGGCGGAGGAACTTTCTTCCCAGGCGGCCAAGGTCCGAAGTTTGTTGAGCATCTTTCGGGTCAACAAAGAGCCCGCCGCTTTCCAGCGTCGGAATACCGAGGTCCGGACATCCCCGGAGGCAAGGCAACTGCCGGCCGGGAATGCCTCCGCATGGGGCCGTCCGATGGGGGGTGCCGGTCAAGCCGCCGGATCGTCCGCGGAACCGTTCATCGCCTTGGACGATGAGGAATTCGGCAAGTACTGATCACTATAAGAGGTGGATATGAGATTTTTCCCTCCTTTCGGCAGGCTCATGAAAAAAAGCATCCAGGCGAAAATCAGCCTGATTCTGATTTCCACCTCCACCATCATCCTGCTGGGATTTGCGTTGATAAACTACTACACCACCCGGCGGAGCATGACCGAGGAGCTGGAAATGATTTCCCGGATGGCCATGGAGCGCATGGCCATCAGCCTGGTGTCGCCGCTGTATGAGATGGATGATCAAGCGGTGAGCATGCTGCTGAAATCGGAAATGCTGGAAAAGCGCATATATGCGGTTCTGGTGCGGGATGTCGACGGCAAAGCCGTGCTGCACGGCAAGCGCCGGAACGACGAAGACTGGAGCATCGTGGACAACAAGGAAACCCCGAAGGGAGAATTCCTCGTCTACAAAAAAGAAATCCTGAAGGGTAAGGAAAAATTAGGCGGCCTGGAAGTCTTTTTTACCGAGCGCTTTATGATGGAAGCGCTCAACCGGCTCGTCCTCCGCATCATCGCCGAAGTCGTGGTCCTGAATTTCCTGCTGGTGCTCGTTCTTTTCTTCAGCTTCCGGCCGATTCTGATACGTCCCATCCGCGGCGCTTCCCGGAATGCCGACGAACTGCGCATCGGCAATCTTCAAGTTGAATTCGACGCCGGGGAGGATGAAATCGGCCGAATGGGGTCCGCGCTGAACCAGCTGGTGTTGGAATTGCGGGACAAAGCCCAGGCCGCCGATGAAATCGCCAAAGGCAATCTCCGGCACACGGTACGGGCAGCCTCGGACAAGGACATGCTGGGAAAATCCTTGAAAAGCATGCTGGAAAGCCTCCAGGCCATTGTCGGCGAATTGTTTTCCGCCGCCGAGCAGGTGGATGCCGGTTCCAGCCAGGTTTCGGACTCCAGCCATTCCCTCTCCCAGGGAGCCACCGAACAGGCGGCGGCCCTGGAAGAAATCACCAGCTCCATGACGGAAATCGGCTCCCAGACCAAGACCAACGCCGAAAATTCATCCCAGGCGAACCAGCTGGCCGTCACCGCCCGCAACGCGGCCAAAAACGGCGTGTTGCAGGTCGAGGAAATGGTCGGCGCCATGGAAGGCATCAGCCAGTCCGCCAGGGAGGTCGCCAAAATCATCAAAGCCATTGACGATATCGCCTTCCAGACCAATCTTCTGGCCCTGAATGCGGCGGTGGAAGCGGCCCGGGCCGGCAAACACGGCAAAGGCTTCGCCGTGGTGGCCCAGGAAGTCCGCAGCCTCGCGGCCCGTAGCGCCAAGGCGGCCCAGGAGACGGCCCAGCTTATTGAAGGCTCCGTAACCAAGGTGACCGCCGGCAATCAAATCGCCGATAAAACCCGCATCGCCCTGACGGAGATCAACGACGCCATCACCCGGGTGGCGGATCTGGTGGGGGAAATCGCCGCCGCCAGCAATGAACAAGCCCAGGGGATATCCCAGGTAAACAAAGGCCTTTCCCAGATCGACAGCGTCACCCAGCAAAATACCGCCAACGCCGAGGAAACATCCGCCGCGGCCCAGGAACTGTCTTCCCAGGCCGCCAATGTCCGTCGCCTGCTGTCGCGCTTCCGGTTGGGTACGGCAAAGGCCCCGCAACCTGTCGCACCGCCGCCGCCGGCTGCCGAGACACCGGTGGAATGGGGCCGGCCGGCGCAGCACAAAGGGGTAAACCGGGAAATCAGACCGGAAGAAGTCATCGCCCTGGATGATGCGGAATTCGGTAAATACTGATCGATAACGAAAAGGATTTCTCCTGGAATATGAGCCGCGACGTCCTGCTGCAAGACCATTTCGTCAAACCCGGATATGTCTATGTCCCCGCGGAACCGACGCAACTACGTTCCGTGGCGGCTTCCGGCATCGTCGTGACCATGTATGACAGGCGCAGAAACCTCGGCGGCATGGGACATTATATCCGCCCGGTTCGGGAGAGAGGTCTTTCCACCGCCGTTTTCGCGGCCCCGGCCCTGGCGGCGCTGACCAGCATGTTTCTCGAAACCGGCTCCGAGATCCCGGATCTGGAAACCCATTTCTACGGCGGCGCGGTCAACCGGCAAGCCGCCGGCTACGCACCCGGCGTCAGCGAGGAGAATGTCCGTGTCGGCCTGGAGATTCTGGCAAAAATGAATATCGGCATCACCAGCCGGGATGTGGGCGGCGAACGCGCCCGGAAGATCGTTTTTCACACGGGCACGGGTGAAATCATGCTGGCCAAGGTGGAGGCGGTCCGGGCTTCGGACTGGTACCCGGCGTTGGATCATTTCGGAAACCACGGATAGAGAAAACGATATCATGACGGCAGCGACAAACCGGACAGACCCCTGTTTCCCCCCGGCATCGGCGGCCTTCGGCAGCGTCCAGATCAGCGACACCGAATTCCATGCCATCCGCCATCTGGTGTACGAAAATTTCGGCATCAATCTGACGGAGCAGAAACGCTCCCTGGTGGTGGGAAGACTGCAAAAATTCCTGCGCCAGAAACAGTTCGCCACCTTCGATCAGTATTTCCATTACGTCCGCACCGATGCCAGCGGCCAGGCCCTGGGGGAGCTCATCAACCGCATCTCCACCAACCATACCTTCTTTTTCCGCGAACAGGACCATTTCGATTTTTTCCGGACCGTCATTCTGCCGGAAACCACCGCCCGGCTCAAAAAAGAACGCTCCAACGACCTGCGCGTCTGGTGCGCGGGCTGCTCCTTCGGCGACGAACCCTACACCTTCATGATCACGATGCTGGAACATTTCGGCCTGGATTACAAAAACTGGAACGCCGGAATATTGGCCACGGATATCTCCGCCGCGGCCCTCAGCGCCGCCAAGGCAGGCGTCTATCCGGAAGAACGGCTGAAAATGGTGCCGCCGTCCTTGAAGCAAAAATACTTCCGCGACGCGGGCGACGGGACATTTCAGGTCAGCGAAATACTGAAAAAAGAGATCACCTTCCGGCGCTTGAATCTGATGAAGGAGCAGTTTCCCTTCCGGAAGCCGTTTCATCTCATTTCCTGCCGCAATGTCATGATTTATTTCGACCAACCCACCCGCAACGCGCTGGTCAACCGGTTTTTCGAGATGACGGCTCCGGGAGGATATCTGTTTATCGGACACTCCGAAACCCTGCGCAACGATGCCTGTCCCTATGCCTATATCCGGCCTGCGATTTACCGTAAAGGAGGAGGCGCCTGATGTCAAAAACCATCCGTGTCCTGGTTGTGGATGACTCCGCCCTGGTCCGCGATATTCTGTCAAAAGGTCTGGCCATGGACCCCGGAATCGAGGTGGTGGGGACCGCTTCCGATCCCTATATCGCCCGGGATAAAATCGTGACCCTTAAACCGGATGTGCTCACCCTGGATGTGGAAATGCCGCGCATGGACGGGGTCGAATTTCTGCGCAAGCTCATGCCGCAGTATCCGCTGCCGGTCGTCATGGTCAGCGCCCTCACCGAAAAAGGCGCCCGGATCACCCTGGACGCCCTGGACGCGGGCGCCGTGGATTTCGTGACCAAACCGTCGGCCGACGTGGCGCGCGGTTTGAACGCCATGCTCATGGAACTGCGCACCAAGGTGAAAATCGCCTCCACGGCCAATGTCTCCCATTGGAAGCGGAAACGCTTTCCAGCCGGGAAACAGGTCTTGTCCGCCAGCAAGGCGCTGGAAAAATCCACGGACAAGATCATCGTCATCGGCGCCTCGACCGGCGGCACCGAGGCCATCCGCGAGGTCATCACCCAGTTTCCGGTGGCGACACCGGGGGTGGTCATTGTCCAGCACATGCCGCCCGGTTTTACGCGGATGTTTTCGGAACGAATGAACAGTCTCTGCCAGATGGATGTAAAGGAGGCGGAAAATGGGGATCGGATCATGCCGGGAAGGGTCTTGATCGCTCCAGGAGCGCTGCAGATGAGTATCCGGCGTTCCGGCGGAATTTACGAAACGGTGATCAAGCCCGGCCCGCCCGTTTGCGGCCACTGCCCTTCCGTGGAGGTGCTGATGCAATCGGCGGCGGAATATGTCGGCGCCAACGCCATCGGGGTCATGCTCACCGGAATGGGGCATGACGGGGCCGATGGGATGCTGGCCATGCGCAAGGCCGGCGCAAGAACCCTGGCCCAGGATGAGGCCACCTGTGTCGTTTTCGGTATGCCCATGGAGGCTCACAAGCGCGGCGGCGCTGAAAAACTGGTCCCTCTGGGTGATATTGCTTCAACGGTTCTGGAATTGCTCGCAGGATAATCCATATGAAAACAATCATGATCGGTGTCGGTGAATTTGGCGCAAGCAACACTGCGGGCGATGTCGTGAAAACCATGGCGCTCGGCTCCTGTGTTTCCGTGGTTTTATTGCATCCGCCCACGCGGACCGTGGGGATGGTGCATGTGGCCCTGCCGGAATCCAAAACCAATCCCGAACGTTCCAAGGAAAGACCAGGGTACTTTGCCGATACCGGGATCCCGGCCCTGATCAATCTGATGGGAAAAATCAGCGGCAATGCCGCCGGGAAAGGCTATCTCGTCAAGCTGACCGGCGGAGCCAAGGTCATGGATCCCAACAACCTGTTCAATATCGGCGACCGCAATGTTCTGGCGATTAAAAAGACCCTCTGGCAACGGGGTATGGGACCCATCGCGGAAGACACGGGCGGCCAGATCAGCCGAACGGTGGCGGTTTTTGTGGATACCGGCAGAATCGTGATCTCATCCCCAGGCAGGAAAGACTGGGAACTCTGAAATGCAAGCCTCTATATATGGTACCGATACTCATGGACCGGGAGAATGACACATGAAAAAAATTCTGATCGCGGAAGACGATCCCATCACCCAAAAACTGGTCAACGCCATCGTATCCAAGATGGGTCTGATTCCCTTCATCAGCCCCAACGGCCGTCATGCGCTGGAAACCTTGCAGGCCAACGGTGATTTCAGCCTGTTGATCACGGATATCATGATGCCGGAAATGGACGGCAAGCAACTGATCCAGGCGGTTCGCAATGATCGCCACTATCATGAAATGCCCGTCATCATCATGTCGGCTTTTGTGGGCGTCAAGGAAATATCCGAGTTCCTGAAAACCGGGGCCACTTTTTTCCAGCCCAAACCCATTGATAAGAAAAAATTTGAAGAGCATATCCTGAAATGCCTGGAACGAATATAATGCCCATGACCATGCGGAAACCGCCGTGTATAGCGACGTTTGTCGGCGCGACCAACCGTAACCCGGCCAGACAGAGGTACCCATTATGTCCAAACTGAATGAAATAATTCAAAAGGCTCATCAGATGCCGCTGTTGTCCTCCAGTTCCATGCGGCTCCTTGAAATCATCGCCGATCCGGACCACAGCATCCAGGATGTGGCCAAGATCGTCGTAACGGATTCAGCCCTGACCGCGAAAATCCTCGAATTGGTGAATTCCGCGGCTTTCGGCCTCCGCCAGGAGATTTCAAGCGTTGCCCACGCCCTGCCCTATGTCGGTGAAAAATCGGTGGTTGCGCTGGCCATGAACCTCGCTTCCCCGCAGGTATTCAACCGCCCCCTGCTCGGATACGAGAGTCAAAAAGGCGAACTCTGGGCCCACGGTCTCAGGACCGCCATCGCCGCCAACGAATTGTCCGGTTATGCCCATGAAAAAATTCTGGCCGGGGTGGCGTATACGGCGGGGATTCTGCACGACATCGGCAAATCGGTTCTTTCCAAATTCCTCACCGGGCTGCCAGCGGAAATGCTCAAAAAATTGGAAAAGGAGGAAGTCAGGGACTACCTGGAAGCCGAGGAGGCCATGGTGGGGGCCAATCATTGCATCATCGGCGCGGAGCTGGCCAAACACTGGAAACTACCGGCCAACCTCCAGGCCGCCATCCGCCATCATCACAAACCCGCGGAAGCGGAAGAGGCCCATCGCCCCCTGGTGTATGTGATCCATCTGGCGGACATGGTGGCCATGATGGGCGGAACCGGGACCGGAACCGACACCCTGGGATATACCCTGGACCAGAATTATACGAAATACATCGCCATCACCACCTCCGGAATGGACAACCTCATGATGACCGTGATGATCGAGTTCGACAAAACCCGGACGGCATTATTCGGCGCTGGAAAGGACGGTGAGCCATGAAATGCATTCTGATCGCCGACGACTCTGGAATGGCCCGGATGTTTATCCGGCGGTGTCTGGAAATTTCGGGTTGCCAGGCTTGTGAATTCCTGGAGGCCGAAAACGGCCGCGTGGCCCTGCAACTATTGAAAGAAAAGCCGGTGGACCTGGTGGTTTCGGATCTGAATATGCCGGAAATGAACGGAGAGGAACTGCTGAAACGCATCAAGTCCTCTCCCCGGCTCCATGAAATACCGGTGCTGATCATCACCAGCGCGGCCAACCCCAAGAAAGTCGCGGAACTTACCGCCCTGCATGCCGCCGCCGTGCTGAATAAACCCGTATCCCCCGCAAGCATTTCAGAAGCCCTTGGGATGCTGGGGCACCAGAGGGAGGAACGACCATGACCACCGCTTCGGTCTGTCCAAAACTGCTCCAGGCGGTTTCGGAAACGTTCGAAACCATGATTTTCACCCAGGTCGTACTGTGGAACCAGCCGCCCGGGGACTTATCGAAATCCTCCGCAGCCGTGCCGCCGCGATCCTACTGGTGCAGCATTCCCGTGATCAGTCCGCTCAAGGGCTCCATGCTGATGATCATTCCAGCCACCCTGGCAGTTGAAATCACGAAAAATCTTTACGGCTGGACGGACAATGCGGAATTGACGGAAACCGTGGAACTGGACGCCATTGCCGAGTTGGTCAACACCATTTCCGGACGCCTGCTGAGCTTTCTGCTGCCCGAGGATCAATCCTTCGAGCTCGGCCTGCCGGAGACATCGGAAACTCCGCTGGAGTATCCGCAAGAATCAGCCGTCTGTAAATTCGCGGCGGGTGAGGATACCTTCGCCTGCATCCTCACCGGCGATCTCGCGACCCTATAAAAAAGGCGGCCCCCGCCCATGGGAGCCGCCCATGCAAAACCGGCAATGTTCCGCTGCGCAGCGGATTACATTTCCTTGATCTTCTCCGTCAATTCAGGCATGAATTCCAGGATATTGGCGACGATACCCACGTCCGCGACCTGAAAAATGGGCGCCTTGGGGTTTTTATTGACCGCCACGATAAAAGGATTGCCCTTGATACCGCCCAGATGCTGGAAGGAGCCGCTGATACCCATGGCCATATAGACTTTCGGCTTGACGGTCTGACCGGAAGTACCCACCTGGCGTGATTTTTCCATCCACTTGGCGTCCACGATGGGACGGGAGCAGGAAACCACCGCGCCCATGGCCTCGGCCAATTCCTGGGCGATGGCAATGTTCTCCACATCCTCGATACCGCGGCCGATGGAAACGAGCACCTCGGATTTGGTGATGTCCACATCCCCCACTTCGGCGGCCACCACTTCCAGGAATTTCCGGCCCACGGTGAGATCGCCCGCGCTGCCGGACTTGTCCACCACCTGCCCGCCGGCGGACTTGCTTTCATCCGCCTGAAAGGAACCCGGCCGCAGGCTGATGACCGCGCCGCCCGCGATATCGCAAGCCACATGGGTGCTCACCTGTCCGCCGAATTCCTGCCGTACCAGCTTCAACGTATTGCCGTCCAGTCCTTCAATGCCGACCACATCCGCGACAAAACCGGCATTCAGTTTGATGGACAGTCCCGGCCCGAGATCCATACCGAACGTATCGTGGGGAATCAGCAGGATGCTGCCCGCCGGCAGGATGTTCACCAGCGCCTTGCGCACCGCTTCGGCGTTGGGATAGGCGAGGGCGGCGCTATCGACTTTCCAGACTTCTGAATACGAAGCGGTCATGGCCTGGCAGACCGCGTCCAAATCCGCTCCCTGACCGGTTACGACAGCGGTGATCTTCGCCGCCGCGTCGATCTTTTTGGCAGCGCTTACCAGTTCCAAGGCGGAATCATCGGCCACGGATCCCTTATGCGTGATGTATGCGAATAGTTGAGCCATTATTTCAGTCCTCCTTTGGCCTTCAAGAGTTCAATCAGTTTGGCAATGATCTCTTCGTTGCTGCCCTCGAGCATTTCAGCGCCCGCGCCCAGGGCCGGCACGAAATAGTCGATTTTCTTCACTTTTGCACCGGCGGCGCCGACAGCGCCGGCGGCAATGCCCAGATCGCCGGCCCCGTAGGTGGGGATCTCCACGGAAGCGACCTTGCGGATGCCGCGGATACCGACATAGCGGGGTTCGTTGATGCCGGTCTGGATGGAAAGCACGCAAGGCAGGCCGATCTCGTTCATTTCCTGGTTGCCGCCCTCGATTTCCCGCCCGATTTTGAGCTTTTTGTCGTCAATGATCTCGATTTTGTTCACCAGCGAGGCATAGGGCAGGTCCATCATGGCCGCCAGCATGCCGCCCACCTGGGCGGCGCCCGCATCCGCCTGGGCGCCGGTCAGAATCAGGTCATATTTTCCCTTTTCCGCCGCTGCCTTCAGAATGGTGGCGATCCCTTTGCCGTCGGACCCGTTGAAGGCGTCGTCCTTGAGCAGAATCCCGTTATGGGCGCCCATGGCCATTTCTCTTCTCAGGATTTCTTCGGAATCATCGTCGCCGATGGTGACAACCGTGACATTGCCGCCGACGCGATCCGTGATCTGAATGGCCTCCTCCACCGCATAATTGTCCCATTCATTGACCGAGTAAACCAGATCGTCACGTTCGATGTCCTTGCCATCGCCGCTGACTGAGATCTCATTTTCCGAGGTATCTGGAACCCTCTTGACACATACCAAAATTTCCATGTTCATCCTCCCAGCTGTTGTTATGTGGATACCGATTTCGCAGGCCTTTGCAGTCCGCCCCGAACCTGCGGAACAAAATTGACCGTATTTCCTCCCGGATTACATGATGTGTCGGGCCACCAGCTCCGACAAATCAATGGCTTCCATTTTGCCTTCCAGTCCCGCGACCTTGATCGCATCCTCCATGTTGACCAGACAGAACGGACAGGCGGTGACAATCACGTTGGCACCGGCCTTGGCCGCCATTTTCACCCGCAGGACCCCCATGCGTTCTTCTTCCTCCGGCTCATAGAACAGCATCAGTCCGCCGCCGCCGCAACAGAAGGAGCGATCCCGGCTGCGCAGCATCTCCACCCGGCGGAGGCCCTCGATGGCATCCAGGGCCTGGCGGGGATCCTCATAGATCTTGTTGTGCCGGCCGAGATAACAGGGGTCATGATAGGTATACACTTTCGATGCGTCTTCCACCATCCGGAGCCGCAGTTTTCCGGACTGGACACTGCGGACGATCACCTGGCTGATGTGTTCCACCGGCGGCAGACCGGGATAATCATTGCGGAGAGCGTTCAAGGCATGGGGATCGGCGGTGACGATTTTTTGGGCCCCGCTTTCCAGAATCAACTCCGTGTTGTGTCCCTTGAGGTCCTGGAACAGCATTTCCTCGCCGAATCTTCTGACTTCGTGACCGCTGTCTTTTTCGCTTTTGCCCAGGATGCCGAAATCCACTCCGGAAGCGTTCAGGACCCTGGCCGTGGCCTGGGCGATCTTCTGCATCCGGTCATCAAAAGAGCTGATGCTGTCCACGAAATAAAGGGTATCGGCCTTGTCCCCCTCATCCACCATCTTGACGGGGATCTGGGCGGCGAATTCCTTCTCCGTAGCCCAGTCCGCCCGTTTCTTTTCCATCTTTCCCCAGGGATTGCCGCGCTTGCCGATGGCACCCAGCGGTTTTTGCAGGGATTGGGGCACCATGCCCTCGTCCACCATGCCGCGCCGCATGTCGACGATCTTATCGATGTATTCGATGCCGATGGGGCATTCCTGTTCGCAGGCGCCGCAGGTCGTGCAAGACCAAATTTCATCCTCTTCATAGATGTCACCGATCAACGGCTGGCTTTTCAGGAACGGCCCCCGCAAGGGATAATTCTGGAAGATTTTATCGCGGCCCTTGATGGAGATAAAACGCGGCGACAAAGGCCGTCCCACGGCGTTGGCCGGACAGTTGTCCGAGCACCGCCCGCAGTCGGCGCAGGTATAGAAATCCAGCAGATGCTTCCAGGTGAAGTCTTCCAGCTTCTTCACGCCGAAGGATTCCACCTTGTCCAGTTCCTCATCGGTGATCCCGTATTGGACCGGCTTGATGTTGCCGGTCTTGACCCGCATGAAAAACACGTTGAACAGCGACGTGATGACATGGAAATGCTTGCCCATGGGCAGAAAACAGAGGAAAAAGAAAAAGGTCAGGTCATGGATATAATAGGACAGGATGTGAATGGTCTGCAGTCTATCAACCGGCGTGTCCAGGAGCATGGTTTTGAACACCCAGACCAAGGTGGCCGGGGCCAGAAACTCCGCGTGACCGCTGCTCTGGAACTGGGCCGCCACCTGGCTGGCCTCGAAAAGACTTTCGGAGATCATCAGGGTGGAAATCACGCCCAGCACGAACACGGCCTCGGCGGTATGGTCGTGACCGTATTTGGCCGGGACTTCGTAGCGCTCCGGCCGGAAGACTCCGCGCCGGACGGCGGCCACGATACAGGCCAGCAGCACCCAGGTGGCGGCATAATCCTTCACCACATTGTAGATCTGACCCGGCAGGCCCTCCATGCCGGGAAAGACGAAGCCCTCTTTCAGGCCGACAATGACCAGCTGGGAGGACCGCAGCCCCAGGGACAGGAAGCCGGCAAAAATCAGAATATGCAATACCCCGGCGGTCATGTAGCGGGGTTGCCGCCATTGGGCCAGCCAGATTTTGGCCACATTGATCAGACGTTCCGGGATATGGTCGAAGCGATTGTCGGGAGCCGCCTTCACCAGCGGGGCGATACGCTTGGCCATGATATAAGTGAACAATCCGACGCCCACAACCGGGATCAGCAACGAGAAAATCCATGTGGGAATGCCCAACAGGGTGTAGTTGGATGGTGAAATCAATACGGGTTGCATCTCTGGTTTCCTTTTTCCATCAAGTTTTGGGTGAATATGGTCAACCGGCTGTCCGGATATCCGGTTCCGCCGGCCTGAAAACCTTTTCTCCGTGGGTGGCCGTAAATGAATGAGCGCTCATTCATCTAATCGGAGTAAAGTATCGTTTTAATCAAGTAACCCCGGTCCGTCAAGAAAAAAACGGGGCACCGCATGAACCGGAGCCCCGTTCTCGTATCACAGCCATCCATCCTTCGTTGTTATCCGGATTTTCATCTACCCGCCGAATGAAACATCCTCGATATCAACGGCAGCCCCGTTCGTCGACAGGATCGCTTTCATTTTTCCACCGGTGACGGGCAACACCGTGTGGACAAAATATTCCAGGGACTTTACCTGGCCGTTGTAGAAAGCGGCATCCTTGGGTTTTTTCGCCAGGTTGGCCTTGGCGGCCACGGCCCGCCAGAGCAGCATCCAGGACATGACCACATCTCCCGTGACCTCCAAGAACGGATGGGCGAAGGCAAAGGCGGTGAGCACCTTCTCGCTCATGGCGGTTTTCCCCATGTGCATGGCGACTTCGCCGAGCTTGTTCAGGGAGTTCTCCACCTTTTCGGCCAATTCTTCCAGCCCGGCGGTTTTCTTCGCGGCCCCGATGGTTTTCTGAACCTCCCCGAACAGATCCATCACGTATTTGCCTTTTTTCATCCCCAGCTTGCGGCCGAGGAGGTCCATGGCCTGGATGCCGTTGGTCCCCTCGTAAATCATGGTGATGCGGCAATCCCGGAGCAGCTGTTCCATGGGATATTCCTTGATATAGCCGTATCCGCCGTACACCTGCATGCCGGTGCTGCATACCTCGAAGGAACGGTCGGTGACATACCCCTTTGCCACGGGCGTCAGGACTTCCACCAGTCCGTGCCATTTGTCCTTTTCTTCCGGATCGGCAGAGGTCTTGGCCCTGTCTTCGCAATACGCGACATAATACAGCAGGCTGCGCATGGCCTCCACGTAGACTTTCATGTTCATCAACATGCGCCGGACATCCGGATGCTGGATGATGGCCACCGGCGGAGCGTCCTTTTCCAGCATCTTCAGCAGATGTCGCCCCTGCAGGCGCTCCCGGGCATAATTCAGGGCGTACAGATAGGAATTGGATGCACAGGTGAATCCCTGGAGTCCCACCAGCAGCCTGGCCTCGTTCATCATCAGGAACATGGCGCGCATGCCTTTGTTCTCTTCTCCCAGCAGGGTGCCGATGCACTGCCCCTTGCCGCCGAGAGTCAGGGAGCAGGTCGCATTTCCGTGAATGCCCATCTTTTCCTCGATGCCGGTGCAGACCACGTCGTTGAATTCCCCTATGCTGCCGTCCGGGTTGACCCGGAATTTGGGCACGAGAAACAGGGAGATCCCCTTGGTGCCGGCCGGAGCGCCTTCGATTCTGGCCAGAACCGGATGAATGATGTTCTCCGCCAGGTCATGATCGCCGCCGGAGATGAAAATCTTGTTGCCGGTGATGGAATAGGTGCCGTCGGCATTTTTCACCGCCGTGGTGCTCAGATTGCCCACATCCGATCCGGCTTCCGGCTCCGTGAGCAGCATGGTGCCGGTCCATTTACCCGTATACATGTTTTTGAGGTAAATCCGTTTCTGCTCTTCCGTGCCGAAGGTCTCCACCAGTTTTCCGGCGCCGTGGGTCAGGCCCGGGTACATCATGAAGGCGTAATTGGCCCCCACCAGATAATCGCTGGCCGCCATGGAAACGGCCCGGGGCATTCCCTGCCCGCCGTATTCAACATCTTCCGGCATGGCCAGCCATTCCCCATCCTTGAACAGTTCCCAGACCCGCTGGAACGGCTCCGGCACCGTCACGGCCCCGTTTTCGAAGGTCACTCCTTCCTCATCCCCGATTTTCTGGGTCGGCAGGATTTCCTTGACCGCCAGATTCCTGGCTTCCGAAACGATCAGGTCGATGGTTTTCTTGTTGAATTCCTCATAGACTTCGTTCTTGCTCAATTCGTCGACCTGGAATTGTTCATACAACACAAAATCGACATCCCTGCGATCTGCAATCAGCTGTGCCATTTCGTTTTCTCCTTTTCTCGAAAATGTTTCTTACCCTTGATGATCCCCTTATGGTTTATGTAGCGGATGTTCCGTTGCTTCCAATGCCTCGTAAAAACAGCTCCACCAGCGGGTCGGCCATGGAAACCAGGTCATATGCCCCCCCGGCGTTGACCCAGGTGTTGATGACTTCATCCACCGCGCCCAGGATATATCGCTTCACCAGGCTCAAATACAATTCCTTCCGCATGGCCCCTTCCTCCTGGCCCATTTCAACGATTTCACCGATCAGGTCCAGATACATTTTGGTCAAATCCTTGATATAGCGCTCGATATGCCTTCCCTGCCGGGCTTCGGCCTGGAAAACGATGGCCATGTTCCGATCCCGCTGAAATTCCTTCAGATGACAGCGGATCAAATTCCGCAGCTTGTCCTTGGCATTATCCGCCTGGTCCACCGCTTCCCGGAACTGGTTGAAGACCTGCTTGGTCTTGTAATTGAAAAACTGCAGCAGGATATCATCTTTATTTTTGAAATACAGATAGATGGTTCCGTCGGCGACACCCGCCTCCTTGGCAATCTGGGAAACGGTGGAATGGAAAAAGCCCTGCTCCGCAAAAACCTGAATGGCCGCCTCCAAAATTCGATGATATTTGTCGGCTCTTGCCTTGCTGTGATTGATTTTATTCTCGGCTTCCGGCATGGTCGCTATCGCTCCGAATGAATGAATACTCATTCATTTACCAACTCTGGCCCGGGGAAGTCAAGCAAAAAGCATCCGGCCCTGGCTGAAAGCCCCATGCAAAAGAATAACTATTTATATCAATTAGTTTTTTATTGATACATCCAGAAATGAACAGCGGCTGTCTCCGGGGGAAAAGGGGAATGAGCGACCATTCACTATTCCGGCTCCCTTCCATGGATGCGGACCTGATGGAAGGGCGGCCGCCACTGATGGCGGTTGCAGATATCCAGGCACATCCCGGTGATGGTGGATGGCAGCACTTTGTAGTCGCAAGCCGCGGCGCCGGTGAAATCCGCCATGATCAGCAGATCCAACGAACTCCTCCCGGCTCTCCGGAAGACAACGGCAACACCCTGAAAGGCCTGGGCCCCGTATCCCCGTTCCGCCAACATCGACGGCAGCTCCTTTTCAAAAACCCGCGGGATGTCCTTGTTGACCCCTGAAATGGTTTCATACCCCAGGGAAAAAGCGATCCACAACCGGAATCCCCTTGACAGATTCACGGGACGAAAGGCCAGGTAATCGCCGGTTCGGTAAAAAACCGCCTCCCCGCCCGGCTGCCGGATCATGACCGTTTCCGGGGTTTGCACCACCACCTGGCCGTATCCGCCGTCCGACAGGTGCACCCAGTCACCGGTTTGACTCGGGAACCAGGGCTCATCGTCGAGCTGAGGCCGGGACCGGTGATCGATCAGTTCCCGGATGGGAACCCGGACAAGGCCGCCCTGGAGCGCCCTGTTCTCCAGCAGGGAATAGAGGTTCAGGGCACGCACCTCAAAGAGCAAACCACGGTACACCAGGACTTCCCCTTCCCGCACGGGTCCCAGGTTCAGCATCATCCGCAACTGGTCCAACACATGGGGTATGGCTTGCTTGGAGGCCCAGGCGATTCCCAGGAGAAACAGAACCGCTATGGAAAGCAATACCCAGTCATGGAAAAAATACAGGGTCGTCAGGCATCCCGCCACTGCCAGGACAGTGGCCGCCGTAAAATAGGTGGCGTCAAAGACACGCGTATAAACGGATCGCTCCGGGTGATGAAACGGGCTGTATTTCCGGATCGGCTTGTAGAAAAAATACAACCCGAACCAGATCAGGAACAATACCAAAAACGCGCAGATCAGATTTCTGCCCCGGCTTTTGAAAAACAGCCGGAAGAAATCCCAAACGGATTCGGAGACCGTCTTCTCTTGCCCCAGATAACGCGCAAGTTCGCGCCGGTCAATATCCATCCGCGTCCGGATCTCCTCCTCCCGGCCTTGCCAGAAGCGGAGATATTCCTTCAGCCTGGCTTCCAGCGCCTCATTCTGCGCTGCGGGTATCAACCGCGCCACATTATTGAGCGCCATTTCGATCCGCGCCAGCTCGACCCCATGGGAGGCAATCTTGTCCCGCAGCTCCTCTATCTGTCGCGGACGCTCCGTAATCTTATTGACTTCTCGCAGCAGCGGGGTGATCAACTGCACGATTTCCTTCTGCCAGTCGAACTTCTTTTCCGCCCGGACATCCTCCACTTTGATCTCATCGACATCGGCGGCCAGACGGCGGAAATCGTCCTCCAGGCCGGCCTGCTTGTCACTCAGCTCCTGGATTTGTTTTCGGAATTCATGCTCACGACCGACGCCGTCGCCTTCTTTCATCCGCCGTTGCATTGCCTGGACATCTTCCGCCGCGCGGTCGATGGAGCGCATCAGCATTTCCAGATGACGGATCCGGTATGCCAAATCCGGGTCCGGCTTCCCTCCGTTCCGAAGGGGGGGCTTCGTTTCGGCGGAGGCTCCCCCGACGGCAATCAGCAGCACGGTGAACCATACAATCCGGCCTGAAATTCTCAAGAGCTTCAAGGAATCATCTCCGTACGGCCATGGGTTGCCGGAAGGGATGGCGCCGGTGGTTCCGGGGAAGAAGGGGGCGGGATGGATTCGGGAGGGACATGGGCTGCGGCTTACAGAATATCGGCCAGGCTGCGGCGCTCGATTTCACCGACATTTTCATACCGGTTTTTTCTCCGGTCGAACCCGCTTCGCCGGTCGTTATCGGTTCTTCGTTCAGGGGAATAGTCCCAACAGGCCACAACCCGCCGCTCCAGGTTCGAGCGCCTGCCCCCATTGTCCGAAGAAACCCCTCTGTTATCCATGAATCATGATCCTTCAATGCACAATTGTACTTACGGATGAAACAGGTGCGGAGTAGCGAGAACCCAACCTGCAAGAGACAATTTCACGCTCCATTCGGGGATCGTTTGTGCCGGCGCCTGAAGACTGTGTCTCACTCAAAATATTGTATTTAATGATATATCCATTAGCTCATATTTCCTTCCGGTTGTCAAGAAATTTTACAGCCGGCCGGCCATCACCGCTTCCGCCCGGGGGCGGTTTTGTTTTGCATGCGGACGGCATCTTTGTTATAGGGGAACAGGTTTCCGGTGTCACTTTTATTTCTAAGGAGCGTTTCATGACCATCCGTAAAGAATTGCTCGACATTCTCGCTTGCCCCAAATGCAAGGGAGATATCCGTCCAAATGAAGAGGGGAACGGATTGATTTGCGAACACTGCCGGTTGTTGTATGAAATCCGCGACGGCATTCCCATCATGCTGGTGGAAGAGGCCAAACCGATCCGGCAATAATCCCCTAATAACCTTAAGGATTTCGTTACCCATAATGCGGCAGCCATGAGCCTTCCCCAACTTCCTCCCTCCGCGAAACTGGTCATCAGTCTGTTGATGGCCGACAAATCGCTTTATGGAATCGCCGGAAAGGCGCTCGTCCAACGGTTCGGCCCGGTGGACCTCGCCAGCTCGTGGCTCGGTTTTGATTACACCGATTATTATGCGCCGGAAATGGGGAAACCGCTTTTCCGGCGCATGCTGGCATTCAAAAATCCGATCCGGCAGGAAGAGCTTCCCGCCGTCAAGCTGGCCACCAACCGGATGGAACAGCAACTGGCCGGTGACGGGAAACGCCGGGTGAATATCGACCCGGGCTACCTGGTCATGGAGCGCTTTGTTCTGGCCAGCGGGAAAAACTATTCCCACCGGATTTATTTGGGCGAGGGGATCTATGCCGACCTGACCCTGCTGTATCAGAAAAAAGCCTTCCAGAAGCTGCCCTGGACCTATCCGGATTACGCCGACACCGGCATAACCACCTTCCTGGAAGCGGTCCGGAAAAAATACCGTTTCGATCTTCAACTCCTGCCGGCCGGCAACTCCGGCGCCGGCAGCCGGGAGACGCCATGATTCAGAGCATGACCGCATACGCCAAAGCGGAAACGACAACCGGCCGGATCACCGTATCCACCGAAATCCGTTCCTACAACGGGAAAAGCCTTGACCTGCTGCTGCGCCTTCCCCACGGCTACGAAGGACTGGAGGATTTCATCCGCACCCGGATCGGCGCGGCCCTGAGCAGGGGGCGGGTGGAGGTCCGCTTTCGGATTCAGGATGAATCGGCCCAGGCCATTGCCTTCGAGACCGACGAAGCCCGGGCCCGAGCATACCATCGGGCCCTGGGCCGTTTGAAATCCTCCCTGGATCTGAAGGGCGACCTCCGGATAGACCACCTGCTCGCCTGTGAAGGCTTGTTCAAACCGGCCGACGTGGAAAAAGATCTGGAAAGCATCCGGCCGATGATATCCTGCTGCCTGGACGAAGCCCTCGCCACCCTGAACGACATGCGCCAAAAGGAAGGCGGATTCCTCCGCAAGGATTTCGAGGACCGGCTGGCCGCCATCGAGCGGAGCCTCCAGGGCATCGAACAGGCGGCCTCGCAGCTGTTGCCCCATTACCAGGAAAAATTGAAGGAGCGGATCACCGTCCTGACCCAGGGACAGATCGAAATCGATCCGACGCGGCTTGCCCAGGAGGCCGCCTTTCTGGCGGATCGCAGCGACATTTCCGAGGAAATCGTGCGGGCCAGAAGTCATTTGACGCAGTTTCGGCACCTCATGGACGCGGAAGAACCGGCCGGACGGCCATTGAATTTTCTGCTCCAGGAATTGAACCGGGAATTCAACACCATGGGTTCCAAAAGCGGCAAGGTGGAGATATCCCACACCATTGTCGCGCTGAAAACAGAGCTTGAAAAAATTCGTGAACAGGTTCAAAACATCGAGTGATGTCGCCGCCGGCGGCGGGTAGCGGGGAAAGGGAGGGCCATGGAACAAACCTTATTGAATATCGGATTCGGCAGCACGGTCGTCGCCGAGCGGGTGATCGCCATCGTATCCCCCAATTCCGCACCGATGAAACGGTTGAAGGATGAGGCCAAGGAGGACAAACGCCTGATTGACGCCACCTACGGCAGGCGCACCCGCTCCATCATCGTCACCGACAGCAACCACATCATCCTGTCCGCCATCCAGGCGGAAACCATCTCCCAGCGCCTTGCCACCATCAAGGAAACCGCGTGACGGATCATGAACGGGAAACAAAGCATACCGCAATCCAGGGGCGACATCCGCATGACCGGCGGGCGGGAAGGCTGTCTCTTCGTGGTCTCGGCCCCCTCCGGCGCGGGGAAAACAACCCTGTGCCGGGAAGTGCTGAAGCGGTTGCCGGATCTGAAGTATTCCATCTCCTACACCACCCGGACGCCCCGCAAGGGAGAAGAGCACGGCCGGGATTATTTTTTCATCTCCCCGGATGAGTTTCAGCGGCGGATTGAATCGGATCAATGGGCGGAGTGGGCGGAAGTGCACGGAAATTATTACGGCACGTCCGCTCTTTTTCTGGAGCAGCGGCTTGCCCGCGGAAACGACATCCTGCTGGACATCGATGTTCAGGGAGCGCAGCAAATCATGCGGCGCTATCCCGGATGCATCACCATTTTCATCATGCCCCCATCGCCGGAGATTCTGGCCCGGCGGCTGGCCGGCAGGGGAACCGATTCCAAGGAGGTCATCGAAAAACGGCTCAGGAATTCCCGGGAAGAAATGGCCAGAAAGGATCTGTATCACTACATTGTGATCAACGACCATCTGCCGGAAGCCATTGAGGAACTTACGGACATCATCCGGCGGCATGGGAATCGAGGCGGGGAATGAGCGCCGCGGACCGCACCGACAGCGACAACGACTGAAAACCGATATGCAAAAAACGAATTGGGAAATTCTCTACGGTCTTCACCCGGTCCAGGAAGCCCTGAAAGCGGGGCGGAGAGCCATCAGCGAAATCTACATCGCCGCGAATGCCCCGCATCACCGGCTGGAGCCGGTCAGGGAACTCGCCGACGCAAAGGGAGTTCCCCTTCGAACCCTGTCGGCGGAGGCGCTGCGGAAAAAGAGCGGATCGGACAAGCACCAGGGCGTCGCGGCCCTGGCCGGCTCCTTCCCGCTGACGGACGAAGACGAGATCGTCCACGGGTATCTGCAACACCCCCGGGAACACTTCCTTCTTTTAATCGACAGCGTCCAGGATCCCCACAACCTGGGGGCGCTGATTCGATCGGCGGTCTGCCTGGGAGCCGCGGGGGTGGTGATTCCCAAGGACCGGGCCGCCGCGCCGACCCCCTCCGTATCCAAGGCTTCCGCCGGAGCAATGGAGCATGCGCTCCTGGCCCGGGTCACCAACCTGGTGGACTTCATGCGGCTGCTCCGGCAAAATGCCATCTGGCTCATCGGCGCCGACGCCCGGGCCGAAAGCAGCATCTTCCGTTGGGATCTGAAAGGCCCTCTGGCCCTGATCGTCGGCGGGGAAGACAAGGGGCTGCGCCCGCTTGTCCGGAAACATTGCGACCAGCTGGTGGCCATCCCCCAGATGGGCGCGGTCAATTCCCTGAATGCATCGGTCGCCGGCGCCATCCTGATGTACGAAGCCTTGCGGCATCGGTTCCAGGAGCGTCCGTCCGGTAAACAACAATGACGGTTCATCCGGTATCATATCCAAATATATTAGTACTGCGCCGATCCGGCGAGACGAGAAAGGAAGATGTCATGACCCAGCCAGCCAAAATCACCAAAACCGCCCATGGAACCCTCACGGTTCCGGATCAGCCGATCATCCCCTTCATCGAGGGAGACGGGATCGGTCCGGATATCTGGAACGCCGCCCGTCTGGTCATCGACGCGGCCGTCGCGGCCGCTTTCAACGGCCGGAAGCGCATCGAATGGCTTTCCCTGGATGTCGGCGAAAAAGGCTTCCGGAAAACCGGCGACTATCTGCCGGAGTCGGCCCTTACCGCCATTCAGGACCATGTGGTGGCCATCAAAGGCCCCCTGACCACACCGGTGGGCAAGGGAATCCGCAGTCTGAATGTGACCATCCGCCAAAAACTGGACCTTTACGCCTGCGTGCGGCCGGTGCGCTATATCGATCCCGTGCCCAGCCCCATGAAGAACCCCCAAAAAATCGACATGGTCGTTTTCCGGGAAAATACGGAAGACCTCTATGCCGGCATCGAATGGGGCGCGGGCACCGCCGAGGCGGAAAACGTGATCGCTTTTCTGGAGCAGCGGATGGGAGCGGCCCTGCCGCCCCGCGCCGGCATCGGCATCAAGCCCATGAGCGAAGCCAATACCAAGCGGCTGGTGGCCGCGGCCATATCCTACGCCCTTGAAAACCGCCTGCCCAGCGTCACCCTGATGCACAAGGGCAATATCATGAAATATACCGAGGGCGCCTTCCGTACCTGGGGCTATGAAGTCGCCGGGGAAAAATTCAGCGACCGAACCGTGACGGAAGCGGAATTGAATGAACACCATCAGGGCCGGCCTCCGGAAGGCAAGGTCATTATCAAGGACCGGATCGCCGACATGCTGTTCCAGCAGGTCCTGCTGCGGCCGGAGGAGTACTCCGTCATCGCAACGCCGAACCTGAACGGCGATTATCTCTCCGACGCCCTGGCGGCCCAGGTGGGCGGCCTGGGGATGGCCCCCGGCGCCAATATCGGCGACACCTGCGCCTGTTTCGAGGCGACCCACGGCACTGCGCCGAAATACGCCGGCCTGGACAAGGTGAACCCGAGTTCCCTGATCCTGTCCGGCGCCATGATGCTGGACTACATGGGCTGGGGCCCGGCCGCCGAACGGATCCGCCGGGGATTGCAGGCCGTCATCCGGTCCGGCATCGTAACCTATGACCTGGCCCGGCAGATGGAGGGCGCCACCGAGGTCAAATGCTCGGAATTCGCCCGGGCCCTTGTCACCCATATGGGATGATCCATGCGAAAAACCCTGATCCGCATTGCCGGGGCCGCGCGGGAATTTTTTTTCCCGAACCGGTGCCTGGCATGCGGGGAACTCTACCGCGGAGAACCGGCCCCGCGGCCTGGGAACCCGTTGCCGACGGATTTCGGTCCACTGACGGCCGATTATCTGTGCACCGCCTGCCGCGCCGGGTACAACCCCGTTCAATCCCCCCTTTGCTCCATGTGCGGGCTGTCCTTCAAGAGCCGGGAGGGGGAGGACCATCTCTGCCAGGATTGCGCCATGACGCCGAAGCATTTCCGCCGGGCCCGGGCCTGCGGGCATTACAGCGGCCCGCTGATGAACGCCATCCATCGCCTGAAATACGGCGGGAATATCCAGTTGGCCGGCCCCCTCGGCCGGCTGCTGTATGCAACCTTCACCGATCATTTCCGGTCCGGCGACATCGATTGGGTCCTGCCCGTTCCGCTGCATGACAGCAAATTCAGAAAACGCGGTTTCAATCAGAGCTTTCTGCTGATCCGGGAATGGCCGCGCTTCACCGGGGAAGCAGCCCCCGCCGCAAGGCCTTTCCGGATAGCCCGGGACATCCTGGTCCGGATCAAACCCACATCCCCCCAGACGGGGCTGGGCCGGGCGGACCGGTCCGCCAACATCCGCAACGCCTTCCGGGTAACGGCGCCGGAACGAATCAGCGGCCGCCGGATCCTGCTGGTGGATGATGTCTATACCACCGGCGCAACGGTCAACGAATGCGCCGGCGTTCTCGTCAAGCACCATGCCGAACAGGTCGATGTGCTGACCCTTGCCCGGGCCATGCCGGAATCCGTCCGGCCGGAAAATCCGGATTTGCAATCAGGAAAATGATATGGTATTCTTTTTTCGCTAGTGACGGATTCCCTCGATTCCAAATTCTTGTCTCATTATTATTGTATCCACCATGAAAGTAAAAACCAAAATCGTTCTCGGCTCCTTGGCCATTGCCTTTCTGATCACCATCGCGACAACGGTTGCCGCCGCGATCCTGATCGCCCGTCAAAACCGCACGGCGGCCCGGGAGCAGCTCAGCCATTCCATGCGGATTCTCCGCCGGGATCTGACGGCCGTCGGCGAAAAACTGGTGGCCGACACCCGGCAAATGGCCACGATCAACAACATGGGCAGCCGCATTCAATTCATCCTGGAAGAAAAACAGACGGAGGATTCCTCCCTGGTCCGGGATTCCTATACCGAAACCGCCAAGGATTTATACCGGGTGGCTCTTCCCAACCACATCTGGAAAGCGGCGATATACGACCGCGACGGCGATTTGTCGGCCTTTGCGATCTTCGAAGGGGGCGAGGCCCTCCTCGGCTTTCCGGAAAACGCTCCGGCCCCCGGATTTCAGGCCGCCGTCCTCCGGGCCGAGGAATCGGAAGACGCGATCAAATGGCAACGACGGGAGGAGATTGTCCAGATCGTCTCCCGGGAGACCATCGACGACGCCCTCTTCAACCGCTTCCATTTCCAGGCCGCCGACGGTTTCATCCAGCTCGTCGCCTATGTTCCGGTGACCGCGATGGTCTTCGATTCCAAAACGGAAAAACTCAAACCGGAACAGATCGGATTTGCCGTGGCCATGCGCCGCCTGGACGAAGCCTTCCTCCGCCGCGTGGCCGAGCTTTCCCGCACCCAGATCAATCTGTTCAACCGCGACGGCCTCGCCGCCGGCACCATGCAGACCTATTCCCGCCTGAACCTGGCCGAATTCGCCCGGCACGCCGGCGCCGTATCCATGGAAGCGATGGAACCGGTCTACACCGACATCGGCCTGCCGGAAGGCAGCTATTTCCAAGCTGTCCTGCCCCTCCACGATCCGTCCGGTTGCATCGGCGCCTTCAGCTCCCTGCTCTCCAAGGACATGAGCCGGAACAACACCTGGCAGATCGTCAAGCTGCTGGTCACCATCGCCCTGTTCTGCCTGCTGGTGATTGTCCTGCCGGCGTCCTTTTTCTTCTCCGTCTCCATCACCGCCCCCATTTTAAAGGTCGTGGAAGGACTGAAGGATATCGCCCGGGGCGACGGCGACCTGACCTATCGGCTTCCGGCCGGGGGCAACGATGAATTGGGCGCCCTGGCCAGCTGGTTCAACGTGTTCATCGAAAACCTTCAGGAAATGATCCGGAAAATCGTGGACAATACCCACCATCTGGATTCATCCTCGGAAGCCTTGTCGGCGCTTTCCGGCAGCATGGCCCAGATTGCCCGGGATTCTTCCCAGCAGTCCGACAATGTGGCCGCCGCCGCCGAGGAAATGAGCACCAACATGGGGTCGGTGGCCGCGGCCACGGAACAGACCTCCACCAATATCGAGATGGTGGCCGCCGCTTCCGAACAGATGACCGCCACCATCAATGAAATCGCGCGAAACTCGGAAAACGCGCGGGGCATCACGGAGCAGGCCGTCGCCAAATCCAAAAAAACCACCGACCAGGTGGATGAACTCGGCCGCGCGGCCTCTGAAATCGGTCAGATCACGGAAGCCATCAACGAGATATCGGAACAGACCAAGCTGCTGGCCCTGAATGCCACCATCGAGGCGGCCCGGGCCGGCGAATCCGGCAAGGGCTTTGCCGTGGTGGCGAACGAAATCAAGGAACTGGCCCGACAGACAGCGGGAGCCGCCGGACAGATCCGCGATAAAATCCAGAAAATCCAGCAGACCACCGACATCAGCATTTCGCAGATCAATGATATCTCCAGCGTCATCCATGTGGTGGATGAAATTGTGTCCAGCATCGCCGGCGCCATCGAGGAACAATCGGCCACGACAAAGGAGATCGCCGACAATATCACCCAGGCGGCCAGGGGGGTCCAGGAAGTCAACAAGAACGTCTCCCAGAGCTCGGCCGTGGCGGAGCAGATCGCCAGGGAAATAGCGGGAGTCAACCAAGGCGCCGGCGAGATGACCCGCACCAGTTCCCGCATCGACACCAGCGCCAACAATCTTTCCCAGCTGGCGACGACCCTGAAGGAAGCGGTTCAACGCTTTAAAATCTGACAAATCATCACAAGGAGGGGGAAAAACATGAACGCAAGGAAACCGTTGCTGATCCTGTGGGCCCTGCTGCTGATCATTGGAATGCCGATTCATCTGGGCGCCGAAGAAGGCGTGACCGACACCGAAATCCACATCGGCCAGTTCGGCCCCCTCAGCGGACCGGCCAAACTCTGGGCCGACTGCGTCTATGGAGCCGATATCGTTTTCAAAATGGTCAACAAGGCCGGAGGGATTCACGGCCGCAAAATCGTCTATCATCCCCTCGACGACAGCTATAACCCGGCCAAAACCAAGGCCGGCGTCAAACAACTCCAGGAGACCGTGGGCATTTTCGCCTGGGTGGGCGGGGTGGGCACGGCCACCGGCATGGCCGTCAAGGACTACCTGATCAACCGGAACGTCCCCTGGGTCGGGCCCTTGTCCGGCTCGGAAGTCTGGGTGACGCCGCCGGTGAAAACGATTTTCGCGCTCTACCCGCATTATACCTTCTCGGCCAAGGTGCTGTGCCGGCATGCCGTCAAGGTTCTCGGCAAAAAACGCATCGCCATCGTCTATCTGAACGATCCCTTCGGCCAGAACGGACTCGACGGCGCCCGGAAAGCCCTCGCGGAGTACGGTCTCGAGCTGACCGCCGCCGTGCCGGTGGACCGCAACGAAACCAACATGAACCCCGCCACCCTGGAACTGCGCAAGGCCGAACCGGAGGTGGTGATCCTCTGGATGGATCCGTTCAAATCCCTGCGCCTCCTCACCCTGGCCAAACAGATGGGGCTCGCGCCCCAATGGATGTCCGGCAGCATGTTCGGGGATTTCCCCCAGATGCACAAACTGAGCAAAGGCCTGATCGAGGGGATGATCACGGACAATTATGTTCAGTACGAAAACAAGGCCGCCATCGAAAAGTATAAAAACGCCCTTGCGGAATTCGGCGACAAGCAGGCCACCTGGGGTGTTTCCCTGATCGCCGGCATCGGCTACGCCGAAGTGCTGGTGGAAGGCCTGAACCGCACCGGACCGGATCTGACCCGCGAAAAATTCATCGCCGCCCTGGAAAGCATCCAGAATTTAACGGGGATCGCGGCCTCGGTGTCCTACAAGCCCTTCAATCCCGGCGACCCTTCCTGCCGCTACGGCATCAAGGAGGTCTATCTCCAGCAATGCCTGCCCGGCGGGGAAACCAAAGTCATCACCGGCTGGCTGAGCGATTGAGGCGGACAGTTCCGGGAAGAATCGGTTTGCTGATGAAAAACGCAACCATCATTTCATATTTGTAATTAGGAGAATGCACATGACGACAAACAAGACGAACGCCGGAATCCTGCTTCTTGCCATCCTTGCCTGCCTGTTCATGGGCTGCGCCGCAACCCCCATGCAATTCAAACCGGACATCGCCGAACCGCAGCTGATCGTGGATCCGCCTTCCATCCGCCTGGGAATCGCGCGGCTGCTCAACGACACCCGGCTGGTCTTCCAGGGCCAGGGATTTCATCCCGGTGATTCGGTGTTCGTTGCCCTGGTGGGGGTAAAAAAGGGCGACGAAACCGTAAATATCCCCATAGCGGAGGCAGTGGTCGGCGCGGACGGCGGATTCACCGCCGAAGTGGCCAAACTGGTCAAGATCACCGAAATCCTGCGGGCGGATACGGAACTGAACGAACAGATGGAAATGTACGTCGTCGTATCCCAGCCGCCCATACCGGCCGGAACCTACACCGTCCGGGCCGAAAGCATGGAATCGGATAAAAAGGCCGAATGCCTGCTGGTCGTTCAGGACCCCTCCCTCGGAGATGGGTTCAAGGACTGGCTCGGGGGTTTGCTGGGTAAAATCAAGAAGAAATAACCGCCGATGGATTCACCGGATCTCGAAAATACCAGGGAGCTTGAGCTCAGGCGGTTCCGCCACAACGTCCTTTCCCATGAAGGGGTGCAGGCGCTTTTCGCCGTTTGTTTGGCGCGTAACGCGGCCGCTGCCCGCATGCGCAGGCGCAACGCCAAAAAACCGGCGAAACCAGACGCCGGCTCCGCCGGAACCCTTGAGAAACCGGACCTGAACCACCTGCTCCAGGGCCGGATCACCCTGCCCTCCCTGCCGCATATTTTCAGCCGGCTCATCGAACTGATGAGCGACGAAAGGAGTTCAACCGATGATTTCGCCCGGGTGATCCTCCAGGATCCGGCCCTTTCCGCCCGGCTGCTGAAAATCGTCAACAGCCCGTTTTACGGATTCCGGGCGGAAATCGGCACGGTATCCCAGGCGGTCGCCATCATCGGCGTCAACGACCTGTACGCCCTGTGCCTGGGGACTTCCGTTGTCAACGCCTTCCGGACCATCCCCATCGAACTGGTGGACATGCCGTCTTTCTGGAAGCACAGCATCGCCTGCGGAATCATCGCCCGCGTCATTGCCGAAAACAAAGGCTTCCCCAACCGGGAACGCTTTTTCGTGGCCGGGTTGCTCCATGATCTCGGCCGGCTGATCCTGTATCGCCATCTGGCGGATCATGCCCAGGCGGCCCTCCATTTCGCCGCCCGGTATTCCCTGCTGCTGCATCATGCGGAAACCGAGATTCTGGGGTTTGATCATGCCAGGATGGGCGGCATGCTGATGAAAAAATGGAAATTGCCCGGGGAACTGGAACAGATGATCCGGTACCATCATTCACCGGAGCACAGTGCCTATCCGGTGGAAACCGCGGTGATCCACCTGGCGGATGTGATCGCCAACGCGCTGGAAACCGGCACCAGCGGCGAGACCTTCGTTCCCCAGATGGACCCGCTGGCATGGCGGCAGGTCGATATGCCCCTACCGCTCCTGAAAACCATCGCGGAACAAATCGACTCCCGGATAACGGAAATCACCGACCTTCTGGTGCCGGAACAAATCGGAACATGACCCCATCCCCCGAGCGCCCCATCAACTGGCTCCAGGTGGTTGTCGGCATGATCGTGCTGGCAACGGGCGCCCTGGTATATCTGGCGGACCGGCCCCCGGAGGCCGCCTATTTTGTCCGCCGCGGCCCCCGGGAAATCCGCCTTCATGAGCAGGTCCCGAACCTGTTCGGCGGCCTCGGGCGGAATCTGCCGGCCTTTGCCCATGCCTTTGCATTCACCGCCGTCACCGGCGCTTTCATCGCCCGGGGCAAAAAGGGCTATCTCGCCGCGGCAGCCGCCTGGTTTGCCGTGGATGCCGCCTTCGAAATCGGCCAACGGTACGGGGCCGCCCTGGCCGACCGAATTCCGGCCTGGTTCGACAGCCTCCCCTTCCTGGAAAATACCGCATCCTTTTTCCGGAAGGGGACCTTCGATTGGGCGGACCTGCTTGCCGCGGCCCTTGGTTCCGCCGGAGCGTTTTGTTTCCTTTCGGTATCCCGAAAAAATGAGGTTTGTCCAAAAAATTAACATATCTACTTGACAAAACGCATGGGCATCAGTAGTTACAGCTAATCGGACGTTTTCAGCGGTACAACGGCGGGATCGGTTGCGATTCGTGCAATAAACACACAACCCGGCGGTCAGCCCGGCGGCTTCCGTGCCCTGACTGGCAACTTATCGGACAGAGGAGCAATGAATTCATGACGCTTACAAAAAACCATATCATCGATGCGATTCAGGAAACGCTTGGTTATTCCAGAAACAGATCGGCCGAAGTGACCGAAACGTTGCTCGAACTCATTAAAAAGACACTGGAAAGCGGCTCCCCCATGATGATCAGCGGCTTCGGAAAATTCAATGTCAAAGCGAAAAAGGAGCGCCGGGGAAGAAATCCCGCCACAGGAGATGATATGATGCTGGATCCGCGACGAGTCGTGACATTCACCTGCTCCGGAAAACTCCGCGATAAAATCAACGGTGATTGAGGTTCTGTATCAGACGTTGTCCAGGCAACTCTCTCCATAAATGAACGGCATCGGCCTGATCATTCTGGCGGCCCTGGCGGCCAATTTTGCATTGGCGCTGCTGGCGGATATCCTGAATTTGTCGCGCCTGCGCCCGGAGCTGCCGGAAGCCTTTGCCGGGATCTATAATGAAGAGCAATACCGCAAATCCCAGGCCTATCTCCTGGTCAACACCCGCTTCGGCTGGATAACGGACACCTTCCATCTGCTGGTGCTGATCCTGTTCTGGTTCGGCAACGGCTTCGCCGTCCTAGATGACTGGGCCAGGGCCTGGGGCCAGGGCCCCATCGTAACCGGCCTCCTCTACATGGGCGCGCTGATTCTGGCCAGAGCCCTGCTTTCCCTGCCCTTCCGGGTTTACGACACCTTCGTTATCGAAGAACGGTTCGGCTTCAACAAAACCACCGGGAAGACCTTTGTCGCCGACCTGTTCAAGGGTCTCCTCCTCGGCCTGCTGCTGGGCACGCCCCTGCTGGCAGCGGTGCTGGCCTTTTTCGAATTCGCCGGTACAGCCGCTTGGCTGTACTGCTGGGGCGCGGTGACCCTGTTCATGCTGGCCGTCCAGTTCATCGCGCCCACCTGGATCATGCCCCTGTTCAACCAATTCAAGCCCATTGAAGACGGGGAATTGAAAACCGCCATTTTTTCCTATGCCCGGTCCATCCGGTTCCCCCTGCAAAACGTCTTTGTCATGGACGGCTCCAAGCGCTCCAGCAAATCCAATGCCTTCTTTGCCGGTTTCGGCCGTAACAAGCGCATCGTGCTCTACGACACCCTCGTGGCCCAGCACTCCGTGGCGGAGCTGGTGGCCGTCCTGGCCCACGAGATGGGCCATTACCGGAAAAAGCATATTCCGGGCATGCTGGCCTTCGGCATCCTGCAGATGGGGCTGGTCTTTTACCTGTTGTCCTTTTTCATCTCCGATCCGGACCTTTTCGCCGCCTTTCACATGACCCGGCCGTCCGTCTACGCCGGCCTGATATTTTTCAGCCTGCTGTACACCCCCATCGATTTCGCCGCCGGCCTGCTGGCCCAATGGATTTCCCGGCGCAACGAATACGCGGCCGACCGGTTCGCCGCGGAGACCACCCATGATCCGGAAAGCCTGGCAACCGCCCTGAAAAAGCTGTCGGCCCGGAATTTGTCGAATCTGCTTCCGCATCCGTTTTACGTGTTTCTGCATTATTCCCATCCGCCGGTCCTGGAACGGATCAGGGCCTTATCGAGCATCGGCAGGTAACCCCATGGCAACCAAAACCGTCAAACTCGTTTCCTGGAACGTCAACGGACTCCGGGCGGTCATGAAAAAGGATTTTCTGGCGTCCATTGCGGCCCTGGATGCGGATATCGTGGCCATCCAGGAAACCAAACTCCAGGAAGCCCAGCTCACCGAGGACCTGAAATCCATCCCCGGCTATGACTCCTATTGGTCCTTCGCCGCCACCAAAAAAGGCTACAGCGGGGTCGCGACCTATTCCCGGATCAAGCCGCTGGCGGTCCGCCATGGAACCGGCAACCCCCTCTTCGACCAGGAAGGCCGCATCCTGGAAATGGATTTCGGGGATTTCCTGTTCTTCAACATCTATTTCCCCAACGGCCAGATGAGCGACGAGCGCCTGGCCTACAAGCTGGATTTTTATCGGGACTTTTTCGCCCATGCCGATACCTATAAACAACAGGGGCGCAGCCTCGTCATCACCGGCGATTACAACACGGCCCACAATGAAATCGACCTGAAAAATCCCAAGGCCAATGAAAAATATTCCGGCTTTTTGAGAATCGAACGCGACTGGCTGGATAAAATCGTCGCCGACGGCTATGTGGACACCTTCCGGCATTTCAACCCGGACACGGTCCAATATTCCTGGTGGACATACCGCTTCAACGCCCGGACCAACAATGTGGGCTGGCGGATCGATTATGTTTTCGTCACCCGGGACATGATCGAAAACGGCTGGGTCCGGGATACCTTCATCGACAACACCATCCACGGGTCGGACCATTGCCCGGTCGGAATCGTCCTGGAGATCCCATGACAGCGTCCTCCGCGCTCCTGCGTCTGCTGCACATGGAAAAACCGGGCCTGCCGCTGGAGGCCCTCTGCGCCCGGCTCGGCCTGGACCGGGAAACCGTTACGGAACTGATCCGGGAATTATCCGGCCGGGGCCACGACATCCAGGCCGGCCCCGGCGGATATTGCCTGGCGGCCCCGGAAGACAGCCTGTTTCCCTGGGAATTTCCCGGCAGGGAGCACCGGATGCATTGCTATCCCGTGGCCGAATCCACCATGGACATCGCCCGCAGGCTGGCCCGGGACGGCTGCCCGGATTTCACCGCAGTCACCGCCGACCGCCAGCACAAAGGCCGCGGCCGCCTGGGGCGGGTCTGGCTTTCGGATCCGGGCGGCCTGTACCTGACCATCATCGCACGGCCCCGGATGGCCCCGCAATTCGCTTTCCGGGTCAATTTCGCCGCCTCGGCGGTCCTCGCCCGCCTGCTGAGACAGTTGTACAACCTGCCGGCCGAGGTCAAATGGCCCAACGATATCCTGATCCAGGGCCGGAAAATCAGCGGCATGCTTTCGGAATTGGGGCTGGAGGCCGGCGGCATCGCCTTCCTCAACATCGGCATCGGCATCAACGTCAACAACGATCCCACGCCGGACGAACCCCGGGCCACTTCCATCCGGAAAGAAACCGGTCATTCCGTGCCCCGGCGCCGGCTCCTGGCCGCCTTTCTGGACGCCCTGGAAACCAAACTGCGGGGCGATGACCTTGCCGGCATCATCGACGAGTGGAAATCCATGGCCATGACCATCGGCAAACCGGTGCGGATCGTCACCGCCACGGATCAATACAGCGGCCTGGCCGTGGACGTGGATCAAAACGGGGCCCTGATCCTGGAAAGCCCGGACGGCAGCCGCCGGGCCATTCATTACGGCGACTGTTTCCCCCTGCCGGATCAGGGGCCGGACCATGCATAGAAAAACCCTGCACCCTTTCCGCCACTCCGCCTTGATATTCCAGGCGATTTTTCATGATCCGGGAATATACCGGGTTCCAGCCCGCATTTTTTTATTGACAAGGTTCCAATTAACCGTTAGAAGCTTTTTGTTTTAAGGGCCGTTAACTCAGACGGTAGAGTATCTGCCTTTTAAGCAGAGAGTCGTTGGTTCGAGTCCAACACGGCCCATCTAAGCGATGCCGTGCACCGGTCCCCATCGTCTAGCCTGGTCCAGGACACCGGCCTTTCACGCCGGCAACAGGGGTTCAAATCCCCTTGGGGACGCCACAGGGACAACAAGGGTAACCCCCTTGAAAATATAAGCACAATGAAAAAGGGTTGACCTACCGGTCAGCCCTTTTTCATTTTTGGAGGGTTTCTTTTTAAGCCATCCGAATATAAAACCCGCTTCCTTATAGTAATTTCCAACAATCATCAAACCGGCTCGATAAGTGCGTAATTTATGCGCAATCAAGCAGCCAAAGAGTTTGATCTTTCCATAAAGAATTGAAAAATAGTAATATTGTGTTAATGGATTTTTGGGGGTTTTGTTGGATTTTTCTACGTTTATATCAAAAACTGGCAGGAAGTTCATTTTTGTCGGCTATTCGAGCTGGCTTCATGATAACATATGTTAGCGTATCGCATAAAGGAGAAAAAATGAGTACTGCTGATCGTATGCAAACTTCCGCTTACCAGGAGATCAAAACCCCGGGGATGACCAAAAATTCCCAAGGCCCCGCCAGCCGTATCCCTAACCTTGCCGACTCCATTGACGGCGATCTCCCGTATCTTGCCTATTGCGGCCTCATCCTGGGCAATCGTCAGCAAATGAATGGCGGAAGCGATGACGGCGTCATCCTTATCCGCCCCAGGTAATGTAAAAGTATTGTAATAATCCTTTTGCGGTTGTTTTAAGGAGATTAAATTCCTTACGGATGATGTATAAGCAGTTTTACTGAAGAAAGCAGTGAAAGGAATTATGCATCATGCCGTATACTGTTCATGACACGCCCGTCGTCAGGCCGCTGATGCGGTGTTTGGCCATCGTCATTTTCAAAATCGCCGGATGGCAATCCCAAGGGCAAAAACCCGACATCCCCCGGTATGTCATCATTGCCGCGCCTCATACGTCAAACTGGGATTTTCTGTATACGGTCTGCCTAGCATTCCTTTTCCGCATTAAACCCCTCATCATGATGAAGGCGGAGTGGTTCCGCTGGCCCATGGGGCCTTTTTTCAGATGGTTGGGCGCCATTCCCGTCGACCGTTCAAAATCGAACAACGTGGTGACCCAGTCCATCAGCAAATTTCAGGAAACGGATGAACTGGTCATGATCATTCCCCCGTCGGGGACCCGCCGCAGGGTCATGTACTGGAAAACCGGATTTTATCACATTGCCAATGGGGCCGGTGTTCCCATCGTGCTGGGTTACCTGGACTATGGCAGGAAGACCGGGGGAATCGGCCCCGCAGTCATACCCACGGGAGACATTGAGTCGGATATGGCGACCATCCGTGATTTCTATAGCGGCATTGAAGGCAGGCACCCCCTCAACTCCAGCACTTACGTCAAGGCGGACAACAGTACCATCGTCCCTTCCTGATGACGCCTGAAAACCGCGAATGAACTTGGCTATTTCTGCCCATCCCCTCGAACGGAATTACCGGGCTGGTAACGTGCGGAATGGCAGAAGCTTTGTGCATCCTTTTTGTTGGGTTGGAGACGTATGCCCTCTGGCAAGCTATCCTGCGTTTTCCGTTCTTGATAAATATATCGTTTTCGAATACAATCTTTAAAAATTATCACAGCGTGATAGTACAGCGCCCATAACATCTGCGAAGATCAAAACCTCAACCATCGTTTCTGTAAAACAATTCGGAAAAAAAGAGCACGATTCCTCTGGAGTCAACCCGTTTCTCCTTTGCATGAGCGTTCTCTTCCAACCGATGGTTGGCATCATATGACGAAATTTGGAGAGATCATGTTTTCAATAATTCCAAGAGATGACAGGAAACAGGCATTTCGAATCAAGCGCCTGTTCATGGCCAATGCCTTTTTTGGCGTTTGCGCCATCGTGATCGTCGTTGCCATGCAGGCAGGCTTGGTGGCCATGTCAATCCATCAACGAGTTCTTTTCTTCGGGCTTCTTGTTTCCGTTCAGTCCCTGTTTTTTATCATTATCCGGAGCGGTATGAACAGGGGATTCAAGGATCCCAGCCTTACAGCGTTTCAAATTTCCGCGGGTCTTTTTTATATCAGTTATTTCATGTATTTTATTCAAGAAATCCGAGGGGCTGTCATGGTTTTATACTTGTTGACAATCCTCTTTGGTGCTTTTCAACTCAACATGTTCGGTTTTATTTTCGTATCGCTGAATGCGGTGATTGGCTATGGCGTAGTGATTTTGCTGAACATCCTGTCGCCTCCCCCGAATTTCAATCTTACCCAGAATATTGTGCAATGGGTCATCTGTACCCTGGGTTTGGGCTGGCTCACCTATATCGGCACTTACATGAATGGGATTCGAAAACAGTTGAAGAGGCGGGAAGTCGAGCTGACAGCAAGCAAATCCCAGCTGCAGGAGGCCATTCTGGAGATTCAGAAAAATGCTGAATTTTTAAATCAATCCTCCATTGGGCTATCCGACCTATCTGAGCAGATGTCAGGTGGAGCCGGTGAGATGTCAAGCATCTCCAAAAATGTTGTAAGGTCATACGAACAGTTCAGCGGCAATACAAAAACCGTAGCGACCTCCATGGAGCAGTTGTCCAATAATGCGAACATGGTAGCCTTGTCAGTTGAACAGATGACCAGCACGATTCATGAAGTCGCCGAAAATACGAGTCGTACCCAGGAGGTGGCCCTCAATACCGTTTCCCAGTCAAAGGCGATCTCCAAACTGGTTCGAAAACTGGGCGAGACGGCGATAGAGGTTGGCAAGATAACCGAGACCATCAAGGATATTTCTGAACAAACGAATTTGTTGGCGCTCAACGCGACGATTGAGGCGGCCCGGGCAGGGGAGGCGGGGAAGGGATTCTCTGTTGTAGCCAATGAAATCAAGGAATTGGCAAAGCAAACTTCGAATGCGACCCAGCAGATAAAACAGCAGATCAAAGACATGCAAAATGTCACGTCGGAAACCGTGGACAAAATTGTCAAAATTTCCGAAGTGATCGATGAGTTGAACAATTTCGTGGTAATCATCTCCTCATCGGTGGAGGAGCAGTCCGCAACTACACGAGAGATAGCCGGGAGTGTGACCCAGGCGACCCAGGGGATTTCGGAAATCAATACCAGTATGATGCAGAATACCCTTGTCGCCGAAGAGATATCGAAAGATATTTCCAAGGCCAATGAGGCTGCTGGAAGCATGGCGGACAGGAGCGCCAAGGTGAACACCAGCATCAAGGAACTGATGCAACTCGCCACTCAGCTGAACGACATGGTGAGACGCTTCCGTGCGATTTGAGGCTTGAAAACGGAATTGTTATCTCTTCGATGACCGAGCAGGATAACCAGCTCACAATTGTAGTCTCAATTCCAGGAAAGGATAAGGCCAATGCACAAAGAAGAATCACCATTTCAGGTTGTTAACTCGCAGTGCCGGCTTGAGTGTAAGGATTTATGGGGAGGCATCCGAAGCCAGGACCTCGAAGTCTCTGCCGGGAAGGTCATCGGTTCTATCTATTCTGCGCCCTGTGAGGGAGGTAAGGGTGGAGATATCTATTTCTTTGGAGTATGCAGGGGCGGCATAATTACCCGGCTGGCGATCGCTGATGTTACCGGCCATGGCGAGACTGTCTCGGAAGTAAGCCAGTACGTCTACAACTCTTTGAAAGCTCATATGTGAGAGCCGGACAGTCGAGTCATCCTTGGTGAAGTGAACCAACGAATTATCAGCCGGAGCCTGGATGCAATGACTACCGCGGCAGTTGTCGCGTATTACAGTCAGGAAAGTGAAGCGAGGGTTTCTTATGCCGGACACCCACCTGTTCTATACCGACGAGTAACCGACAAGGCATGGATTTATGCCAAACCTCCAAGTAATAAAGGTAAAGCCGAAGGCCGGCCCTTGAATATACCCCTTGCTGTCTCTTCGGATACTCGATATGGGCAGTTGACGATTCCGATGGCTGCTGGAGACCGACTTTTTGTTTATAGTGATGGCCTTATCGACGCACCCAACCCTACGGGTGAAAGTTTTGGATTCACTCGCCTTAAAGATATCCTTGACGCAAATGCCAAGGCCACTCTTTCTGAGCTCAAATCCGAAGTTCTCAAAGCATTGCTTCGATATACGGGAAACAACCTACATCATGACGACATAACCATGATTTCGATGGAGATTGTTTAAATGTATCAGAATCCCGCCACAAACATGGATACTCACAACACACCGCATCAACGAGAATTGGTTTTGAATATGTTAATAAACTACTTCTTCAGCCGCGGTTCACAAACCAGGACATTTCGTTCATCTTTTTCAAAACGGCATTTTTCATTCAGGATCGCTCTCATCTGCTTGCGTGCCCGATGCAAGCGGACTTTTGTGTTTTCAACACTGATATTTAAAATTTCGGCAATTTCCTGCTGCTTGAATTCCAAAATCTCGAAAAGGAGCAAGGGTGTCCGCAGGGATTCAGGCAGCAGTTTTGTCTGCTCTTGGACGCACGCTGACATCTGCTGCTGTTCCAGCATTTTCTGAGCTGAAGTGTAATGAGGTAAGATCTCAATTTGCATGACCGGTTCTTCCCGGTTGGATATTCGTTTGGATTGCCTAAAATGGTCTTGGCACAAATTGTACGCAATACGGAATATCCAGGATTTAAGCTTCCCACTATCATTTAACTGGGTCAGATTTTTTTGCACCCTGATAAATGTTTCCTGAAGCAAGTCTTCCGCTACCCAGGTATCTTTCACGGTCAAAATTATAAACCTGCGGACACGCTCGCAATAGATTTCATAAATATCCCAGTAATCATTCATTTAGCAACTACACGCCTCTCTGGCTGAAGAACCGCAACAGCTTTCCTGGATATCATTTGTTTCAACACCTAACATATCATCAATATTGTTTTTTAAAAATACATGCGCACCATTTTTGACCTTGGTGGCAATTGTAACGACATGCTGGATTTCTTCGGTTTCAAGTCCTACTTCTTTGGCTTTTTCAAATATATGTTCAAAACACGGAATACAGTTGACTGCAACGGCAGCGCTTAAAGCGATTTGAATATCTTGCTTGTTTGACATGGTGTTTTCTCCTTTTTTGATTGTTTACCCGTAAGACGATAGCCCGATTAAAAAGGTTACAATCTTTCAGAATAAACAGTCAAATAAAGACGACTTGGCGCTAAAACGCCTCGACCTTTTCACAGACGCCATCAACGGAAATAGCGGACGGAATAAACGATCAACGCAATCCCGCAGATGCTATTGAGATAGATGATGGCATTCGATATGGCCAGGTCGAACCGGCCGGGCCGTTTGACAACTAGTTTGTGCACGATCAGGGGGATGATCCCGCCGATCCCCAGCAAGATGCCCAGCCATAATCCGATGGCGGAAAGCGCCTCGATCTCCAGCAGGCCGTAAAAAAGAATCAGAACAATCGGAATATGGAGGAGAAGAAAGCCGGTGATGTTGCCCGGCAGCTTCAGGATTTCCCATTCCTTTTCATATGCCGATTCGATCTCATGAAGAAGCAGGAGAGTCGCGTTGAGGATATAGATCATGGTGATCGGCTTCATCGGTTACCCCTTTCCTTGAATTCGGATTTCTCTGTTGTATATCACGGGCATCCGCCCCTGCCATTGCTTCCAGGCGGCATCGTCGGTAATCAGATCGGCCATGAAGCGACCGACATTGATTCGGCTGGTCCTGCCGGGATTGAAGAGCGCACTTCTGGTGGGCGAGGGATACACCTCATACTCGATGACCCTGTTCTCATCGATCAAGGTATCGGGACGGACAACGGCCCACTGGATCTCCGCATCGTTTCGGCCGATTTCGATCCGCAGATAATCCGCGGCCTGTTCATTGTCCGCATGGGGCGGAAGCAGCAGACGAATCAGCCCCATGGCGCACCGTTCCATCCGTGAGGGGGTTTCGTTGAGGTCGCGGTTGCTGTTGCCCGCCGTATTCATGAGGACGAACCTGACCGGCTTTTCCGGCTTGTTGGCCTTGATGGCATGGCACAAGCGCCGGACGGCATCGGTCACCAGCCTGCGCGGCTGGCCGTAAATGCCCTTCCCGTTCAGGTTATGCCCCAGGCACGAGGCCACGGCGTCGCAACCATCGACATGCCGGGCCATTTCCGCATCGCCGATTTCCAGAACGCCTGCTTCGATCAACAACAATCGACCATGATTCCTGTGCGTCGCGCTCAGTTTATCCGGCGAGCGCACAATCGCCCTGACATCTTGTCCACGGTTAAGCAGCTCTTCCACCAGCAGCCGTCCGGTCGCGCCGCTTGCGCCTGCCACCAGCGTCGTCATCTTCCTCCTTGGCTCACGCTTTTATTTGGGGTCAGGTCTACACTTTTGACACATTGTCGCAATTATATCCGGCCTACCTTTTTTTTGATTTGCTGCCGAAACTAGCGGCCTCATGCCTCATCGTTTCTTCCAAAACCCCAGTCAAAATTACAGCGCACCGGCCGACTCTCCTCTTATTTGTCCGCATTTCGAAACAGTTGCATATAGAAATGCTCGCCCACCTGGATGGCGCCCAGAGGGGCCATGGGGATTATGTCTCTCAATTCTTCCGGGGAATACCTCAAATCCAAAGGAGGCCCGAATGAAGTTTCTTTCTTTTCGATTTCGACAATTGCCAAAACCCCGTTTCATTTGAGAAGGCGTTGGGTTTCACGTAAAAATCCTTGCAGTTGTTGTTTTGAAAATCCGTGAATTACCTCTCACACCATGTATGATGTTTTCATAAAACGGCGGATAGGAATGTGTCAATGGCGATGAACTGGCGCCAGAGATTATCCCGCTCCCGTCTTACACTGCCGGCTCCCCCAGCGACACCGGTCCGGCGGAGCTTCGCGTGGCCGGAAAATGCGGACATGCCTTGAGACAAGCCGTGCATTCGATGCCGTAATGGGCAAAGAAATTCAGGGTCAATACTTCCATGAAGCGGGTCAGCCCGGAACTTTTCGCTATCACCCATTTCAGGGGCCGCAGGAGAAGCTTGGGCGGCATGAGGACATGCTCCAGGCAATGGGCCATGCACCTCAACTTGTCGATGCTGCCGGAATCCAGGGCTCCCACCGGGCAGCTTTTCACGCATTGCCGGCAGCCCTCCGGACAGATTCCTGAAAGATCCGCCCTGTCGGCCGCCGCCCATTCCAGGGTGGTGACGAGTCCTCCCAGGCGCAATACATTGCCATACTGGGGATGAATCAGCAGGGTGTTCTTGCCGAGTTTTCCCAGGCCGGCTTCCGCCGCCGCATGTTTCAGGCTCATCAGGCCTTTGGGCTCGCCTTCGTGAAAGCGTATGGGGCTGTAGGAAGGGATCGGCAGGGAAGGATACCCGGCTTCTTCCAGCAGCAGGCAGATCTGCAGGGCCGCATCATCCAGGGCGCGATAGTAGGCGCTGAATGCCGTGATATAAAACCGGTTGCGGGTCGCCGGCGGGGTCGTGAAAACGGAAACGGGCAGGGGCTTTGCCAGTATCAGCACGCTGGCCGCATCCGCCAGAAAATCCGCCGGCCGGAAGCCCGCCGGCGCTTTCCGATTCAAGGCCTCCGCCGGCGCCGCGCCCATGACCGGGATCTGCCGCTGACCCAAAAGGGTCTGAATTTGTTCCGTCAGGTTCTGATGCATGGTGTCTCCTTTCCGGATTCGCGAATCCGCCGGACATTTCGATTCATCATGTGCCGGACAACCTGTTTGAACAGCAGCCGGCGCATTCCCGCAAGATTGGCGCCGTGCTGCCGATAGAAAAGATCCGGCGAATCAAACACGCCCAAATCCGCCACAATGCTTTCATGTTGAATATAGGTATGCTCGCCCTGCCAGATTATGGGCGGGTTTTGCAGGTTGTTGACGGCCACCCCGTATCCGCAAAACGGCCCTTGGATGCCTTGAAATCGCTGCTGCAGGCATTGCAGGTAGCCTTTATCCAGGATGAACCCCTCCAGATTGATCCAGCGGTCCTGGAAATGGATTTCCGTCCAGCTGTGGATGATCCGCCGCGGGGCCAGCCGGTACAAAACGCCGTTGATCACCCCGCGCTGGACGGATTTGTCCACCAGGAAACCATGGCACCGGCAGGGAATGCCCAGCTTGCGGAACAGGGCCATGGCAAGCGTTGTCTTGGTGTTGCATTGCCCATATCCATCCTTCAGGATCGCCGAGGCGCGCATATCGTCCGATTCGTTGTATCCGAAGGCGATCTCGTTTTGAACAAAACCATGCACCGCCTGGATTTTATGAAAATCATCCAGCCCCGGCCAGCCCCGGTCGTCGCCCAGCCGCTCGAAGACGGGATGATGAAAATCCAGAATTCCGGTTTCCTGCAAATAGGTCGTCACTTTCATAAGCCCTCCTGCTGAAGTTTCCTCCTTTTTATCAGCAAGCGCAGGAAACGGCTTGAACAAACCGGTCATTTTTCAAAATATCGGACGGCGAAAAACCGAACATCAGACGGAAGGTGCGGCTGAGGTGGGCGGAATCGGCGAATCCGGCCGCATGGGCCGCCTCGGTCAAGGACCTTCCGGTCAAGATGGTTTTCACGGCCTCGATCAGCCTCAGCCAGCGCAGATAGGGCCGGATGGGGATGCCGATCTGTTCCGTAAAGAGGTGAATCAGGCGCGATTCCGAGATGGCCAGTTCCGCCGCCAGTTCCCTGGCCGGCATCTTCTTGGTTTCCATGGCCCGCATCCGCATCACTGCTTTTTGAATCCGGGGGTCCATCGCGACCGGCGCTCGTTGTTCAAAGCCCAGGGTATCCAGGATGTAGTCGCGGAGGTGACTCGCCAGGCGGCAGAGGGACGGCCCGCTGTCTGCCGGAGGGACCATCCGCTCCAATTGGCGCGCATCAAAAAGGGATTCCAGGTCGACAATGGCCGTTGTTTCCAACAGCCCATGGGTCAGGTGGCGCCCCGCGGTCGATTCCGGTTCGACCAGCAGGAGAATATGCCGGCCGCCGTCCCCCTGGAACCGGTGGGCCACATCCGAGGCGATGATGGCCGCCCGGTAGTGCCCGGAACCGGTTTCCCGGACCAGCCGAAACGGTTCGTTCAACGCGATGCAGAGCTGGATGGCATGATGCCGGTGGGTGCGGTTATCCCGCAGGCTCCCGATAAACAATGCCAGTCCATTCCAGAAAAACAATTGTGAACAGTCGGCCATGACGGTTTTATCAGCAATGCCTTGTCATATGCACCAGTAGGGCACGGCCATGACATTCTCATGAATCTGCATGGGTCTGGCGCACCTGCATATAATGTACCCCATGGATGCTTTATCGCCCATATCCTGTATAAAGGTAATGAGATGGCGGGCGTTGGTTCCGGCGGGGCGTTCCGTCCATTTGACCCCAATGGGAATGTAGTTGCCTTCCATTTCCATGATGAAATCGATTTCAGCGCCGCCTCTTGTTCTGAAATGAAAAAGCCGGCCTTGTTGCAAATAGCCGAGCCTTTTCCATAGTTCCTGGCCGACCCATTGCTCAAACAGGGTTCCTGCCTGGGACTTAATAATTTCATATCCGGGATTTACGCCTGCGGCCGCATGACGCACCCCCAAGTCGAAGAAGAAAAATTTCGGAGTGGAAAGCAGGTATTTCCGGGGGCTTTTGGAAAATGCAGGGACTTTAAAACCGATAAACATGTCTTCCAAAAGCTGATAATAGGATTTTATGGTGGGCATGGATACCCCGGATTCGCGGGACAACGCCGAAAAATTGATGATCCCTCCGGATTCGGCAGCTGCAAGGGTAAGGAACCGCACGAACGCGCCCCAATCCCTCACCAAGCCCTCCCGCCGGATTTCTTCTTCCAGATAAATCAGGGCATATGATTTCAGCAGCGCCGCCCGGTCTGTTTCAGCAGCCACCGCAATCCCCGGCAATTCGCCGAACGCCAGCCGTTTCTCCAAAGCAACCGCCGGAAAAAGTCCTTTGGACGGGCGGCCGGCAGATGCCAGCGTGGGAAATTCGACTGAATGCATGATGCCGGCGTCCGTTTCACCAAATGGCCGTTCAACAACAGTCAGGGGATAGAGATGCTGATACACGGCCCTGCCGGGCAACAGGTTGGCTCCGGTCAGGCGGAGCTTCCGGGCGGAACTGCCGCAAAGAACAAACCGCCATCGTGTTTTGTCCGCATCATACAGGGTCTGCACCGCACCAAACAAAGCCGGGACAGCCTGGGCTTCATCAATGACAATCAGACTAGGCGTGCCGGTTTTGGGCAACGCCTTGCATTCCGCGATAAAGTCCCCGGGCCGCGCCAGATAGCGGCTGCGCTCCCCCGGGTCCGACAGGTCGATCCACATGGCCGGCCCGGACAACACCTTTTTCAGCAAAGTGGATTTGCCGGTCTGCCGCGCACCGAAAAGAATCTGCACGTACGGCTTTTTCTCCCAGCTGGTTATTTCTTTTTCAAGATATCGCCAGAACATAAGTACATATTTAAAATTTCATGATGATTTTAAAGTTCATCTGCAATGTAAACCATAACCATCCCTCAATCAATATAAAGATGCATCGCTTGACAACCAGGCTTATCGTAAGAATACTTATCGTGTTGTCGATTCGGGATTGATCCAATTCCGTGGCGAGTGTCAATGGGTCGAAGCGCCCTATTTATAATACTGGCGCGCCTCGCGTTTTTCCCGATCCCGGCAATGATCCATTCCATCAAAGGGAAATGTTGAGGAGACTGGAGGTATAACACATGAAAATCATAACGCGACATTACGCCGTTCTCACCATCGTATCGATGATGATGTCCGTTCTTGTTGCATTTCACTCAGCGCTTGCTGAAAAATCGCTTCCCGCGGATACGCCGGAAGACGCTTATGTGGAATCGATCGGTGACGATCCGGTGCTGTCAACCGGGGAAAACCGTACCATGCAGAAAGGAACAGAAGATACGAAGGGTGTTAAAAACATATGCGAAAACAAGGACAACAACACGTTGACCGGGAAAATCATCCAATTGTTACCATACGAAATCGTGACCGGTGACTATTTTGGCATGTTCGCGAAGTACTTCGGATACGTGGCCTGTTAGCAACCTGCCGGTTCCGATCGCGCTTCCGATCATTTCTTGAATGGCTTCACTGAACCAGCCGAGGGGGCCAACATCGCGTTGACACCCCTTTTTTTTTACAGAGCCGTTCAGAAAATCTGAGACATATTTTCCATTAACCATATACACCAAACGGTACGTAATGGAATGGCCGCTTTTCTGCTGACCGCGAAGGACTCTCTTTTTTGTTGATTATGGCCACAATAATGGCCATAATATTCTCATCCCCTATAACACAAAGGAGGCACCATGCCGATCAAGGAGGAATTTTCCATCGCCGAGGCGAAAAACAGGCTCCCGGCCATTATCCATAACGTTGAAACCGGTATGCCGGTGAAATTGACCCGCCATGGAAAACCGGTGGCGGTGTTGCTTTCCATACAAGTATATGAAAACCTGCAGAATCGCAAAACAGGGTTCTGGAAAACACTTTCGGAGTTCCGCAAAACCATGGCAACGGAACCCCTTGACATATCGGATTCCGATTTCGAAAACCTTCGTGACCACACCCGGGGAAGAAAGGAGTCCTTTCTGGAATGAAATATCTACTGGATACGAACGTGATTTCGGAATCCATTAAGACCTCACCGGACAAGCGCGTATTGCAATTGCTGGAAACGCATCAACATGACATCGCTATCGCTGCCCCGGTATGGCATGAACTGAAATTCGGGTGCGAACGACTGCCCGCTTCCAGAAAAAAAGCGTTCATTGAAAGGTTTCTGAACGATGTCATCAAACCCAATCTGCCGATTCTCCCCTATGATGGCAAGGCGGCTGAATGGCATGCCGCTGAGCGCGCGAAATTGACCGCCCAAGGCCTGACGCCATCTTTCATCGACGGTCAAATAGCCGCCATTTCCATAACCAACGCGCTGGTATTGGTCACCCGGAATATTCAGGATTTTGCCGCTTTTCGTGACGTGGTAATGGAAAATTGGTATTCCTGACTGCGCAAGGAACCGGTGCCTTTTGTCAGCAGACCGATGAGCTCACGCCAAGCTGCGAAGGGCGCAAGGAAAAACAATTTTTTCCTGCGGCGGAACTCATCGTGGCTATCACTAATTCTTCTTTTCCATCACCATTCAGATCGGCGGAATCAACTCTTAATGCCGAAGCGATAGCAGGAGGGTATATGATAGTATTCCAATGCAGAACGACTTCCCCTCTCCTTGTATATGTAATCCGAGAATCACCAGTATCCGATGAAAGTAAGCAAGCGCATATTTTTGAACAGTCCGAAATATTAACACAAAATGCATCCTCACATCCGGGAATTTCAGCACGCACTGAGTCGGTAAGTTTTTGTCCACACCATCTATCTTGACGCCATTCGTCGGAAATCGCTTTTTGGGCTTCCGGTTCAATTGTAATCCCAAGTATCAACAGCATCATCATCCCTATGAGAATAATAAATCTTTTCATTATTATTGATTTCAGAAGCTGTTTCTTTATTTTGCATTTGTTATGATAGTAATCTCATTAAGCAGCCTGCAACAAAAACTCGACTTTTACGGCAGCATACGGGAACTCGATGGCACCGCTTTCCGTACGATCAAGCAGCCCGGCATTGAGAAGGGCCGTGACGTCTCCATGGACACCTTTGACATCTCGTTTTACACGTCGCGCGGCTTCCCGAATAGAAACCGGGCCGACGCCGCAAAGCGCCTTCAACAGTTCCCACCGTTTTGCAGTCAGAACTTTCCACAGCAACTCGGGCGATGCAAAACTGATGCGCGCCGACTTCTGCTGCTTTTTCGATTCCCAGGCCTGGTTGAAGTCACCCATGGCCTCTTTGGGAGGACGAACATCAAGAATCACAGTTTTCATGGTTCCACCTCTCAATATCGTGTTGGAAATCCGCCAACAATTTTTGCGGGGTAGTAAATTTGTAACCGGCTTCGTTATCACCCCAATGTCGATGATCCCCTTTCCCTCCCTCGTTGTCGTACCGCAAAACGCATATTCCGTTAACAACGTACGCCAAGCGGTACTTGAAGGGGTGCCGGGATGCCGCCAATGGCTTTTCAAGATGCCATAGTATGAGCTCCGCGAACTTGTTTCCATCATAAACAATACGTTGGCGAATTAGTTCAACGACTTTCATGTTGGTTATAATAACAACACCATTTTTTGTTGTCAATTACAACAACACCCATCAGGACTCATTCCACAATCCTATCGGAACCGGTCCGCACCTTACCTTAATAAATTCATTCCAAAAGCCCCCGAATTCGGAACAGCAGATAGAATGGCATGGAAAAGAGCATAAATTTTTTCTTGCCGGGCGTGGTAATCTTTTCTGTTTGCATATTCCCTGAGTATACCCTGACGGCAAGTTCGCTTCCGCTCTCATCCATGAAATTAAGCAGAGAGCGCAGTGTCCCGGTCTTGCCGGACTTGACCTCTATAGGGATGAGGCGGTTATTCATGGGTATTAAATAATCCACCTCTGATGTAGCGCTCTTTTGTTCCCGGTACCAATAATGCAAGTTCGCATGCCTGCCGGTGTTCATTGCCAACAAGGTCTGGCCAACGATCTGCTCGGCAATCTGGCCATGATAGATGACATTGATATCATCCATCCTGGCGATCTCGCTTCGCATGCCGATCTGGTAATTGACCAGGCCGGCATCGAGATGCACCAGCTTGGGGGACTTTTTCAGATTAGCCACCAGCGGCATCTGTTTCGACTTTGACGCAAATACCCGGCTGATGAGCATGGCCTTCCCGCACACATCAAAGGCCGCACTCATCTCCCTGCTGCGGAAATTGGATCCCCCGAACCGCTCATATTTGATCTGTTGACCGACATATTTCGAGGCATGTTCGATGATATGTTGGATGTATTTTGTCTTTGCCGCACTTGCATACTTGGAGACATCGTCCCGCAAACCGGTGAGGATTGATTCGTATATCGGATCGACATCGATGAACGACTTGGTTTCCGCATACCGTGCGACCGCTTCCGGCATGCCCCCCACAAGGAGATAGGTATGAAACTTTTTCAGCATCATATCGTGAATTTCCCCAGGGATGAGCGTATCGGCCTTGACCGAAGACAGGTAGCTCAATGCCTCTGCCTCTCCCTGGGCGGAAAGAAACTCATCGAACGTTACCGGGTGAAGGTAGTAGTACTCTACACGGCCGACCGGGAAAGCAAATCCCTCTGACTTCAATTTGACTTCAAGCAGGGAACCAGCTGCAACCACGTGAAGCTCCGGTATTTCCTCGTGGAAATAGCGAAGCTGGTTCATGGCGATCGCTGAGTTCTGCACCTCGTCAATGAAAAGGAGCGTGGTGCCGGGCGAGACCTTGGTATTGAACTTCAACTGAATGATTTGGAGCAGGTCTGTGACAGGTTGCATTTTGCTGAAGAGCCCGGCATGGTCTTCTAACTCAAGGTTGATGTAAATATACGTTTCAAAGGACGTTCTGCCGAACCGATGAACGCTGGAGGTTTTCCCGACCTGACGGGCGCCCCTGATTACCAACGGCTTACGGTTCTTCCGGGTTTTCCATTCAGACAAGAATGCATTCATGTTCCTCCAGAACATGTCATATCTCCGAAGCTATTAATCGTCTATATTGTAATATTATATAACTTATTTTAAGATATGGATGTAATAATATCAAGGTAATTTTGAAACAATCCCTCCCATGCCTCATAGGATGGGGACAGCTTGGGCGCTATGATTGATATCCACCCTCAATCCATTTAGACAATTGAAGAAACGTGATTGTGGGAGGGCATGATGTTGCTCGCTGGAGAGGCTGGTTCATTTATGTTTCAGAAAAGGTATCCGACCGTCCGGGACATCACATGATACACCGCCGGTTCATCCGGCATATGAATCATCAAAAATTTTGTGCATATTCAGCCTGTCCTGTTTTTTACCAACTTGACAACTGTCACGTGATTGTTTACAGCGCCTTCATGATAAAATCGTTTGCTTCTGTTTCCGTTTCATCGACGGCGATGCCTACGATGTTGAGATTACCGATTATCATTGAGGACAAACCCATGGCTATACCCAATACGGCAAAACGTGAAATCAGGCCGACTCATCCCGGTGAAATGCTGCGAGAAGATTTCATGCCGGACTATAACCTGAACACGACTTCCATGGCAAACGCATTAGGTGTATCACGCCAGACAATTAATGAAATTTTACGGGAAAGACGCTCCGTCAGCCCGGCGATGGCGTTGAGATTGTCTCGCTTATTTGGCAATTCACCGCAATTCTGGCTGAATGCCCAACATACCTGGGACCTGTGGGATTTGGAACAGCGTTACAGTAAAGAATTGGCGCAAATCCAACCGGTGAATGCCGCATGAGCTGGAGTATCCCCTCAATGATAGTCTCATCGCGGCAACAGCAAGATACCTATACCTACCCTTGATCACAAACGATCCGGAAATGAAGGCATCCCGTTTTGTGGATATTTTGACTTGAGGTTTGTTACCCGGCGGGTCGGTTCATTCCGTCAGCCGTTTCAAGGAATATAATCCCTTCAATCCCGATATGGGTTTCGGCTGCTTTTCTCTTTCATACTGGAACAATTCCTTGATCAGCGCATACTGCCGGCGCACGAATTCCTTGGAACCGATGATGCCGGAATCCGAAAAATACCGGGTGCGATACCGGAACCGGTCCACGCGGGTGATCCGAAAGCCTTTCTTCCGCTCCTTCTCCACCGTGTTCTCACCGATTCCTTTCTTTTTTCCACCCTTCACCCTTCTATCTTCACCCTTCTTTATGGCTCCAGCTTCGTACATGAATTTGCGGTACAGCCGCAGGCGCTCCCCGGCGTCCAGCACGCCGAATTCTTTCAGGCCGAAATCCAGGGAAAGAAAAGCGCCCTTGTTTTTCTGCTGGGCGTGATAACCGATGGAGTTCCAGCGGTATTGCTCGGGTCTTTCCACCAGACCGGCGCGCACCGGGTTGAGGTCGATATAGGCCAGACAGTTGATCAGGGTCTCGCCTTTTTCCGCGATCAGGCTCTTGAAACGCTCGCCCCAGAAGAATCCCCGGCGCTGGTGGCGTTTGTTGTAAAACCGGGAAAAAGTCTGTTTGAGTTCCTTGCAGAATTCCGACAGGTGGTCCATTTCTGTTCTTTTTGCTTGAGCTCGTAACCGAAAGGTTTTATTATATTGAATAATAAATTTGATTAACAGAATTATAAAAACAGGGCGCTGATCATTTTTTTGATAAAACGGATCAACGGTTTAGTCGCCCTTTTTGAAGAATAGACACAAAGGATGCGAAAAATGAACAAGGAAGCCATCAAAAAACATGAAATCTATCACAAACTGGTTGGTTTTTCCGGGAAGGAATTAGATACCATCGCAAATTTTATCGATGTTATGCGGCATCAAAAGAATATGGCAGAAAAAAAAGTAATTAAGCTTGAAGGCATTTTGAGGAACCAGCCTATTGATTTTTCCGACCTGAAGCAATTTAAGCGATACACTTGGGAACACGTCGATCAGGAATTCGGCAATGGATAGTTTTGTCACCGACACTCAAGCGCTGGTAAAGTTTATGATGGGCAAAAAAGTAATCAACAATAGAGCCCATCAAGCATATCTATCCGCAGATCGGGGAGAAACGACTATCATCATTCCTGCGATCGTATTGATGGAAGTGATTTATCTTTTTGAGAAAAGCAGAATCGATATCGGATTGCTCCACATCGAAACCCTTCTGGAAAGCAGGAACTACCAGTTTGAACCGTTGAGTCTGGAGATCTTAAAAACCGCCTGCGATATCGATGATATCCCCGAACTCCATGATCGTCTCATTGCAGCAACAGCAAGATATCTTGGCTTACCCTTGATCATAAACGATCCGGAAATCAAGGCGTCCCGTTTTGTGGATATCCTGAGTTGAAGTTTGTTACCCGGCGGGTCGGTTCATTCCGTAAGCCGTTTCAAGGAATATAATCCCTTCAATCCCGATATGGGTTTCGGCTGCTTTTCTCTTTCATACTGGAACAATTCCTTGATCAGAGCAAACTGCCGGCGCACGAATTCCTTGGAGCCGATGATGCCGGAATCCGAAAAATACCGGGTGCGACACCGGAAACGGTCTGCGTAGTTTGATCCAAGGATTTTCGTTCCTTATTTTCGAGCAAAACGGACTTGTTTTTCTGTGGCCACGACAAAGGCGTTTGGAAGCTTTTCCGAATATCTCTCAAGCAGGCAGGAAAGAACATGAAGGATCATCATCCCGGCTCCGCCATTAGCGGCATGAACTCGGTATTTTTAAGAGACATCGTTGCAAAAAGCAAACAAGCCTGAATATCTTCTGGCTTAATCCCTTTATATTCAGATAATATATCAGCCTCAGTCATCCCGTGAGCCAAAAGATTTAGAATAAAATCCACTGCCAACCTTGTTCCACGTATGACAGGCTTCCCAACCATGATTTTAGGGTCCATCACAATGCGCTCAAGCAGCTTTTTATCTTTCATGAAAAACTCCAGAATTGTGAAATATGGTCAATAGCGAAAAGTGTATCAACATGGATATGGATTGTAAAGTATCCATTTATTGTAAAGGATTCCGGGGAGCAGGCTGCCGCGCCGGAATGAATTTCATCATTCCGTCAGCCGTTTCAAGGAATATAATCCCTTCAATCCCGATATGGGTTTCGGCTGCTTTTCTCTTTCATACTGGAACAATTCCTTGATCAGCGCATACTGCCGGCGCACGAATTCCTTGGAGCCGATGATGCCGGAATCCGAAAAATACCGGGTGCGGTACCGGAACCGGTCCACGCGGGTGATCCGAAAGCCTTTCTTCCGTTCCTTCTCCACCGTTTTCTCCCCAATCCCTTGCCTTCTTTCACCCTTAACCCTTCTACCTTCACCCTTCTTTATGGCTCCTGCTTCGTACATGAATTTGCGATACAGCCGCAGGCGCTCCCCGGCGTCCAGCACGCCGAATTCTTTCAAGCCGAAATCCAGGGAAAGAAAACCGCCCTTGTTTTTCTGCTGGGCGTGGTAACCGATGGAGTTCCAGCGGTATTGTTCGGGTCTTTCCACCAGACCGGCGCGCACCGGATTGAGGTCGATATAGGCCAGGCAGTTGATCAGGGTTTCGCCTTTTTCCACGATCAGGCTTTTGAAGCGTTCGCCCCAGAAGAATCCCCGTCGCTGGTGGCGTTTGTTGTAAAAGCGGGAAAAGGTCTGCTTGAGTTCCTTGCAGAATTCCGAAAGGCTGGTCCATTTCTGTTTCAAGAACGGAATCTGGCCGTCCAGGCAGATCTTGTCTTTGCCGTACAGAAGCTCATAGCGTTTCCGGACCTCCTCGTCGGAAACGGTTTTCTCCGGAAACATGCGCACCAACATATGGAAATGGTTGCCCATGATGCAAAAGCCGAACACTTCGGCAAAATACGCCCGGCCCAGGCGCCGGATCAGATCCATCAGGAAATCCTTTTCCACATCCGCAAGCGGATATCCCGCAAGAGCCGTCCGGGACATCACATGATACACCGCCGGTTCATCCGGAATCACAATGCGTGCGCTTCTGGGCATGAGTTGCCTCCCTGTTGATTGGCTTATGGTATCAACTTGTTTTTTTGCGTTTTTCTTCAGCATTTGGAATCCAGCTATCAACATTCCGTTTCATGAATATCGCAACGCACGTGGATCGTCAAGTTTTTTATGCATATTGTGCCTGTCCCCTGTTTTTCTGTTTTTATTTTTTGGATCGATCATGACAAATTCGCGGTCCGAAGTATAGATGGGGTTAAATTGACGCTTACCCCCTGCCCACGGCCCCGGCTTCGACGATAGAACGAAGAGGGAATGGTTCCCCCGAATGATAAACCGACTTATAGCTTAACCGAGTATTCAGGTTGTTCATATGACGGGGTCAACCGCCGAACCCTCTGGCGAGAATTCATCTTTTGATAAATCTGGGTGCCAAAATTTTTGGTCATTAAGTATATTTTTTATTTCTGATATTACCTTATCTCTTTGTATATATTCTATATTCCAGTCAACATTCCTTTCTTCAACAAGATCAAAATATCTTGCTTTCCATAAGAAAGACGCATAATTAGCTTCATCAAGATTTAATCCAGATTGATCGCTATATAGTGAGCTTAATTTTCCTTTAGCGGTTTCAATAAAAATAAGCCATTTGTAAAGTGCTTTTCTGGTACCCTCAAGCTCTTCGATTTGACTTGCAGCATCGCTATGCCTTGGATTATTTATTACATTTTGAAAGTGGCGGAATAATGTTTTACCGACATTTATCCCAAGTCTTGTTGCGATATCTAATGATATAAGCCCAATTGGAAGACTTTCTGATTTTATTCTTTCTTTTTGATATCCTTTTTTATTTAAAAATTTTATTCTATTTTCAATTTTCTCTATTTCTAATTCATAAAGATCACTAATACCAAGAAGACATAGATTAACTCTTTCACTAAAAGAGAAGTGCTGTGATGATGTTCTTTTCCTTTCTATAAATACAACCTGCAAATATGTTAGTTCTTTTAATACTTGACTATAGTAACCCCAGCCCCTTCTAGTTAATGTAACATTTAGGTTTCCATCTTCATACAGTTCCTGGATATCTTTATACGCAAATTGTTTGTTTATCCATATAATTCTAGTTTCGGAGTTAATCAAATCATTAATTGCGTGTAATATTTTATCTTCGGGTATAAAATATTTTTCAAGGTCATCTAAAAAAAACCGTACAGTTTTGCTGTGATCCCTATCATAAACAAGGGTATATAATATTCGTAATTTTGATAAACATAATTCACCATCAAGAGAATTGTGGAAAATATCATGGGCACTTGTCTTAATTAAAGCTCGAACAGCGTTTAACGGTGAATTTACAGATAATATTTTTCTGCATATTTTTGATTCATCCCACTCATCAAACCACTTAAAGGCTATGTTATCAGGATCGAAATCATGATCTTCAAATATTTTATCAATGTTTTCTTCCTCAATTATTAAAGATGCTGAAATAAAGCCAGAAAATTCTTCTATTTCATTTATCCCAAAATAATTAGAATATTGCATCTTTAAAACAGATTTCATCTCTATTTCAATCGTACTTCGCATAATTTCAGTAAATTTTTTAAGTATTTCTGTCGATAAGCCACGAGATTTAGCTATTTTTGATGCTGTATAACAACCTGCCCGGATACGTGTTTTTGCCTGATAACCTGATTCCTCAATATTCAATATTTTTTTAAAAGCCTCTGTTGATATTTTAATAGTAATATTTTTTACAGATGAAAATGTATTATCAATAATAGAAGTTATTACCATCATTAATCTGCAAGAATTTTCTTTTGCTTTTTCATCTATTATTCGACTTTCTACTCCAGGGATATAGGCTTCACGAGAAATTTCAACCATCTCTTTTTCAATTACATAACCGATTTTTTCAATAAGAGATCGATATAAATATTTCGATAATATTTTATTAACTTCATCGGTTAAGTATTCAATTTCTGAATATGAATACTTTAATGTCTCATCTAAAAACAATTCTCTTATAGCATCATATGCTTTTCGAATGCTATCACCTGCTATTGCTTCCATCATCCTGCTTAAAGATCTAAAAGCGCCCGAACCACGATGCATACGTAACAATATATCAAAAGCTCTTATTAAAGAAATTGATTTAATATTTTTTTGCTCTATTGTCTTGTATGCACTAAAATCTTCTGGCGTTGATATAAAATACGCTAATCTAATAGTAATTACTTCGATTGGGGAAGGCCCATGATGAGGATACCAGTTATACCCTCTAGCCTTATTTAAGATTTTAAACGTAGAAAAACGCGCAGGTACAACAATTTTAAAAGTTGCCCTTTCAACGATATTCAATAAAATATCATGAAGTTCGTGCTGTAGATATGCCGATAGTGGATCGATATTATCAACGATACAAAACAAGTAATTCTTTTTATTATCGAGCAGTTGCCCTATTATATCAATTAAGGAAAACCAGAATTTGATTTTATCCCTCGGGCTCAATTTGGAATTAATTACGTTTTTAATTCGTGCTAAATCAGAATTGAAATTTTCTTTTCTAAGCCCTCCATTTAGCAATATTTCATCATTTACTTTTGAGAGTATGCTTCTAAAAGGAATAGTTTTGATACAGTTACCAAGCGGTATACTACCCGATACTAACTGTAGCATTAGATCTATAATATCAAACACAAGTTCATTTGGCGTCTTTGCAAATTTAAATAGCAAAGTAGCTCTTGATTTATTTTTTAATGTATTTTTATAATCTATGGTTTGTTGAAACATCTCCACTATACTTTCATATATAGAATCGGAAAAATTCTCTTGCAATTTTATTCGCATTTCTTTCCTATCTATACCTTGCCTTTCTAACGCACCGAGATCTGTAGCCAAAATATTATTGTTTAAATAGATATAGCTCGGATTAAGTATTCTTACCTCGTACGATAATTTATCTAAAAGGTTTTTAGGTTCTAACTGCAGATTATTAAAATCCAAAACACCAACTCTTTTTCTAAATATACTATAATGATGAATTATATATTTAATCGTAGATGTTTTTCCACTCCCTATAGCTCCAGCTATTAAAATCAATTTGGCCGGATCTAATAATATTCCATTTAATAACTGCCTCTCGTATGGTCCCAATTGTTTCTCATTTCTAAGATAATCCTTTAGAGTCACTTCAGCATATCTTGGGTACGAGCTATTTTTAAATTCAGGCAATGATATACGGTGTTTATGAAAACATTCACTTTTTATATAAGCTAGTGGACCAATCTTCTCTGTAGAAGGCTCAAAATGAAAAATCTGATTTGCCAACACCTTGAAATTTGCCTGAAGTACCGACATGTTTCATTTTCCTTTTTTTAGTATATTACTTAGATTTACTATACTATCTATATCAATATGATGCGGCAATGAGTTGTAATTATCTATTTTAATATAGCTATTACAAAATTGCTCTACTTTTATA
>JBMORA010000021.1:0-22114 GCA_049320885.1 Thermodesulfobacteriota bacterium | reverse complement strand
TTCAATCAATCCCAATCGGGATTGACGGGGTTGTAAAAACAGGCTTTTTGCCAGAATTGCAAGTTGAATGGGTAGTTATTTTATAAGTATAAGTAATCATTAATCAGTTAACCGGACAGCAGTGATCCGGAGCAAATATTTGATTGGATAGTCAATTTAACTCCCGAAAAATACCGACAATGGGATCCCAAAGCACATGTTGGAAAAATTGAAAGACCTGCTGTATTAAATGTTGGCGATAAATTCCGGTTTGAAGAATTCATTGAAAAATATAAAATTAATTTTCGTTGGAAAATCATGGTTCTAAATAGACCGAACTTATTTTTAATGAAGGCTTTAATCCCTTTTCCTGTCTATCTTCAATTGTCATTTATACCTATAAATATGGATTCAAAAGTTATTCATGAGCTTAGAATAGGTTTCAAATTTTTGAAGATAGAAACAATTATAGATTTTTTCATCCGGTTATTCATTATGCCGGGAAAAAAGATATCTGCAATCAAACAACATGCAACAGAAGAATTTAAGAATTTAGAAACAATATTGTCATGCATGGAATAGAAAGAAATGGCTGGAATACGAGACAAGGTAATTCATGATTATTTTGGAGTAATTTTGCAGGTCGCGATTGGAAGTCATCATGAGTGAAGGAACATTTACAAAGGTCGGAGAATCGACGGAACCGATGTATGGACCAAGAGCCGTACTGGTATGCGGTTTTACGCCATCAGAACAGAAAACGATGATACAATTACTGGGCGCCATCCACCTTAAAGATGTTCCGGTAATTTTTGCCACAGATACGGATACCGAGATGTGCCTCAGTGAGTTGCTGACGTTGCCCGATCAAACGGGACGAGACACGGATTGTGATATTGAGCGCGCTGTTATCCTGTCCGGGATTACGGAAAGCGAACTTCAACAAGTTCTTTCCAATTACAAAGGTGTTGGATTGCCTCGCCCGCTTTGGGCCACATTGACACCGTTTTCAGAAAACTGGACTCTTTCAACCCTTCTGGAAGAGTTGAAAAATGAGCGTATTGCGATGGAACAAAGGAAATAATGACTTGCTGGCGGCCATAAAAATACCAGGGCCAAGAACACCAAAGCCGCCTTGTCCATTACTGGTCAGGAGAAAAATATGATTCGCCGAAGTTACTTGTTTCTGGCCGCAATTTGTGCTTTTCTGGCAATAACTCCCCTTTTGTCAGTGGACGCTGCGGACTGGGAAGAGAGCACTGAAATAGCCGAGATTTTCAAAGCCTCTGGGCTGACGGGCACCTTCGTTCTTTTCGATGTCGATGGAGGGTCGTTCGTTGGCTACAATAAAGGCCGGGCAGAAACGAGATTTATCCCTGCATCAACATTCAAGATTCCCAATTCATTGATTGGACTTTCGGTCGGGGCGGTTACGAGTGTTGATGAAGTCCTGCCATACAGGCGCGACCCGAAACCATCCACCAAGGCCTGGGAAAAAGATATGGGCCTGCGTGAAGCTATTATCGTATCAAATGTTCCCATCTACCAGGCGCTTGCCCGGCGCATCGGTTTTGATCGTATGCAGGATAATCTCGCGAAGATGGATTATGGGAACAACGAAATCGGCACCAGTATTGATACATTTTGGCTATTGGGTCCGCTCATGATCAGTTCCGTGGAGCAAACCCGGTTTCTTGCCAAACTTGCTCAGGGTAGATTGCCTTTTCCAGAAGCGGCCCAAAAAAGCGTTCGAGACATTACCATCACCGATACCGGCGTAAACTGGACATTACATGCAAAGACCGGTTGGCAAAACGCGCCTGATCCGGGAGTTGGATGGTGGGTAGGATGGGTGGAAAAAGACAATCATGTCTATGCGTTTGCGCTCAATATAGACATTAGGAAGGAATCTGACGGAGCAAAACGCATAGAGTTGGGTAAGGCAAGTCTTAAAGCGCTGGGGATAATTTAAAATGCCCAAGTCGGTCCAGCGGATCACCGAAAAATCCGGTTTCCGCTGACCTTCCAGTTGGTGGGTTGATTTTCATCGCATTCAACAACCGGCTGGGAAAACAATCCAAAGGTTTTCTTTCAGGCAACAACTGAAATGAAGATTCTCCCCCCTTCCAAACCGGTGTCTGTCAATATCATTATCGGGGCAGGCGTTTTCCTGCTGATAGTGTTGTCATCTGCGGCCCGGGCCAACCACCAGATGGTTCTGTCCCCGGATATGGGGGCGGCAGACATCGGGATTCACATGGACTATATGGAGGACGCCCAGGGACGCCTGCGGTTTTCCGATTTGCAATCCAATGATATTACCTGGATTCAATCGCATAACGCATCTTTCAATTTTGGTTTCACCTCCTCGGCCTACTGGTTCCGGTTGATGGTCCAAAATCCAACCACGGAACCCCTGGAATGGTTTCTGGAAATCAACTATCCTCTGTTGGACCGGATAGACCTGTTTATTCCGGAAACCAACGGCGAATACACAAAATGGGAAACCGGCGATCATTTCCCGTTTCACAAGCGCATGGTGCCGGACCGCAACTTCATTTTCCGTCTTCTGGAACAACCGGGGAAGCGAAGCTACTACATCCGTATCCAGACCAGCAGCTCGCTGAATTTTTCGCCGATCGCCTTATCGACGGATGCCTATATTGTGCGCCTCAACCATCAGTTGCCGATTTTCTGGGTTTATAACGGCCTGATGATGATCATGGTGCTATATAATCTGCTGCTGTATCTTTCCGTCAAAGATCGCAGCTATCTGTATTATGTTCTGTTTATCGGCTCCTGGATAATCTTCACCCTGTCCCTTAACGGGTTTGCCTTTCAATTTTTCTGGCCCAACGCTGTCTGGTGGGCCAACAACTGCATCCCTTTCTTCATCTGCAATGCCTTGCTGTGGCTTTGCCAATTTGAGCGCTCATATGCCCGTACCAAGGCCGACTTTCCCATGATCGACAACTGTATTTTCTATGGAGCCATCCTGCCTACCCTGATCTGGCTTGGGTTGACCCTGTTCCTGCCCTATGCGCTCAGCATCAAGGTGGCGACGGCATTGGTGATATGGGGTATCGGCATGATTTTTGGGGTCAATGTCATCCTGTTTGCCAAGGGGTCCCGGCCGGCGCGCTACATTGTCATCAGTTTCACGATGGTCCTCATCGGCGTTTTGTTGTACGCATTGAAAACCTTTGGGGTGCTTCCGGCCAATCTGGTCACCAACTGGGGCATTCAGCTTGGCGCCACCTGTGTTGTGGTCCTGCTTTCTCTCGGTCTGGCCGACAAGATAAACACCATGGCAAACGATTTGTTCGTTCTCAACGAGGAACTGGAACACCGTGTTCACGAACGGACAACCCAGTTGGAGAACGCCAACAAGGCCCTTACGGATTCCCTGGAAACACTGAAAATCACCCAGAAGCAACTCGTTCAGTCGGAAAAAATGGCCGCCCTGGGAGGTTTGGTGGCCGGCGTCGCCCATGAAATCAATACACCTCTTTCTGTCGGGATTACGGCGGCGTCGCTATTGGAAGACAAAACCAACAGCCTGATCCAGCAGTATGCCACAGGCAAAATCCAACGCTCCGTGCTCGAAAAATATATAAAAATCGCTGCAGAAACCTCCGGTATGATTCTGAACAACCTCAATCGCGCCGCCGAACTGGTAAAAAGTTTCAAACAAGTGGCCGTGGACCAGTCTGTCGAGGACCTGCGTAAGTTCAACATCAAATCCTATGTTCAGGAACTGCTTGTCAGTTTGCGGCCACGGTTGAAAAAAGGTGGTCACCATATTTCCTTCGTTTGTCCGGATGATCTTACCATCATGAGCTATCCCGGCGCCTTGTCCCAAATCATCACCAATCTGGTCATGAATTCATTGATTCATGGTTTCGAGGAAAGAGAAGGTGGTGACATTTACCTGGAATTTCGTCGCGAGACCAAGCGGGTCGTTCTGATCTATTCGGACAACGGCAGGGGCATGGATCAGAAAACATTGGGCAAAATATTCGATCCGTTCTTCACCACCAAACGCAGCCATGGTGGAACTGGTCTGGGAATGCATATCCTGTACAATCTGGTGACGCAGACCCTCGGCGGACAGATGGAATGCACCAGTTCGCCGGGAGAAGGGGTCGTCTTTTTGATTCAGCTCCCCAGCGAGCGGGAACCCGGAGATGTCAGAACCGGTTTTACCACTCTGTGATTTTTTCCAAAGAGAAATGGGCAAAATATGCACAGATGACCGGGCAATCCACAATCAGTTGGGCTCATGGGGGGGCTTCCATGTTGAGAAGTCCTACGGCTTTAACAAAGGCCTCCTTGTGATTCTTGAAAATGCGCATGGTGAGCAGCGCCGCCATCTCGGAATCTCCGTGGGCGAAAGCCTCCACCAGCCGCTCCAAAAAATGCTGCATATCCGGTTCAAAATATTCCGGTGTCGTAAACACGATCCGGGATACACGGGTGGTGCGGGCCAGGGTGTTGAAGAGCAGATTCAGAAAGCGGTTATGGGCGGCCTGGACTATGCGCCTGCTGATTTCCATGGTGATCCCGGTCAGCCTCTCCGGGTCACCAACGAGCGAAGCCCGCTCATTCAGTAATTTTTTCAGAAGGGTGATTTCATCCGGTGTGACATGCCGGGCTGCAAGTCGCACTACCCAGATATGCATACCTTCATGGAGCTGGGCCATTTCCACCAGAAAGGCCTCGTCGATATCACCGTTGCTGTCGAAAAGCAAAAGATCAGCGAGTTCGACACCACCTTTGGTTTGGAAGTCCTGGACCACCGCTCCTGAACCCTGTCGGATGGCCACCAGATTCAAGGCTTCAATGCGCTTTAAGGCCTCCCGGATGACACTCCGCGAGGTTCCGAATTCCTCTCCCAGCAAACGCTCGGTGGGTAGTCGGCTGCCCGCCGGATAAACGCCGTCGATAATCCGCCGCAGCAACAGCACCGTTACTTCCCTGGAGCGGGTTTTATGCTGATCCACAGGCAAATCGACTTTTTTTCTTTTCCGACTTTTGCCACTGTTTTCCGGTTGCGCTTTCATGGCTTATGCCGTCTTGGTCCGGGCCTGTTTTCCCATAACGTTTTGTCCCAAAAGCATTCTGCATAATCCATGGATTGGGTTCTGTTTTTATCTGCCATGACATCATCCCCCTCCCGCAAATTGTTAATTGGTATGATTAATAATCATTGATAGTCATAAAATTTATCATTTTAATCATCAAAATGATAAATTTATCATACCAATATCTCTTATTAACGGTCAAGCCTATTTTCAGTCATTGGCGTCGCTGGCCAGTGCAATCGCATTCGCTATTCGGGGGCGGTAGTAGCTATAGGTAGAGAGCTGTCACACAATTAACTTGAATTCAATCGTTTTATCTTGTCTAATCAGCGCCACATAGGTACTTTGTTGAGGGCCTGCTTTTTTGAGGGAACAAAAGGATTATAAGCACAAGCTCTACATCAAGGGAAATCTTAAACCTGTAATAATAATGATAACAACACGTAGAGATTTCATGAGGCTGGCTGGATTGCTGACCCTGGGACTATCGTTTGAGGGACCTCGCTTCCTTATGCCACGCAAGGCCATTTCAGAACCCCTCGACTATATCCCTGGAGTCCAGGGAGTGGCATATGAGCCTTTTTTGAATGGAACGCTCCGTAGTGAGGAGCAAATAAGGCAGGATCTCCAGCTGATAGCCGATCTCAAATCTCCTGTGCTCAGGATATATGGCCTTGAAGGCGTTCTATCCATGATACCTTCTATATGTGAAGAGAAAGGCCTGCTCTTTTATGCCGCTGCCAGATTGAACAATGATGTCGGCGATCAGGAACAGCTGGATGCATTGATTGAAGTCGCAAGAGCAGGTTATGCTACCGCGCTTGGCTTTATAGCAGGCACAAACACAGTTACAAATGGCACTATGTCGGTTGGTGATCTGGTCTCAGCAGTCAGGTACATAAAAGATGAGATTTCGGATCTCTGGCCGAACGGAACCGCACCGGTCACGACGGCCGAAGATTGGCGTGTGTGGCGAGATAATCCTGTGCTTTCAGCTGAGTGCTACGATCGTATCGTTAATATCGATCCGTATAATGACGGGATCGGCATTGATGATGCAACTGGTTATTTTCTTGATAATATGATGTTGATAACATCTCAGAATGGTCGCCCGGTAATGACTCATACTGGCTGGCCCTCTATCGGTCCGGATAATGGCAACGCTGTTGCAAGCCTTGAGAACCAGGAAACCTATTTGAGATACGTTGTAGGGGTTCTCGGGACAAGGCGTTATTTTGTACCTGCATTCGACCATTCGGGAGTGGCCAATCCAGACACCCAGGGGATATTTTACGCTGACAGGAGAGAGAAAGAATTTACGGAGGCAATCACGCCAGGAGGTCACCCTGATACCAAAAACTCGGAATCTTCAGGAAATAACGGCGGGGGCTGCTTCATCGGCACGTTGAGGTAAGACGTTGTCCGAACGGCACCCAGCTTCTTTCTCCCTTCTCAGTCTGGAAGTGTTCGCACCACATGCATAGCGGTTGTGTATCCGGGTTAAAATTCGATTGAAAATGTAAAACTTTTGTAAAACCATCAAAAATAATTTGAAAAAATAATGGGTTGATTGTAGTCACGCAGAGGCTTCGGACGGGGCTCGCCCAGGTGGGCGAACCCCGTCTTTTTATAAATGACACTCCTTGGGTGAACAGGATTATCATGCTTAGACTTCTGCCCGGCACCGTACGCGGAATAATCGGTTTTATCGCCATCATCCTGAACACGTTTTTCTGCTGTATTCCGTTTTTTACGGTGGCCTTGTTGAAAATCACTATTCCACATGCGGGCTGGCGACAATATTGCACCCGGCAGATCATCACCATCTCCTCTTTTTGGATTCTGATGAATTCGATCACCATGCGCCTGCTGCATACCATGTCCTGGAAGGTGACGGGCTTGGAGACCCTCGACCTCGATAAATGGTATCTGGTGATTTCAAATCATCAGGCCTGGACGGATATCGTTGTATTGCAGACCATTTTGCGCGGCAGGGTGCCGTTTTTAAAATTTTTTCTTAAAAAGGAATTAATGTGGGTGCCGGTGATGGGCATGGTCTGGTGGGCCCAGGATTATCCATTCATGAAACGGTATTCCCAGTCATTTTTAAAAAAGAACCCGCATTTGAAAGGCAAGGATCTCGAGATTACGAGAAAGGCCTGCGAGAAATTCAAGCAGACCCCCATTTCGGTCATGAATTTCATTGAAGGCACCCGTTTTACCCCCCAAAAACATGCTCGACAGCAATCCACCTACACCCATCTTCTTCGTCCCAAGGCCGGCGGCATTTCGTATGTGCTGCGCGCCATGGGCGACAGGCTGGACGAAATTCTGAATATTGTCATTGTATATCCGGGCAAGAAAAAACGAATCTGGGATCTCATGTGCGGCCGGATCCCGGAAATCCGTGTCAATATCGAACGCATCCCCGTGACAGCCAATTTGCTGGGTGACTATGCGGGCGACCCGGTTTTCCAAAAGGAATTTCAGACCTGGCTGAACCGGATTTGGGCCCAAAATGACCACATATTTGATGTCATGATGACCAATGATATCCCGCCGCTGGTAAACCAACCGGCGCCTTTTTTCAATTTTCCCAAGGATTTTATTCAATCCATTTCGCTGGAAATGTTCCGTCCCGTCCCCATTGTGGCAAAACCCGCGGAGATTTTGCCCGAGGTCAAATAGCGACCAGGGTTTTGCTGACTTCCTTCCGCACCTTCTCGAATTTGATCATGGGGCATCCCGTACATACGTCCAGACCGGGCCAGGGCTGGCCGCCTGCACCCAGAAGGGATGGGCCGCCCTTGGTCTCGATCCGTTTCACCAGCTGCTCCACGGTGGGGATGATCTGGCCCCCGGGAATGAACAGGTTCATGTAGTTCATCTCGGTTTTTCCCGAGGCCTTGGAACCGGCGCACATGGTGGTCATGTTGGCGGAATTTTTATTGTAGGCATAGACGGTGCCGGAGCAGACCGCCGAATTGGGCGTGGCGAAGAAGGTGAGGTTGGGTCTGTTCATGGCTCCCATGTAGTCGTTCAGGATATGGTAGGCCTGAAACGGGGTGACCAACAGAAACACGACGCTTGGAGGAAGATCCGTGGCATCGAAACTGGTTAGGGGTGCTATGAAGATTCCCTTGCAGACCCCTTCGGAAAGCCGTTCTTTTTCCCGGGGAGCCTGCCATGAAAGTTCGGGGTCGATCAGGTATTTTTCGTGATTTTTCCCATCCGTCTCTTTTTCAAGACCCCGGAATCCGAATACGGGCTGGGCGTTTGGGCACAAAAGGCGGTTCGGGTTCATGAAGAGGGCGTGTTTGGCCGATCGCGCCGCTGCCAGGTACATGCAGTAGGACAATCTGGCCTTGGAGGTATGGGTTACCGGGAGCGCACTTTTTTCCGCTTCATCAAAAACGAAGCGGACGCCCACGGGATCGTAATCCAACCTGAAATTCCAGATCAGTGTTTCCGTCGCTTGGGTGTAATTCATGGTGATTGTCTCCTCATATTGAAGGGTGTATGGTCAGCGGTGTGCTCAAGAGCAAGTTCTATACTGCAACAGGGAGAGTCTCGTGAAAATTATCGTCACAATCGCAGCCTACCTGCTGTCACTTGCGGTGATCGCCGCGGCGGCGTTTTTCGTCGTTTTGATTCTGGCGGGCCCACACTCCGGGCTTCTGCCGTCCTGGCTGGAACCGGTGGTCCTGGGTATTGGCTGGCTGGTGGTTCTGGTATTGCCGATATGGATAGCCCTCAAGGTCTGGCGTCGTTTCAGGCCGTCCGGCTGATGGGTTCGGGGCAGGCGACCGCCTATCGCAAAAGCCATTGATGGACCATTGCCGCCAGGAACCAGGCGCCGAAACCGGCGATCAAGACCAGCGGCAGGGGAAGCTGTTTCCGGAAGCACAGGAACGCAACGAAAAAAAAGAGCATGGTGGGCAGCATTCCCCAGATGGCGCTTTGGGTGAACGTCTGCATCAGGCCCGAGTTCCCCTTGTTTTCCAGATACACAAAGACCAGCACCAGCGCGCCGGTGAGCGGCATGACGGCCACCAGGCCGGCGATGGAGGGCGCTTTTTTGGCAACGGCCGTCGCCAGCAGGATAACGGCGACGCTGACCGCGGTCTTGATCAGAACCTGCATGATCGAATCCCGGAAACCGCAAGGGGTCCTGCCTTGATATCATGGAACGCCGGCGGGTATGGAAAGGGCTGTGAAGCGGTTTCCATACCCGTGGCCGAGGTTATTGCCTGGTTTTGAGGAGATCGCGGATTTCCGCCAGCAGTTTTGCCTCCGCTGTGGGTTCGGGAGGCTCCTTGGGGGCCTCCTCTTTCTTGCGCTTCAAGGTGTTGATGCCCTTGACCAGCATGAAAATCGCAAAGGCCACGATGGTGAAATCCACAATGGTCTGGATGAATTTGCCGTAGGCGATCACCACCGCCGGTGTGTTGCCGGATGCCTCCTTGAGGGTGAGAGCCAGGTCGGTAAAGTCCATGCCGCCCAGCAGCATGCCGATGGGCGGCATGATCATGTCGCCCACGACGGAGGAGACGATTTTACCGAATGCCGCGCCGATGATGATGCCCACCGCCATGTCCACGACATTGCCCTTGACTGCGAATTCCTTGAATTCCTGTAGTATTTTCACGCTTCAGACCTCCTTTTGAAAAAAGGTTAAAAAGTATTTCGGGCCGCGCTTTTCCCATCGCATGGTTTCCATTCACACCGGCGCTGCATCATTTGATCAGCTGATTCATCTCGATAATGGGCATGATGATGGACAGCACGATAAAGGCCACCACCACCCCCATGATGAGAATGATAATGGGTTCCAAAAGCGACGTCAGCGCCACCAGGCTGGATTCGGTTTCGGTTTCAAAAACATCGGCAACTTTGTTGAGCATGGTCTCGAGGGCGCCGGACTGCTCTCCCACCTGGATCATTTGAATGGCGAGGTAGGGAAAGGTTTCCGCGGTCTCGATGGCCTTGCCCAGGGCATGGCCTTTTTCCACTTCCCTGGCCGCCATTTCCACGGTTTCGGCGATGATCACGTTGCCGACGATGTTGCGCACGATCTCCAGGGCCACCAGCATGGAAACCCCGTTTTCCAGCAGGGAACCCAGGGTCCGGGCAAAGCGGGCCACCGCCAGCTTGCGTAACAGCGGGCCGGCAATGGGCACGGCGAGCCAGAATCGATCCAGCATGCGCCTTCCTTTTTCGTTGTTGTGCATCAGGCGGGTGATGATGACCGCGCCCGCCGCCAATACGAGGATCAGCCACCAGTAGGTTTTCAGGGCGGAGCTGATGCCCAGGAGCATCCGGGTGGGCAACGGCAAAACCTGTTTGATATTGGTGAAGATGGAGGTGATGCGCGGCACAATGTAGGCCAGGAGGAAAAACAGCACGCCGGCAGCGACTACGGACATCACCGCCGGGTAAGCGAGCACGGATTTGATCTTGTTGTTGAGGGACTGCTGTTTTTCGGCGATATCCGCCAATCTCTCCAGGACGATTTCAAGGGTGCCGGAGGATTCCCCGGCCCGCACCATGTTGATATAAATCGGGGAGAAGGTTTCCGGATAAAGCGACAGGGCGCCGGCAAAACTATTGCCGCCTTCGATGGAGTCCTTGATTTGCGATAAAATTTTGCGGAAAGCCTGGGATTTGGTCTGCGGCACCAGGGTGGAGAGGGCGGAAACCAGGGGGAACCCGGCACCCACCAGGGTTGATAACTGCCGAGTCATCATGGTCATTTCCGTTCGGCTGACCCGCGAAAAAATACCGGGGAGAGCTGTCCGTCCGCCGCCCTTCCGGGCGGCGCCGGCGTAAAGCTCCTTGATTTCCGTCGGGAAAATGTTGGATGCGCGCAATTTCTGGCGCGCGAGTCCGGCGCTTTCCGTATCAATGATCCCTGTAATGGATTTTCCTTTTGCATCCAGGGCTTTATATTCATAAACCGGCATTGGTCACCTGTGGTTCGATTCGCTGTTGTTCCATATCATACCGGGGAGATTTCGCAATACCAGAACCGAATTCCCTTGTAAAGGCGATAGAAGACAGACGGAAGAATTCCGGGGAGATATCCTTGGAACAGCTGACATGCGGCTGGCTCAATCCGGCCTGGCGCCGAGGCCGGACATGGGGTTTGGCCTTCTCAACCGGACATCCAGGCGGAAAGACTGAACAAGGCCAGATTGCCGGCGGCATGAATCACCATGGGGGTTGTCAGTTTTTTTTCCATTTCATAGGCGATGGCGAACAGGAGCCCGCCGCTGGCCTGAACCATGGATACGCCGGAATGTGCCACGGAGAACAACAGGGTGCTGAAACAGACGGCCGGTATCACGCCCCAGCGCCGGAAATACCCATACAGAATCCCTCTGAAAAAGATTTCCTCGGCGATGGGGGCCACAATTCCGCCCACCAGGAAAAAGAGGCCACGCATGCCGGGTTGGGCGGGCAGGGAGACCCGCAACAGCGTAAGGGGGTGAAGATCCAGCAGCTGGAGAATCCCGAAACCGACGGCGGTGAGCAGCCCGAATCCGGCGGACCAGACGAGCCCCATTTTCATCCCCGGCAGAAGTTGCCGCGAGTGGAGACCGATGGCGGCAAGCCCCCTGGTGTGCACGAATACGACGCCCAGGATCATGGCGCTTTGAACGAGCCGGGTGACTCCCAGAATGAGCAGAACCGGTGCGGTCAGATGGACTGTCGCCATGGTACGGGCTGTTTCCGTCAGGATCAGGCCGGCGATGATGATTCCCACTGTTTTCAGGTCGAGGTTGTTTGTATCCATCCCAATTTCCGGAGCGTACGGTAACCATACCACTGCTCGTACCAGTTCGTGGACCGCCGGAGCCGTTCCAGGACGGATCGGATATCCCCCGGATTCCCCTGAAAACCCAGCGCGTAGTAAGCCATGCAGACGACATTGAACTGCCGGTCGTCCAGCAACCGGAGGATTACCTCGCGGGCCGCCGGTTGGCGACTTTTGGCCAGGGCCCTGGCCAGCCAGTATCGTTCGGCGGCTCGCGGGCTTTCCGCCAGCCGGTTTACCGGCGCATAGCGGTAAATGTCGAGGGCCTGGTCATGAACCCGTTTCAGCGCTTCGATGCGCCGGTGGGGGTCTTCCGTGGCGAGGGCCCGGGTGAGATCCGGTTCCGCGACATGCCCCGGCGGCGACAACAGGTACAGCAACGCCGCGGCGGCGCCGCTGCACAGGACGACCCGGACCGGGGTTTTTCGGGCCCAGGGCAGAATGCCGCCTACAACCGCGAAAATCGGCAGGCAGCAACAGGCGTATAGAACGGCGGCGCCTGAAAACAACAGCGAAACCATGGTGGCGTTTCGGAAAAAGGCATGCCGGTCGCATTTGCGGACGAATTCATCGAGAATTTCCCGGGGACGAAGTAGAAAATCCCGTATGGTCGCGGTCAGAACGTCCTTCCCGGCCTGCTGGAAAATCAGGTCGCTTCCGGACATCCGGATATGCATGTCGGCATGGGCTTCCACCGGCAGATAATCCCGGAGAAGCAGTTGATTCCGGATCTGGCTTGCATGGTTCGCGGTTGCCGGAAAGTCCAGCCGGCAGGGTTTTATCAGCAACTGGCCCATGGATTTGAAAGCGTTGGCCGAATACAGACTGTTACGGTAGTAGAAATCGTTCAGCTTTTCACCGATCTCCGTTGACAGCAGCAGCCGATCGCGAATCTCCAGAAATAGTTCCATGTCGGCCTTCATGATGACGATGGCCGTGAATACCGTCAGTAAAACCGCGTGGGTTCGCAGTCCGTGCCATCGTTGCTCCCGGGAGGATTTGGGAAGCCATTTCAAGGCGCTCAGGAACACCGCGGTCGGCACGATAAGCAGCAGGGCGGTGAAAAACAGGTTGATGCCCCTGTAATTGGCTGCTCCGATGCACAGCAGCCATACGAAGCCGGCGGGGATGATGCGCTTTCCGGAGCGAGGGCCACCCCGAAAGGACATGGCCAGACCTCCGGCGGCCAGTGACAGGGTGAGTCCGATGGTCAGCGTGAAGAAAAGGCCGCCGTTGGCGGCGGCCGACAGGGTGGTGAGCGCCGGCAGAACGTTCCGGTTGGGAACGATTACGTAACCGGCCTGATCAAGAACCGTCAGGGTATGGTAATAATCCTGGTTGCTCCAGGCAATGAATCCGGTGGACAGGAGTTGGGCCGCGGCCAGTCCAAGAAGGATCGGCGCGAAGGAGCGCCAATGGGTATTCATGGCCGCATCTTCCGGCTAGACCTTGAATTTGCCCACCAGCTGGCTCAGCTGTTCCGCCAGTTGGGCCAGTTTTTCGGCGTTCAGATTCAACTGGGAACTGCTGTTGGACATTTCACTGGCCGCGTGATTGACTTCGGAAATATCGCTGGCGATCTGGGCGGCGACGGTGGAACTCTGGGCCACGTTTTTATTGACGTCGCTGATACCGCTGGAAACCTGGACCACGTTGCTGGCGATTTCCTTGGTCGTCACTGATTGTTCTTCCACGGCGGTGGCGATGGTGGAGACGATTTCATTGACATCGTTGATGATCTTGGAGATTTGCTCAATATCGGACACCGTGCCGGCCGTTGTCCCCTGGATGCCGTCGATTTTTTGTTTGATATCGTGAGTCGCCGAGGCGGTCTGGCGGGCCAGCTCCTTGATTTCATTCGCCACGACGGCAAACCCTTTCCCGGCTTCTCCCGCCCGGGCCGCCTCGATGGTGGCGTTCAGGGCCAGAAGATTGGTCTGCTCGGAAATTTCGGTGATGGCTTCGGTGACCTTGCCGACTTCCTGGGCCGCGATACCCAACGCCGCCACCCGTTCGGAGGCATTTTTGGCCTGGGTCACGGCTTCGTTGGAGATGGCCGCCGCTTTTTCGGAATTCTGGGCGATTTCACTGATGGTGGCGGTCATCTCTTCCGCGGCGGTTGCCACCATTTCCGTATTGGTGGACGCCTCCTCCATGGCCGCCGCCACTGAATCCATGTTGTTGTTCATCTGTTCGGCCGCCGAGGCGACCGTGTCGGCCCGGGCCGACATCTGATTGGCCGCGTCCGTCATCAGGCCGGAAAGCGCGGTGAGCTCCTTGGCCGAGACACTCAGGGTGTCCGCATTGCCGGCGATTTTTTGGATCATCCCCTGAAGATTGTCGATGAAGGTATTGAACCACTGGGAGAGGTCGCCGACCTCATCGTTGCTGAGCACGGCCAGGCGCCTGGTCAAATCGCCTTCGCCCTGGGCGATATCCCGCAGCATTCCGCCGGTGTTTCGCAGGGGCAGGGTGATGGAATGTTTGATCAGGATGGACATCAGAATCATGGCGACGATCACCACAATGAAAAAAATGGTCAGGTTCAAGTAGCGAAGGCCCTTGGTGTCGCTCCTCACCGCCGACAATTCATAGCGGAGGTTGTCCGAGAAATCCTGGGTGAGAACCGCCAGCAGGTCTTTCAACCGGTCGATTTCATCCGCGAGTTTGGAGGCCTGGTTGGAGATGGTGCCCTCCTTGCCGTCTTCCTCCAGTTCTGGCGAACTCATTACGGTGTATATCTGGGAAGCTTTTTTCGTGAATTCGACAAGCTCCTGATGAATGAGCGCCACTCTTTCCTTGGTTGCCGCGGGGATTTCGGGTTGGTTGATGATATTGTTCAGATTACGAACAGCCTCCAGGGATTTTTTTTCACCTTCTTTGACCAGCTCGGTGTCTCCCAGCAGAACCGCGTCCTTATAGAGTTTGATCTGTTCGTTATAGGCGGTCAGGGCCGCCTGGCTTTCCTTTGCGGAGGGAAACAGGTAGTCGGATACGGCTAGCAGTCGGGTTTCCGTCTGTTTCCCCTTGAAAAAACCAAAACCCATGGAAAACAGGTACCCCAGAATCAGAATACAGATGCTGAGCCATATTTTTTTTGCAATGTTGAGTGACTGCCACATGACAACCTCCGCTGATTCACGCCAGCCTAAAATCTCACCAGGACTCGGCAGGTGATTGCCGATTCGCTTCGGTTCCGCGCTTCCACGTTCAGGCTGAGTTTGTTGGAATAATTGTAACTGATTCCGACGAAATAGCCTTTATTCTGCTCCAGGAGTATGTCTCCATTGTAATAATAGTAGTCGTCGTTGGGAACCTCGATCGTCTCATTTCCCCGGCTCTCCATGACCAGAAAGCCGAAATAGGGCACGAAATTGTCGACCTGATAGGACAGGGACAGGGCGCCCTGGTAATCGTCCAGGCGCAGGGTGTAATTCACATTGGGTGTGATCTGCCTGCCGCGGTTGGTCGGATCCGGGTGATTGTACACCGTATGGTACATCACCGCTTCCGTATCCTCCAGTTCCAGTCGGCGGTAATTGACATCCAGGCCGATCCGCAGGAAAACACCCTCGTTGACCTTGTGCTCATACATGACGGCAGTGATGCCGGCCCCGTAAACAAAATCCGGATCCGTTGCGATTTTCAGGCTGTTGACCGCCTCGCTGCGGTCCGGCGAATCCGGCAGATAATACGAGATGATGTATTTGTTGTCCTCATACTCACTGACTCCGGCAAAACCGTATATCATGATATTGTTTCCGAGGATGGCGCCGATTCTCGTGCCGTAGGTATTCAGGGTGATATCGCCGGTCTGGAGCTGGTAATCCCGGTCGGTGGAAAAATCCGCCTCCATCCCGGCGAAAATCCCGTTCGGGCGTTCGTGGGTGAAAACCCCGCTGCTTAAACAGGCCGGATCGGCGATATTGCCGACGGGAGAACCCCAGGCCGTCCCCATCCATATGCATAACGACACAGCGATGCAGAAAAACCGGTATTTCATCATCCGCCTCCTTCGGCGCTCCCTTCCCGGCAGACAGCTTCCCATGAAACCGGGTTGATTCAACCTTCCGATGCCTCTTTGCCCAAGCAAAACCGGGGTGGCCGATTCAGCCGTGGAAAGGGTGTTGTTTGATGGTATTGTTGTAACCGCACTGCATCCTGCTATATGTGAAATATCGTTTTGTGTCAAAGGGTAAAGTAGGTTCCGGTTCAGACCGCCGGTTGACCGTCGAATCGGCAGCTGAGCAACAGTTTGTCGTCGTCCAGCACGGTTTTCACCGGATAGGGAAGTGTCTTGAACACATTGATCATGGCTTTGTTTTGGGGTGACGTATAGGCGAAGAGGCCTGCGATGCCGTGTTCCCGGGCGGAATCCGCCAGTTTTTTCAACAGGATTTTTCCCAGTCCTTTTCCCTGATAGGACTTGCTGATGGAAAAAGCCACCTCGGCGGTATTGCTGGAATGCTCGATCAGACATTCACCAATGGCCACCACCTGGCCGAAACCGATTTCCCCGACAACCGCCACGAGGGTCAGGTCGTTGATGTAATCGATAAGGGAAATTCCCTGGATTTCATCGTGCACAAAGCTGCGCTTGTCGTGGAAAAACCTGGCCACTACGTCGTTTTGGTCCAAATTGTAGAAATGTTCCTGAATGCGGCGTTCATCCACGGGTTTCACCGGACGGATGATGATTTGCTCCCCGTTGATTTCGAGCGTTTCCTCCAGATGCACCGGGTAAACGCCATGGATCGAGTCGGTCAGGGTTCTCTCCGGTCCCAGCAGGCCCATTTCCTTGGCCTTGGAGAACAATTCATCCCTGAATTTGGGATGGGCGATGCTGATCATGGCCATGGCCCTTTCCTGGATGCTTTTCCCGAACAGGTTGACCGCGCCGTATTCGGTCACGACATACTGGACGTCGCTGCGGGGTATCACAACGGCCATGTCGTGGAGCTGGGGCACGATCCGGCTTTTGCCCTCCTGCTGATCCGTGGAGGTCATCAGAAGGATGGATTTCCCGCCCTCGGACCGGGAAGAGCCGCGGACGAAGTCGAGCATGCCGGTCACTCCTGAAAAATGGTTGTACGGCAATGCGTCCGCCGCGGCTTGGCCGGTCAAATCCATGGCGAGGGCGACATTCATGGAAACCATTTTATGGTGGCTGGAAATGATGTTTGGATTGTTGACATAATCGGAAGGCATGAACTCCACGGCCGGATTGTCATGCAGGAATTGATACAGATCCTTGCTGCCGATGGCGCTGCTGGCCACCAGTTTTCCCTCGTTGATTCCCTTTTTACGGTTGGTGATGACGCCTTCGGAAAAAAGCCGCATCATGCCGTCGGTGAGGAACTGGCTGTGGACGCCGAGGTCGTTTTTCCCTGAAAGGGCCAGCAGCGTTGCATGGGGAGTGGCGCCCAGGCTGATCTGAATGGTGGAGCCGTCATCGATCAGGCGGGCGATCTGCCGGGCCACCATATCGGCGGATTTGATGTCCGGATAATCACCGATGGTCAATATGTCCTCCTCATGTTCCACGAAGATGTGCACATCGTTGACGTGGATGAAGCTGCGGCCCAGGATTCGGGGCATTTTCGGATTCACCTGGGCGATCACCAGGTCCGCGGATTGAGCCGCGGCCATGGTCACATCCACGGAGACCCCTAGGCTCATCCAGCCGAAATCATCCGGCGGGGAGACCTGGATCAGGGCCACATGGATCGGCAGCCTCCGGGTTTTGAAAAGTCGCGGAATGGCGGAAAGATTGATGGGGGTGATGAAGCGCATGTTCCGGGAAAGACCCTTGGCGTGGGCCGAACCGCTGTAGAAAGACCGGATGTTCAGGCTCTGGCTTTTGCTTTTATTGGCGATCAACGTCAAGGGGATGGTTTCCAGGGCCAGCAAGCGGATGATTTCGATATCCGTCAGATTGACGGCGGCCTCGGAAAGCTCCTGGACGAGATGTTGCGGTTCGCCGCATGATGATCCAATAAAGACCCGTTGTCCAGGCTTGATGTGTCCGATGGCCTCTTGCACGGTTTTGCTTTTTTCAATATATCTGTCTGCCCAGGAGTGAACCGGCTTCATAAGCGTCTCCATATGCGGGGAAGGGATCCTTGGGAAAAGTCGGCGGTCGTCTGCCGATACACTATCGATCAACATTAAGATTGGCAAAAAAATAGCATGTTTGATATTCCTTGGCAAGGTTTGACACGAATGGCTTATGAAGAAGACCGGCTGGGCGGGGGAGGAATTTCCATGAACGCAGGAACCATCACCGTTATCGACCAGACCCTTCGGGAGGGCATGCAGTATCGGGGATTGGTATTTTCCCTGGAAGAGCGCCTCCGGATTCTGGAATTTCAGGAAGCCCTGGGGGTGGATATCTCCCAGGCCGGCTATCCCTCGGCCCATGTGAGCGAGTTCCGGGCAATCAGCCGGCTGCGCGAAACGGCTGAAAAAAGGGGATATGGCATCCGCCTGGCGGCCCTGGGCAGGGCGCTGCCGCCGGATGTCGAGCGAATGACGGCGGCCGGCGTGCAGGATATCCATCTTCACGTGGCCCTGGCGCCTTCGGCTGCAAAGGATCGGGTCGCGACGGAAGCGGTTTTCACGGCATTGAGACAGGCCGTGGGCCATGTCCGGACGGAGCTGCCTGATTCCCGGACCGGGGTCAGCGTGCTGGATATTGGCAGGGCGGACATGGGGTTTCTGACGGCTTGCGCCGAACTGCTGATCCATGAGCTCCGGATTGACCTGCTGACCCTGCCGGATACGTCCGGTCTCCTGTGGCCCGGCCGATTATATGAAACGGTGCGGAAGTTCGTCGCCATGACGGAACAAAGCGCCACCCGCATCGGCGTGCATTGCCACAACGACATGGGGATGGCGACGGCCAACACGGTGACCGGTGTTTCGGCCGGTGCCCGGGTGATGGAGGTGACGGCCCTGGGCATCGGCGAGCGCAATGGTATCGGCGATCTTTTCCTGACAGGCAGGTGCCTGGCGGAACAGGGATACCATCTGAATCTGAAGACCGCCGAAACCGACTTGTTCCGGCAATACTACGCCTATGTCGATGAGATTTGTTTCAAAAAAACCGGCGTCCGTCTGATGGATGACCGCACGCCGTTTTTCGGCCGGGACGTGAGAACCCATGTGGCCGGAACCCACGGCGGCCGGCAGTACGGCGTCCAGACCATGGGGGCCGATTACTGCCTGAACGTTCTGTGCGGGAAAGCGCTGGTGGAGAAATTCCTTGCGGCCCACCAGTTGGATTATGACCCGGAACTGCTTTCCGAAATCGTCCGGCGGATCAAGGATCTCAGCGCCGATTTGTGCGGGAGTGTTTCCGTCGATCAGGTCGCCGGGATCATCCGTTGCCTGGCCGATGGATAACAGTGAGCGGGGGAGTTCTTCCCGGACCCCCCAGCGGGAATGTTTTTTGTTTACTTGCCTGCCGATTTGTGCTAAAAACATCCTACTTCATCCTTAGGATATTCTTTCTTTTTTCAGTAGCGAACGTGTAGCGACTGTCACGCATCCAGCGGCTTTTTACGGAAGCGGAAGCACATGCAGATTGGATTGGACAGTGGTTTTTTGCGTTTCAGACAATCATTCGGAGTATTCCTTTTTTCTCCAGTTTTCTTAACCCGAAATCCGACAAATACCATTTTGAAAATCAGACGGGCGGAGTCATTATCGTGACCCTGGGGCCATCCGGAAAAAGCCTTCGATGTACCTGCTGTTTTTTCCGGTTTATTCTATAATCGTGAGGAGGGACGGAAAATGAAAAAGATATGGTGGATGTTGTTGGTCCTGGTGTTCACCGCACACACGGGAAGCATGGCCGCGTTGGCCGATGTGATCGTAATTTCCAATCCATCGGTGCCGGTGAATTCCATGAGTACGACGGAAATTCAAGATGTTTTTCTGGGCAAGACCGCCAAATGGGGGGACGACAGCAAGGTTAGTTTTGTGGTACTGAAGGGGGATGTCCACAAAGAGTTTTTAAAGAACTACATCAAACGGACGGATTCCCAATATTCCGCTTACTGGAAACAGATGCTGTTTTCCGGCAAGGGCAGCCTGCCGAAGACATTCGATACGGAAAAAGAACTCGCGCAGTATGTCTCCGAGACACCGGGGGCCATCGGCTATGTCAGCGGCACAACGGCGCCGGCGAACACCAAAGTCATTTCCGTGAACTAAGGAGGGGATATCCATGAAAAAATATATTGTGATGATAGTGACTTGCTGGGTTGCCTGGGCGGGAGTCGCTGGCGCCTATGACTTGGGCGATGTGGCCATCCACGGGTTCATCTCCCAGGGCTATTTACAGTCGGACAAATATGATTACCTGGGGGTGAGGACCGAAGAGGGATCTTTCGAAATGAACGAAATGGGCCTGAATTTCACGTCGCAGCTGACCGACGATCTGCGGGTGGGGGCGCAGTTGTTCGCCATGGATTTCGGCGAATTCGGTAATGACGAAATCGGTGTCGACTGGGCCTATGGAGACTACCGCTGGCACAACATGCTCGGTATCCGGGCCGGCAAATTCAAGATCGCCCACGGCCTGTACAACGAAACCAGGGATATCGACGCGGTGAGGACCTATGTGTTTTTGCCGCGGGCGATCTACGACCCCTCCACCCGGGACACATTTGCCGGCATGAAGGGCGGGAATCTTTACGGCGAACTGCCTTTGGGTTTTTCCTACCATGCGAGTTACGGCGTGGTGCCTCCGGATGAAAAGGGTAAGATTGCTCAGGATCTGTCGGATTTCGCCGTCTATGAGGTCCAGGACGCCATCCATGCCCAGGTCAGAAGCGGGGTCATCGCCCAGGCCACGGCGGCCTATATCGCCGCGGGTCTCGATCCGGCCACGGCCCAAGCAATGGCCGAGGCCAATTTCGGCGCCACGGCGGACGCCGCCGCCGATGCCTATGTCGGCAATACGGATATCCAGACCGGTATTGAAGATTTGCGTACCAAGAACACGAAGAATTTCGCCCTGCGCTGGAGCCCGCCTTTTGCGGACGGCCTGCGCCTATCCACAACCTATTTCGGTTCCGAAGTGGAGATCGACATGAACCTTACCGTGGATCGGCCCGCGGTGGGCGGTGGAGCCGATCCGGCCGCCGAGACCATGCCGGTCACCATCAAGCTGGATGAGGTGTCGTCATGGGTCTACTCGCTGGAATATACCATCGAGAACCTGATGCTTTTCGGGGAGTACAACCGCATCAAGGTGGATCCCCGGGATGCGGAAACGACCGACATCGAAGGCTGGACGGCCGGCGCTTCTTATCGGTTCAATTACTGGTTCGAGCTGGGCGGCTATTACTCCGACTACTGCACGAATATCGACGACCGGGGCGGCGAAGAACATGTGGCCCGGGGTGAACCCGCCTCCGCGCGCTGGCTGAGGGATGGCTGCGTGACGGCCCGTTTCGATATCAACGACTACTGGCTGTTCAAACTCGAGGGGCATGCCATGAGAGGTCTGGACGAGGTCGATTGGAAGGACGATCCGAATCCCGGTGAGGGCTGGTACCTGTTCGCCGCCAAGGTGACCTATAATTTTTAAACCCCAAGCGTCGCTATGATAAACCGGAGAGGACCGCCCCGGTCCTCTCCGGTTTTCTGCAACTTCGTGCAGGAAATCGGTTTTATCCCTCCGCTGCCGTTTGGTCGAACGCCATGGTGATATAAGTCTCGCCGCAATCATAAACAATTCCCGCCCTGGGGTAACGCTTGCGGAAAACCCGCTCCATGATTTTATTCTCGCGCAGCAGCGTGGCCCAGAAAGCCGATATGCCGTTCTGCCGGGCGATGCCCTCGAGGGTCTGTAGCAGATAACTGCCGATGCCCATGCCCTGGAAATCCTCCCGTACCACGAAGGCGACTTCCGCCATGGTGTCGTTCATCCGGACATAGGAACCGATGGCCATGATTTCCTTGTGGCCTCCCCGTTGCACCAGTCCCAGGATGGACATGTTGTTGCGATAGTCGATCCTCGCCCACTGCTTCTGCATCAGTTCATGGGTGAAGTTTTGGATCCGGCTGAAATACCGGTTGTAAATGGTTTCCTCTTTCAGGGAATAGAAGAAATTGCGCGAGGAGAATTCATCCGAGGGCAGCATGGGCCGGAACTCGATGGTTTTGCCGTTGGCCAGCCGCAGGCTGCTCTTGTAGCTTTCCAGAAACAGCAGGTCCTCCCCCG
>JBMORA010000020.1:0-3025 GCA_049320885.1 Thermodesulfobacteriota bacterium | reverse complement strand
TGGTTCCAAAAGCCGAAAAACTGATAAATTTTTAAAATCTTTAATCGGAAAAAATATTTTCGTTAATATAGATAAATATATTTATATGTTACACGGTTTTTAAAAAAGTTAACCGGACAGCAATGATATTCGATAATTTGCTCATAGCGCACCTCCCATTGTTTCTTTAGACGTACTATCCAAGCAATTAACAAGACATCCCCTGTAATAAGACGAATGCGCCAACGTTTAGATTTTTATCCAGCGTCCCGCATGCAGGAGAAGCACTGGCAGTCATTCCGCCTCTGACAGCGGTCAGGTGAAAACAGTCGATATGTCTCAGCGGGATGATGGATAAAATTGGTTGAGCTGAGCCGCCATGTTCGGCTCGAAAATATGATTATCAATATATTCGGATTGTAAAGAGGTTGTTCCGGCGGGTTCATCAGGCGATTTCCGCTTTTCGGGACAGAAATAAACGGGGTCCAGGGGCCATATGACCATTTCACCTCAATGATCGCCGGCAATAACCATCAGGTTTTTTTTGTCGCCAGGTTTTATGCTTCCGCAAGCCGTTTCAGGGAATAGATTCCATCAAGACCCTTGATGCGCTTGGGCTTTTTCTCCCGGGTGGTGTGAAAATGACCTTTGAACCGCTGGTACAGGCCGGAGACAAAGGCCTTGCTGCCGATGATGCCGGAATCGGAAAAATAGCGGGTGCGAAACAGAAACCGGTCCACCCGCGAGACCTGAAAACCTTTTTTCCGTTCCTTTTCCAGGGTTGTTCTTTTGATTACCCGTTCATTTTCATCCTTCAAACTTCTTCCTTCATTTTTCGGTAAGGCTCCGGCTTCATACACATATTTTCGGTACCGCATTAGTCGTTCCTCCTTGCCGGCCACGCCGAACTCGGTCAGCCCGAATTCCCAGGACAGGAAATCATCCCGGTTGCCGGTCTGGAAATGATAGCCCATGGAGCTCCAGCGGTAGTCCTCTGGCCGGGCCGTTAAACCGGCGCGGATGGGGTTGAGGTCGATATAGGCCAGGCAGTTGATCAGGGTTTCGCCGTTTTCCACGATCAGGCTTTTGAAACGCTCGCCCCACAGGGTTCCCCGCCGGCCGTGATAGCGGTTGAAATACCGCGAGAAGGTCTGCTTGATCTCCCGGATGAATTCCGAAAGGCTGGACCATTTGTCCCGGAGCAGGGGAGTATGGTCTTCGATGAAGTTCTTGTCGTCCCCGTAATATAACGTATAGCGCTTTTTCACCTCGTCATCGCTTACATAATCCGCCGGATGCATCCGGACCAGCAGGTGGAAATGGTTGCCCATGATGCAATATCCCAGAATATCGGTGAAATAGATTTTGGCAAGCCGCTTGATGATGGCAACGACCTGATCTTTATCCACATCGCTGAAGGGATAGCCGTCCAGGGCGGTGCGGGACATGACATGGTACACGGTTTTCTGATCCGGGACGATCATTCTGGCGATTCTGGGCATATGGGGGCCTCCGTTTTTTTGAGGGTTTGAGATTGGATACCATAATACTTGGAAAAATGCAATTATTCGCCTGTCCCCGATTTTTTCCGTTTGCGGACAAAGCCCCGGCCGGAACCAGGCAGTGAAGATGAAAATGGTCGTTCAGCTGCTGGTCCCAGGTATGCAGCACGGCGATGAAGCCGATGGTGCCGCCAAGACCGTTTTCCGGATTCCGGCCAAAGGCGAGCAGGGTCGCGGATACCGCTTGGAACAGAATCGTCAGAATGACCCGCTTGTTGCACAGGATGACCGGATTGAACTCATGGGGCAGGGTGAAGACCACATGAAAATAGGCCACCTTCAGCAGTTCGGCCTTGCGGGCCGCGAGCCATTTTTCCTTGGTCAGGGTCTGGCATTTGGGGCAGTGGCGATTCCGGCAGGAATTATACAGCGTTCTTTCGACGCCGCAATGGTCACAGCGTTCGACATGGCCGCCCAGGTATTCGGTGCGGCAGTTCATGATGTCGTACACCACTTTGTAATGATCCGGATGGAGCTTGTACTGTTTCTGATAATCCCCTATATGCGCCCGGAGGATATCGGCAACCTCCACGGTCGCCTTCATGGCGGCCATTATGCTTCATCCCTGCCGGAGGCGATAAAATCCAGGGGACTTTTGACCCGGGTGAGATTCTTCTGCGAGACATGCAGGTACACCAGGGTGGTTGAGAGTTGCCGATGTCCCAGAAGGCGCTGGATGATATGAATGTCATACCCGGCCTCCAGCAGATGACTGGCGAAGCAATGCCGCAGCGTATGGATGCCCTTGCCGCGGGTGATGCCGGCATCTTTCTTCGCGGCCCTGTAAATTCTTCCGGCTGTTGATATGTCGATGGGCTCATCGGAGCGACTGCCGGGGAACAGGTAGGTTCGGGGACGAAAGGCCCGGTAGTAATTGCGCAGCTCTTCCAGGAGTCTTTCCGAAAGAAGCGTATAGCGGTCTTTGAAGCCTTTTCCCTGCTCGACCCGGATCATCCCGCGATCGCTTTCAATATGGCTGATCTTGAGAGAAACGACCTCGCTGACTCTAAGCCCGGCGGAATAGGTGGTCATCAGCATGATCCGGTGCTTGAGATTGGAAGGAGCGTTGATCAGCCGCATGACCTCCTCCCGGCTGAGGACTTCCGGGAGATGCTTCCGGGATTTCCGCAAGGGGATGGCGGCCATCCGACCCGGATCGTCAAGCGTATGCTTGTAAAAAAAGTAAAGCGCATTGACGATCTGATTGCAGGTGCCGAACGCCAGGCCGCGTTCGTCCCGGATATGGAGGAGATAGCGTTCGATTTCTTCTTTGGTGATCAGTTCGGGGGATTTGTGGTAGTACCCGGCAAGTCCTTTGACGGCGGCAAGATACGCCCTTTCCGTGTTTTCGGAATAGCCCCCGATGGCCACTTGAAAATCCCCCACCCGTGGCCGGGTCAAAATCCCCCGGCGACAGATTTTCAAAATCTAATTTAATCACTGAAAAACGACAACCTTTTTTTCTTTTTTCATCCCTCACTATT
>JBMORA010000019.1:0-23338 GCA_049320885.1 Thermodesulfobacteriota bacterium | reverse complement strand
CGGCGAAGGGCCTGCGGGAGTTTCACGCCGAAGTCCTGTCCGAGAACAAGCCCATGCTCGCCGTGTTCAAGCGCTGCGGTTTTCCGATGCAAGTGAGTTATGAATCCGGCGTGGCGCATGTAACGCTGGCACTTGCCGCTCAGTGATGGTGTCCACCTCGCTTTCATAAATCCTGTTATGGCAAGGAGCCGTTTATGCCACCGCGCAATGAAAAAAACACTGCTGTTGAGAATCATATTCAGTTTGAGCTACAGGCCCTGAGAGGGGAGGGTTTACGGCAGACCATCCGTGAAGAAGTAACCGCTTTGTTTGCGTTGTTCGACGAATTATGCCTTGACGATTTTACTTCCGCCGAAATGATCATCGATTTTTTTCAACGGAATGTCATTCATCGTCCGATTCCCGATGAGATACCTGATTTCATTACCGAATGCGCAAAAAAAATTCAGGGGTGCCTGGACAACGACGACACCATTTTAAAGCAGATCCTCTCAAGGAAATTGTTTGATGAATTCGTCCAAAACACATTGGGGATCGAAAATCTCCGGAACGAAATTATCAACCATATTGTATCCAGCACGATTTTTTCCATGCTGATTACCGAAACACTTTACGGCGGCATCAAGGCGTTTGTTGTCTCCGAGAACCTGATCATGAAAAAAGTTCCCGGGGCATCTTCCCTTCTACACGCCTACAAGGGTTTTCTGAATAAAACAACTTTTGGCCTGTCGGATAATATTGCCGGCCAGATCGATGAGCAGATCAAAAAATTCGTCAAAGCCTATATTGAAAACCATTTGAAAAAAAGTGAGCAATTTCTTATCGATGCTTTTGATGAAAAAATGATCCGGAAATCCGGAGCAGAGATATGGTCAAAAGCGGGAAAATATAATTCGCACTCCATCGCCGAATTTATCGACAAAGGCCATATTGACGCCCTGGCTCAAAATATCAGGGATTTCTGGACGGATTATCGGCAAAGCAGTATATTCTCGGAAATAGCAAACAACCTGATTACGTATTTTTTTGAAAAATACGGAAAAAAAAGGATGCGCCGCCTGCTCAAGGACATAGGAATAACCAAGGACATGATCATAAACGAGTTGGAAGAAACAGCTTTACCGATCATAGAAAAGGACGTCGTTCAGGGCTATCTTGAAAAAAGGATACGAGCCAGACTCCAACGCTTCTATGACAATGGAAAACCGGCTGGTAAACTGGATTCCAACGTACTACCGAATGACAAATCGGCAACAAGCAGGCCTCCCGTTGAAAAAACAGGAAACAAATCCGATATGGATACGGTTTACTCTTTCATTGAAAAATCGAAAACAGGAATCGATTCGAAAACCCTACAACACAAAACCGGCCTGGATGGCAAGATACTGCAGGCTATCATCAACAAACTGAAAAAACTGGGGAAAATTTCAACCGCCGGCAAAGGAATTTACATCAAGGCCTGACGAAAAAAGGCGCGTATCATTTGTTCAGCGTTTTTTTCCCAGGAAAATGCCGACCTGCCCCGGATAACAAATGCCGTTCAAAAGCCATCAATAAAAACTCCCGGCGTACGATCAAATCCCTTGATACGGATTGAAATTTTTTGTAATCATAAAAACATGGCCAGCGATGGTTGTCTGTTTGGAATATTTCCAGGGACGCCCGCCATGATCTACAAACAGGTTAAACTACATAATATTGAAGATCTGGTCGCAGTCATCGGTTTTCCGGGCTTGCGTATGCAGCGGGTTCCGGAAGCCCTGCGGTTGAGACTGAATCCCAACGCCCAGTTTCAAATGTGCCGCCCGTCCTGTGCGGAAATACGGTTTGTGAGCGAGCGGCCGGTGGATATCTCCCTTTCCTGTCCGGACGGACGTGGAATGGTGGAAGTGTTTTACGGTCCGTTTCAAGACCCGGAATGCCATGAAATCCGGGACGAGATTACCGTGATTCACGTGGAGATGCCCAACCGGATGACCTTGTATGACCAGTCCAAGCTTTCCAACCTGGCCTTTTCGCCGAAAGTCTGCCGATTGCTCATGGCCGGGGATGCCATGTTCCTCCATGACATGGAAGGAGACGGATGCCGGCCGCCGAACCCTGATGAACTGCCGCGTTTGCGCTACCTGGCCTACGGCACATCCATCACCGAGCACGGCCGTTGCACGGCGCCGCATTTGACTTATGTCGAGCAGGCCGGTATCCGTCTCGGCGCGGATGTCATCAACCTGGGGTGCGGCGGTTCGGCATATTGCGAACCGGAACTCGCCGAGTACATCGCCGAACGGACCGATTGGGATTTCGCGACCCTGTCCATCTCCGTCAATATGCTCAAGTTCACGCCGGCTTTTTTCTACGAACGGGCTGCCAATATGATCCACACCATCTGCCGGGCGAATCCGCGGCGGCCGGTGATCTGCATCACCCTTTTCCCGTATGCCAGGGAATTCGGCGACACGTTCATGGGGTCGGAGGACCAGGGGGCCCCGGATGAGTACCGCGAGGCGCTGCACAAAGCGGTCCGGAACTGCGATTGCGACAATGTCTACATCATGGAAGGCTCCGAGGTATTGGATGATGTCGGCGGGCTTTCAACGGATATGCTTCATCCCGGAGACCAGGGCATGATCTTCATGGGAGAAAATCTCGCCCGCCAGATCAAACACCTGATCGACAACCTCCGCCATTGACGACACCGCCCCCAAAGCCGACCAAAGAGGGCCGCCCTTCCCTCTTTACAAGCCGGATAAAAGCCGTTATGGTATCCTGACATACGGTTTTTTCGATGCCATCGAAAACGGATTCGTTTGAAAAATAAAGAGATAAGCTGTCAAAAAAGAAAGGAACCCACCGATGAGTTACGATTTCAACGCCTCCGACATCATGGAAATGGCTGTGCAGATGGAGCGCAACGGCGCGGGATTTTACCGCGCATCCGCCCAGAAAATGACGGATGCGGACGCCAAGAAACTCCTCCTGGAACTGGCGGCCATGGAGGATGATCACGAAAAAACGTTCACCGCCATCAAAAAAGAACTTTCCGAGAAAGAAAAACAATCCACGGTCTTCGACCCGGACGGCGAGGCCGGCCAATACCTCCGCGCCCTGGTGGACATCCGCGTCTTCTATAAAAAGGACATGCCGGTGGATTCCATCCGGGAGATCCTGAAATCCGCCATCGAGGCGGAAAAGGACTCCATCGTCTTCTACCTGGGGCTGCGGGACATGGTGCCGGAAAAAATGGGCCGGAATCGCATCGATCAGGTCATCAAGGAAGAAATGGGACATGTGCGCACCCTGAGCAAAAAGCTGGTGGCCCTGCCCAAATAAACTGTTCAAACCACCCGCTGCGCTGAAGGGCACGAAGAACACGAAGTTACCGGCTGCGCCGGAAAAACACTTTTGTCTTTCTTCGTGTCCTTCGTGTTCTTCGTGGTTAAAAATAATCTCCAAATCAGGTCAATTTCTTTTTCAACCACCCGCTACGCTGAAGGACACGAAGAGCACGAAGTTGCCGGCTGCGCCGGAGAATTGGGCAAGGGATTTTTATCGTTATGATGTCTTGTCTTCCGCCATTTTTCCGGTTTCGGACAGCTCCGCCAGACCTTCCAGGTCAAGCAGGCGGATATCCCGGCCCTTGACGTGGATCAGGTCCTGGGAAGTCATTTTCGCAAGGATCCGCGACAGGGTCTCCGGAATGGTGCCCAGCAGACTCGCCAGCTGGCCCTTTGAAATGGAAAGACTGACGGTTCTACTTCCGCCCTGCTCCTCCGAAAGATACAGCAGGTAGCCGGCCAGCCGCCCCGGCACCTCCTTGAGGGAGAGGTTCTCGATCTGCACCGTGAACTGGCGCAGCCGCATGGCCAAAACGGCCAGCATGTTCAAGGCCAGCGACGGGTGGGCGGAAATCAAATCCACAAAGGCTTTTCGCGGGAAAAACAGCATCCGGCTCCTTTTGAGGGCCAGGGCCGAGGCCGGGAATTTCCGGCCGGAAAAAACCGGCACTTCCCCGACGGGTTCGCCGCCGCTGAAAATATGAAGGATCTGTTCCTTGCCTTCCGTGGATACCTTGAATACTTTGATGAGCCCGTCGGCCACGACATAGAATCCGTCCCCGTCGTCGCCCTCGCTGAAAATCATTTCATCCCGCTGGTATTCACGATTTACCGCGATGGAGGCGATATCGGCGAGCTGTTCCTCCGGCAGCCCCTGGAACAGGGAAGTGGCGGTCAGAATCTCGGCAATGGATTTCATGGAGGGTCTCCTCATTATTTTTTCAAAAAAATATGCATTACCACCCGGATTTGACCTAAGTCAAGGTCATGCGACGGTTTTGCCGGTAGAAAGGGGTCAACAAGAACGGCAACAACCATTCAAAACGGACAACATAGCCATCGAAAGGAGAGAAACCATGTTTTGTTATCAATGCGAACAAACGGCCAAAGGCGAAGGATGCACGAAAATCGGCGTATGCGGCAAACAACCGGAAGTGGCGGCTTTGCAGGATGCCCTGCTGTATGTCGTCAAGGGGCTTTCCGTGGTGGCCCTGGAGGGCAGACGGGTGGGCGTCGTGGATGAGGCCGTCGACCGGCTGGCCTGCGAGGCGATTTTTTCCACCCTGACCAATGTCGATTTCGATCCGGACCGCTTCGTTTCGCTCATCCGTAAAAGCGTCGACGCCCGGAAAGCCCTGACGGATAAAGTCGGTAAAGCCGGCGGCAACACCCGTTTCACGGAAGCCGCCGTGGCCTTCCAGCCGGAGACCACCACCGCCGGGCTGGTGGCCCAGGGGGAAAAAGTCGGCGTCATGGCCGATCCCACCCTGAATGCGGATATCCGCGCGTTGCGGGAACTCCTGGTTTACGGCATCAAGGGCGTCGCGGCCTACGCGGATCATGCGGCGATTCTGGGCAAAAGCGACCCGGCGGTGTTCGCCTTCATTTACGAAGGCCTGGCCGCCACCCTCAACAACTCCCTGGGAGTCAACGACCTGGTGGGCCTGGCCCTGAAATGCGGAGCCACCAACCTGCGGGCCATGGAATTGCTGGATGCCGCCAATACCGGCGCATACGGCCATCCGGTGCCCACGGCCGTGCCCCTGGGGGCCAAGAAGGGCAAGGCCATCCTGGTGTCGGGCCATGACCTGAAGGATCTGGAACTGATCCTGAAACAGAGCGCCGGCAAAGGCATCACTGTTTACACCCATGGGGAAATGCTCCCCTGCCACGGGTATCCGGAACTGAAAAAATATCCGCATTTCCATGGCCATTACGGCACGGCCTGGCAGAATCAGGCCAAGGAATTCGAGGCCTTCCCCGGCGCCATTCTGATGACCACCAACTGTATTCAGAAGCCGAAGGACAGTTATCAGGATCATATCTTCACCACCGGACTGGTGGGTTGGCCGGGTGTCGCCCATATAGCGAACAAGGATTTCACCCCGGTCATTGATAAAGCCCTTTCCATGCCGGGCTTCCCGGCGGACGAGGCCGGCAAATCCGTCATGGTGGGCTTTGCCCGCAACGCGGTTCTGGGCGTGGCCGGGCAGGTCATCGACGCCGTGAAGAGCAAGGCCATCCGGCATTTCTTCCTGGTGGCCGGCTGCGACGGGGCCAAACCCGGACGCAACTACTATACGGAGCTGGTGGAAAAAATCCCCAGGGATTGCGTGGTGCTGACCCTGGCCTGCGGCAAGTTCCGGTTCTTCGACCAGGAACTCGGCGACATCGGCGGGATCCCGCGGCTCCTGGATATCGGGCAGTGCAACGACGCCTATTCGGCGGTGCAGATCGCCGTGGCCCTGGCCAACGCCTTCAACTGCGGAGTGAACGACCTGCCCCTTTCCATGGTGCTGTCCTGGTATGAGCAGAAAGCCTGCGCCATCCTGCTGAGCCTGCTGCACCTGGGCATCAAGAACATCCGTCTGGGGCCCTCCCTGCCGGCCTTCATCACGCCCAACGTGCTGGATGTGCTGGTGAAGAATTTCAACATCATGCCCATCAAGACGCCGGATGAGGATCTGAAGGCCATCCTGGGATAGGCCGGGATGACAGGGAAAGCTTTGGTGATTAGCTTACGGGGTGTCCGGCCGGTACAGGGGCGGACACCCTGAAAAAACCTTGATTTGGAGGTTCGTCATGAAATGCCCGGGACAGGACAGCCGATACTGGAAAAAAGGGGCCATCTTCGAATCCAATTGCCCCAAATGCAGCAGCGTGGTGGAATTTTTCAAGGACGACCCGGCCAGGAGATGTCCCAATTGCGGCCACCGGTTCCTGAACCCCAACATGGATTTCGGCTGCGCCTCCTACTGTGAATTCGCCGAGCAATGCATCGGCAATTTGCCCCCGGAACTCATCGCCCAGAAGGAAAACCTGCTGAAAGACCGGGTGGCGGTGGAAATGAAGAAATATTTTCATACCGATTTCAAGCGCATCGGCCATGCCATGCGGGTGGCCCGCCATGCCGAAGCCATCGGCAAACGCGAAGGCGGCAACCTCGCCGTGATCCTTGCGGCCGCGTATCTGCACGATATCGGCATCCACGAGGCCCGGCGCCAGCACAACAGCACGGCAGCGGCCTTCCAGGAACAGGAAGGCCCGCCCATCGCCCGGTCGATTTTGGAAAAACTGGGCGCGAAACCCGAACTGATCGCGGAGGTGTGCGACATCGTCGCCCATCATCATCACCCCCGGCCGGAGGAGACCGTCAATTTCAAGGCCCTCCACGACGCGGATCTGCTCACCAATCTGGAAGAACGCCACAAGGAGGAACCGCTTCCTCCGGATGAACTGAGCCGCATTCTCACCGACTCTTTCCTGACCGCGACCGGCAGGGAAGAAGCCGCCAAACGGCTGGCCGGAGTGCCGGCCTGATTCGTTGCGACCCGACAAGGAGGAAAAACCCATGAAAATCATGAGAAAAATAATTGAGATCGACGACGAACGCTGCGACGGTTGCGGCCAGTGCGTGCCGGCCTGCGCCGAAGGCGCCATTCAGGTCATCGACGGCAAGGCCAGGGTGATCGAGGACCGTTTCTGTGACGGCCTGGGCGCCTGCCTGGGGGAATGCCCCAACGGCGCCCTCCGGGTCATCGAGCGGGAGGCGGATGAATTCGACGAGGAAGCCGTGGAGGAACATTTGGCCCATTCCGTGACCGCGCCCGAACCGGCCAAAACCATGGCCTGCGGCTGTCCTTCCGCCCAAATCCAGTCCTTTGAGCCCCGGACGCCCTGCCAGATGGCCAATGCACCGCAACAGGTGGCCGGCGAAGCCTCGGCCCTGTCCCACTGGCCGGTTCAGATCCGGCTAGTGCCGCCCGATGCGCCCTTTCTCAAAAACGCCGACCTGCTGATCCTGGCGGATTGCGCGGCGGTGGCCTACCCCACGCTGCACCGGGACTTTCTGAAAGGCAAGGTGGTCCTGATGGGCTGCCCCAAATTCGACGACGCGGAGGCCTATATGGACAAATTCACCGCCATCTTCCGGACCGCGAAGCCGCGCAGCATCACCTCCGTTTTCATGGAAGTGCCCTGCTGCGGGGGGCTGCCCATGATGGTCCGCAAGGCCCTTGCGGCCGCCGGCGGACAGATTCCCCACCAGGAGGTGGTCATCGCCTGTCGGGGGAAAATCCTGGACCGGAACGCCGCTTGAAGAAACCCCAAAACCCGATCATTCGGCCTTCGGATGCTTTTCAACCGCTTCCTCGATGGCCTGAATCACATGGGGATACAGAATATCGACCACTTTGCCGTAGCCGTCGGCATTGGGATGCAGTTCGTCTTCCTGCATCAGCTCCGGATCGCCGGCAATGCCCTCCAGCAGGAACGGCACGAATATCACCCCGTGTTTTTGGGCGATTTCCGGATAAACCGCATCAAATTCCTGCCGATAATCCGGCCTGGCGGGAAAAAAGGCCTGCATGCCCACCAGGATGACCCGGACATGGCTCTGTCTGAGCATGGTGAGAATCCGGTCCAGGTTGGTGCGCAGGACCGCCGGCTTGATGTTCCGCAGGCCGTCATTGGCGCCGGTGCAGAGAATCAGGATGTCCGGGTGCAGGGTTTTGATCAGGTTGGGGGTTCGAAACAAGGTGCCGCTGCTGGCCTCACCCTTGACGCCGGCGTTGATCACCTGGAACTCGCGACCTTCCTTGCGCAACCTCTCCGCCAACACCGCCGGATAGGCGTCACCGGCCGCAACTCCGTCACCGTAGGTCAAGCTGTCACCCAGGGCGACAATGGTTTTCCGGCCGGGAACCGGCGCGTTCCCGGCCCGGGATTCCCGGTCCGGGGTTTCCGCTTCCGGACGGCAGGCGCCGGCAAACAGGAGACAGCAGCAAACCCAGCATACGGCGACAATGATCCGACGAACCATGTTCACCCCCTTTGTTCAATGTCTACATGCGGAATCGCCATAGGTTCTTATACCATATAAGACTAGGGCACTGCATCACCAAATCGTGATGAAACGGAGAAAACCGATTTTTCCAAGATGGTGAAAATAAGGTTGAAAAGCCTACCCGCCAGCCTGTATGATGGACAAGACCATTTTTTCCGGGACATTCCCGGCAACAGGAGGAAACCATGAAGGAACTCATCGCCCTGATCCTGTTTATCGCCGTCTGGTATGTGCTCCAGGCCTACATTCTTCCCAGGTTCGGCATTTCCACCTGAATGAAGGACGCCTGTCAGGTGACAGACAAAAAAAAGGCCGACGAACGGAAACAGCCAAACCCATGAGGGAGACACCCCATTGAACAACCAGAATCCAACCGACTGGAAACGGATAATTGTTACACCCGACGCCGTGATGGAAAAAATCGAACCGGGCATGAGTATTTTCATCGGCACCGGCCTGGCGGAACCCAGAACCCTGGTCAAACATCTGATGGCCTCCACCGCCCCCAATCTCCAGGATCTTTCCCTGATTCAGCTGGTGAGCCTCGGTGACGCCATTTCCATTCAGGAACTCAGCACGCAGAAATACCGCCTGAAAACCTTCTTTTCCGGCTGGGTGGCCAGCGAAGCCATCGTCGCCGGGCGGGTGGACCTGATTCCCAGCCGTTTTTCCCGGATTCCGCAGCTCATCGCCTCCCGGACCATTCCCCTGGATGTCGCCTTCATTCAGGTGACCGCCCCCAACGAGGCCGGTTATTGCAGCCTCGGGGTTTCCGTGGATGCGGCCCATCACGCCATGGAGCAGGCCTGCCTGGTGGTGGGGGAAATCAACCGCCAGATCCCCCAGACCTTCGGCGACACCTTTGTCCCGGTCTCCTGCTTCGATATGCTCATCGAATCCACCGAGGAGCCGATTTATTTCGACAGGTGGCCGGTGGACGAGGTCTTCGATCAGGTCGCCGCCAACGTGGCCCGGGAAATCGAGGACGGCAGCTGCGTCTCCTTTTCCATCGGCCCCTTGTTCGAGGCCCTGAGCCCTCATCTGGCGAACAAGCGCCATCTCGGCATCCATACGCCCTTTTTCACCGATGCCCTCATGGACCTCGTGAAAAGCGGAGCCGTAACCAACCGCAACAAATCCATCTGGAGAGGGAAATCCGTCGCCTCCTATGCCTTCGGCAGCAGGGAGCTGATGTGCTGGCTGGACCGCAACCCCCTGGTGGAATTTCAAAGCACCGACAAGGTGTTCGATTCCACCCAGATCAGCCGCAATCCCCGGTTCACCCTGGTATTGCCGGCCCGCAAGGTGGACCTTTCCGGCCGGATCGCCCTGCATACCGGCAAGGGGAATGTCGCCGCCAGCCCGGGGGAAGCCATCGATTTCGTCACCGGCGCCCAGCAATCCGAGGGCGGTCTCACCATCTTCGCCCTTCCCAGCCGGAATCTGAAAAAATCGGCCAATATCGTCCTGACAGTGGAACAATTCCCCAACCAGTTCGGCCTGAGGGAATCCGTCGACATGGTGGTCACCGAATATGGCGTGGCGAATTTATCCGGCCGTACCATCCGGGAACGCGCCCAGGCATTGATCGAAATCGCCCATCCGGATGACCGGGCCGAACTCGTGGCCCAGGCCAAAGCGGAAAAAATCCTGTACGAAGACCAGATTTTCCTGGCCGAAGCGGCCAGCCTGTATCCGGCCGACGTGGCCGCCCGGCATACCTTTAAAAACGGAGTCGAAGTTCGTTTCCGCGCCATCAAGCCTTCCGATGAGGAGGAAATGCGCCGCCTGTTTTACCGGTTTTCCGACGAAGCGGTCTACTATCGGTATTTTTCTTCCATCAAAACCATGCCCCACAACAAAATGCAGAAATACGTCAATGTGGACTACCGCAAAGTCATGTCCATCGTGGGTCTGGTGGGGGATGCCGGCCAGGGGCACATCATCGCGGAAGCGCGTTTCGTAAAGGACAACGGAAACCCGCCGTTCGCGGATGTCGCCTTCGTAGTGGACGAGGCCTATCAGGGCCTGGGGATCGCTAGCTACATGTACCAGATGCTGATGCGCCTGGCCAAGGAAAGGGGCATCCACGGATTCACCGCCGATGTGCTCTCCTCCAACACGTCCATGATGAAAGTGTTCGAAAAAGGCGCGGGACCGTTGAAAGCCAAACTGGAATACGGGGTGTACGCCCTGACCATTCCGTTTGAGCAGAAATGACGGGATGGTTGGCGTTCTTAGAACAGCACCGGTTCGAAATAATTGACGCCCACTTCGTAGCTCGGCGGATTGGTGCCGTTCTTTCTGCGGCACCACCGGACCTCGGCCCGGTAGCCCTTACGGGCCTCGGGTCCGTTGGAACCCGGCTGATGGTTCGGAATTTTTATGTAGATTTCAACGCCTTTAGGCAGAGCGAATTCCGCCTCGAAGCACATGCCGCCCATGCTGTGGTTGCGCATGACCGCCTGGTAATAATTGTTGGTGTTGTAAAACTCATATAGAATCGGAGCGGAATGGGATTTGCGGACGTATGCCCGCTGCTCGGAGGCAGACGGGGACGGATGCTTTCCGTTTCTCCAAATTCCATCTTCGTACATCTTGGTAAGTCTCCGTTACTGTAGAAATCTCCCTGTCACCACCATCCGGAACCTGGCAGACCGGTTACCGGGACCGTAGTCCAGTCTTCTTTGTGTGTCAAGAAAAAAATGATACAATATATGGTGTTGACAGGTGACTGCATTGCCCGGCCGGTCAGGCAAGAACATTCCGGTCAAACCGGGCGCCCATGCGGAACAGACCGGGATTGGCCGGCATATCTTCCCGGCACCAGGTCACTTCCGCTTCCATTATCATGCAATAATTCATCATTTTTATGACAATACGGGCGCCGGGAGGCAGGGCCGTCCGGGATTCGAAGCTCATGCCGCCGGCGTCGCAGGCCAAGGCCCAGCCGTTATGATATTCATGCGAGTCCAGACGGGAAAAGACAATGGGGGTTCTGTCGGAGCCGGTTTCCGCCGGACAAGGGTTCCCGGCCGGGCCGGGCGCTGAATCCTGCGCCGGGGAATCAGGCGGCATGGAATCCTCCATCACTACCGGATGAGAGGCGCCTTTCCGGTTCCGCTGACCGCGTTTTTCCGGCGATCCGGCTTGCGGCGACGCCCCTTGTCGTAGCACCAGCCGGGTATGGCGATGAACGGATCTTCCGGTCCCTGGGGATAACGGCGGTCCCGGCCGCTGCGGCGGTCGATCATCGGGCCGCAGGTGTGAATCCGGATGAACTTTCCCAGGCGAAAGAGCTGGTGTTGATTCAAATGAAGAAATTGAAGGCACCGCCGCCGGATCAACTGACCGGAATTCATCTCAGCGATGGGATAATCCGCAATGGTTTGAACCGGGAAGCGATACAGAACCAGGCTTTTGTCCGGCATCTCCACGGACAGTTCCCCGAAATCCCCCGAACGGGATCTGGACTCCAGATATTCCACCGCCAGCCCTCCCCGGCCGATGTCGATGATCGGGCCCAGCCGGATGATCCTCGGGGATTTGGCCAGGAGAATCCGCTGCTGGAAAAAAACGGCCCGGGCGCACCCCCGGATCTGGTACCGGGCGTGCTGCCGGCGCTGCCCATCGATGAATACCATGGGGATTCTCGGTCGCGAGGCTTTCGGCGGCGTGTTTTCGATGAACAGCATGGCCTCATCCACCTTCCCGGTCATGCCGGAACATGGGGCCCAGCAACCCCACGGCCCTGCCGATATCGGCCAGGGCCTTTTCCCGGTCAAAAAAAGCCGTGGTGGAACTGATGCGCGCCGAATTCCGGGCCAATTCCGCCTCCAGATACCGCGTGATGGTGGCCGAACCGCCTTCGAATTGGACTTTCACCAGGGCCAGGGACTCCTCGGCACTCACGACGCTCTTTTCTGCCACCGTCAATCGCGCCCGGGCTTCCTCCAGCTTCAGGTAGGCATTCTTTACATCCAATTGAATTGAAAGGACATTCTTGCGGTCACCGGCCAGAATCTCCTCCAGCCGGGCCGAGGATTGGCGGTGGGCGGCCCGGGTGGACAGACCGGTAAAGAAATACCAGTTCAGCACCATTCCCACGGTCCAGTTCTGGCGATCCTGGTCATAAGCGAAATCCGGATCATCGTGATAATATTTCCCCTGGAGATCCAGGGTGGGCAGATACTCGGCCCTGGCCAGATCGACGGCCATGCGGGACTGGCTGAGCTGTTCCCGGACCTTCTTCAGCTCGGGTCTGTTCTCCAGGGCCTGGACAACCCCGCTGGCGTAATCCTCCGGCACGGCGATGTTTCCCAGGGTTGACTTGTGGAAGCGGATTTCCCGGTCGGGACGGAGGCCCAGGAGATTGCTCAGGGCCGCCATGGCCATCTGGGACCGGTTCCGGCTGATGAGCACCTCTTCCCGGGCCCGGGCCAGCCGCACTTCCAGCGACAGAATATCCGATTTCAAGGCCCCGCCCGCCCGGTATCGCGCCGTCATGATATCGAGCTGGGACTGGACCGTGGCCACCGATTCCTCGGCGATCTTGATGAAATCCTGGGCCGCCAGATAATCATAATATGCCGAGATCACCGCCGCCGCCAGCGAATTCTCCACCGCCAACCGGTCCAGCCGGGAAATGGTCACCTGGGTGGCGGCCATCCGGTTCTGGAGCCAGTCCCTGCCGCCGTTGAACAGGTTGATTTTCCCCACCAGGCCGGTTTCCATGTTCCGGAACCAGCCCGGATCGTTGAAATCCGTTCCGGGTGGCAGGGAGCGCTGGTCGATGGTTTTGAACAGATAGGCGGAAGGCGCGTCGCCCTGGAGGTATTCCGTGTAGATGCCCAGGGCCGGATAAAAGGCGGCCCGGGACATTTCGAGGGCGGCTTCGGTCTGCCGGATCCGGGTCATGGCCATCTGGCTGTCCGGGTTGTTTTGAATGGCGATGCCGATGGCTTCCCGGAGATCGACGGGGCGATCCAGGAGGCACCGGGAGGCCTCGTCCCGGGGACCGCCGCCTTGATCGGCGCGTTCCAGCAGACAAACAGCCTCGGAATATTCCTCCCGGATGCTGGAATAATCGTATTTTCCCTCCCCGGCCGCCAGGGAAATTTGCAGCAACAACAACACCGGCGCCATTCGTATCGCCGCCCGAAAACGGAAACTTCTGCTCGCCATCGCGCTCACCTTGTCGTGTTACCGGGTGTTACGGAACAACCCCAGCATGTTCGGATGATGAATTTCCTCCGTCATATCGATTGTATGACAAACCTTGCAATTCCGGTTGGAGCCGATGGGATACGGCTCGCCCTGATACTGCACCGGTTGAATGTTGTCGCGGTCCTGCCCGAAAATATTCGTGGCCGGGTAAACGGCGTGGGTGATCCCATGGCAGGCCGGACACCGCAGGCCGACCTCATCGGTTCGCGCACGGAAAAGCAGGCCCTCTTCCTTGGTCCACTGATCGAGTCCCGCCTGATCCGTCTCCGGAGGCTGAAAATCCTGGTGGCAGTTCAGACAATCCGGCTCGTTGACCCAGGGTCTCCTCGCGGCTATCCCATTCATATCGCCGGTATTTTCCGACGTCAAGTGTTTCATCAACCGGTAGGCGCCTTTTTTGGCGGCGTCCAGTTCCGGCAGCAGCAGGCTGACGGCATGCTCTTCCATGCGCCCATGACAATTGCCGCAGTCCATTCCCAGGGCATGGTGGATCCCCCGGAACCCGCGGGTGAAGCCCTCCGGGGAATCCGGATGGCAGATCATGCAGGAGTCGGCCGCATCACCACCGGTCATGTAATTGGCATGGAACCCGTGGATGGCCGCTGAAAGATTGAGGAGGTCCCCCCGGCCGTCTCCGGCGCCTTGTCCGGAGGGATGACAGTCGTGACAGGAGGGGGGAGCCCCCCGGGCGGCCCGGGAGGACAGATCGGTGCGGTTGCTGCGATCATGGACGGACAGAATATGGCGGGCGGTTTGATCCGAAATGCCGGTTGTGTTTTGGAAACGCCAGGGTCCACCATGGCAGCGCCGGCATCCCAGCTCCGTGGACACGGCGGCCGTGAACCGGGTCGCGGCCAGCAGCTTTCCGTCGTCGCTGTCCCTGGCTTCGACGGTGATCAGCGGGTATGGGTGAAACTCCCCGGACGAGGTGTAGGGCACCACCGGAACCTTCCGGGCGATGAATCCCGTGCTTTCCTCCAGGATGTCCATCCGGCCGGCGACGGTTTTACCGGCCGCTCCGGTGTTCGGCGGCAGCGGCTTTCCAGCCGATGTCCTGGCGAAACGCCAATAATCGACCCGCTCCGCCGGCTGCTGGAAGCCGTCTTCGATCCGGTAGGTCACCTCCGCGCCTTCGGTGACGATCTCCGGGGTTTCCCCGCGCCGGATCAACTGGGCGTGGATGTCCACTCCCGGTGCGGCCAGGCGGAAGAAACCATCCGCATCCGTCAACAGTTGCACCCCCTGATCGCACCAGGCCAGCAGCACATGGGCATCCTTTCCGGCGTCGAAGCGGGGCTGATCAAAGGCGCGCTCCTTCGCCGGCATCACCCCGGCATGGGGTTCGGCATTCCCGTTCAGCCCCGCCGCGATATACGTCGCCAGGGCCTGTCGCTCTGCAGCGGTTCCGGGAAACGGCGGCATATAGTCGTTGATCCTGCCCATGCCGGCCAGCATGGCCGTCAGCCCCGTAACCGGGATATCCCGGGTCAGGGCCTTGATGTCGTTCATGGGCCCGCCGATGGAATGGCAGCCGGCGCACATGAAAGCAAACAGCTCCCGGCCGGCTTCCATTTCGTTGTCTTTGCCGATGGTCCGGTATCGGGCCCAGCGGGTGGAGGCCAGAATCCCCTGTTGCGACAAGACTTCCAGATCTTCGGCCAGCACCGCATTCGAATAGGCAAGGCCATACAGGATAAACGGCCGGCGCCCGGCTTCCCGAATCCATTCGAACGAGCCCATGAAACCGAACCCCAACAGGAGCAACCCGAAGGCAAGGATCTTCCGGCAGCGTTGGGAGGCAAACCGGGTCAGCCCCAGACAGCCCGCAAGGAACAGCAGGCCGCCGATCACCCCGAAGGATTTCAGAAACGGCAGGATTTCCGGAGAACGCTGGAAAATCATGGCAACCTGTTGTTCCGGCAACACGGCAATGTAGCCCCAGGCCGAAAGCACCAGCCCCGGGAAGGGCAGCAGCAGCCATTTGGCGCAGTACCGCACCAGGGTCGCGCGCAGCTCCTCCTGCCGGATGAACACCGCGGTGACGAGCCCGAAAATCCCGGCCAGCATCAAGGCCATGAAGGTCCGGAAAAACAGCGCCGGCCAGAAGGTCGGGTTGAAGAAACCATGCCAGAAATCCCCGCTGTGGAGCCATTTCCCCGGGGTCAGCATGAATGCGACAATGCCGTTGATGACAAACAGGGACAGGAAGGCGAACAGGGCGTACAGCCAGCCGATGCGCAGGTGCCGGCTCCGTTCCATGCTGTCGAAGCGATGGTAATAAATGAACAACGCGATGATCTCGCACAGGAAAAAGACCCATTCGGTGGCGAAGGCAAAAACGAAGATATGGATCAGCCGGCTGGTGGCGGTGGGGTTCAGCAGGGAGATGGTGAACCAGATGCCCACGCCGGTCAGGGCGCCGAACACCATGGTCAGCAGGAGGAAAAACCGGGTGTGGCGGTGGACATAGTCCATCAGGGGTTGGGAGTTTTCCCGGACGGCCTTGCGTTCGGTCAGGACCAGAAAAAACCCTCCGCCCACGGCGAAATGGGAAACATAGACATGGACGGTCGCCACCAGGGCGATGAGCAACCCGCCGCCGAAAACGCCCAGGTCCCAGACCGGATACTGAATCAACCAGGTCGCGTTCATGGTTCCGTGTCCATTCTCCCGGAAGATGTTCCGGAGTTCAGACGAAGCATATGGATGATGGCCGCGGCCCCCGCCGCGAGGGCCAGGATAAAGACCGCCAGGGGGCCGTACTGGGGCTGAACCGGAATGGAATCCAGCGTGAAATACGGCGCAAGGTAAGCCGTGCGCACCGCTTCCCGCAACCCGACCATGAACCCGACGGACGCCAGGGTGACCCAAACCGTTGCCCATACCCGGCGTTTCCATGCCAGGACGATGCCCGCAAACCCGCTGAGCAGGCCGAATACCAACAGGGCGGTGACAAGCGGATCACCGCCCAGCATCAAACCGCGGACGGGTCCGGGATGTTTCCACAGCAACCACAACCCCACGGCCATCTGCACCCAGGTTGCGCCGATATAATAGCGCATCCCCCGCCGGACGTGGCGTTCCGCCGCCGCCGTCGCCTTGCGTTTTCCAAGGGACCAGAAGGCGGCCGTGAACAAGCCGGCCACGGCCACGGAAGCGGTAACGAAATGGAAAAACCGCGGCGGCAGTGTCGGATCGGATACCGGCAGCATCGTCCCGCCGGGGTTGGTAAAATAGGCGTCCCAGGCCGCCGGTTGCTGCATCAGGGCCATGTTGCTGGTGAACACGAAGGCGATATACAATAGCAGCAGGGGAACCAGGATCGCCGGGAACAAGCGCAAGGCCCCCAGGGCGTCGTACCGGTATTTCAGGAAATAGGCACCGTAGTAGGCGATCAGCAGGGCCCCGATGACCGACAGCCAGTACGCGCCCATGAGTATGGAGCTGGTGTATATCAGATTGCCGTAAAGCGTCTGGAGAAACAGAAGCGGGGCCACGCCGGCGTTGACGGCAAAGGCCGCGGCAAACGGCAGGTGCTGGAACAGGGTCCGCCGGTATTCCCCTTCGCCGGGCTTCGCCGATGGATTGCCGAGAACCTCGAAACAGGCGATCAGGCTGCCGCCCAGCATCACATTCATGCACAGCAGATGGAGAAAAAAAGTGGCCAGATGGAAAATCCGGAGCCAGCCCCAATGAACCGGAATCGCATCGGGCGAAGGCACCAGCGCAACGATATTCATATGCCCGTCCCTCCTGACGCCGCCAGCCGGGCCACGGTCAGATGGCGCAGCTCGCCGTCCAGATAGAGTTTCACCTCGGCGTGGTCTGCCGCAAGTATTCCGGCGGATCGCCGGATTTCGTCCGGCCCGACCATTCCGGCGGCCCAGGCCGAAAGGCCCCGGCAGACCGGATCCGCCGAGCGGAAATACGGCAGCAGCAGCTCCCCTGCATCCGTGAGCAGATGGGCCCTGGTCTGAGCCAGACGCCCGACACCCCACAACACGCCGCGCTGAAGCATTTCATATTCGATGAAATTGCCGTCCGGCCGGAGGTAGGAGATCAGGATGCGATGGTATTCCCGGGCCAGGGTTTCCTGCCTGGCCATGGTCTCCCCCATGGATTCCGGAATTCCCCAGCCGATCCCGCCCGACTCGTCGTTCAGGGACCACATGAAGCGCCGCATGACGATCCTGGCGGCCTCCATCTCCCGGTCCGCCAGGGCGGCCACCACCGCCCCCAAGGCGGATACCGCCCGCCAGCGAAGGAGCTCCTCCCGGTGGCAGAGCAGCGACAGGAGGGCGGCGACGGTTTTGCGGGCGTCCAGCCGCAGCATGTCCGTCACCACGGCATCCAGTCCGGGCCGGCGCAGGCTCGCTTCCACCTGCCGGCGGTATGTTCCGGCGCCTGTTTTCAAGCCGTGTCTTTCCTACCGGTCTTCCCAGCGAATGCAGTCCCTGGGACAATTTTTCGCGGCCTCGTCGACTTCCGCCTCGGGATATTCGGCCAGCTCCGCCACTTCGATGTACCCGGCATCGTTTTCCCGGAAAACCGCCGGACAGACCTCGACGCAGACCCCGCAGAGGATGCATTCATCGAGATCCACCACCGGAACTTTTGACGCCACCGATTCGGCCATTCAACCCCCGACTTCCCGTATCTTGATTGTTCCACCACCCGCCACGCTCGAGTTGGGGAGACCGGGAAGGTTTGCTCCTTGTTCTCCCTGCCTCGGACGCAGTGGGTGGTGATTGGATGTTTTCAGGCTTCCTCGGAGACCACCGCGGCGCCGATCCTGCGGCCCAGCTCCAGGCAGGCCTCGATCCCCGCCGGATCCGGAACATACTGGATCCGGCATCCCGGATCGATGAGCCGGAACTCCATGGCCTCCAGCTCCTGGTTGATCATTTTCACCGCCTCGCCGCTCCAGCCGTAGGACCCGAAGGCGGCGGCGACTTTGTTCCGCGGTTTCAGGCCCTTCATATAGGTCAGAAAATCACTGATGGTCGGGAACAGGCAGTTGTTCAGCGTGGGCGAACCGACGACGATGGCTTTGGCGTCCAGGACGTCGGTCATGATGTCGCTGCGATGGTTTCTGCGCAGGTGCAGCGGTTTCACGTCCACCCCATGTTCCTTGATGCCCTGCCCAATGGCCGCCGCCATCTTTTCCGTGCTCTGCCACATGGTGTCATAGATCACGATGGCTTTTTTGGCCGGTTTCTGGGCGCTCCAGTCGACATAGGCCTGGATGATGGCCGCCGGGTTCTTGCGCCAGATGATGCCATGATCCGGGCAGATCATCCGGATCTCCAGCCCCATCTCGGACACCTTTTCCAGCAGTTTCTGGGTTTTGGCGGAATACAGCAGCAGGATGTTGGCGTAGTACTTCTTGGCCTGATGCAGGATGGTCGCATCGAGACGATCATCGAATTTTTCCGGACCGGCGTAATGCTGCCCGAAAGCGTCGCTGGAAAACAGGATCTTGTCTTCCGGCACATACGTGAACATGCTGTCCGGCCAGTGGAGCATCCGGGTTTCCAGGAACTGGAGCGTCCGCCGGCCGATGCTCAGCGTCTCGCCGTTTTCCACCGCGCGGTAATTCCATTCGTTGCCGAAATGCAGGCCGAGGTTCTTGAGGCCCATTTTGGAGCAATAAACCGGTTTTTCCCGGCCGATGCGCTGCATCACCCGGGGAAGGGCGCCGGAATGGTCCATTTCCGTATGGTTGCTGATGACCAGATCGATCTGTTTCGGATCGATGACCTGTTCGATATTCTGCAGCAGTTGATCGCTGAATTCCTTTTTCACCGTGTCCACCAGGGTGATTTTCTCATCCAGCAATAAAAAAGCGTTGTAGGTGGTACCCATGTCGGTGGAGTATCCATGAAAATCCCGGATATTCCAATCTGTTACTCCCACATCGTAGATTCCCTTGGCAATTTCTATCGGTTTCATGCACCTTCCTTGTCATTCTGAATCCATAGGGTTGTCTCCCGCCGGCCGATACCGCGACGGCGGTCGGCCGGGGGAAGGCGCGGCGAACAGACCGCGCCGCGACCTTGCACGAACTATTCCTTGACGAAATCGTCTTTCGAGGCCCCGCATATGGGACACTGCCAGTCGTCCGGCAGATTCTCGAAGGAGGTTCCCGGCGCCACGCCGTTGTCCGGATCGCCGGCCTCGGGATCGTACACATACCCGCAGATCTGACATACATATTTATCCATCGTGTTCTCCTTTCCTTCAGGTTTCGGTTTATCGTGCATCCAAAGAGAGGACTGGTGATTGCTACGCCGGCACCCCTGCTGCCCATTGCCTTTCATTATGTAGAGAAAAAAAGATCCAAAGTAAAGCCGAATCAGCATGAATGTTGTTTTATCTCTTTATTTTAAACGGTTATCGTAATGTCTCAGATTCCATCCCGATACATCTCTGCGCCGGAAGACAATTTTTCCGGTCCCTCTCCGGCAACACGTCCACTACGCTTGTCCGGAAACCGGCACGGCGGTATCCGGTGGGGGCCGCCAACCAGCGATAATCCAGGCTTCCGCTATCCCGGGACAAGATCCGCCCGCTTTGCCGCCCATCGCTTGCATGCTTTTTGCTTTATTACACCAATGATTGCGTATCGGTGAAAACGGGGATGGGTTTTTACAATGAACAAGGGAGGACGCATGAACGGTTTGACGGAAATCCGCAACGATATGGAATTGTTAAACAACATCAACTGGGAAATGACTCCCGAGGAAGCGGTGACCCTGTACCTGGAATGGGGCAACAACTGGGCCCGGAGCAACTATGTGATCCGGTCGAAGAACGATGTGGCCTATTATTTCGCCGTGAACACCTGGGAGGAAAAGCCGGTGATCTACCTGATCCGCCGGAATTCGGCGGAGGCCGTGGAACTGGCCCGGATATCCATGCCGCCGGAAATGGAAAGAAATTTTCTGGAATCCGTGGGATACAACAAGGGGGTTTACGCCGTGGAAGGCGAGGTAAAAACATGGTTGCAGGACCAGTTGGGCAACAACTGAGGAAGGATCGAATCTTTCCGGCTTGACCGCATTGTTGTACGGATTCTCATTCCGGGTTCTACTCTGCCGCGGCCTCCCCGGCATCCGGATAATCCGTGAGGAACCGGTACAGGGTGGCCCGGCCGACGCCCAACAGTCTCGCGGCCTTGGCTTTGTTGCCTCCCGCCGCCTTGAGCGCCTGGCGCACGATTCCAGGATTGAGTTTGGGGGCCGGACCCCGGGCCGGGGCGTCCCGGTGCCATTGCTGCAATTCCATGGGCAGATCCTGGACCCGGATGGGCAGCCCCTTGCTCTTGACGATGCCGAACCAGATGGCGCTCTGCAGTTCCCGGATGTTTCCGGGCCAGGGGTAGTCCATCATCAACGCCATGGCCTCGGGGGATACGCCCGGGGATGGATGGCCTTCCATTTCGGCCTTTTTCAGAAAATGGTCGATGAGCAGCGGCACGTCGTTCCGGCGCTTGCGCAGGGGCGGAATCACGATGGGCACGACATTGATGCGGTAGTACAGATCCTCCCGGAAATTGTTTTTTTTCATCTCCTGCTTCAGGTCCTTGTTGGTGGCCGTGACAATCCGGACGTCCACGCTTACCGGGGCTTCGCCGCCCACCGGCTCGAATTTCCCCTCCTGGAGCACCCGCAGCAGTTTGGGTTGAATCGCCTTGGGAAGTTCGCCCACTTCGTCCAGAAACAGGGTGCCGCCGTCGGCCAGCTCGAAGCGACCTTTCTTGTCCCGGACGGCGCCGGTAAACGCCCCCTTCACATGGCCGAACAACTCGCTCTCGATCAGGCCTTCCGGCAGGGCCCCGCAGTTCACCGGAACAAACGGTCTGTCCGCCCGGGGGCCCTCGTTATGGATCGCCGACGCCACCAGTTCCTTGCCGGTTCCGCTTTCCCCTTGAATCAAGATCGGTATATGGAAGTCCACGACTTCCCGGATGGTATCGAAAATCTCGAGCATGGCCGGATCGCGGCCGACGATGCCGGAAAAGCTGTGCTCGGTCTTCAGCCGGCCCCGCAGGGTATTCAGTTCGGTGATATCCTCCAGGACAACCACCGCGAAGCGTCCGCCGCCGATCTCGATGGGCGCGGCGCTGACCAGCAGCACCTGGAGGCGGGTTTTCCCCTGGCTGACCAGCTGGACATGCGCCTTGTTCCGGAAGACCTTTTCTCCGTTGATGGCCGCCGTGGCGGTTTGATTGATCCGGCACTCCCCGCAGAAATCCGAGAAACCGCATCCCTTGGGATTTTCCGTTGCATGGATACACTTGAGCAATTCGCCGCCGCGCATCCGCACGGCATCCAGGCGCGCCGGGCCGAAGGTCTGTTCCATCACCCGATTGACGGCATGCACCCCCCGGTTCCTGTCCATGATCAGAATGCCGCAGGGAACCGCATCGAACACCTGTTGCAGAAATCCGTCTCCGGCGATCCATTCGCTAATCGGTTTCATCGTCTCCTGTTTCACTGGCTCCGGTTCCCAAAAGCGTCATTCTTCTGCCGGCGTGCCCCTGTACCGCCGCCGGCATCCTTGCTGTTCCGTGAAAAGCCTGTAAATCAGGATTGATATCACCAGACTGACGGGGTGTCAATGGATTTGGAATACCGATAGGAAACTAGAGGTATCATTTCATCTTTATGAGGAATCAGGTACTGTTGTTGTTCTTGGATAATTTACGGCTTTGCCACACAGTTCGAGCATTCTGCAATAATGCGATTGACTAAATGTATATATTCATGATATACAAAATTCATGGTTAAAGCCTATAAAATATTAGCGAACTGCACTGGTTTTGAGTGGGACCAAGGGAATCTCACTAAAAATTGGGAACGGCATGACGTTTTAAGTATTGAATGCGAGCAGATATTTTTCAATAAACCAATAATTGTAAAACGTGACAAAGGGCATTCCTTGCTTGAAAATCGATATTATGCCTTAGGTCGAACAAATATGGACCGTTTGCTTTTTGTAGTTTTTACAGTTCGCAATGAAAAAATTAGAGTGATTTCCGCGCGAGATATGACCGAACCGGAAATTGAAAGGTATAGAAAATGAAAAAGAAAATACCAAAATTTGATAGCGAGGCTCAGGAGCGCCTTTTTTGGCAAAATAATGATTCTTCAGAATATCTTGATTGGTCTGATGCAGAAGAAGTAGTTTTTTCCCGGCTTAAACCTTCAACGAAAACGATATCGATACGTCTTCCGGAATCAATGATCGAAGAATTAAAGCTATTAGCCAACAAAAGAGATGTCCCATACCAGTCTCTATTAAAGATTTTCCTTTCGGAACGAATTGATTCTGAATTGCATCATTAAAACTTATAAATGCAGATCGGGATAGGGAGTGACCTCACGGTCACCCCCTCCCACACCACCCGGCATAAGGAAGAAATTCTTTGGTCCCGACCAGTTGAAAGCCATGGTGATTGGTCAACTTCGACGGTTGCAAAAGCTGCCCTCGATTGTCATGGCTTTTTTCAGTCATCCTGATTGCTCATATACTTTAATCTGATATCTACTGAATTATGATCGCCTTAGTATATGCCCTTTTTTGCCCCCCCAACACATCGTTATTGGGTCAAAAAACGGCCTTGTTTTGAGGTAAAATCCCTGACTGGCGCGGATCTTCCGTGGCCCGACCCCCGAGCCCCCCCCGACCCCCGAGCCCCCCCGACCCC
>JBMORA010000018.1:0-144118 GCA_049320885.1 Thermodesulfobacteriota bacterium | reverse complement strand
CCCCCCCGGGGGCCCCCGGGGGGGGATTGGTCTACAACGTGGAGGAACTGCGCGTGATCGCATCCCGGGGGCTTGCCGCCAGCCTGGTTCATCAGGTGCTGGTGGAGGAATCGGTTCTGGGGTGGGAGGAACTGGAGCTGGAGGTCGTTCGGGACGCCAGGAATCAGATGATTACGGTATGTTTCATCGAGAATGTGGATGCCATGGGAGTCCATACCGGGGACTCTTATTGTACCGCCCCCATGTTGACCATCAGCCCTGAATTGCAGGAACGGCTGCAGCGGTATGCCTATACCATCGTGGAGGCCATCGAGGTAATCGGAGGCACCAATGTACAGTTCGCCCACGATCCCCGGACCGGAAGGGTTGTGGTGATCGAGATCAACCCCCGCACGTCGCGTTCTTCCGCCCTGGCCTCCAAAGCCACGGGATTTCCCATTGCACTGGTTTCCTCGCTGCTTGCCGGAGGCCTTACGATGGATGAAATTCCCTACTGGCGGGACGGCACCCTGGAAAAATACACGCCATCAGGAGATTACGTGGTGGTCAAGTTCGCCCGCTGGGCCTTTGAAAAGTTCAAGGGGGTCGAGGACATCCTGGGAACCCAGATGCGGGCGGTGGGTGAGGTGATGAGCATCGGCAAGAATTACAAAGAGGCTTTTCAGAAAGCGATCCGTTCCCTGGAAATCGGCCGTTACGGTCTTGGTTTTGCCAAAAATTTTCACGAAAAATCGCTGGAACAGCTGCTCGGCATGCTGGGCAAGGCATCCAGCGAACGTCAGTTTATTATGTATGAAGCGTTGCGGAAAGGGGCGGATGTGGCGACCCTGTATCAGATGACCCATATCAAGCCTTGGTTCATCGAGCAAATGAAGGAACTGGTGGCGCTGGAAGAAAAAATCCTGGCATACAGGGGACAGCTGCCTCCGGATGAGCTGCTGGTCAAGGCCAAGAAGGACGGGTTCGCGGATCGGTATCTGGCGACATTGCTGGATATCAGTGAAAAGCAGGTCCGGGAAAAAAGAATTTCCCTGGGAATCCGCCAGGGGTGGGAGCCTGTGGCAGTGAGCGGCGTGGAAAATGCGGCCTATTATTATTCCACTTATTGCGCACCGGATCGGGTGCCGGTAAGCGGGCGTAAAAAAATCATGGTGCTCGGCGGCGGTCCCAACCGTATCGGCCAGGGGATTGAATTTGACTACTGCTGCGTTCATGCGGCATTCGCCATACGCGATGCCGGCTATGAGTCCATCATGGTGAATTGCAATCCGGAAACCGTATCCACGGATTACGACACCTCGGACAAATTGTATTTTGAACCCTTGACCGTCGAGGATGTGTTGAGCATTTACGAGAAGGAAAAACCGGAGGGTGTCATCGTCCAGTTCGGCGGCCAGACGCCGCTCAATCTGGCCGCCGAATTGGAGGCGGCCGGCGTGAGGATCATCGGCACGTCGCCCCGGACCATCGATCTGGCGGAAGATCGCGATCGGTTCAGGGAGATCATCCGCAAGCTGGGCATCCCCCAACCGGAATCGGGAATGGCCAGAAACATGGAGGAGGCGCTGGAAATCGCCCGCTCCATCGGGTATCCATTGATGGTCCGTCCGTCGTTTGTATTGGGCGGAAGAGCCATGGAGGTTGTGCGGGATGAGGAAATGCTGAGGTTTTACATGGCCGCGGCCGTGGAGGTTTCTCCGGAACGTCCCATATTGATCGACAAGTTTCTGGAAAATGCCATCGAGGCCGAGGCGGACGCCATCTCCGACGGTCAGGACGCATTGGTGCCCGCGGTGATGGAGCATATCGAACTGGCCGGGGTTCATTCCGGCGATTCCGCCTGTGTCATTCCCCCCATCAGTATCCCCCAGAAGCATATCGAGACCATCCGCGAATACACCCGGAAGATTGCCATTGAATTGAAGGTGAAAGGGTTGATGAATATCCAGTATGCCATCGTCAGCGATACGGTTTACATTCTGGAGGCCAATCCTAGAGCTTCCAGGACCGTGCCGCTGGTTTCCAAGGTGTGCAACATCCCCATGGCCCACCTGGCCACCCAGGTGATCCTGGGCCAATCCATCGCCGACCTCTCCCTTGCCGTGCGATCCCCAGGGTATTTCGGCGTCAAGGAATCGGTTTTTCCATTCAATATGTTCCCGGAAGTCGATCCCGTATTGGGACCTGAAATGCGATCCACGGGAGAAGTTCTCGGCATGGCGGATTCTTTCGGGATGGCCTATTTCAAGGCCCAGGAAGCCACCCAGGTCCCCCTGCCATTGGAGGGGGGAGTCTTGTTCACCATCGCCGATATCGATAAGCCCAGTTCCATCGAAGCGGCCAGACTTTTCAGGGACCTGGGCTTTACGCTGTTTTCCACCAACGGCACCCGGGGTTTCCTCGCCGCCCACGGCATTCAGGCCCAGGCGATCCGCAAAATCGGTCACGGGCGTCCCGATATCGTCGACGGCATCAAGAATGGCGCAATTCAACTGGTGATCAATACCCCCACGGGAAAAACCAGCCAGGAGGATGATTCCTATATCCGCAAGACGGCCATTCGTTTTAAAATCCCCTACATAACCACCACGGCGGCGGCCGTGGCGGCTGCCAAGGGGATCGAGGCGCGTCGGAAAAAGAACATGGGTGTCCGGTCGCTACAGGATTATCACAGGGATATCGCCAGGTAAAAAGGAGCCAATATGGGGGGAATATTCGGTTGTGCGTTGAAGACAGATTGTGTCAATGACCTGTTTTACGGAACGGATTATCTTTCTCATCTGGGAACCCGACGGGGGGGATTGAGCGTGCGGGGGCCAAATGGATTCGACCGCTCGATCCATAATATCGAGCGCGATTACTTCCGCGCCAAGTTTGAACCGGATTTACATAAATTCGAGGGAAATCTCGGTATCGGGGTCATCAGCGACACAGACTCTCAACCCATGGTGATCAGTTCTCATCTGGGCGCTTTTGCCATCGTGACCGTGGGCAGGATTCATAATCTGGAGTTCCTGGCGAGAGCGGCTTTTCAAAACAGGCGTCATTTTTCCGAAATGAGCAGTCAGGGTATCAACCCCACGGAGCTGGTGGCCAATATCATTTGTCAGGAGCAATCCTTTGAGGCGGGCATTGTTCGTGTTCAGGAGGTGATCCAGGGTTCCTGTTCCCTGCTGCTGATGACGGAAGTGGGGATATATGCGGCCCGTGATAAACTCGGCCGCACCCCCCTGATCATCGGTAAGAAAAAAGACGGCTTTGCCGTTTCCTCGGAAACATGCGCATTTCCGAATATCGGGTATGAAATCCATCGGTACCTTGGACCGGGAGAGGTGGTGCTGATCACCCCGGAGGGGTGTGAACGTAAAACCGATCCCGGCGAAAAAATGCAGATTTGTTCTTTTTTATGGGTGTATTATGGATATCCGGCCTCGAGTTATGAAGGCGTCAATGTGGAGGAGGTCCGCTACCGGTGCGGCTGCGCCCTTGCAAGAGACGACGCGGTGGAAGTGGATTTCGTTTCCGGTATTCCGGATTCCGGCATCGGCCATGCTCTGGGATACGCCAATGAACGCGGGATCCCCTATCGCAGGGCCTTTGTTAAATACACGCCCACCTGGCCGCGCAGCTTCATGCCCCAGAAACAAGCTGTCCGTGATCTGGTGGCGAGGATGAAACTGATTCCGGTTCATTCACTGATCCAGGGCCGGCGGATTCTTTTTTGCGAAGACTCCATCGTCCGGGGCACCCAATTGCAGGATACCATCCAGGTACTTTTTGACTGCGGCGCCAGAGAGATCCACATGCGGCCGGCCTGCCCGACATTGATTTACCCCTGTGAATTCCTGAATTTTTCCACTTCACGTTCGACCCTCGACTTGGCCGGCAGGAAGGCGATTCAGGAAATGGAAGGCCGGGAAGACCGGAATCTCGACCAATACGCCTCGGCCGGATCGGAAAAGAATCTGGCGATGACCGAACATATCCGGCGCCGATTGAGATTGACCTCCCTTGTATACCAGCGCATGGAGGATCTGGTCGCCGCCATCGGTCTGCCCAAGGAAAAGCTTTGCACTCATTGCTGGGACGGGACGAGTTATTTTTAGCAGTAGAAAGCGGAACAATACCACTTACGTCGAGGAGGATGATATGATCTGTCAAACGGCGGAAGATGTCCAGCGCCTGGTCAGGGATAAAAACATCAGTTTCATCCAGTTCTGGTTTACGGACGTTCTCGGATTCCTGAAGAGCTTTTCCGTCGCCGCCTCCGAGTTGGAGGAAGGCCTCTACGAAGGCATGGGGTTCGACGGCAGTTCCATCGAGGGATTCGCCCGGATCGAAGAAAGTGATATGATCGCCAAGCCCGACCCGACCACTTTCCAGCTGATTCCCTGGCGGAATGACGATAAGCCCGTGGCCAGGGTTTTTTGCGATATCCTCAATCCGGACGGAACGCCCTATGAAGGCGACCCTCGTTATGTGCTGAAACGGCTGCTGAAGACCGTGGCGGAAAAAGGCTATACTTTTTATATCGGTCCGGAACTGGAGTATTTTTATTTCAAGGATGACAAGGAACCCGGGATTCTGGACCAGGGTGGGTATTTTGATTCCAGACCGGCGGACATGGGCGGTAATCTCCGGCGGGAGACCATTTTCGCCCTGCAATCCATGGGGATTCAGGTGGAATACAGCCATCACGAGGTTGCGCCCAGTCAACACGAAATCGACCTGCGTTATGATGAATGCTTGCGGATGGCGGACAAAACCATGACATATCGGCTGATTGTCAAGGAAATCGCCAGGCAGAACGGTTGCTTCGCATCGTTTATGCCCAAACCCATCGGTAACGAAAACGGCAGCGGCATGCATGTGCATCAATCCCTGTTCCGCGTTGACAGCAACGCCTTCCATGACCCGGGAGATCCGCATCAGCTATCCAAGCTGGCAAAGCAGTATATCGCCGGACTGATGCGGCATGCGCCGGAAATCACCGCCATCACCAACCAGTGGGTGAATTCCTACAAACGATTGGTGCCGGGATACGAGGCCCCGGTTTACGTTTCCTGGGCCAGACGGAACCGATCCACCATGATTCGGGTGCCCATGTATAAGCCGGGAAAGGAAAAAGCCACCCGGATCGAGTTCCGGTCCCCTGATCCCGCCTGCAATCCCTATCTGGCCTATGCCGTGATGCTGGGGGCCGGGATGGAAGGGATTGATCGGCAATACGAGCTGCCGGATCCCATTGAAGAGGATATCTTCGAGATGAAACCGGAAGAAAGGAACCGCCGGGGCATCAATTCCCTGCCCGACAACCTGTATGCCGCCATCCTGTTGACGGAGAAAAGCTCCTTGGTGGAACGGGTTCTGGGACGGCACGTGTTCGCCAAATTCATCGAAAACAAGAAAATCGAATGGGACCGCTACCGCACCCATGTGAGCAAATTCGAGCTCGACCGTTACCTGCCCAAACTGTGAACCATTGCTGGGGGTGATGGGTTCGGAGCGGGAACTATCCTTTGCGGTGCAGCCGTGTTTTGATGCGATCGGACAATGCCCGGATTTCCGGGACATGAAAATAATGTCCTGCGGCCGTCATCAGCAGAAAAAACGCCGCGCCGACTATCAGGCAGGCGGTCAGGCTGCCGAGAAAACCGCCCGGGAGGACATGGGAGCGCAGGGATTTTCGGAAAGCTTCCAGCAGGCCGCCCGACGCCAGGGCCCACAGCAGCATGCGACCGTAAAAACCATATATTCGAACGCATTCCGATGAACCAGTTTTTCGGGTCCAGATGAAGTGGAGAATGAGCACCTGGAGAATGGCGGAAAGGGATATGGCCGCGGCGACCCCCGAACTGCCCATGAAATGCAACCCCAGGAGATACAGCGGAATGCTCAGGAGCACCGCCAGGGTGCCGAAGACCGCCGGCAGGAGGGTGTCCTGCAGAGCATAGAAACCCCTCACCACAACGGTTTGGGCGGCGAAGGCAAAGGCGCCCGTCATCAGGAACAGCAGCAACCGGGCGGTCAGCGCCGTGGCCTCCGTATTGAACCGGCCATGTTGGAACAGGATGGTCACCACCTCGGTGCGCAGCACCATGAGAAGAGCCGAAACCGGCAGGAGCAAGGCCATGTACCGGAGGGTGGTGTTGAGCAGCCGGTTCATCTCCGAATATTGTTTTTCCGCTGCGAGCCGGGATAAATAGGGGTAGGACGCGACACCGGCGGCCTGGCCGAACAATCCCACCAGGGCCAGCATGATCCTCAGGGCATAATTCAGGCCGGCGATGTTGCCCGGCGGCAGAAAACTGCCGAAGAACTTGAGAAAAATTTCCGTGGAAAAAGTCATGGTCATTCCGATCATGAGGGGCAGCGTCAATTTGACATACCGGATCACGTCCGGATGGGTCGGAGCGACCCGGAATCTCAGGCGCATGCCCGCCTTGCGGGCGCCGTGGATTTGGATCGCGAAGTTGCCCGCAAAGGCCCCTGCCAGCACTCCCCAGGCAAATCCTTCCATTCCCATTTGACGACCCAGCAAGACGCCTCCGGCGATGATGCCGATGTTATACAGGAGGGGCGCAAGGGCCGGCAGGGCGAATTTTCCCTTGGCGAACTGCACGGCCATGAAGAGTCCGCCGCAGAAAAAGAAAAACTGGGCCGGAAGGATGATGCGGGTCATGCGGACGGCCGCCGTCTGCAGGGCTGGCTCCCGGAGTCCGGGAGCCAGCAGTTGGACCAGTTGGGGGGCGGCTGCCTCCGCCAGGATGATGAGCAGCAGCACCCCCACGCCGAAGGTGGTGAAAATGGCCGAGAACGCCTCCCAGCCTTCCGCCTCCCGGTTTTCTGCCAGATAATGATGGAAGATCGGAATGAAGGTTACGGAGAGAAAGCCGCTGGCGGCGATATGGTTGAGGATCTCCGGAATGATGAAAGCGACCTGGTAGGCATCGACATTGCCGCTGACACCGGCGATATGGGCGATGGTCATTTCCCGGAGCATGCCGATGATCCGGCTCAAAAAAATGGAGACCGTCATGATGAGGAAGGCGATGCCGACATTGCGGTGGAGGGATCGGGTCACGATAACTTCCGTTTTTCCGGATGCCTGTCCGGTCAGGGGTTGATTTACAATAAACCGTGCCGGACGAAATGTATCAAAAACCGGAACGGAAGGCAAAACCAAACCGGTACGGTTTCCATGGAAAGGATGTTTTCTTTTGACAAGTGGAAGGCAACCATGCAAAGCAACATCCCGATCCATTACCGGCACCGGCCAAAGGATTGAAGGCTGCCCGATAATGGGTTGCAACGCCGTGATACACGATTATTGACAGGAAAATGGAGAGATATGCCGAAAAGAGACAAGAAACCGACCGTCGAGAATCCGCAGGTCAAGACGAGGGCGCGGAAGACACGGGAACTGGAATATATCATCGTCAAGGGGGCCCGGGAGCATAATCTCAAAAATATCCATGTGGAACTGCCGAAGAAAAAACTGATCGTTTTTACCGGGGTGTCCGGTTCCGGCAAGTCCAGCCTGGCCTTTGACACGATATTCGCCGAGGGACAGAGGCGCTACGTGGAATCGCTCTCGGCGTATGCCCGGCAGTTCATCGGACAGATGGAAAAGCCGAAATATGACACCATCCGGGGGCTGTCTCCGACCATTTCCATCGAACAGAAATCCGCATCCAAGAATCCCCGCTCCACGGTGGGAACCATCACCGAAATCTATGATTATCTGCGGGTGCTGTTTGCGCGCGTGGGGATTCAATATTGTCACCGATGCGGCAAAAAGGTCGGACGGGGAGACGCCGCCGGAATGGTGGAGCAGATATTGACCATTCCTCCGGGGACCCGCGTATTGGTTCTGGCACCCATCATCGAGAACCGCAAGGGGGAGCATCGTGAATTGTTCGACGGGTTGCGCCGCGACGGTTACGCCAGGGTGCGCATCGACGGTGTGGTTCATGACCTGACCGATGTGCAGGGTCTGTCCAGGCATAAAAAGCACAATATCGAAGTCGTGGTGGACCGGCTGACCATCCGATCCGAATCGGCCTTCATTCAGCGTCTCACCGATTCCGTGGAAGCGGCCTTGAAGCTGGGCAGGGGCCAGTTGATCGTTCATGTACTGGATCGGGAAGATCTGCGGATGAGTGAAACGCGTTCCTGTTGCGGAATCGCTTATCCAGAACTGACCCCCCAGTTGTTTTCCTTCAATTCGCCCCAGGGGATGTGCCCGGAGTGCAACGGGCTGGGAACTGTTCTGGCCATGGACGCGGGCAAGGTGGTTCCCGATAAAAACCTGTCCATCCGGGAGGGTGCGGTGCTTCCCTGGCGCAGTTATTTTGTAAATGCGGACGAACGCAAAAGCAGCTGGGGGATGGAACAGTTGCTGGCCATGGCGCGGACCTGGAAAATCGATCTGGACAAGCCCTGGGAAAAACTGCCCGAAAATCAACAGGAGCTCTGTCTGTATGGCTCCAAGGGGCAGAAGATGACGGTCAACTGGAACTCCGCCAGCATGAAGGGGGAGGTCACCACCCGTTTCGAGGGGATATTGAACACTCTGATGCGGCGGTACCTTCAAACCACTTCCGAAAGCGCCAAAAACTACTATGCCAAGTTCATGTCCGAAACCGCCTGTTCCGCCTGCGAAGGCCGCAGGCTGAAGCCGGCGGCTCTGTATGTTAAAATCGAGGACCGCTCGATCATCGACATCACCGCCATGACCATCCAGGAGGCCTTTGATTTTTTTTCAGGTCTGAACTTGACCGGCAACCGGCGGCTGATCGCCGAGGAACTGCTCAAGGAAATCATCAGCCGGCTCGGCTTTCTGGTAAATGTGGGTCTGAATTATCTATCCCTGGACCGGAAAGGTCCAACCCTGTCCGGAGGGGAATCCCAGCGTATCCGCCTGGCTTCCCAGATCGGCTCGGAATTGACCGGCGTGCTCTATATTCTGGATGAACCCTCCATCGGCCTGCACCAGAAGGACAACATTCGCCTGCTCAACACTCTTTGTCATCTGCGGGATATCGGCAACACCCTCATCGTGGTGGAGCATGATCGTGAAACCATCGAATCGGCGGACTGGGTATTGGACCTGGGGCCCGGCGCCGGCCACCTAGGCGGTCAGGTAGTGGCGGCCGGAACGCCTGCTCAGATCCGCAAGAATCCGGTATCCATCACGGGAAGATACCTGAGCGGTGCGTTGACCATCGATGCGCCCGGTACCCGCCGCCGGCCGAAGGATTTCGGAAACAAGTGTATTACCATCGCAAAAGCCTATGAGAACAATCTGAACGACATCACCGTGGATATTCCCCTCGGTCTACTGGTCCTGGTAACCGGTGTTTCCGGGGCAGGGAAATCAACCCTTGTGAACCAGATATTGTACCCCGCCCTTGCCCGCAGGCTTCACGGCGGCATGGTTCCGGTCGGTGGGCATGGGGATATCCGGGGACTCGAACATCTGGACAAGGTGATCAATATCGATCAGAAGGCCATCGGCCGGACCCCGCGCAGCAACCCGGCCACTTACACCAAGGTGTTTGATCATATCCGTGATTTTTTCTCCGTGCTGCCGGAGTCCCGGTCCCGGGGATACCAGAAGGGCCGTTTTTCCTTCAACGTAAAAGGCGGACGGTGCGAACATTGCCAGGGTGACGGCTTTATCCGGGTGGAAATGCATTTCCTGGCGGATGTTTTCGTGCCCTGCGAGATCTGCAGGGGAAAACGTTTCAATCCGGCCACCCTGGAAGTGTTGTACAAAGGACATTCCATCTCCGATGTCCTTGATCTGTCCGTTGCCCAGGCGGGTGAATTGTTCGCGCATCACCCCAGGATCAAGTCCATTCTGGATACCCTGACCCAGGTAGGGCTTTCCTATATCAAGCTGGGCCAGTCGGCCACGACGTTGTCGGGTGGCGAGGCCCAGCGCATCAAATTGGCCCGGGAACTCTCCAAACGGGAAACCGGTCGGACTCTGTACATTCTGGACGAGCCCACCACCGGCCTCCATTTCGACGATATCAAAATGCTGTTGGTCGTGCTGCAACGCCTGGTTGACGGCGGCAATACGGTAGTGGTCATCGAACACAACCTGGACATCATCAAGGCCGCGGACTGGATCATTGATCTGGGGCCTGAAGGAGGTAAACAGGGCGGCCGCATTGTGGCCCAGGGGCCGCCTGAAACGGTGGCCCGTTCAAAAGAGAGTGCTACCGGTCGGTTTCTGAAGGAAATATTGTAGCGATGGGGATTGGAAGGCAGACAACCTGGGGTGATGGCCGGCATGCCGATGAAGACCGCGAAAAGCGCCCATTGCTGTCCGGCGGCGTTTTCCGCGCCATTGCATGAATGGATCGGGCGGCTTGTTCCCGGGAATGCCGAAACAAGCCGCCCTGAGCCGCTTAGATGGCTTCTTTCAGTTTTTTGCCGGGTTTGAATTTTACAACGTTGGTGGCTTTGATTTTGATTTCCTCACCCGTTTGGGGATTGCGCCCTTTGCGGGCATTGCGCCGGCTTTTTGAGAAAGTGCCAAAACCGACCAGCGTTACTTTTCCGTCTTTCTTCTTCAACGCTTTTGTGACACCGTCAATGAATGATTTCAGCGCCGCATCCGCTGCCGTTTTGGAAATACCTGCGTCATTAGCCATCATTTCGATCAATTCCGCTTTGGTCATGCCGTCACCTCCCATAAAACGTGGTTAATAGAGAAAACCGGTCCTTGATCCCCTTTAGTAAAGAAGGTCTTTGGGAATGTCAATACGATAATGCACGGAAAATGGGATTCTACAAAGATTTTTTTTAAAAGAGTCATGCGGGACGCAGGTTAAACAGCATGTCCGGCGAGTTCAAGTCTGGCCTGGGTTTAAACCGAATGCTTATATAAGCTATTGAAAATAAATAAAATTTATAGATGTAGTACATACAGAAGAAGGCGGCGAAGGGCGCGGCGGAGGTGCCGACGGCTTTCAGCGCCCTTGCCCGCCGGCCGGCGCGGTTTCCTTCACCGCGGCAATGATTTTTCGCTGAAATTCTTCGAGCGCCCCTTTAAGGCCCGCGGTTTCCTGCTGGAGAATAACCGAGAAGAGCGCCATGCCTTCGAGAAAAGCCACCGTGGCGATACCTGACCGCCGGGCGCCGGCTGTATCCTGCGTCAGGGGAGTCAGCATGTCCGTCAGGACATCAATCCATGCCTGATATGTCCGCTGCAGTCGACTGCGCACCTTGCGGTTGTATAGGGCGATTTCCCAGATTTCGATAAAAACGGTGGAAAGATTTTTATTGAGGGTGATCTTTTCGTTCATGAACTGGAAAAACTCTTCCAGCAGTTTTTGCGCACTCCCGCCTTCCGTTTGTTTCGATGCCAGCCATTCGTTGAAGGTGGATTTATAATATTCCAGGATGTAATCGATATATTGGATCAGGATATCCTCCTTGCTCTTAAAATAGTAGTGCAGCAAGCCATGATTGACGCCGGCTGTTTCGGCGATATCCTTGATGGAAGTCCGGTCAAAGGGCTTTTTCCGGAGACAGCGGTCCAGAGCCTGAAGTATCCGTGTTTTCTTGTCCGTGCGATCCTTTCTTGGAGCCATGGGCTTGATCCTTTTCAGTTGCAGGTAGCCGGCCCCCTATGCCGGTGCGGATTTGAATTAATGGTTGACAGGGACGCAGGGGGCGGTTATTGAGTTGGTTGACCAACTAAAATCATAACTACGGCTTTTCGTCAAGGCTGGATTTCGATGGATTTTCCAAAAGGAGGTGCGCGATGGCGGATTATCGTTCCAAAAGCTGGTGGCTTGAATCGCTGCCGGAAATCATTCCCAACCGACAGTTGGAGACGGACGAAAGCGCCGATGTCGTCATCATCGGCGGAGGCTATACGGGGCTGTCCACGGGATTTCATCTCAAGCAATTGAATCCCGCGATGGATGTGCGGGTCATTGAGGCGGATGTCTGCGGCTATGGCGCTTCCGGGCGAAATGGCGGTTTTTCCATGACCCTCTTCGGCCTGACCAAGGGAATCACCACTTTCCGGTTTGACGATCAGAAAGCCCGGGACGCCCAGCTCTATATGGAAAATGCCGTCGATTATCTGCATGACATGATAACCGGCAGGGGGATCGATTGCGATTATGAGCGCAGCGGGTATCTGCTCGTGGGTACCAGTCCGGCCCAGGTGAAACGGGTGGAGCACGATTTCAGGATCATGGAAAAATGGGGGCTTGGGGGTGTCGAGCGCTGGTCCCGGGAGCGGTTGGCCCGGGAATTCAATACGGGTTATTACCGGCTGGGCTGGTTTGAGCCCCGCTGCGGTATTTTACATCCGGCCAAACTGGCCCGCGGTCTGAAAAACCTGGCGGAGAGCGCCGGCGTGACGGTGTATGAAAACTCACCGGTCAAGGATTTCAGGCGCGAGGTCTCCGGGAAATTTGTGGTCCGCTCGGAAAAGGGGCGGCTGAGATCGGAATATCTGGTGTTTGCCACCAACGCCTATTCGATTCTGTTTCCGCAAATGAAACATCTGCAGATGCCGGCTTTCACGCACATCGTAATGAGCGAGCCTCTGTCCCAAAGCCGGTTGGACGATATCGGCTGGCAATGCCGGACCGGAGTGGAAGACGCCAGAGACTTGATCCACTATTACCGCCTGACCCGGGACAACCGCATCGTCATGGGCGGCGGGGATGTCTCCTTTGGCTATGGTGCCGATCTGAATCGGGATTTAAATGCTGCGATATTCACGCACCTGGAGAATCATGTGCTGGAGGTGTTCCCCCAATTGAAAGGTATCGGGTTCACGCATCGATGGGGCGGGCCGGTTTCCGTCACGCTTGATATGGCCCCGGTAATCGGTTATCTTGGGAAGGATCGAAAGGCCATTTTTTCCCTGGGCTGCATCGGACACGGTGTGTCCATGACCACCATGAACGGACGCACCATTGCGGAAATGATCTGCGGACAAAAAACCGCCCGAACGGAAATGTTCTTTGTCGGCCGCAAAACCATCCCCTGGCCCCCGGAAATGATTTCATACGGCGCGGCCCATGCAATCCGCGGATTCATGAAACTGGAGGACCGGTTGTATTATAAATAGTATTTTTCTTCTTTTTTCGGAGAACACATGATCATCGATATCCATACTCATCTCGGCGATATTCTTCATCCGGGAGGAGGGGCGCTGATCCATCGCAAGGCCGTGCAGAAACGATTCCTGTATGATGTCGTAACCCAATCCGAAATGCTCTGCCACCGGGGTATTTCGGATTCCGTGGACGCGTGGCTGTATGAAAAACTGCGAACGCGGGTCACCAAATCTTCGAGGGCCAGAAATGCAACCGCGAGTCTTGAAAACATGCGGATTTCCATGAATGCGGCCGGTGTCGATCTGAGCGCGTGCATGCCCATCCCGCCCCATGTTAGCTTCGACGACCTGCATAAAGCCTGTCAAACCGAAAACCGGATCATACCATTTACCGGAGTGGATTACACCACGGACAAGAATGTACAGGAATCTCTGGCCCGAGACGTTTCCATGGGGGCCAGGGGATTGAAACTGCATCCGATCATTCAGCGCATGCCGTTGAACAGCCCGAAAACGATGCGGGCGGTGGAGGCTTTTTCCGTTCACCGGCTGCCGGTGCTGTTTCACTGTGGAGTTTCGTCTTATTATCTGGAACCGGGGCGGGATGAAAGAGAGAATTCCTCCCTCGGGCGGATTGCCGATGCCAGGGAATTGGTGGCGGCTTTCCCGAATGTCGCCTTCATTGCCGGGCATGCCGGTCTGTTTGAATATCGTGACGTGATGGATTCGTTGAGCGGGTTTAAAAACGTGATGGTCGACATCTCTTTTCAATCGCCCGAGCATGTCCGCCGATTGCTTGGTGTCTTCGGCCCTGAACGTGTGCTGTATGCATCGGACTGGCCTTATGGAAACAGGGAGCCGGCCATTCGGATTGTGAAAAAAGCCTGCCGGGGAGACCGTGCGTTAGAACGCAGGATTTTTTATGAAAACGCCGCCGGGTTGCTGGGATTGTGATGGAAATGGAAGAATCGGACTCCCTTGTTTTCAATCAGCGCTTCCTGGAGCGGATTTCCTCCAATCTGAAGGGTTTTGTCCCCCTTCAGGATCATCGCGAGGGATTCCGGCGCGCCGCCGTGGCCGTTGTGGTGACGCCCGCCTCCCAGCGACCCGGTATCCGCTGTTTGGGGATGGCTCCCGCCGAGGCGGACCAGGCGACCCTGATTCTGACGCGCCGGGCTTCCAAGCTGAAACATCATTCCGGCCAATGGGCCTTTCCCGGCGGGCGCCTGGATGCCGGGGAACGCCCGGAGGAGGCGGCATTGCGGGAGCTTTGGGAGGAAGTGGGCGTGGAGGTCGAGGCGGGAAACGTGATCGGACGACTGGATGATTTCACGACCCGATCGGGATTCATCATTTCTCCAGTGGTGGTCTGGGTCGGGCCTGGAGCCGAAATCATTCCCAATCCGGATGAGGTGGCCTCGGTCCATCGCATCCCCATTGCCGAATTCATGCGCAAGGACGCTCCCATTCTGGATACTTCCTCGGGGGAACGGCATCCCGTGCTGTTCATGCCGGTGGGTGACGACTGGATCGCGGCGCCCACAGCGGCCATCATCTATCAGTTCCGGGAGGTGGCTGTTCTGGGACGGGAAACCCGCGTGGCGCATTTTGATCAACCGTATTTCGCATGGCAGTGAAACCTGCCGGCTTTCTCCGGCCGGGCGCCCCAATTGCTGTCCGCTGGCGCCCGGGCTTCAGGTAGGTGGATTGTGATGAAGACTCCGGAAACGTCGAAAGAACCGATATTGCTGGACGCGGCCGTGGCCGGCCCCTTGTTCATGCTGTCGGCGGCGTTGCTGTTCACGGTTCTCAATATTCTTATCAAACTGCTGGGGCCGCAGTACAGCGTCTGGCACATCGGTTTTTTCCGGTTTTTTGGTGGAGCTGTCATCATCCAGTTGCTTTTCGGCCACAACCGCAATCCATGGCGGGGCAACAATATCCCGTTGCTGATCATCCGGGGATTGACCGGGACGGTGGCTTTCATCGCCATGATCACCGCCCTCCGGCTGTTGCCCATATCCACGACCCTGGTGCTGTTCTATTCATTCCCGGCCTTTTCAGCCGTTTTTTCCTTCTGGTTCTATGGTGAGCGCATCGGAATCCCCGGGATCCTATGCATCCTGGTGGTGATGGGCGGCATCGGCGTGCTGCTGGATTTTCGGATGGAAGGCGCGCTTATCGGGCAGGTCATGGCGGTCATCGGCGGCTTATTCGCCGGGGTCACGGTGACATTCATTCGCGCCCTGAGGGAAAACAACGGACCGGTGGTCATTTATCTGTATCTGTGTTTGACGGGTGCGCTAGTGACCCTGCCGGATTTCCTTCTGCACCCGGTCGTGCCGGCCACTCCCATGGAATGGGTGATGATTCTGGGTATCGTTCTGGCCTCCCTCGCGGCCCAGCTGCTGATGAACCAGGGCTTTTTCTACTGCCGGGGATGGGAGGGTGGTGTACTCATGTCCAGTGAGGTGATTTTCACCGCCATTGCGGGGATTGTGTTTCTGGAAGAGGCCGCGACACTGCGGTTTTGGATCGGCGGGGGGCTGATTTTCGGTAGTGTGGTAACCTTGAACAGAATGGGTTCTCCAAGCTCCAGGCCCCAGGAAAAAAAGTCCAGGACTGGAAAATAGAAGAGTCGGGCGGATTGAGCCTGATACAAAAAGGGTATGCAGCAAACCGGTTTGCCGATGGAAGCAATGGTGGCGGAGCTGAGCGAGACGCTGGCAACACATGCCTGCGCCGTGCTGCAGGCGCCGCCCGGGGCCGGGAAGACCACGCTGGTCCCCTTGTATCTCAAGGACGCCGGGTGGCTGAAAGGCCGCAAGATATTGATGCTGGCTCCAAGGCGGCTGGCGGCCCGGGCCGCAGCCACGCGCATGGCTCGCATCCTCGGGGAGGAGGTGGGGCGCACGGTCGGATACCGGATCCGCATGGACAGCCGTGTCAGCAATGTGACGCGTGTCGAGGTGGTCACCGAAGGCGTTCTGACCAGAATGCTGCAAAACGATGCCGCCCTTACAGGCGTGGGGCTGGTGATTTTCGATGAGTATCACGAACGCAACCTGGATGCGGATCTGGGGCTGGCGTTATGCCTGGATATGCAGGGAGTTCTGAACGCGGAACTCCGTCTGCTGATCATGTCCGCCACGCTTTCATCGGAGGAAACGGCGGCCCTGCTGGGCAATGCGCCAGTGATTCGTTGCACCGGCCGGGAGTACCCGGTGGAAACCCGCTATGTCGGAAACTATACGCCCGGCGAATCCATTGGAACGATTGTCGAGACCGTGCTGGCGGTCGGCCGTGAGGAACCGGGTAATATTTTGGTCTTTTTGCCAGGCGCGCCGGAAATCCGCCAGGCGGCGAAACGTCTGGCGGCCGCTGGCCCGGGGCCGGAATGGATCATCGCCCCGCTGTTCGGGCAGTTGTCCCAGGAGGAGCAGGATCGGGCCGTCATGGCGCCTCCGGAAGGCAAACGGAAGATCGTGCTGGCCACTTCCATTGCGGAAACCAGTCTGACCATCGATGGAATCCGTGTGGTGGTGGACAGCGGGCTTTCACGTCTGCCGCGATACGATGTCCGCAGTGCCATGACCCGGCTGACGACCATGCCGGTATCCAGAGCATCGGCGGATCAACGTCGGGGCAGGGCCGGACGAACCGGACCGGGCATCTGCCTGCGGTTGTGGTCGCACGGCGCGCATCATACCCTGCCGGCGGAACACCGGCCGGAAATACTGGAGGCGGATTTGGCTGGATTGGCGCTGGAACTGGCGATCTGGGGAGAGCGTGATGTCCATCGACTGCGCTGGCTCGATCCGCCGCCTCCCAAGGCGTTTCAGGTCGCCCGGGAACTGCTTCGGTCACTGGATGCCCTGGATCAGGACAATGTCGTCACAGAGCATGGCCGCAGGATGGCCGGACTGCCCCTGCACCCAAGACTGGCCCATATGCTGATGGCCGCCGCCGAAATCGGGCAGGGGCCGGCGGCTTGCGATCTGGCGGCTCTGTTGACCGAGCGGGACGGCATGCATATCGGAGCCGTCAGGAGGGATGAGGACCTGCAAACCCGTTTTGATCTGTTGACCGCTTTCCGCCGCGGGCAACCGCTTGCCGGTTTCGTTGATGCCTCCGTTTTCCGGCGTGTAATCCGGACAGCCGATCACCTGGGACGGCTTATGGCTTGTCCGAAGGCTTCCACCGGAACCGATTCCATCGGCCGTCTCCTGGCGTTTGCCTATCCGGATCGAGTGGCGCAGCAGCGCCCCGGTCGGAGGGGGCGTTATTTGCTGGCCGGGGGAAAGGGGGCTTTTCTGGAACCGGATGCCCCCCTGGCGGCGGAACCGTATCTGGTCGCCGTGGAACTCGACGGTGACCGCCGGGAGGCCCGGATATTCAGGGCCGCTTCCCATCGCCTGGACCTGTTGATGGAGCAGTTCGCCAAGCGGATTCAAATCCGGGAAGTCATCCAATGGGACCCCGGCCAGCAGGCGGTGGTTTCCCGGCGGGAAATCTGTCTGGGGGCCCTGATTTTGCAGCGCGAGCAGCTGCCGTCTCCGGACAACGACCGGGTGCGGAAAGCCCTGATAAACGGAATCCGGATGACGGGTATCTCATGCCTGCCGTGGACCAAATCTCTGCGGGCTTGGCAGAGACGGGTCTGCTTTCTGCAGCAGGTGGATCCGGGAGGGAACTGGCCGGATGTCACCGACTCGGGACTGGAAATCGGTCTGACGGAATGGCTGGGGCCGCATCTGGGCGGTCTGACCCGCCTGCGGGAGCTGGAGCGGGTGGATTTGCAGGCGTTGCTGTCGCCGATGCTGAGCTATGCCCAGCGAAAACGAATGGATGAACTGGCCCCCACCCATTTCGTTGTTCCGAGCGGGTCCCGGATTCCCATCGATTATTCCGGAGATTCGCCGGTGCTGGCGGTTCGTCTGCAGGAGATGTTCGGCCTTGGGGAAACCCCCGCCATTGTGGAAGGGCGGCACCCCCTGACCATCCACCTGCTTTCGCCGGCCGCTCGTCCGGTTCAAATCACCCGGGATCTGGCAGGGTTCTGGCGGACCGGGTACCTGCAAGTCAAAAAGGAGTTGAAAGGTCGGTACCCCAGGCATTATTGGCCCGATGATCCCCTGCAGGCGGAGCCCACCTCCCGCGCCAAGTCGAAACGCTGACCAATGGGTCCTGTAATGATTCAGGACAAAGACGAAAGCAGTCCGTCTTTGATGATGCCTTCCGCCTGGACCATGATGCGGTCCAGCAGTTCCCGGCAGCTCGGGATATCGCGGATCAGCCCCATGCTCTGGCCTGCCGCCAGGGTCCCTTTTTCCATGTCCCCGTCTATCAGCATTTCCTTGCCCACAAGGCCGGAAACGAAGGGTGCGATCTCCTCGATCCTGGTGTCGCCCCTTTTTTCAATGGCAAGGACCTGATTGACGGCTTCGTTGTGCATCACCCGTTCGGTATTTCGAAGCGTCCGCATGATCAGCCGGGTGTCGCGCTCGTTGTGGCTGATCAGGGCCTGTTTGACGTTTTCATGCACCGGTGCTTCCTTTGTGGCCACGAAACGGGTTCCCATGTTGATTCCGTCCGCGCCTAGCGCCAGGGCCGCAACAAGACCGCGACCATCAGAAAACCCACCGGAGGCGATGATGGGGATACGGATGGCATCCCGGGTCAACGGAATCAGAATCAAGGAGGTGACATCGTCTTCCCCCGGATGACCGGCCGCTTCGAATCCATCGATGCTGACGGCGTCGCAACCGATGGATTCCGCTTTTTGGGCGTGACGGACCGAGGTGCATTTATGCACAACCCGGATGCCGGCCGACTTGATTTGATCCATATAGGGCTCCGGATTACGGCCTGCGGTCTCGATGAACCGGATGCCTTCCTCGATACAAATTCGGATATAGGCCGGATAGTCAGGCGGTCTCATGGTGGGCAAAAAGGTCAGGTTCACCCCGAAGGGTTTTGATGTCCTTTCCCGGCAATTCCGGATTTCGGCGCGGAATTCTTCCGGGTCCGCAAAGGTGAGGGCCGTCATAAAACCCATGCCGCCGGCATTGGCGACCGCGGAAACCAGGCCGGCCCGGGCGATCCACATCAGACCGCCCTGGACGATGGGACGCTCGATGCCGAATAATTCGGTGATGCGTGTCGTGATCATCTTACTCCTCATTCATAGGGTGATTGCAGCGGGATGGAAAAAGTCTGGGAGGCCGCAAGGGCCGAAGCCAGGCTGAGATAGACACCCTTTTCTTCGAACATCAATCGTTTTTCCACCATCATCGCAAGAAAGGACAACAGCTTGTCCGCGGGGACATCTTTCCAGTGCGCCAGGATGTTTCCCACTTTCCGGCGGCGGCGGCAGAAAAGATATATTTCCCGGGAGCGGCCTTTCAGACGATGGATGAGCGGCTCTTTGCCGGGACGTTTCTGGCGGATGATCAAAAAATCCCTGCCGTCCTGATATCCCAGGATGGGCCCCTGGTCGCTGTCCCGACGCAGGGCGGCGTAATCCGCCTGCCAGGCGGCGATTCTGAGTTTCACTTCCTTCCAGAGCTTTTTTTGGTGGAGCAGATCTCCCCGATAGGCCCGGTGGATCCACTGGACGCGGTCCGACGTTTCCGGCGGCAGCAACAACCGATAATGGGGATGATTATATGTTGCCTTGATCCCGTATTGCTTTGCCCCGTTCATGACCGGGCTCCCCGAACCCAGCCGGAATTCGATGGCCTTCAGCGGCCGAAAGGGCAAAACGAATTCGAGGCATCGAAGGGTTTCCGCCACGTCTTCCTCATCGCTTCCCGGAAAATGGAGAATCAGGTTTGAACTGTTGACGATCCCGAGTTCCTCGCAATTTTTCATGGTTTCGATGTTTTGAATCGTCGTGGCGCCTTTGTTCATTTTCCGCAGAAGCCGGGAACTGAGCGCCTCGATACCGATCTGAACTGTTCGAACCCCGGCCCTGCGCATTGCCGCCAATACAGCGGGTGGGACAGCGGCGCGCAGCTCGCAAAACAGATCCAGATCCTTCCCCAGTCCAGTCAGTTTCGAAAAGATGGTTGCCGCTTGTTTCATGGGCAGCACATTGTCCACAATCGACACAGACAGGCTTTGATGGCGCGAAGTCAATGCATCGATCTGGCGGACGACAACGGATGGGCTTTTATGGCGATACCCCTGCCATTGAAGATTGAGATTGCAGAAGGCGCAGCCGCGTTGCCCGCGTTTTTCCTGGCCGGCCGCCCACCAGCAGCCCCTGGAGATTTCCACCGGGAGATTCGGAAAGAACCGGAGACCGGGTGGAAAGCTTGCCAGCAACCGGAAATAATCGTCGTAAATCGGTAGCGGCAATCCATCGAGCTGATCCACCTGGTCAAAAGCCGGGTGAAATTCCGAAGGCCGGGTATTTCTGGACAGGAGACCCGGATTTCCGGTTGTATCCGGGAAAACGCCGTCTTTTAAAATCGTTTGCACCAGGCGGCCGATGGGGTTTTCGCCTTCCCCCCGGATGAGAAAATCGATTTCGGGAAAGGCCGGAAAGAATTCTTCTGGATTGATACCCGAAACCAGGGAGCCTCCGACGACGACCGGCAGGGTGGGATGGCTCCGTTTGATTTGACGGATGAAATACAAGGCCGAGGTCAACTGGCAAAAGCAGATGGAAAAACCGGCAAGGCCAAACGCGTTCCAGTCGATTTTCCCGATCAGGTCGTCGCTTGCGGTTTTGACGGCGGAAACCAGCGAATGGAAGTCTATGGGTTTTCCCGGGGCGCTGCCCGCTTCCTTGTAGAATAATTTCTTGAGGATTGCGGTTCGTTCCGGATACAGCAGGGCGGCGTAGACGCTTTCCGCCTGCCAGGATTTGCGGCTGATTTCCTGATAGGTCCTATAGCCCAGGGCCGCAGCCAGCTGCAGATAGAAATGGTGGGAGATGACCTGCAGTTCCGGGAATTGCTGCCGGAGATACGCCTGGAGCGCGCCCAATTGAATGGACGGCCGATTGTACAAAGGCCATGGGGTTGAGAAAAGGCCGATCTTTTTCGGCCGGACTTGCTTGGACAGCTGCATGGTCATATCGGGTGTCATCAAGCCGGATATAGAATGCCGTTTTCGGGAGCCTGAAAATAATGCTGCCGGAAATACCCATCTTCGCCAATTTCGTTCCGAATCAGAAAAAACGCAACATATTTTCACTCTCCCCACTGATGAATTCCCGGATATTGTTAACCAAGGTCTCAAGACTGGCGCGATCCAGATCGAATCCGCTCTTGACGATGTGGGCCATGGCGTTGGAGTCGGCGAATTCGTTCAAATCCGGCGGCCTTTCGGATTCCAGACAGGGGTACCCGGCCAGTTTCGTCAGAATGTTGGCAAGATAGATGACGATGGAACCGGCGGAAAAATTGGCGTCGTTCCAGGGTGCATGATGATAGAATACCTGCATGATGATTTTTTTGGGGAACTGCCATTTCTGCAGCAGTTTCGCCGCCACCTGGTAATGCGTGAAACCGAGAACGGTCTTCTCCGCTTTGCTGAAACTTTCGTGATGGTCGTTGACCAGCTGGATGATTTGCAGAAAATCGTCATGGAAATATTGATCGAAGATGATTTTCCCCAGATCATGAATGAGACCGGACAAAAAGAGGGTATCGTCCTTGCCCATATTGAAATAGGTCCCCAGATACCGCGCGATCTGGCTGCAGATGATGGCGTGTTTCCAGAATTGCGCGCGATCAAACCCGGCGGGCGACTTCTGGGAAAAAAAGCTGTGGATGGAAAAGGCGTGGAGAATGGCTTTGACTTCACCCAGGCCCAGTTTCATGATGGCATAATCAATAGAACTGGTTTGCGAGAATGACCCGTAGAACGACGAATTGGCCACTTTGAGGATTTTCACCGCCAGTGCCTGGTCCTTTTCTATCAGTTCTGACAGTTTGTTGATGGAGACATTCTCGTCCTCCAGCAGTCGCATGATTTGACTGCTCACCATGGGCAACGTGGGAATCTGATCGATGCGTTTCACCAATTCTTCGACGGTTTTCGGGGCCAAGATGATACTCCCTTTCTATTGTCGGCGTTTGCTGTAGGCTTCAAAATCAAGCGTGATCGATTCCGGATGCGGTGTCGCCCCGGATCGTGAATCCGTTATCCGGCCATCCCGGATGGAAACGGAACCCAGTTTTTCCATGGATTGGCGCACGCGCGTCAGTTCCTCCACAATGGCGGTCAAGGTTTTGTTGATCTCTCCGCCGATTCCAGTGAGGACTGCCCCGGAATCGATTCGGACCGGCCCGGAATCCCGGGTCTGATTGCTGATGGCGGGTTTGTGTTCTGCTGGGAAAGGCGGGATGAGCGGGTTTTCCGTGGTCTTTCCCGCAATACCGGCAGGTTCGTGCGGTCCGATTTCGGTCGCGGCCTGGATCGGCTCCACGGGTGCCGGGTTGCTCCCGGCTGCCGGTGACGGCGGGCCGTCTTTCCCCTCTGCCCCGGCTTCCATTTTCAACTTGTTGCCATAATGGGGGGGATGTTTCAAGACGGCCAGACATTTTTCCCAAAAGGCTTTGATCCCGGTTGCATCCAGGGAATCCTCGGTGTCGGCTATCAGGCGGTCGGCCAGTTTTTTAATTCCCTGGGCCGCGTATGTTTTCGGGTAAAGAGTCGCCACCGGTTTTTGTTGGGTGACGGCCTGCGTCATGACCTCGTCTTCATAAATCATTCCCAGGGAAGTGACGTCGACACCAAGAAATTTTTTGACGGCCGCCTTGAATTTGCCGTAAGCCGACTTGGCCAGGGAAGCGTTTTTGCATAAATTGACCGCCACCCGGATTTTTCCCTGATAGCCGCTGTGGACGAGAATTTTCACCAGGGCATAGGCGTCGGTGAGGGAGGTTGGTTCCGGTGTGATCACCACCAGCAACTCCGGCGCTGCAAGACAGAAGGCCAGAACATCCTTGGCAATGCCCGCAGATGTATCGAAAAGGAAGAAATCGTAATTCTCCATGGCCAGGAAGGAGCGGATCAGTTTTTCCACCTGGCCCTGGTCCAGGTCGACCATGTCCGCGACACCCGAACTGCCGGGCAGAATGTCAATGCCGCCCTCGTACCGGATGAGGATTTCCTGCATGCTTTTCCGGCCGAACAGCACATCCCGGAGGGTTTCCCGGGGATATATCCCTAACAGGACGTTGATGTTCGCCAGCCCCAGGTCCGCGTCGAACAAACACACACGCAATCCCCTTGCCGCGAGATAGAGGGCCAGGTTGATGCTGATATTGGTTTTTCCTACCCCGCCTTTACCGCTTGTGATGGTAAGCAGTCTTGTCATGGCACCTTTTTTTTCGGATCGGATCGATGCTTCCGGGTAATAGTGGTCATCAGGAACCGCCGGTTTATGACCGTTCCGGCGTCGCGGAAAAGTCGATCCGGTCTCCTTTGGTTTGTATCGTAAACGTCACCCGGCTGCATCCGTATCTTCCGCATATTTCATAATAGTTTTCCGTTACAAAATCCCTGAAAACCGCAAGGTCCGCCGCCAGGGGTTTGATGCCGTCAAGGGAACTCAGCAAGTTGTATTTTTCATACATTTGTTCGATCACGCGACCATCGGTCTCCGGGTTGGAAAGGGAAAAGCTTTCCGTGGTGACTTTCAGCAGGGCGCTTTCCGACGTGTTCGCGAAAAGCTGATCGATAAAATCGGTTGTTTTCTCCTGGAACGACTTCCGGAACCGGAAGGTTTCGATCATATCATGGGGGATGGTGCGCAGGATTTCATACAGAGTGGTCTCCTTCAGCTTCATCAGGCCGTCCTCCAGCATGGACTTCATGCCCGCCTCGATGGCCATTTTTTTGATCTGGATGTCATTGAGGCCTTTAATGATCCCGGTTCCCATCTCCTTATCGATGATGAATATCTCGGATAGCAAAATTCTGCCTTTATAGCCGCTGTAATTACACGACTTGCAGCCTTCGCCGCGGAAAAAATTCAAATGGGATGGGTATGTGTCAAACAGAAGCCCCCATTCATCTTCCTCCGGGACGTATTCCTTTTTGCAGAAGGGGCAGATGCGCCGGACCAGCCTTTGGGCCAGCACGCAGAGAACACAGGAGGCGATTTGTGTGTTTTCCACCCCCAGATCCGCCAGCCGTTGGATGGCGGAAATGGAATCGTTGGTATGTAGGGTGCTTAGCAGCAGATGTCCGGTTTGGGCCGCGTCGAAGGCAATGGCGGCGGTTTCGTTGTCCCTGATTTCTCCCACCAGAATCACGTCCGGATCGAAACGCAGGAACGACCGGAGCAGACGGGAAAACGTCAGGCCGATCTTGGATTGAATCTGGGTTTGCATGACACCGGGAAAGCTGTATTCGATGGGGTCCTCGGCGGTGATGATCTTGACACCCGGGTTGTGCACCTGTCTCAAAGCGCCGTAAAGCGTGGAGGTTTTTCCGCTCCCGGTGGGGCCCGTCAGCAGGATCATGCCCGCCGAGCTTTTCAGCAGCCGTTTGAACGGTTCGATAACATGGGCCGAATGCCCCAGATTTTCCAGCTCCACATTCGCCTTGCGGGAATCTAGAATTCGGATGGTCAGGTTTTCACCGGCGAGGGCCCGGCAGGTCGCCACCCGGAAATCCAGGTCAAAATGGCTGTTCCGGGCCTTGTCGAAATAATTGATGCGGAACACGCCGTCCTGGGGCAGGCGTTTTTCGGAAATATCAAGATTCGACATCACCTTCACCCGGGAGATGATGGCATTGATTTTTTCCGGAAGTTTCTTTCCCAGCCAGCGGATATCGGATTCCTGCAGGATTCCGTCAATGCGGTAACGCAACCGGGCCCCCTCCCGGTCCTGCTCCAAATGAATATCACTGGCATCGTTCAGAATCCCGTATTTGACGATGAAGTTGACAATTTCTTCGGCTTCAACGTCTTTATTTGCATGGTTCGGTCCTTTTTGCTGGCCCTCGCTGAAATCTTCATCCAGATCAATTTCCAGAAAATCGATTTCATTTTCGACTTTCTCTTCGCCCATCCCGGCACCTGGGCTCAGGATGCTTTTGCTGTAAAGGATTTCAAAGAGTTCCTCGAATTTGGCTTCGGTAATCAGGATGCACTCCACCCGCAGGTTGGAATACAGCCGTTTCAATTCGGTTATATTCTGGATATGGGACGGATTATGAATGGCGACGGTCAGCTTGTCCTGGGTCTTGTAAACCGGGAGAAGGAAATGTTTTTCCGCGTATTTTCGACTGATCAGATAGGAAAGTGTCTGCCTGTCCAGTTCTTCATAGGTGAAATCAGCCAGCCGTTCGAAGGGAATGTTGTGCTTTTTCGCCAATGCGCACTGGAGCTGCTCCGCATTGATGTATTTTTTTTTCAGGAGGATCTGTTCGAAGGGTTCCTTGGTGTTGCGTTGTTCTTTTCTGGCGATCTCGACCTTGTCCTTGGTGATGAACCCCATTCGGATCAGGATCTCGTCGATTTCGACCTGCTTGTTGTATTTTTCCAGAACGAGATTCAGCTCTTCCGGCTTTATCCGGCCCATGTCACATAAAATTTCCCCGAGGGCTCTAGGGGATTTCTGGGCGCGCAGGGCGTCCTGGAGGTCCTTGTCGGCGATCAGACGTTGTTCAATCAAGAGCTCGCCGAGTTTCAGGGAATTGATCTGGGCCTTGAGGAGTTCATGGACGTCTTCGTTGGTTAAAAAACCGTATTCCACCAGGGCCTCGCCGGTAAGCTGGCCCTTTTTTTTATTCATCAGGCAAAATTCGAGATCTTCTTTTTTCACCAACCCCATTTCCACCGCGATGGAGCCGATATTTTTTCGCAATTTGGGATGCTGCAGGGCGGATTCCAGATCATCCGCGGATAGCACCCCCATGTTGACCAGGATTTTCCCGAGGGGAATACTGGTGAGCGCTTTTTCCTCCTTCTGGATCTGCAGGGCCTCCTCGATGGCATTCTGGGTGACATAGCCCTCCTTGACCAGAAGATCACCCAGCCGCAAGGGAGGTTTGCCGGATGCCTGCTCGCCGGGTTTTGCGGTTGAATCGGATATTGCTGTCATCGGTCTTCCCCGGGTGGTTGGATTATTTATGGATCAGCACGATTTCTCTGGGAATGCGTCGGTTTTGGGTAGAGGATATCGAAAACAGGGTGATACGATCCATCGCCTCTGGAACGGCGGCCTTTATGGATTCTCAAAAGCCTGATTTTAAATTAGATATACGATACCATATCCTGTTGCAAAAAAAAAGATAATATTTATGGGAACCGCCTCATGGTGTTTCGGGAAATCATGTTGAAAGCCTGGTCTGGTCCGGATTCTATTTTTCGGTCCGGCCCCAAGGGTGTTCTTGAAAATTATCACAATACCTGATTAATATATGCAAGCCGGCAGACAATATCAATTTTTACTCAGTCAGATCAAACGGGTGCGGACCACCATTCGTCCTTTTCCTGCTACTGGGTGGAGCCATGGCCTTCGGGCAAACTGAAAGCCGCCATGAAACCCGTGGGCATCCGGGTCGAAAAATCCTTCGCCCTGCCGCTGGTAGCGGTGATCAATCCGGAAGGCGTTGTCGTCGATCAATGGCAGCGTTTGCAGAATATCTCCCTGGTTGAAACCGCCTTGGAGTCGATGGGGATGGAGTGATGGATCGGCCCTGGCCGGTTCATGCATTCGATAACTGGATGAAAATAAAAGTCCAAATATAATGTTGAGAGCACTCCGACCCGGTCTCGGCAGAAAAATGTTTGTGCATTGGAAGGGTTTCCGATATAGCGGTACCGAATTTGAGAAAACGTATTCAGGAAGGGTATGGAAAATGGAAAAAGCGAAAAACGCGGAAGAATACATCGCCAAAAGCCGTCAGGCCACTGCCATGAATCCGGAATGCGGCACCTCCCATTACAATCTGGGGGTTGCCCTTCTGGGCGTGAACCGGATCGATGAGGCGGAAAAAGAATTTCTGGAGGCGGTCTCCTGCAGCCCGACGCTGGCGGAAGCCTATGTTCAATTGGGCGGTATCCGTCTTCATCGCGGCGATCTGGACGGTTGTCTGAAATACAATCGGCAGGCGGTCAATTCCCGGGCCGGTTTTGCAGAGGGATACGGCAACATCGGGTTTGTGCATCTGCAGCGCGGCGAAGTCGACGAGGCCATCAAGGCGCTGCAAAAGGCGATCCGTTTCAACCGGAATTTTTTGCAGGCTTATGCCACTCTCGCCAACGCCTATCTGATGAGCGGGTTGGTGGATGAAAGCATTGAAGCCAATCTGAAGGCAATTGAAATCGAACCGGAATTCGCCGTGGCCCATAACAACCTGGCCATTGCTTATCTTGAAAAAGGGATGACCGAAGAAGCCGTCCGGCATGCGGACAAGGCCCGGGAGCTCGGTTATCCGGTATCCAACGAGATTCTCAAAGAAATCGAGTCTTTTCGGTAGATTTTACATGTCTCCTCCCCCCCGGATTTTTTTCCATGTTGCTAGCGATCCGGAACCCGTCGGCCCAGGGGATCCGATTTGGAACGAATACCTGCCAATGAACCGGCAGGCAGCGCGATCCATGGCGGATAACGGTTTCCGTTGCGGCGAATACTTCGCGGCCCTGGAGCAGTTTGTATCCGCCGACGATTTCCTTTGTCTGCGTAAGGCTCTTGGGCCAGCCGGCGGTGATGGGCCTTTCCCCGGGGAGTTGGAGCGGGTTCGAATTTTCATGGAAAAACATGGTCCGTTCTATCATCCGGCCAGACTTGAGGTGCAGGCCCGGGGCCGCACCGATTGCTTTGTGGTCAACGTGGCGCTTTCAAAAGCCGGCCGTCGGGTGATCCAAGGGGAATATCGCTGCCTGAAACAGCTGCGGGAATCCTTTGGGGAGCCTTATGTCCCCCGGGCTTATGATTACGGCGAGGTTGCCATCGGCAAGGGCCGCACGGCCTCCATGTTCGTGGGTGAATGGCTTGCGGGATACCATGAATTCCATGTGACGGCGACGCCTGACGGCGGGCAGGCGGTGGCGGTGTGGGATACGGAAAACGGTCGCCGCTGCTTGTCCAATGATCAGGCACGGGACGTGTACCGCCTGGCCAGCCGGATTTTGACCTATTATTATGAGCTTGCGACGGGCCGGCAGATCTTTCCATGGCATCATGCCGCCGGTGATTTTGTTCTGAGGATCACAGGGGGGGATGTGCACGTGCGTCTGGTGACCGTGCGGCAATATGCCTCCATGTTGGAGTCGGCAGGAACCGATTCGGTAATGATGCTCAACGGGCTGCTGTTGTTTTTCCTGAATCTGTCGATCCGTATGCGCCTGGATCGGCTGGACGGGATCGGCGACTCGGTATGGATCGGGGAATATATTCTTCCGGGGATTGTCAACGGTTTTTTGGAAGGGTTGGATACCAAACCGGCTCCAATGGGCGGGATCAGTACGTCTATCCATCAAAGCTGGACCGGGTATTTTCATTCCTTTTCCAGCGGGGAACTGCTGGAACTGTTCCATTTCATCCTTGATACTTATCCAGCGGAATCTCCGGAGCTGCCGATTATCCGCCAGAACCTGAAACAACACGCGGAAGGATTGCGGGCCGCCATGAGTCATTGGCGGTCGTGATCCTGATGAAAAGATGCCGCGTGCATACGAAAATACGTACCATATAAGGCGTTTGACGGCATGGGACGCCAACCTAATACCAAACAAGTTCAGGCCGGGCTTTTTTATTGACAAACAAATTCTTTGCTTCTATAGTCTCAACTTTGATTCTCAATATATTGATTGAATTTGGTTATCGATACAGACAGATCATTAACGATACGGTAATAATGAGTGGAGGTGGCCTGGATCGCCCTGCCAGGGCAGCGACAGGTCGGTTACTTTTTATCTAATGGAGGTAAACAATGGCAAAACACAAGACTCCTTTGTTGGACCAACTGGAATCTGGGCCGTGGCCGAGCTTCGTGTCCGACATCAAGCAGCATGCGGAAGTGCGGGCCAAGAACGAGAAAAAGGTTAATTACCAGATTCCCCAAGATGTCTGCGATGATGTTCTGGGCGTTCTGGAACTTTCCTTCAAACATGGCCGGACCCACTGGAAACACGGCGGCATCGTGGGCGTTTTCGGTTACGGCGGCGGCGTTATCGGGCGTTACTGCGATCAACCGGAGATGTTTCCGGGCGTGGCCCATTTTCATACCATCCGTGTGAATCAGCCCGCCGGTAAATTCTATAAAACCGACTATCTGCGGCAGCTCTGCGATTTGTGGGATTTGCGCGGCAGCGGATTGACCAATATGCACGGGTCCACCGGCGATATCATTCTGCTGGGAACCCAGACCCCGCAATTGGAAGAAATCTTTTATGAACTGACCCACAATATGAACCAGGACCTGGGCGGCTCCGGGTCCAACCTGCGGACACCGTCCGATTGTATCGGCCAAGCCCGCTGTGAGTATGCCTGCTACGACACCCAGGCGCTTTGCCATTTCCTCACCAACCAATATCAGGACGAATTGCATCGTCCGGCGTTTCCCTATAAATTCAAGTTCAAACTGGACGGCTGCCCCAATTGCTGCGTAGCCTCCATTGCCCGGGCCGACATGTCCTTCATCGGTACCTGGAAGGACGACATCAAAATTGATCAAGCGGCGGTCAAGGCCTATGTCGGTGGCGAATTCGTTCCCAACGCCGGTGCCCATTCCGGCCGCAATTGGGGTCCGTTCGACATTCAAAAGGAAGTGATTGCCCTCTGCCCCACCGAATGCATGAAGTACGAGGGCGGCAAACTGAGCATCAACAACCGGGAATGCAACCGCTGCATGCACTGCATCAATGTCATGCCCCGGGCTCTGAGAATCGGCGATGAACGCGGTCTGTCCATCCTGGTCGGCGCCAAAGCCCCCATTCTGGACGGTGCCCAGATGGGTTCCCTGCTGGTGCCCTTCGTGCCGGTGGAAGAACCGTATGAGGAAATCACCGAAGTCATCGAAGCCATCTGGGATTGGTGGATGGAAGAAGGCAAGAACCGCGAACGCCTCGGTGAATTGATCAAACGCCAGGGCTTCCAGAAAATGCTGGAGGCGACCAACATCAAACCGATGCCGCAGCATGTCCAGGAACCGCGCCACAATCCGTACATCTTCTGGAAAGAAGAAGAGGTTGCAGGCGGATGGGAGCGCGATATCAATGAATTCAGAAAACACCATCTGAGATAATAGGGGGTAGAGAATATGGCTTTTATATCTTCCGGGTATGACCCAAAAGAACCCATGAAAGACCGGATCACCGACATCGGTCCGAGAGATTACAATGAATTTTATCCGCCCGTGATTGCCAAGAACAAAGGCAAATGGCTGTATCATGAAATCCTGGAACCCGGCGTTCTGGTCCATGTATCCGAATCCGGCGATGAAGTCTACACGGTGAGAGTCGGCGGCGCCCGTCTGATGAGCGTTAGCCATATCCGTGAAATCTGTGATATCGCCGATAAACATTGCGGCGGTCATGTGCGCTTCACCACCCGCAACAACATCGAATTCATGGTGGACAGCAAGGCGAAAGTCGAGCCGTTGAAAAAAGATTTGGAAAGCCGTAAGTTCGCCGCCGGCAGCTTTAAATTCCCCATCGGCGGCACCGGCGCCGGCATCACCAATATCGTCCATACCCAGGGCTGGATTCATTGCCATACTCCGGCCACGGATGCCTCCGGTCCGGTCAAGGCGGCCATGGATGCGCTGTTTGATGATTTTAAAAACATGCGCATGCCGGCCCACGTTCGCGTTTCTCTGGCCTGCTGCCTGAACATGTGCGGCGCGGTGCATTGCTCCGATATCGCCATTCTGGGGTATCACCGCAAACCGCCGTTGCTGGATCACGAATATCTCGACAAATTGTGCGAAATCCCCCTGGCCATCGCCGCCTGCCCCACCGCGGCCATCAAACCGGCCAAGATCGATTTCAACGGTCAGAAACTCAACTCCGTGGCCGTGAACAACGAACGCTGCATGTTCTGCGGCAACTGCTACACCATGTGTCCGTCCATGCCGTTGGCGGATACCGAGGGTGATGGTATCGTGTTGATGGTGGGCGGCAAGGTTTCCAACCGCATCAGCACGCCGAAGTTTTCCAAAGTCGTCGTGGCCTTCATTCCCAACGAAGCCCCGAGATGGCCGAAAACCACGAGCACCATCAAACGGATCGTTGACACCTATGCCGCCGATGCCCGGAAATATGAACGTCTGGGTGAATGGGCCGAGCGGATCGGGTGGGAACGGTTCTTCGAAAAATGCGAGCTCGAATTCACGCATCATCTGATCGATGATTTCCGTGATCCGGCTTACTACACCTGGCGACAGACGACGCAATTCAAGTTCTAATAGAATTTTTGCGCCAATTTGCTTCCGGGACGGATGCCTTGTACTCCGTCCCGGATTCACTTTCATGAAAAGGAACCGGATATGGATATCGAAGCTGCAAAAAAAACCATCGTCGAAAATCTGGAAAAGAAAGCCAAATCCAAAAGCAAATTCTATCTGAAGGATTTTTATTCCTTTCTTCCGGAAGAAAAACCGCGTACGGTGAAAAACCTGGTAAATGACATGGTGGCGGAAGGAATCCTGGAGTACTGGTCGAGCGGCAGCACCACGATGATAGGATTGAAAGGCACCGGCAAGCAGGCTGCGGCGGAAGACGAAGAATAGTCCGAAGCGACGGTTATTCGGATTTGATTACAATCGGATGAATGCCTGGCGGAAAGAAACGGGGAGTCCCGGTGTTGTTATTTCAGCCCTTCGGGGCGGGGCGGGCAAGACCCTGCTTTCCATCGGCCTGGTTGCGGCGCTTCGCCGCGACGGGCGCATAGTTGTTCCTTTTAAAAAAGGTCCGGATTATATTGATGCAGGGTGGCTCGCCCTGGCGGCGGACCGCCCTTGCTACAATCTGGATCTGTTCCTGACTCCCCCCTCCTATGTGGTACACTCCTATAGACGGCACAGCGCCGCGGCGGATATCGCCGTGGTGGAAGGCAATCGCGGACTCTATGACGGCATTGATATCGAGGGATGCACCAGTACGGCCGAAATCGCCAAACTCATCGGCCTGCCGGTGGTGCTGTGCATCGACGGTACCAAGAGCACCCGCACCATGGCCGCCGTGGTGGACGGATGCCGGCGTTTCGACACGGATGTGCGGATAGTAGCCGTTATCCTGAACCGAGTAGCCGGCGCCCGGCATGAATCGATATTGCGCCGAAGCATCGAACACTATTGCGGCATTCCGGTGATCGGCGCCTTGCCCAAGGTGCGGCAGCAGGATTTTCCGGAACGTCATATGGGCCTGCTGCCGACCCAAGAACATGCCTGGGCTCTTTCGGCCATCCGTATCGCAGCGGACCTGGTGGGCAGCCATGTGGATCTGGAAAAACTGTATCAGATCGCGGCGTCCGGCTCAACCGGGCGGATGATCGGCGGGCAGTCCGAAGCCTGGCGGGAAACTGTCGACCGAACGGATGCGGCAGCAGCGGACCCGAACAAACCCATCATAGGTGTGGTGAAAGACTCCGCGTTCCAGTTTTATTACCCGGACAACATCGAGGCATTGGAGGCGGCCGGCGCCGAGCTGCTTTTTATCAGCCCGCTTGCCCAGGATCACCTTCCGGAAGTGGATGCCCTGTATATCGGCGGCGGTTTCCCGGAAACCCATGCGGAAGCGCTGGAGAAAAATATCCGTTTCCGGGCGGCTGTTAAAGACGGAGCCGCGGCGGGACTGCCCGTTTATGCGGAATGCGGCGGCCTGATGTATCTGGGGGAACGGATCGTTGTCGGCGGACGTTCGTATGAAATGACCGGTGTCCTGCCCATCGTGTTCGGCCTGTCCCAAAAGCCCCAGGGGCATGGATATACCGTTTCCGTTGTGGACCGGCCCAATCCCTATTTCGAAATGGGGACGGAAATCCGGGGGCATGAATTCCGCTACTCCACGGTGAAGGAGTGGTGCGGACGGGATGAGGACATGGTGTTTTCAACCAAGCGAGGCACCGGTTTTCAAAACCATCGAGACGGCATCTGCCGGCTGAACGTGCTGGCCAGTTATACCCACCTGCATGCCGCGGGAACTTCCGGCTGGGCGGAGGCCCTGGTTCGCAAGGCGGCGGATTATCAAAAACAAAAAAAGGCGACCATCCCGTCGGAATGATCGCCTTCTGGTAATCGGCAGGAGCCGGCTGGAAATCCCTATTTTTTGGGATGGCAATCCTTGCAGGTAACCGGCGCCGCTTTGGTTTTGGTGGTTTTGTTGTGGGTCTTGTGGCAGTCGATGCAGTTGGCATGAATGGCTTCGGCGTGATATTGCTGCACCTTCTCTTTTTTAGAGAGTTTGGGAGCGCCTTTGCCCTTGGGTGCCAGGCCCGGTTTGCTGTGGCAATCAAAGCAGTTTTTGACATCGTCCCCGGCCTTCAGGCTGGTGAGGGGTTTGCCTTTTTCATCGTGATGGCAATCGCCGCAGCCAGCTTTGTAATCCTCGGCATGCTTTTTGTGGGAAAACTGGACAATGCCCTTGGTGTGTTTGGTGTAAGCCTTGTGTTCCATCTTGACGACATCCAGAACCGTCGTGCCGGCGTAAAGCCCCGTGACCCCGGCGACGCAAAGCACGGCAACCGCCATTACAACCATCTGTAATAAATCGTTTCTTTTCATTTCCTTGTTTACCCCCTTTCAAAAAAGTTATCTGTTTTACTACCTGTAGGCTCGAAATGTTACGAATTATTAACAAGTACGCTCTTCGATGTCAATGACAAAGGCGGACAAAGGCGGATGAAAGGGTTCAGCGGGTAGTTGTCCCCTGCAGGTGGTGGTTGACTGTGCCGGCGGATCATCGACCGGGCAGACCCGTTCGACTTCGGTGCAAAAGACAAAAGTGAAATTTTACTTGCAAACATGCAAATAAAAGAATAGTTAGAATACAGCAGGAATTAAAATAATATTAAATTCAAAATAATTATTACACGTAAAAATTGTAACAATGCAACCATATCCGTTCGTCACCGCCGAAACGGCACCTGGGGTCGGCGGATCGGAATCGGTGGTGGTGCATGGCGGGGCTGGAATGATGACTCCCTTATCACGGAACCTGCTGGCGGATATTCCCAGAAGCAGGCTTGACCAGATGCTGTTTGAAGCCATGGCGGCCATTTATCATTTCGAACGCCGGAAAGTCCAATTGTTCGGGATTAATTATGAGGCCTTTTACCTGTTGTATTTTCTTCGTAGGCGCTCCTCGGCGGGAATGGGTGAGATCGCCGATGAAATGAATATTCACCTCAGCACCGCGAGCCGCACGGTGGAGCGACTTGAAAAACGAGGCCTCGTAATCCGGAGAAAGGCGTCTCACGATAAGCGGCAGATCCTGGTTTCGCTGGAGCCTGCCGGGGAGGAGCTGGTCAGGGCGTCGGAAGACCATTCGTTTGGCATCATCGCCCGGAATGTGGAAGGATTTCAGGAGGAGGATGTTGCGGCGCTGGTGAAAACAGCGGCATTGATCGAAAAAGTGCTGCGGATCCCGGTCCTCCAGGAAGACCGGGGCGGCCTTCGCTTACAACGTCCGGCCGCCGGAAAGGATAGCGTGATATGAATACGCGAGGGGCGGCTGGGCCGGACTCCCAGCCGATGAAAACCGAGTCGGAAAACGCAAGGGGGGGTGGCGTTGAAAAAGTGTTTATCAAGCGGTGCGAAACCTACGATCGCGGTTTGATTCAATCCGCCATCCGGGAAGGCATGGAGGCGTTGGAATTCAGGCCCGGAGGGAATGTTTTCGTAAAACCCAATGTGGTTTTCGCGACCCAAAACGGTCGATACGGCGCCACTGCCTATACGCATCCAGCCGTGGTGGGCGCCTCGTTGGAACTGCTGTCGCGGTTTCCCGGGGTTGAGCGGGTGGATATGGGCGAAAAAACCGCCATTGGTTATCCCACGCGTTTGACGTTTCGGTATGCCGGTTATTACGACGAGCTGGACGCCGTTCGCTGCAAGGCAAGGTCGCCGGTCAACCTCTTTTGCATAGAGGAAGAGCTGCGGGACCGGGTTTTCGTCGGCGGCGTGGTGCATGACACCTTGCGCATCGCCCGAAAAATGTCCCGGGCGGACACCAAGGTATATCTGCCCAAACTGAAATGCCATTGCGTCAGCACCATGACCGGCGCTGTAAAACTGAACATCGGAATCTGTTCGGACGATGAACGCGCCATTCGCCATGATTTCATGCTCAATGACAAGATCGTGGATCTGCTCGCCGTGGGCTATCCGGATTTCATCGTGATGGACGCCATTGAAGTGGGCGTCGGCAACGAAGCCGTTCCCACCCCCCGGAAACTGGGACTGTTGATCATGGGGAAAAACCCGTTGGCGGTGGATATGGTCGGCGCCAGGCTGCTGGGGTATGACGTCATGGAAGTACCGTATCTGCGGCGGGCCATCGAGCGGGGATACCGTCCGGGGCGATTGGCGGATGTGCTTATCTGCGGTGATGTTCAAACCGTTGAGGAACTGGATCAGGCTGGCCGGCGCCTGCTGCCCCGGGATGCCGAATATACCCGCTGGCAGGACATCGCCAAGGAACTGGAACGGTTGAAATCACCGCTCCGGTTTTACTGGGGGAAGGCCAGGGACGATGGAACCCGCTGCGAAACCGGCTGTATCATGGGCGCCAAGATGTTCTTCGGTTTCTTGGAGCGGTATGCCGGCGAACGGGCCTTTCAAAAAGCCAGGCCGGTTGTCATGATCATTGGCAAAATCGATGAAACCATAGACGCCCGGGGGCAGGAGGTGTTTCTGATCGGCGCCTGCTCCCGGGCCGAGGTGGTCAATGCCCGCAACATCACCCGCATCGACAACTGCTTTACAACGGCGGTGGATATGGCCATGACCATCCGGGGGCGTCTCGGGATACCCGCGCCCATACTGGACCCGGAACAGGTCGGACCGCTGATCCGGGCCATGCTGACCGCTTCCGTCATGAAAATCATAAAATTACGATATTTGCAGGATATGTGGCAGTTCGCGCTGCGGGGCCTGCAGAAACGGATTTGACGCCGGGAAAGGACGCCGGCGAAAAAAGGACGCATGCATATGGAGAACATACTGATCACCGGCGTTTCCGGCTATCTGGGAAGAAGGCTGGTCCGGGCTTTGGCCGGTTCAATGGAAATCGGCCGCATCATCGGTATCGACATCGCGCCCATGCCGGCGGAAGAGCCCGGGCTGATGTTTCACCGGATGGATATCCGCAGCCCGGAGATCGGACGCCTCATCGCCGAGCAACGCATCGATACCGTCTTCCATCTGGCCTTCGTGGTCAAACCCATCCATGATTTACGGCGCATGCATGATATCGACTACAACGGCACCCGCAATGTCTTGGAAGCATCCCTGGCGGGAGGGGTTCGGCATCTGATCGCCACCAGCAGCACCCTGGCGTACGGCGCGCATCCGGATAATCCTTCCGAACTTTCGGAGGACGCCCCGCTGCGCGGCAATCCTTCCTATCCGTATGGATACAACAAGGCGGTCGTGGACCGGATGATGCAGGAATTCGCCGCGGCCCATCCGGAGATGACCGTGACCATTCTGCGTCCCTGCACGGTGTTCGGGCCGGCGGTGGACAATTATGTTTCACGGATGCTGTTCCGGCCGTTTACGGTGGGAATCATGGGCAGCAACCCAATGGTCCAATTCGTCCATGAGGACGATTTTGTCGAAGCCTGTTTGCTCACCGGAAAACGGAAGAAGGGGGGCGCCTTCAACATCGTGGGCCAAGGCTCCTTGACGGCCCGGGAGATTGTCACCATGGTCGGGGCCAGGCTGATCCCCCTGCCGGCCTTCCTGTTGTACCCGCTTTTGGAGATCTGCTGGCGTCTCCGTATTCCGGGAGTCGAAGTGAACCAGGGTTACCTGGACTATGCCCGCTATGCTTTCATTGCCGACGGCCGGAAGGCCCGGGAGGAGTTGGGGTTCGTTCCCCGGTATTCATCCTCCCAGGCGCTTTCCGCTTCGCTTGGCGCCGTAAAGCGAAGCGGAAAGCTGCATCGTCAAGGCGGTGGTTGATGCGTCAGGCCTTTCCGTCCGTCGTGAACCGGATCCGGCCGTTCTCCACATCCGCGACGATAAGAGAGTTCGCTTGAACCTCGCCCTTCAGGATGGCCATGGACAAGGGATTTTCAATGTGGTGCTGGATCGCCCGTTTGAGAGGCCTGGCGCCGTAAGCCGGATCATAACCCTGATCCGCCAGGAATTCGGCGGCCGCCGGTGTCAGGCTCAGATGTATGTTCTGATCCGCCAGTCGCGCGGCCAGACGTTCGAACTGAATGGTCACGATGTGAACGATCTGATCGCGGGTCAGGTTGTGGAAGATGATGGTTTCGTCGATGCGGTTTAAAAATTCGGGTTTGAAGCTGGCCCGCAAGGCGCTCAAAACAGCGGTTTCCATTTCGGAGCGTCGGGAAGCCCCCAGTTCCCGGATATACTGGCTGCCGATATTGGAGGTCATGATGATGAGGGTGTTCTTGAAATCCACGGTTCGTCCCTGGCCATCCGTCATGCGTCCGTCATCCAGAATCTGCAGCAGCACATTGAAGACATCGGGATGGGCCTTTTCGATCTCGTCGAACAGGATTACGGTATACGGCCGGCGGCGGACGCTTTCCGTCAAATAGCCACCCTCCTCATAACCGACATACCCGGGGGGCGCGCCGATGAGTCTGGCCACGGAATGTTTTTCCATGTACTCGGACATGTCGATGCGCACCATGGCCTGCTCACTGTCGAAAATGAATTCGGCCAGGGCCTTGGCCAATTCGGTTTTACCCACGCCGGTGGGACCCAGAAAAATGAAGGAACCGATGGGACGGTTGGGATCCTGCAATCCCGAGCGGGCGCGACGGACGGCGTTGGCGACAGCCTCAACGGCTTCTTCCTGGCCGACGACGCGGCGGCGCAACCGGTCCTCCATATGTACCAGCTTTTCCTTCTCGCCTTCCAGCATTTTCCGCACCGGAATACCGGTCCAGCGGGAGATGACTTCAGCGATATCCTCGGCATCCACTTCTTCCTTCAACATGCAGTGATCGGATTGGAGGTCGGCCAGCCTGCGGTTGGCGTTTTCCAGTTGTTTTTGCAGTTCGATGCTTTTACCGTACCGGATCTCGGCCACCTTGGCCAGATTTCCTTCCCGCTCGGCCTGCTGGGCTTCCGTACCGAGCTGTTCCAGGGATTCCTTGATTCCACGGATGGTCTGGATCATTTCCTTTTCGTTGCTCCAGTGGGCCTTCATACCCCGGATGTCCTCGTTCATGGCGGCCAGGTCTTTTTCGAGTTTGGCCAGCCGTTCCCGGGAGGCCGGGTCGGTTTCTTTTTTCAGGGCCTCGCGTTCGATTTCCGCCTGGAGGATTTTGCGCCGGATCTCATCGATCTCCGTCGGCATGCTGTCGATTTCGATCCGCAGTTTGGAAGCGCATTCGTCGATCAGATCAATGGCCTTGTCCGGCAGAAACCGATCGGATATATAGCGCTGGCTCAGGGTGGCGGCGGCCACGATGGCGGCGTCCTTGATGCGCACGCCGTGGTGCACTTCATATTTTTCCTTGAGACCCCGCAGGATGGAGATGGTATCCTCCACGCTGGGCTCCTGGGTTAAAACCGGCTGGAACCGGCGTTCCAGGGCGGCGTCTTTTTCAATGTATTTGCGATATTCGTTCAGGGTGGTGGCGCCCACGCAACGCAGGGTGCCGCGCGCCAGCGCCGGCTTCAGCATGTTGGAGGCGTCCATGGCGCCCTCGGCCGCACCAGCTCCCACCAGGGTGTGGAGTTCATCGATGAAGAGGATCACCTCCCCTTCGGCGCCTTCTACTTCCTTCAATACCGCTTTCAGGCGGTCTTCGAATTCTCCCCGGTATTTGGCACCGGCGATCAGGGCCCCCATATCCAGGGACACCAGGCGTTTGTTTTTCAGGGTCTCGGTGACATCTCCGGCGACGATGCGCTGGGCAAGTCCTTCCACAATGGCGGTTTTGCCCACGCCGGGCTCGCCGATCAGTACCGGGTTGTTTTTGGTTCGTCTGGAAAGGACCTGAACGATGCGCCGGATTTCCTCATCCCGGCCGATGACGGGATCCAGCTTGCCCATGCGGGCCAATTCAGTCAGGTCGCGGCTGAATTTTTCCAGGGCCTGGTATTTTTCCTCCGGATTCTGGTCAGTGATGGTCTGGTTGCCCCTCAGGCCCATCAATACTTTCAGGATTGCTTCCCGGGTGATGCCGTAGCGGCTCCACAAGGCCTTTTGACCGCCTTTTTCATCCACGATGGAAAGCAGGATGTGTTCAACACCGACATATTGATCCTTCATCCGGCCCGCTTCGGCGAAGGCGTTTTCCAGCACGCCCTTGGACCGGGCGGAAAGGAAGACGTCCCCCTGGCCTGCGCCGCTGATTTTGGGCAACCGGTCCAGGGTCAGGTGCAGATCCTGTTGAATGCTTCCCGGTGAGACACCCAGTTTCCGAAAAATGGCTGTGGCGATGCCTTCTTTTTCCGTCAGCATGGCGGCGAGCAAATGTTCGGGTTCGATCTGTTGGTTGTGGAGTTTGGATGCCAGGGCCTGGGCGCCGGAAATCAGTTCCTGTGATTTGATGGTGAATTTATCGAATCGCATACAATCTCCTTTAATGTTGCGATGTTATTATGGTTGGAATGAATTTTGCTTTTCCCAGACAACATCATAAGCACGGAAAGGATGATGTCAAATGGATGGGGCCGCCATCATGGCTCCTCCTCGTCGACAGCGTTTACCAACCCCCATTCCTGGATGTATTTTTTTACGGTGCGGCGATCCAGAGCGGTGCGCCGGGACACTTCCTCAAATGTGCCGTGGCGCTGATAGAGCAGGGAACAATAGGCGGAGGTTAAATGCTGGGCGCTGATGTCGCCGCCGTCGATATGATGCTTCAGTTTGGCGTTCAACTCGGTGGCGGCCAGCTGGAAGTCCCCGGCATAGGTGCCCTTCAGGAGCACCCGGCGAACGCATTGCTCCAGTTCACGCACGTTGCCGGGCCAGGCATAGTTCGGCCCGAGTTGTTTGTCGATGACGGCGCGAACGGCGGCAACCAGTTCCGGCGAGGGGGTGCCGATCATTTTTTCCACCGTGAAGTACAGCAGCCGGTCCAGTTCCTCCGGAGCTTCCTGAATCCGTTGCCGCAAGGGGGGGACGGTAATAATGTCGGAACAGAGACGGTAATAGAAGTCGTCACGAAAAAGCCCCTTGCCGCGGATTTCTTCTATGGGCCGGTTGGTGGCGGCGATTACCCGGCCATGAAACCGGTTTTTCTTCTGACTGCCCACCGGGCTGTAGATCCTTTCCTGTAATACCTGCAGCAGTTTGATCTGGACGGGTCGGGAAACTTCCCCGATTTCATCCAGCAGAATGGCTCCATATGGGCTGCAGCGATCGAATACCCCGTTGTGGTCCTCCAGGGCTCCGGTGAAGGCGCCTTTTTTGTGACCGAACAGCTCTGATTCGATCAGGGTTTCCGGAAACTGGGACAGATTGAGGGATACAAATGAACGCGCGAAGCTTTCCACGAAGATGCGTTTGCGTTTATCCAGTGGAATGAAGCCGGACCGGCCGATGGCCAGTGCGGCGGTGCCTTTGCCTGTCCCGGTTTCCCCCAGGATCAGCGTGGAAAAATCTTCCAGCCGGTTCCACAGGTACCGTTCATAAAATTCAATATTGTGGGTGAAGACATTGTTCCACAGATCCAGGCGCAGTTGCTTCATGCTCCGGCTGTTACCCACCAGGGTCCGGTCGATGAAAAAAAAAGCCCGGCGGGCCTGAAAGCCCAGTTCGAAATTGCGCCGGAACATTTCCTCGGTAAACCCCCGGCGCAGCATGAGGCTCAGGGCTTCCGGGTAAAATGGAATCTTGATGGGATTTTCGCCCGCCTGGATCTGGTCCCGGATCAGCTGGTCGAATCGGTCCTTGAAACGATAGAAAAAGTCAAACAGGAAGGTCTTTTCGAGTATTTTTGCATCTTCGGCCGCATAGAAATGCAGATCGGACCGTTTTTCCTGCTCCAGAATCTCAATGCGCCTTGCGACTTCCTCTACGGCTCTGGCGATGATTTCGGAGCGGTCCGCCTGGGGGTATTGACCGGCGATTTTTCGATCCAGATCGCTACGTTCTTCGCTGAAGGGATTGACAAACATGGCGCGGCTCACCAGGGAAAAAAACTCCCGTTCGCCGGCGCTGAGTTGGTTTTTCGGTTGCATGGTTGCGGCTGATCATTCCGGCCGTCTCAATCGAGCGGCTTTTTCCGGCGAAACCAAATGGGACAGGACGCCCTGTATTTGCAATACAGGTCCGGATCCCTGCATGCAAGACAGTCTTCACACAGGTAAATTTCATGTTTCATGCAGATATGGCGGGTTTCCCTGTCCTTATGGTTCGCGCATTTTCCCATGGACTTGTTTCACGAGATGTCTTAAGTTGCGGGTGAAAGTGCTTTCACCGTTTCAGGCGTCATGATTTCCGCCTGTAACACGGCTCATATCGTAAGCGCAAGAATACAATTGTCAAGTCCGGTGATTCGATAATATGAAAATTGGAGGATAATGAAGGATTTTTTTACCGTGGCGGATCTTCCCCAAGTCCTGGCCATGCGAGACACTCTCCCGTCGGTGCAGGTCGAGGAGGTTCGACTTTTCGAGTCCATGGGACGGGTATTGGCGGAAGAAATAACTGCGGATGAGGATTTGCCTCCCTTCCCACGCTCTACCATGGATGGGTATGCCGTCCGGGCGGCGGATACCTTCGGTGCCAGTGAAAGCAATCCGGCTTACCTGGGGATCGTCGGTGAAGTCGAGATGGGCGTTGCTCCGGAATTCAGCGTGATGAGTGGACAGACCGCCGGGGTTCCCACCGGCGGCATGCTCCCCCGGGGAGCCGACAGTGTGGTGATGGTGGAGCATTCCGCCTTGATTGATGCGCAGACGCTGGAAATTCATCGCAGCGTGGCACCCGGTCAGAATATGGTGGCTGCCGGAGAGGACTTTCCCAAGGGCCGGGTCATCTTGCCCGTGGGTTCGAGGCTGCGGCCCCAGGAGATGGGGCTTCTGGCGGCCCTGGGAAAAGAGCGGCTTTTGGTTTTCAGGCGGCCGGTGATCGGAATTATTTCCACCGGCGATGAACTGGTGCCTGTGGACCGGGCTCCGAGGGAGGGCGAGATCCGTGATACGAATACCTATACCCTGTCCGGATTCGTTCAGGCGGCGGGGGGGCTCCCTCTGGCTTTCGGCATTGTGAAAGATCATTCACTTACGCTTGTCCGGACCATTCGATCGGCCTTGGAACAGAGTGATATGGTCATCCTGTCGGGCGGCAGTTCGGTGGGGATGCGCGACCTGACCATTCAGTCGATTTCGTCGCTCCCCGACTCGCGGATCCGGGTCCATGGAATTGCCATCAGTCCGGGCAAACCCACGATTCTGGGGGTTGTCGGCGAAAAAATGGTCTGGGGTTTGCCCGGTCACGTGGTTTCCGCCATGATCGTATTCCAGATGATCGTCCGGCCATTCGTGGAAAAGCTGGGCGGGTTGTCCACGGCTCAGGAAAGACGCTTCCCGATATACGCCGCCCTTTCCCGCAACATCGCTTCCGCTCAGGGCAGGGTGGACTTCGTGCGCGTCCGGCTGATGGAAAAGGAAGGCCGGGTGTTGGCCGACCCGGTTCAGGGCAAATCGGCGCTCATGAATACCATGATCCGGGCGGACGGTCTGGTGGTTATCGGACGGGATCGGGAAGGCCTGGAAAAAGGAACCGTTGTCGGTGTCATTCCCATCTGAAAAACGAACGGAGAGAATGTCCGAAAGGCTGTAAGGAAAAATGCGTCATCATCGAAACATCTATCTGAACATGAAACCCCTGGAGGAAGCCAGACAGCTTCTTTTCAGCACATTCAGCGGTTATCGCCCCTTGTCATCACAGAGAATTCCGGTACCGGATGCCGTCGGACGGGTATTGGCCGAGCCGGTGGCCGCCGTGTTGTCATCGCCCCAGTTCCATCTGGCCGCCATGGACGGGGTTGCCGTGGCGGCCGAGGCGACTTTCGGCGCCGGGCCGGCCGCTCCCAAACAATTCACGGTGGGGCAGGACGCTTTTTATGTAAATACCGGTCATGTCATGCCACCCCATACCAATGCGGTGATCATGATCGAATATATACAGGAGCCGGAAGAAGGCCGGATTGAGATCGAGGCGCCGGCCTTTCCCTGGCAGCATGTCCGCAGGGTGGGTGAGGACATCGTGGCCACCGAGCAGTTATTTCCGCGGCACCATCTGGTTACGCCTTATTGCATCGGCGCGCTTTTATCCGCCGGGGTCGGGGAAGTCGGGGTACTGAAAAAACCGCTGGTGCTGCTAATTCCCACCGGCGCCGAACTGACCGCTTACCGGTCGGCCATGTCCGGCGGCTTGAAGCCCGGCCAGGTGATCGAGTCGAATTCATATGTACTGGGGAAACTGGTGGAGTCCTGGGGTGGAACATATTCCCGTCACGCGCCGGTTGGCGATGACTTGGATGAAATCAAACGAGTCGTGGGAAGAGCTGTTGAAAGCGACGTCGATCTGATACTGATAAGCGGCGGGTCTTCGGCCGGATCGGAAGATTTCGCCAGGAGCGCCATCGAAGGCCTGGGGAGGATTCTGGTCCACGGAGTGACCATCATGCCGGGCAAGCCCCTGATTATCGGCGAGGTGGGCGCCAAACCCGTATTCGGCATTCCCGGTTACCCGGTGTCGGCGGTGATCGCCTTTGAACAGTTCGTCGGTCCGCTGCTGTCGCAATTGCTGGGACAGCCGGAAAAGCAACGGGAACGGATTTCGGTTGAACCCACCCGCAAGATCGCTTCCAGACTCGGTATCGAGGAATTTGTGAGGGTCAAGCTGGGTAAGGTCGGGGATCGCATTGTGGCCACGCCGTTGGGGCGGGGAGCCGGGGCCATCACCACCCTCACCCGGGCCGACGGCCTGATCCGGATACCCGGGAATGTGGAGGGGCTCCCTGAATTCACGCCGGTTCAGGCGGAGCTGTTGCGTCCGCTCACCGCGATTGAACAGACGCTGGTGGTGGTGGGCAGCCACGACAATACCCTGGATGTTCTGGCGGACCGGATCCGCGCCGACTATCCGGATATGACCCTTTCTTCGAGCCATGTCGGCAGCATGGGCGGACTGATGGCCATCCGGAAAGGGGCCTGTCATGCGGCCGGTTCTCACCTGCTGGATACCGAGGATGGAACCTACAACCGCTCCTACATCCGCAAATACCTGCCGGATCAACCGGTGATGCTGGTCAATCTGGTAATGCGGGATCAGGGGCTGATGGTGGCCAAGGGCAATCCGAAACGGATTCAGGGGATCCAGGACCTGGTGCGCGGAGATGTGACCTTCATCAACCGCCAGGGAGGGTCCGGGACCCGGATTTTACTGGATTACCGCCTCCGTCAATTGGGCATTGAGCCGTCGTCCATCAACGGCTACCAAAGCGAGGAGTTCACGCACATGGCGGTTGCCGTGGCGGTGTTGAGCGGCGCCGTGGATACCGGACTCGGGATTTTTGCCGCGGCGCGCGCGCTGGATTTGGATTTCATACCGGTGGTGACAGAACAGTATGACCTCATCATCCCCGAATTATATGCCGAAACCGAAGGCATTCAACGGTTGCTGCGAATCGTCCGGACCGATGACTTCCAAAATCGGGTGCGGTCGTTGGGTGGTTACAGCACGGTAAAGACGGGAGAAGTCCTTACCGTGTGATTTCCCGGATTCATTAAATGGAGAGTGAATCGATGCCGTATTCCTTCATGGATCACACCGCCGATTTCGGCATACGGGTTTGGGGCGCGGACGCCGAAACGTTGTTTGAAAACGCCGCCGGCGCTCTATGGGAGCTGATCGCCGGTCCGGAACTCGTCAAAAAGACCGTGGCCTTGGATTTGGAGATTTCCGGCATGGATTATGCCGATCTGATGTTCAACTGGCTTCGGGAACTCCTGTATTTGTGGACCGGAAAAGCCTGGATCGGCGGCGCCGCCGCCGTAAGGGAGATATCGGAAAACCATCTTGCCGCGCGTGTATGGGGGGAGCATTTCGATTCGGGACGGCATCTTCTGGTGAACGAAATCAAGGCCGTGACCTACCATCAGCTTGCTGTGGAGGAACGATCGACAGGCGGCTGGGAATGTCGGGTGATCTTCGATGTATAAACAGGAGCGGGCCAATGGACATCAAACAGATTGACGCCTATCGTTGGGAAATTCCCCGATCCGGAGCCATGCGGGTTCCCGGCCGGCTGTATGCCAGCGCTGCCATGATCCGGGATCTTGCCAGGGAAGAGGCGGTCCAGCAGGTGAGGAACGTGGCGCAGCTGCCCGGTATTGTCGGCGCTTCGCTGGCCATGCCGGATATCCACTGGGGGTATGGTTTCCCCATCGGCGGGGTGGCGGCTTTTGATTGGGAGACGGGCGTGGTTTCTCCCGGAGGAGTCGGTTACGATATCAATTGCGGCGTACGCCTGGCGGCCGGGAATATCACCTGGGAAGACCTCCAGCCGCGGCTGGCGCAACTGGCCGACACCCTGTACCGGGAAATTCCTTCCGGAGTCGGCTCCACCGGCTCGGTGAAGCTGTCCAAGAAAGACGCCACCGCGGTGCTGGTTCAAGGCAGTAGCTGGGCTGTTTCCCGGGGGTTCGGCGAAGGGCCGGATATCGATCATACCGAGGACCAGGGGTGCCTCCCCGGCGCGGACCCTCAGGTGGTCAGTGGGCGCGCCCTTGAAAGAGGGCTCCAGCAGTTGGGCACCCTGGGTTCCGGGAATCATTTCGTTGAGATCGGAATCGTCGATGAAATCTTTCAGGCGGATATCGCAAGGCGCTTCGGACTGTTTCAGGGTCAGGCTACCCTGATGATTCATTCCGGCTCCCGGGGTCTGGGGTACCAGATCTGCGATGATTTCCTCGCATATACGGCCAAACAGGTCCGGTCACTGGGCATCGACCTGCCGGATCGCCAGCTCTCCTGCGCCTTGATTCAATCCAGCGACGGACGGGATTATCTGGGAGCCATGGCCTGCGCCGCCAATTATGCCTGGGCCAACCGTCAGATATTGATGCACCTGGCCCGCCAGGTTCTCATGAAAGTCATGGGCATCGGCCCCCGGGATCTGGGCATGCGCCTGGTGTATGATGTCTGTCACAATATCGCCAAGAAAGAGGAGCACCTGGTGGATGGACGCCGCATGACGCTCTGCGTTCATCGCAAAGGCGCGACCCGTTCCTTCGGTCCCGGCCATCCGGCCTTGTGCGAGGATTACCGGGAAACCGGGCAGCCCATTCTGATTCCGGGAGACATGGGCACGGCTTCCTATGTGCTGGCCGGTACGGAGACCGCCATGAATGAAACTTTCGGTTCCACCTGCCATGGGGCCGGACGGGTGTTGAGCCGGGCGGCGGCCAAGAAGGCGAGCAGGGGCAGGGCGATTCATCGTGAACTCGAAGAGCGGGGCATCCTCGTGCGCTGGACCGGGCGGTCGACACTGGCGGAGGAGATGCCGGACGCCTATAAGGATATTGCGGAAGTGGTGGAGGTGGTCCACGGCGCCGGCATATCGCAAAAGGTGGCCCGTCTCAGGCCGCTGGTGGTGCTCAAGGGGTGATCAGTACTTGGTTGTTGTGGTTTTGACTTCTTCGGTTTCACTCTCGGCTAGGCCCTCATCCGTCTCCCGGATGATGTTCAGCAGCAAGCGCTCCTTGCACACCTGCTTCCTGTTGACGATGAGGGTGATTTCAATCCCATGGCGGCCGCTTTCGAGAGGCTGGTGAAACCAGTCCTTTTTTCGGCTCACCAGGACGTTGGGCCACAGGGTTTTGATAAAAATGTCGTTGGCCGCGACCTTGCAGCGTTCCTTGGGATTTTCCCTTTCGCTGTAGGCGATGCCGTCGAACATGAAGCCGCCGGAAGGTGCATCGCCTTCCAGATAAAATGTTTTATTCCAGTCGATTTCCATTTCCTCGATGGTTTTATTCTTGACGATCAGTCGAAAGGCGTAATGGTAATCCCGGGATCGAATGGGAGTGATGCTGACATAATACAATTCAGTGTCGATAAACTGATATCTCGGCTCGCTTCGGGAAACGGTCATGGCGGCGCAGCCGGCAAAGGCCAGGGAAACCAGCAGCATCCTTATGAGCCACCTTCTTTTCCATCCATGGTTCCGTGTCATCCCTTATCCCCGACCTGTTGAACAGGAGCTTCAAGACGCCGGAATCGGACATGCAAACCAGCGGACCGCAACGCGGATCTATTCTGCAAGAGTACGCGGCAGCATAAAACAATTTCCGGGAAATGGAAAGCGTTACCTTTGGCCGAGATAAAACCAGCGGCCTTCCGGGAACGGTTACCAGCATTTGCGGTTCAGGATTTCCTTGATGGTTTCCTCGTTTTTCTTTTCCACCAGGATCATTTTTTTGGCCTGGGCCCGGTGTATTTTGGCGGCGATCGTCTCGAAGTCAGCCGGTTTTTCGATCAAATCCATGGCGCCGAGTTTCATGGCCTCGATACCCTTTTGAACACTTGCATGCCCGGTCAGAAGAATAACCTGCAATTCCGGTCTCTTGTTTTTCATGATTTTCAAGGCTTCTATCCCGTCCATTTCCGGCATCTGCAGGTCCAGGACCACGGCGTCATAGGATTCCTCCTCGACCTGCTTCAGGGCCTGGACCGGCGAAGTGGTGGCGGTTACAATCATTCCCCGGGCTCGCATTCTTTCCCCCAACGCCTCGATGAACTCCTCTTCATCGTCTATCAACAGTACTTTTTCCGCCATAATTGTGCCTCCTTTTTTAAATTACTGGCGCCGAGAGCCGTGAAGCCCCCACCCGCGCAACGGATGGTGTCAGGACGGGTCACGCCTTCGATACGCGCCGCGGTAAAGTAAGGAACATTTCCCCGCTGTCATTCTTCAGAACGACGGTTCCATTCAGGATGTCCAGAAGGGCTGTTTCCTCTTCTCCGGGGAGAGTCGCCTCGCCCTGCCGGACCAGGTCCGTCAGTCCGCTGAAGCATACCAAGACCTGTTCTTCGGAGTCGCCCCTCACGGTGATGGTGACGGTCTGGTTGCTTCCCGCTGCAACCATGGCAAAATCGAAACAGCGCCACAGGATGTTTTCCAGGACGAACAGGTTCGTCACCACCTGTTCGGGTTGTTCCGGCCGGATTAAATCCAGTTTTTTCTTTCTTCCGGCAGCCAACCGGCCGCAAATGGCGATCATGAATTCAATGGTGTCGGCGAGGTCGATCTTCATACTGGACTCATCAACACTATGGGAAAAGCGGTTCAGGCGCCGGATGATATCATCGGCTCTACCCACCTGGTTCTGGATCTTCCGGGACAGCGCTTCAAAACGCGCGGGCTCCACCGTTCTTCCTTGTTGCTCCATCTGAATGAAATCGGCCAGCAGCCCCGCATTTTCATTGATGATGGCGAGGACGTTCTTGATCTCATGGGAGACGGAGGCGGTTATTTTCCCGAAGAAACGCAGCTCCGAATCGCAGGCAATGGATGATTTCGGTGTAATGGCGCACCTCCTTATTTATTGAGGGTTTCTCTCATTTTTTGAATCAGGATGTCGATATCCACCGGCTTGATCAGGTAGAAATCCATACCGGCTTCGGACTGCCCCGTTAGATAATCCTGTTGGGAACCATGGCCGGTTAAAAAGATATATTTCAGTTCAGGTCGCAGGACCTGCATTTTGTGCTTCAATTCAAAACCGTTCATGACCGGCATCTTGACATCGATGACGGCGATGTCGAAGGATTCATCGGCCAGGCGCTGCAGAGCCTTTTGTCCGCTGGTGGCCCATTCGGCGTCTATCCCCCGGAAGGCCAGGCGTTCCGCCAGGGTGGCGACCAGTTCCTGTTCGTCGTCGACTAGTAAGACACGCATTGTCGATTCTCCTCTGATGGCTTCATTTTCAGCGGCAGCAGGATGGTGAAGCGCGTGCCCTTGCCGGCTTCGCTTTTGACATCAATGGTGCCGCCGAGTTCCTTGACCAGGCCATAGGTGATGGAAAGACCCAGACCAGTGCCGCCGACATTTGCCCGGGTGGAGAAAAACGGTTCGAAAACATGTTTCAGATTTTCAGCGGAAATGCCGCATCCCTGGTCGGCGCAAACAATGGCAACTTGATCCGCGCCCACCGGATTCGCGGAAATTTCTATACGCCCGCCGTCCTGGACGGCGGCAAATGCGTTGTTGATCAAGTTCAGGAGGATCTGTTGCAGTTTTCCCCGGTCGGTCTCGAAGGGCTCGATGGCATCGGAGATGTCCAGCTTGATATCGATGGACCTGTATTCCGCTTCCTTTGCGAGAAAGCCCAGAACATCGGTGATCACATTCTTCAGATTGATCTTTTCGATCTTCGCGTCCATATGTCGGGCGAATCCCAGTAACCGATGGGTGATTCTGCCGCCCCGTTCCACCGACGACAGGATGGAGTTGACGCAATCGATCAATTTCTGATCGTTCTTATATTCATTTTTATAAGTGAACAGATCTTTGATAAAACCGGCTTTTTCGTTGATAATCGCCAGGGGGTTGTTGATTTCGTGGGCCACTCCCGCCGCCAGACGGCCGATGGAGGCCAGCTTGTTGGAATATTCCATTTGATGGAGGGCCATCAGGCGTTTTTGATCCGCATAATACATGTTGTTAACCATGTAGGTCGCGAATCCGATGATGGTGATCAGGATAAAAACGACTCCAATCATCAGAAACCCCAGGATTTGTATCCTGGTTTTCCGCCAGGGCCGCATGAGTTCGCCTTTCTGTTTGATGACCATCAGAATAAAAGGCGTGTTTTGGATATAGGCGTAACCGATGATGAGTTCCTCCCCCTTTGAATCGGATTGCTGCAGGATTGCGGTTTCCTGGGCGTAGGGGGGCACGTCCAGATTGATTTTCTCCAGGACCTTGCCATGGCTTCGCGACGGGGTTTGCAGCGTTCCCTCCTGATTGATGATAAAGGCGTCGCTTTGCTCGACCATTTCCAGGTTGGAAAGCAGCTCGGTGAACTGGGCTGTGTCCACGGAGGCGCGCAGGATATAATAGAAACCGTCGGACAATGTGTATTTCACGGCGATCACCAGATGCGGCAGATTGCGGAAGCCGAGAAATACATCACTGACATAAACCCCCCTGTCCAATACTTCCAAGAACCATTTTTGGCCGCTGTAATTTTTTCCTTCCAGGTCATACTCACCGATGTAGGCGATCTGCCGCCCCTGATGATCGATGAGGCCGATATCGCTGATTCCGCCGAAGGAAGCCTTCAAGTTCTGTAAAATTTCGTTCAGGCGACGGCGGTCGGTGAGTCGCTCCGCCCGGTTGTCATGGATGATAAAATCGAGGGCGGCCTGACGCACGGATAAAAAATACGAGATGGATCGCTTGGTGTTGGAAACAATGCGGCTTGCTCTTGAAATAACTTCGGATTTCGCGGATTGCTGGGTCAAGTTATAATCCACGGCCGTGATGACCACAAGCGGCAGGATGGCGGATACGGCGGTCATGAATACGGCTTTTCGCCAGATTTTCCGGAAATTGAACATATGGCTGAAGGGGGAGCCTTCGGCTACGTTCCGTTCTTTCATGAACGCCGGTTTTATGCTGTTCAGCAGGTTCATCCTGGTTTCACTCAGCCGTCCGGGGTTTGTTTTTCAGAATTTTCTCATTTGCCTGTTGGATGGCGGTACTTAACGTATTGATATCAACAGGTTTTTGTAAATAAGCAAAGGCGCCGAGCTGCAGGCAGATTTGCTTGTCCGCCTCAGAGCCATGGCCGGTTAGAATGATGACTTCAATTTCAGGCCTGGTTTCCTTGACTTGACGCAATACTTCGATTCCATTGATCCCTGGCATTTTCAGATCCAGAATCATGACTTCCGGTTCGTCATCGTGAATCATGGTCAAGGCGCTTTCGCCGTCATAGGCCACCGCGGAACCCATATCCCGCATGATCAGTCTTTCCGACAGGGTTTGCACGAATTCGCGTTCATCGTCCACCAGCAATACTTTGGAAGGGGTTTGGAAGTCATATTTTCGGTAGATATCGGTCTGGTGAAAATTTTTACCGACTTCCGTTGCAATGGAACGTACGCCGGGGATTTTGGAAACGATCTGCTTCAGTTCTTCCTCCAGACGGCTGAGCATCAGAACCTGTTTTTCAATGGTCAGCCGGACAGCGCCGTTCTGCGAGGCAACCCGGATGTTGTGGCCTTCCCTGGCCAGGGCCGTTTCTATTTCCGCCGTCAATGCAAAATCCCCGAGAGCTTTTTCCGAGAGCGCCGAACGTCTGAGGATATCACTGGTTCCGTGCTCCACGATGGCGGCAACGGCATCGGTGACGCTGGTTTTATCCGTCGGCAAGACCAGGTCATAATGCTTGGGATTCCAAGGATCCGCTTCATCATGCAGGGCCTTCACCCAGGCAATGGTTTTTTCATCCTCCTTGCGGATGGACTCCAGGGCCGCTTTTTCCGAAAGCCCCTTTTCTTCCCTGGCGGTTGCCAGGCGTGATTTCAGATCCGCGATCAGGCATACCCGCAGGATGTGGGCGATTTCCTTGGGGATGAGATGCAGCGGGAAACCGGTGACGATCAGATTGTCGTCGGACAGGATTCCCGCCAGGGTGCGTCGCAGGTAGGCGATGGAACGCTCTCTTTCATGGGTGAATTGATTGAACACGGAAATTTTGGAAGCAAAGACCGCTTCGAACTTTTTCTCCGGCATGCCGGTCGATGCCGCTGCCTTGGCGATGATTTCCTGTTCCGTTACAATGCGATAACCAGTCTTGGTTTTCACACCGTCGATAACCGGTATGGAGCGGCAATGGGCACCGCTGAAAATGGCGATAACTGACATGGATAACCTCCCTATTTCATTTACGAAGCAATGCGGCAAACCGTTGTCAATGGGCAAAGCGCTTCGGCCCCGTTCTGGTGGGCCTGACCATGTACCGCACAAATCGCTTTTTCCATGGTCGGGTAGATGTTGTTCCTGCCGATTTTGGCGATCAGATGCGTGCGCTCCAGAACCATCATTACGGATTCATTGACCCCGCTGAAAGAAATCTCCACTCCCGCGCTTCTGATGTTGTCGATCAACAGGGAAAGAACTTCCTCTCCGGAGGCGTCAACGTCGTTGATGGCATTGGCCACGATAATCATATGTTTCAGTTTTTTACGGTGCAGCATGCGATCGTTGATCTGGTCTTCCAGATAACTGGCATTGGCGAAAAAGAGCGGCCCTTCGAACCGGATCATGTCGATATACTCACATTCCCGGAGTCCGTGAAAAACGGCGTCGCGCAGGGCGTCGTCTTCATGGCGGGAAAGCGAAGTGACCGTCGGTCGCATGCTTTTATACAAAAAAACCCCCAGCGACAGCACCACCCCGATCATGATGCCCTTGTCAAGATGGGGCGCGAACGCAAGGGTGAAGATAAAAGTGATGATGGAGATGGCGCCGTCATACCACTGGGCCCGCCAGGCGTGGATGAAACCGGATACATTGAGCAGGCTGATCACCGCCATCATGATTACGGCCGCGAGCACCGACTGGGGCAAGTGATACAGGAGCGGGGTTAAAAACAGCAGGACAATCAGCACCGTAAGGCTGGTGAAGGCGCTGGAAAGTCCGGTTACCGCTCCGGCCTGGAGATTGACCGCCGAACGGGAAAACGACCCGGAGGTCGGGTAGCTCTGAGCGATGGCTCCGAGGATGTTGCCCAATCCCTGGCCGATCAATTCCTGATTCGGGTCCAGGCGTTGGCCGGTTTTGGCGGCGAGGGCCTTGGCGATGGAAATCGCTTCCATGAATCCCAGCAGGGAAATGATGGCGGCAAAGGGCAGCAGGTGAAACACATCGCTGAGTTTGATGGACGGAATGATCAGGGACGGCAATCCCTTCGGTACGTCGCCCACCACTGCTCCGCCCCCCATCATGGGAAGCTTATCCGTCTTCAATGCGGAATTGCCGACTTTGATCCGCCAGATTCGGCCGTCCCCGTCCCCGGGTGCGTCTTTTTTCAGTCGAAAACGGAGAGCCCCTTCCGGGTTTTTCACGGTGACAAAAAGCATGCTGCGCAACGATTCCCGATACGAATGGGCTTCGTGTTTGTGGGTTTCGATCCGGAGGTTGATGCGGTTGATGGCATGTTCCGCTTCCAGCAATTGAAAAGGATTGCCCTCTTTCTGGGCTTTTTCCAGTTGCTGCGTCAGGTTCGTCCGTTCCATGGCGGCGGCATCCGTCAAGGTGACGGCTTCGTTGAACTTGGCGATAAGTTCCCTGGTTTCCATGGAATCAATGGCCTCCAGGCTTGCCGAATGATTGTTTTCAAAACCCACGGCCCAGGAGATAACCGAGGTGATGGCCACGGCCACCAGTACATTGGGTATCTTGGGGTTCAGCCGTTTCAGCCCGTACATGATGCTGAAGGCCAGGAGTCCCATCCAGAAGGTCGGCCAATGGGTGTATTGAATAGCCGCCCGGCAGACATGGAGGATGGTTTCGTAATGGTGTTCGGATTCATCCACGGTGACGCCGAAGAGTTTGGAAAACTGTGAGGAGGCGATGATAATGGCTGCGGCATTGGTAAAACCGTTCACCACCGGATGGGATAAAAAATTGACGACGATCCCAAGCCGCAGGACACCCAGCAGAAACTGAAACAAGCCGACAATGAGCGCCAGGGCGATGGCATAAGCGATGTAGCCGTCACTGCCGGCGGTGGCCAGCGGAGCGAGGGATGCGGCGGTCATCAGGGAAACCACGGCAACGGGACCGGTGGCCAGCTGGCGGCTGGAGCCGAAAAGAGAGGCGATCACGGGTGGCAGGAAAGCGGCGTACAAGCCATAATAGGACGGCATTCCAGCCAATTGGGCGTACGCCATGGACTGGGGGATCAACACCAGGGCCACGGTCAGACCCGCCATGGCATCGGTCCGCAACTTGTCCAGATTGTAATCATGGAACCAGCTTAAAAAAGGAAAAAATTTCAGCAACATCGGCATCACCTAATTTCTAGTGTTTGCAACCATACGACGACAAGCCAAAATGAGATCATTATACAAGGCGCCGGCATCGTACAAATTATCCGTTTTCAGGCGCACGATGCCGTCAACCATGGTGAGAACCAACAGGGCCATTTTCCGGGGTGATAAAGAGCTGTCCACGGAGCCATCCCGTTGTCCCTGGCGAAGGGCGGTCTCGAAAATATCCACGAGACAATTATAGATGTCTTCCAGATACCGCCGGCAGAGGGGATTGGTTTCAGCCAGCTTGAATGCATGATGGCGGTGAAGCAGGCAAAACCATTCCTCGCGGATTCCAGCCAGGTAAATATAAAGGGAGACCGCGCCCTCTACCATGTCGATGCCTGTATGAAACTCGTTCTCCTGGAAGTAGGCCTGGGATTCGCTCACAATTCCTTCGCGGACTTCCTGGAGGACAGCCATGAAAAGCTCTTCCTTGTTTTTAAAATGGTAGAAAACCGTGGCGCTGGCTACGCCGATCATTTGAGCGACCTGGGTAATGGACGTGTCCTTGAATCCCTTCAGGGCGAAAAGAGTGATGGCTGCTCGCAGAATGTCTTGTTTTTTGGACATGCGCATTCGGAACCAGGTTAAAAATTAACTGATCAATCAGTCAGGCTGACTAATTGATCAGTATATAGCGGTGGGGAGGGTGGGTTGTCAATACAAAAATATAAGGTGAACAAAAGAATTAATCATGACGGGAGAATGCGAAAGGGGGAGAGTATGGCAATTATTTCAGAATTGTTAAGGCGGACATTTCCCAATTCATATGGAAAAAACTTACCCAGTAGGAGCCGGACAGTGGGGCAAGGGCCATTGGATATTGGAATAATATATTGAAAACAATAAATTAATAACGCGTTCGTAGGATCTCGGGGATGCTTTCGAATTCTGGCGTGCATATTGCTTCTAAAAAGACACCATGTTGATGGTATTATGCTAAAACATGCTGAAATAATGAGAGCCGATGTATTATGATCCAAAACCTTGCCATGGAAACGCTGGTGAATATGTATATGTCCGATCATCTGGAACAAACAAATCTGTCCGATAACGGCGGCAGGCGACGCGACGGAGACAGAAGGATGTTCTCCTACACCTCCTATATTCCCGAGCGGCGCAGCGGCGTTGACCGTCGTTCCGGGGAAGACCGGCGATCCGTCCCGCGTTTATCCGTAAAATAGCGGATACGACAGCTGTTGAAATAGTCGCCGCCTCGTTTTTCATAGCCCCCCTGTTTCCGGGAATCCAATAAATTGACACAATCCATGCTTTCGGATATGTTCTGTTCACATGAGTTGATGGAATATACCGAACCCTCCCACCGTCGCCGAGAGATCGCATGGAATCAAAAACACCCGTATATCTAAGAGATAGCGAGGATTTACAGGAACTTCCGTCTTGGGGATCGCCGTTGCACGATCTGGACCGGTTTTTGGAATTCACCATTGAAAAAGCCATCCGGATCATGCGGGCCAAGGCCGGTTCCCTGCTGCTGCTGGACCCGAAGACCCGCAGATTGTATTTCAAGGTCGCAACTGGCGAAAAAAAAGAAGAAATCAAACAATTTGAAATTGAACTCGGTAAAGGGATCGCTGGTCAGGTTGCCCAGACCGGCAATCCCCTGTTGATCCGGGACGTATCCCAGGACGGACGTTGGAACAAGGAGATCAGCGATTCCATCGGATTCCGCACCCATTCAATCGTCTGCGCGCCCATGAAAATCGGTCAGGAGATCATCGGTGTGGTGGAAATCATCGATAAGGCGGACGGGGGGCAGTTTCAAGAGATAGATCTAAGAATACTTATCGAATTCGCTGATTTGGCTGCGCAAGGAATCGGCAATGCCCGTCAGGTTATTCAGGTTAAAAAAGAAAACAAGGACTTGCGGGAAGAACTGGGCATCAAATACCGGATTGTCGGCGAAAGCCGGGCCATCAAGAAAGTTATCGGCGAGGCTCTCAAGGTGGCCGACTCCGATACCACTACACTGATATTGGGAGAGAGCGGCACGGGCAAGGAATTGCTGGCGCGACTGATCCACCGTGTCGGACCGCGAAAAAACAAGCCCATGGTGGTACTCAATTGCGCCGCCTTGCCGGAATCTTTGTTGGAAGACGAACTATTCGGCCATGAGAAGGGTGCCTATACGGGAGCGGGGGCGAGAAAAAACGGAAAATTCGAACTGGCCGACGGCGGGACCATTTTTTTGGATGAAATCGGGGAAATGAGCCCCGGCATGCAGGCAAAACTCTTACGGGTCCTGCAGGAAGGGATGTTTTATCGGGTGGGAGGCAACAACCCGATATTCGTCAATGTGCGGGTGATTTCGGCGACCAACCGCAATATTGATCAGGATGTTGCGGAAGGAAAATTCAGGGAGGATTTATTTTACCGGTTGAACGTCGTCAGAATCGAGATGCCGCCCCTGCGGGAGCGCCGGGACGATATCCAGCCGATCGCCGACCATTACCTGAATATATTCAAACAGGAGCGTGGTCTGCAGCACCTGGCGATCTCCCAAAAGGCGCTGGAAAAAATGATCCGGTATGATTGGCCGGGAAATGTGCGGGAGCTCCGAAACGCACTGGAAAGGGCCGTGGTTATGGGAAACAGGCAGGAGGTTCTGCCGGAGGATTTGCCGATTCTCATGGCCAAACAGGATTTCCCCGGCATGCAGGTGGGCCTGACGCTGAATGAAGCGCTGAATCGCTTCAAAAAGGAATTTATCCGGCTGAATCTGGAAAACACGGACGGCAATCGCAGCAAGGCCGCCAAGGTGATGGGAATTCAGCGCACCTACCTTTCCCGCCTGTTATCCAAATACCATATGCAGGATCAGGCCTGACACCGGTTTCTGGAACTCAATATCCCTTGTCTGTGGGCGGCTGGATGTGCAGGTCCTGAATTTTATAGAGCAGGGTTTTATAGCTTATCTTAAGTATTTTTGATGCCTTGCTTCGGTTCCAGCCGGTTTTTTCCAGGATATACAAGATGGCGTCCTTCTCCACGCGGTCAAGGGCTTGGCGCTTGATTTCCTTGAGTGAAAAAGATTCGAGACGGCTGAAATCCTCCTTCGGCAGAAGCGAATCGCCGAAGGCAGTGGTTGATGCAAGGGGTTGTTGAGCAACCGAAGGTGGTTCTTCCGGTGAATAATTGCGGGCAAACAATTCGGCGATGATATCATCCCAGCTTCCCAACACCAGAACACGTTTCAGCACATTCTGAAGTTCGCGTACATTGCCAGGCCATGGATAAAGGGCCAGTTTTTCCAGAATGCGTGAATTCGGTTTCAACATATGCTTGTTGTTGAATTTGGAAGTATAGATCGTGATATAATAGTCGATCAGGTGTGGAATATCTTCCGGTCGTTCCCGCAGGGGCGGCACGTGGATCGTAATGATATTCAGCCGGTAAAACAGATCTTCGCGGAATTTCCGCTCCTTGATTTCCTGTTCCAGGTTATGGTTCGTTGCCGCGATCAGCCATGTATCGGTTTTTAACTCCTTTTCAGAACCAAGCGGGGCGAATTCACCGCTTTGGAGAACATGCAGCAGTTTGGATTGGAGCAATAGCGGCATATCGCCGATTTCATCCAGAAACAGGACGCCACCGTTGGCCAATTCGAATTTACCGCGCCGTTTCTGATCCGCTCCTGTAAAAGCGCCTTTTTCATAGCCGTACAACTCGCTTTCCAGCAAGCCTTCGGGAAGCGCCGCACAGTTCACTTTCACAAACGGCTTTCCCAAACGCGGCGAATTCTGATAGAGATTCTGGGCAACGACTTCCTTCCCGACACCGGTTTCCCCTGAAATGACGATGTTCAGGCCGGTATCGGCCACGTGTTTGATCAGATCGTTGATCCGTTCAATTTCCCTGCTGATGCCAATAATCGGAGGACCCATTTTGATGCTAATCCATTTTTTGCTTTTTTTTGCGAATCAGGTCGGTGATGATTTTATCCAGCTCGATGAGATCGATGGGTTTCTCGAGGACCATGTCCGCCGATGCTTCCAGAGCCAGAACTTCCGGATGTTCGCCCCAACCCGTTATGGCGATTATCGGGATTTCGGGGTATTTTTTTTTCACAATGGCGATGATCCCAACACCGCTGATGTTGGGCATGACGATATCGGTGATCACCACGTCGAAACGCTCTTTTTCGGATTCGATCAGTTTTAGTCCATCCAGGCCGTTGGTGGCGGTTATAACGCGGTAATTTTTTTTTGTAAAAAATTTGTTGTAGGTTCCAAGTATTACCTGGCTGTCATCGATGATCAACATTTTGTATGGTTTGGTCATCCCCGCCTCTGAAATTCCCTCCGGCCGTTACGCCCTTCCGTATGGCAAATATTTCACAATCGAAACCCATGTTATGGGAATTTGCCCATTTTAGTTAAGAATATCGGCGTGTTTTTTTTCTGGGTAATAGGGCATTTTTTTCATATAGCATTCCGCACGGAAGGGCAAGAACAATCTAATGGCCAGGAGTGGATTTTCCACCGACCCGGTGATCCGGAAAAATGGAAAAGTTCCTATTGATTATCTAACAGAAGGAAAATATACAGTCGAAGGATTGCACGAGAGCCACTTTTTTCCATGGGAGTTCGCCTCATGAGGAAAATCGCCATTGCCATGGCCAAGGGCGGTGTCGGAAAGACAACCACTGCCGTTAATCTGGCCCACGGTTTATCGATGCTGGGATACCGGGTACTGCTGGTGGACTGTGACACCCAGGGACAAACATCCAAATTTTTGGGAGTCAAGCCGACCTACGGGCTATATGAATTCGTGACCGGCAGGGACAAAAACGGCTCTTTTGTTTCCAAGCAGGAAGTTATTTTCCCCTGCCGGAACAATCTCTGGTTGCTGGCCGGGGGGATCGGTCTGGTGGAATTGAAGCATTGGCTGGGTGAACAGCCCCGGGAGGTGCGCCAGACGATCCTTGGAAAGATTCTGGTGCCGAAGCAGGGAACCCTTGATTATTTGATTTTTGACTGTGCACCCGGCTGGGATGTTTTAAGTGTCAATATCCTGATGGCCGTGGAAGAAGTTCTTTGTCCAGTGGCCTTGCAGGGGCCTTCCCTGGAGGGCCTGAAAACGTTCTTCGGTTATCTGTTGTCGGCCCAGAAACTGAACACGGAACTGCAACTCAAATATATCCTGCCGACCATGTTCGATCAACGAACGAGGCAAAGCCTGGAAATCCTGACTCAACTCCGTCGATTGTTCAAGAAGCAGATTTGTGATCCAATCCATTACAATGTCCGTCTGTCGGAGGCCCCATCATTGGGCTTGACGATCTTTGAATATAAGGACAAGGCGGTGGGGGCCGATGGATACAAAAAACTGATCAGGAGGGTAAATGGAGATGACCTCTGATGGGAGCCGGTTCCCTGCCTTTTTCGAGGAGGATGGGTTCGATCCGGTTAAAACGGCAACCGGAGAGAATCGTGGGCGAGCGGATCGACCGGGGATGGAACCGGCGCAAAGCCGGCAAAAGAACTCCATCCAGGAGGAACTGAGCCCGGCGGGTAAAAAAAAGGCGGGATTTTATTTGTCCGCTGAACTGTTGGAGCGTTTCAACCGGAAGTTCCATGAGTTGAAATTGGCAGGTGTCCGCATTGAAAATAAATCCGCGCTGATCGAAGCGGCCCTGACCTTTGCGTTGGATGATATGGATCGTGGATTTTCCAGCAAAGTCCTCCAGGAAATTCAAAACCGCGGCACAACCGGATGACTTGATTCCCGCTCCGGGATGCCGTATGCTGAAACCCATTCGGAGAAGTTGAACGCAAACTTCATACAATGTATTCAAATTCAACCGGATAGAGCCTGGAGGAAGTAAATTGATGAAAAGAACACGATGGGTTGCAGTCGACAATGCCGGCTTCACTTTTATTGAATTGATGGTGGTCATCGTGATACTGGGTATCCTGGCGACCATTATCACGGTCAATTTCATGGAAGCGCCCGATGAGGCCCGGCAAAATAAAGCCAGGATGGATATCGTGGCGCTGGAGTCGGCCTTGAAATTGTACAAACTGGACAACGGAATGTATCCCACGACGGAGCAGGGTCTTTTAGCCCTGGTGGAGATGCCCACCGTGGGCGTTTTGCCCAAGAAATGGCGCCGTGGAGGATATCTGGAAAAGAGGTCCGTGCCGAAGGATCCCTGGGAAAATGACTATATCTATCTGAGTCCGGGGCTCCAGGGGGACTATGATATCATCAGCTATGGCGCCGACGGAGCTGTCGGTGGTGAAGAATTTAACAAGGACATCAGCAACTGGGATACGAGATAGGCGTCCACCGGCCGACTCATGGTGCTTCGGAGCCCTTGGCGATCGGCGGGAGTTGACGTCCGATGACCTCCAGCAGCCGTCGCGGCGGGCTGATGTTCCAGCTGGCGCCGAGGGCTTCACCCTGATTGAACTGGTTGTGGTCATGGCTGTCATCGCCATCATGCTCTTTGTGGCCACCCCTCGTTTTTCGGCGTTTCTGTTCGAGGACAATACCGATGCCGCCATTCGATTTCTGTTGGTGCAAACCGGCCAGCTGAAAGTCAACGCCGTTCATCGGCAGAGGGATTTCACCATGCACCTGGATCTCCGTGAACAGCGGATATGGGTCGCCGATGAAACCATGGCTTCGGAGGAGGAATTGGAAAAAGCCGCGGCAAGTGCATATCCGCTGCCGGAAAGCCTGCGTCTGACCGATGTGGAGTTTTTCGGAAAAGGTGCTGTTTCACAGGAGACCGCGGAGATTCATTTTTTTAAAAAGGGGTATTCGGACCGAGCCGTCATTCATCTGATCGGAAGGGATGAAAAACCGATTTCCCTGTTGATTGAGCCATTCCTGGCGACCGTCGAACTTCGGGAAGAATATGTGAGTTATCCGCAATGATCATGGGTATCCGCCTTCTCCATCCCCCCAGAGGGTTTACCCTGCTGGAAGTCATGGTGGCCCTGTCCATTATCGCCATTGTATTAACCGCTGTTTTTCACGTTCATTCCCAAACCGTCATGATGGCCGGCGGATCGCAGTTTTATACCGTCGCTCCGTTGCTGGCCCAGGAGAAAATGGCTGAAATAGAAGCCGGTCTTCAGGAAAAGCAGGAGGAAGGCGAAGGTGATTTCGGTGACCGCTTCGACGGGTATCGGTTTCAATTTACCATCCAGGCGGTGGAATCGGAAACCCTGGGGCCCGCGGCCGCCGATATGAAGCGGATCGATGTCACCGTTTCCGCGAATTCCGGGGAGCAGAAGTACACCCTGAGAAGCTATCGGTTTGGGTCGCCGTGATCCCCTTATACAGATACCGCCGCTTGCTGATCGGGCGGCACCGGAAAGGTCGGCGCAGGTGAATGATAAACGAGCAGGGCGGACAGCGGGTTTTACCTTGATTGAAGTATTGCTGGCCGTTTTCATCATGACCATCATCATGGTGACCATTTTCGGATCGTTTCAACTCCTGTTTTCCAATAGCGAAGCAGTGGAGGAACACCTGCGGATTTATGCCATGGCCCAGGGATGTTTTTACCGGATGACGGCGGATCTCACGGCGATTCAGATCACGCCGGATTCGATGTATCAATCGCCGGAAAAAACCGACACGCCGGATCCCTATCGGCTGGTCTGCGAAGAAATGGACACGGATGTGGAGGGAGGCCGGTATAAACTGCGGTTTGCCTCTGGAGCCCATCTGCCGCTTTCCGGCGGTCTGCCCGAGGGAATAGGGGAGATCACCTATTATGTCGACCGAATGGATGGGGTGAACGTGTTGCGGCGGTCGGACTGCCAGATCCTGGAGGCGTCGCCGGAACTGCCGAGAAATGATCCGATCCTGTGCCGGGACGTGAAATCGTTGCGGTTTTTATTTTATGATGAGGACGGGGAGGAGCACGAGACCTGGGATTCGGATGCCGACGAAACCGGCTATGCCACTCCTGCCGCGATCCGGCTGATTCTCGAGATGGAGAGCGGCGGGACGGTGCATCCGTTTGAAACGATGGTGGCGTTGCCCGTCCGGCGGTTGAAGAAGGAGAATACCCTTTAGGTGAAATCGCTGCTTCCAGTGAAGAACCGCCATGGAATCGCCGTCCTGATCACTCTGACGGTCATTGTTCTGTTGATGACGACGGTGATGGAATTAAACCGAAAAGTCGGCTCGGCCGCGGACATGACCGGTGTCATCCACCAAAAAATCACCCTCGCCCATATGGCCTCCTCCGCGGTGCAGGTGGGCATGGGGATGCTGGTCAGAGACAAGAACGAATCCGACAACGTGGATTCCCTGCAGGAAGAATGGGCCGACGCCACCATAACCGAACAGGCGCTTCAGGAATTTCCCTTTGAGGAAGGGACGCTCACCCTTGTCATCAGCGACGAACTCAGCCGGATACAGGTCAACGCCTTGGTGAATTTCCCGGAAGGCCAGACACCGAACGAACCCCAGTTTCAGATGTGGCTTCGTTTCCTGAGATATATCAGGCCCATGGAAGGACTGAATGACGACGACACCAGTCCCATGGCCATCGTCGATTCCATGAAGGACTGGCTGGATTCGGGGGATGACGATGCCATCAGCGGGGCGAGTGGGGCAGAATCGGATTATTATCAAGATCTTGAAACACCATATCGTTGTCAGAACGGGCCCATGCGTCATGTTTCGGAATTGCTGCTGGTGAAAGGGGTCCGCAAACTCCTGGAGGCCGTCGACAGCTCCGCGTTCATCTGGGATTACCTGACCGTACACGGGATGATCGGGAAGGAAGGGGAAGGGCAGGGGACATCCACCTACCCCGGTAAAATCAATATCAATACGGCTTCCTTGCCGGTGATCGCGGCGCTGCTGCCGGACGGGGAGAATCCCAGCCTGGCCCAGGCAATAGTGGAATATCGGGATGAGATGTCCGGCGGCAAATTCGTTCATGATCTCACTAGTCCGGACTGGTATCGGAGCGCGCCGGGCCTTGGCGACATCACCATCGAACCGGATCTCATCACCATCCAGAGCGACTGCTTCCGGATCATGGCGACCGCTGAGCTGCACGGCGTCAAGCAGACCACAATTGCCGTTGTCGAACGGGAAAAAAATACGGAAACAGGCAAATGGCAATGCCGGGTCTTGAGTTGGGAGATGGAATAGATTATAGCTGTTCTCTCCGGGCGCGTTTTTTCATCGACATGGCAATGGAACAGGGGTGGGAAAGAAGACTCCTGAATGAAAAGATCATGGGACCCCGACAATGAGCAGAAAATATCTGGGGATCGACATCAAGCAGGATTCCATCTCGGCGGTGATGGTCGCCGTGGGCCTGAAGGGCCTCGAGATCGAATCCCATGCGGTTGTGGCGCTGGCGGATTTCCCGGAAGCGGAAGACAAACAGGTCGAGGCCCTGAAAAAAATTCTGACGGTGGTTGACCCGGCCGGCAGCGTCTGTATCGCTTCGTTGCCCGCCGACCGGATATCCTTCCGGAATATGAGGGTCCCGTTCGCCGAAACCAGGAAGATCAAACAGATTCTTCCGTTCGAACTGGAACCCAGTCTGCCGCTTTCCATTGATGATGCCATGACGGATTTTCACATCCTGGACCTGCCGCAACCCTCCGGCCAGTCGGCTTTGCTGACGGCCACGGTGGAAAAATCCCTGCCGTCCAACCTTCGGAACCGGTTGGCCTCAGTCGGGGTTGAAGTCGACGCCATCACCGTGAGCGGGTACCCGGCAGCCTACTGCCTGCGCCGTCTGCCGGACATTCCGGAACAATATCTGCTGGTGGATGTGGAGCCGAACAAGGCGGCGCTGTTTGCCGTACATGGCGGCCGGATCTGCCTGATTCGAGCTTTCGGATTGGACGCCAGCGGTCAGCGCCGCATGGAAATGATCGATACCAATATCCGGCGCACCTTGGCGGCGGCCGAGGAAATCCTGGGAGTCATTTTTTCGCCCGTGGAAGTTCATGTCACCGGAAGCGGGGCAGCGTCGGAAGGTTTCGCGGAAGAACTCACCCGCTTGCTGTCGATTCCCGTAAAAATGGTCAATCTGGTCCGGGACGCGGGTTTGACCGTCGTTAAACCGCGGGATGATGACTGGCGCCCCCTGCTGATGGACAATGCCCTTTCCCTGGCCCTCAGCAAGGAACTCAATGTCCCTGTTTTTAATTTCGGCGGCCGGCGATTCACCGCCATGAAACAGTGGCTGGCGTATAAAAAAAACATTCTGCAGGCGGCATTTTTGACCGGCATTGTGCTGACGGCAGCTTTTGCCAACCTGGTGCTTGATTTTTACGCCATGGGAAAACAGATCGATGTCATGGACAAGCGAATCGGGGAAATGTTCAGGGCCGCCTTTCCCCAGGTAACCCGCATCGTTGATCCGGTTCAGCAGATGCGGGCGGAAATCAAGACGATTCGGGAGGCTTCCGCCGTATCGGACGATAAGGCGCGGGCGGTTCGCGCCATCGATATCCTGAACGACATCAGCAAGCGGATTCCGGACCGGATTGATGTGGATCTGACCCAGTTGGTCATCGGGCCGGACAGCGTGCAGCTCAGCGGTGACACTGCCAGCCTGACCATGGTGGATGATATCAAGAACCTGTTGGAAAATAGCGAATTGTTCTCATCGGCAACCATCAGTTCGGCCAATCAGGACCGAAACGGCAACCGGGTGGCATTCAAGCTGAAGATTCAATTATAATATACAGTCGGGCGTTCCAGGAATGAACATCAAAGCGGCAACGATCGGGAAACTGAAACTGTACATCGAAAGAAAGCTGAACCGGCGGGAGCGGCTGGTGGTGTATTCCGCCGCCGGTATTCTGCTGGCGTTGCTGCTGTTTCAACTCCTCGTGGCGCCCATTTTTGCAAAACATAAACGGATGCGGACAGCTGTAACAGGCAGAATGGCGACGCTGAATGAAATCCGGATCCTGACCAAGGAATACGAGGCGCTGCGGCAGGAAACCGAGCGATCTTCCCAGTTGGTGGCCATGCGGGAAAAGGGATTTACCCTGTTTTCCTTTCTCGACAAGTTGGCCGGAGCCGCCGGTGTAAAAGACAACATCAGCTACATGAAACCATCTGAGTCCGCCAGCCCCAACAGTCAGTTAAAAAAATCCATAGTGGAAATGGAACTGCGGAATATATCTTTGGAACAGCTGACGAATTTTTTGTACGGCGTGGAAACCGCCGGTAAACTGGTGAACGTCAAACGGCTTTCGATCACCAAGAAGGACAAGCAGGATGCGGCCCTGGTGGTGGTGATGCAAGTGGAAACCTTCGAGTCTTAATCGACGGCGATAGAAGCCGTGAAGGGATATGAGCAGAACAAAAATCGTTTTTTTATACTCCGGATACAGTCTGTTGACCATTTTGTTTTTCGTCTATTACCTGTTCCCCGCGGAGGAGACGAAAAACCGGGTGGGCGTTTACTTGCGCCAGAATGTGCCGGAATTGGATATGGACATCGGCGATGTCCGGCCGGCTTTTCCCCCTGGACTGACTTTTCGGAATCTGGGGCTGTATTATCAAAACCAGAAGCTGCTGGATGTCGGGAAACTGAAATTGTCCGTGGGCTGGCGATTCGTCTTGGGCCAGGACGTCCCGCTGGGCTTTCAATGCGAGGCCTTTGGCGGAGGGATTTCGGGCGATGCCGTGGTTTCCCTGCAAAAGCCGGGGCGATTTTCAGTGGAGGCGAGATTCGCGGATATTGAGCTGCAGGATATGGCGAAGCTGAAACAATGGATTCCCCATGAATTGTCCGGCAAACTTGCCGGCAGTCTGCTGATCGCCGCGGACGGCCCCATGGACCGGTCCGCCCAGACGAATGTGCGCCTGACGGCGGCCGGGATCGAGCTTGCGGAACCGTATTACGGCATTGATCAACTCACGTTTGACGAGATGGAGGCCGGCCTTACGATGACGAACAACCGTCTGACCATCGATCGGTTGAAAACCAGGGGGGCGGACGTGGACGGAAGCATCACCGGATCGATCATGATCCGAACTCCGGTGCAAAACAGCATTCTCAATCTGACGGGGGAAGCGACGCCCCAGCCCCTGCTGCTGGATAAATTGCGGCGCAAGCTCCCATTGGATGCGCTATTGAAAAACGCGGGGAAAAAAAGTATTGCTTTCCGTATCGACGGTACGGCCCAAAATCCGAAATTTTCCCTGCGATAATGGCTGGCTGGAAAGGGTTGCGGAGACCTGGATAATGAACCACGTGTTTACCATCATCAATCTGGTGCTGATCGCTTTCCTTTCCTTTTTCGGGGTCAAGGGATGCTACCGTCTGGCGACGCTATCGCCGGTTTTGGTTGAGCCGGCGGATTCGTCCACGGTGCCTCCGACCATGACAGCGGACAAGGCTGTCCAGCCGCTTTCGGCCTATAACGAGATCATCCGCAGGAATTTGTTCCAGACCCGCAAAACGGCGGCGGGGGCGATTCCGGACGATAAAATTCTGGAGGGGATGAAACAGACGGAGCTGAGTCTCAAACTGTGGGGTACGGTCACGCGTGACAAGGACCAGGGAGCTTATGCCGTCATCGAGGACACCAAGGAACGCAGACAGGATTTGTATCGGGAAGGGGACACGATCCAGAACGCGGTTTTGAAATTGATCCTGCGGGAGCAGGTGGTGCTCACGGTGAACGGACGGGATGAAAAACTGTCCATGGAAGAAAAGCCCGGCGTCACCATGGGGGGGCCGCAACCCCTGGCTGGGCCCGCGTCCGTAGTCGGAGCCGGGGCCCAACGGATCACTCTGATGCGTTCCCAGATCGATACGGCCATGCAGAATGTCAGTGAACTGATGGGTCAGGTCAAGGTGCGGCCGTATTTTGAGAACGGTCAGCCCGAAGGCCTGATGCTCAGCAGCGTCAATCCGCAATCGATTTTCCGGCGGATGGGGCTGCGCAATGGCGATGTCATCACCGGGGTGGATGGTCAGCGGATCGAATCCGTGGATGACGCCCTGAAATTTTATGAAAGCATCCGGTCGTCCAGCGGGTTGACCTTGGAAATCAAACGGCAGGGGCGGCCGAGAACCATCGAGTACATGATCAAATAGAAGAGGAACCGTCATTACCATGCGCCGGACCTGGCGCCGGGAACCTGTAACAGCATGGCAGATACGGATATCGGGATAAAGAGATGACTGCATTGTACATGATCGACAAGAGGCGGGCGCGGTGGATGGCCCTCATCATTGCTTGGCTGCTGGCGTTTTCCAACGGCCTTTACGCCCAGACGGCTTCGCCGGCGGCCCCGGCCAAGGTTCCCCGGACCGGACCCGATGCCGTCAAAAGTCCGGCCGATCCGGCCAAACGCTATGTTTCGATTGATTTCAATAATGTGGACATCCAGGTGTTTATTAAGTTCATCAGTGAGCTGACCGGGAAGAACTTCGTGGTGGACGAGCGCGTCAAGGGCAAGGTCACGATTATTTCTCCTTCCAAAATCACTGAAAAGGAGGCTTTCAAGGTTTTCGAATCGGTTTTGGAGGTTCACGGTTTTGCAACCGTGAAGGCCGGTGAAATCGTGAAAATCGTTCCGGCGCCGGATGCGCGCACCAAAAACATCGACACCCTCCTGAAGGAATCGCGGCGGGAAACGGACGATAAAATCGTCACCCAGATTGTTCCGCTGAAATATGCCGGCGCGGAGGAGGTGAAGCGGCTGCTGGCGCCGCTGATCTCCAAAAACAGCGTCATGCTGTCCTATCCCCAGACCAACATGCTGATCATGACCGATATCTATTCGAATATCCAGCGGCTGATGCGCATCATAGACGCCATTGATGTCACCGGAATCGGCCGTGAGATTTCCATCATCCCGCTGGTGGCGGCCGACGCCGCCAAATTGGTGAAAATTCTGGAAACGATTTTCAAGGAAGATTCACGGACAGGAGTCAGAATGCCTCCTCCCGCCGTCCCCACCGTCGAAACCACCAAGTTCGTCGCCGATGAGCGCACCAACACCATTATATTGCTGGCCAGCGAGGTGGACACCTTGCGGGCCAAAAAACTCATCGAGTTGCTGGACAAGGATGTACCCCGGGGTAAAGGGAATATTCATGTCTATTACCTGGAACACGCCGTGGCCGAAGACATGGCCAAGGTTTTGCTGCTGCTGCCTTCCAAGGGGCCGGCGGATACGGTATCCGCGGTTCAGGGCGGGGCCGGCAAGGCCGCCCAGCCGGTGGTTTCCGATAAAGTGAAAATTACGGCGGACAAGGCCACCAACAGCCTGATCATCATGGCGGACAAGGATGACTATATGGCCCTGGAGGAAATCATCCAAAAGCTCGATATCCCCCGGGCCATGGTGTATATCGAATGCCTGATGATGGAAGTGGATGTGAACAAGGGCTTCAGCGTCGGCACGGAATGGATGGTGACCGGCGAGGCCAAATACAAGGGCAAGACCGGAGCCGTCGGCGGCGGCTACAGCGGCAGCACGGATATCCCGTATGGTCGTATCGGCGAAATCATAGCCGGGGCGGCCACAACGAGCGCCACGAGCGCCACCACTGCGGGGCTGGCGTCATATCCGGCGGGTCTTTCCATGGGCGTGTTCGGGGAAACCATCGATATCAACGGGGTCAAGTTTCCGTCGCTGGCCGCGGTGATTCAGGCGGCCAAAAAGGAGCAGGGAATTCATATCCTGTCGACACCCCAGATCGTCACCACGGATAACCAGGAGGCCACCATCACCGTGGGACTCAACGTGCCGTATCTGACCAAGCAGGGCAGCGCCAGCACGGCCATCACGGATATCTACCGCAATTACGAGTATAAGGACGTGGGCAATAAATTGAAGGTTACCCCCCAGATCAGCAAGGACAAACTGGTGCGGCTGAATATTTCCCTGGAGGTGACCAAGCTGGACACGGCCGCCAATACCAACACGGAAGAGACCACCCCGACAACCCTGAAGCGTACGGTGGAAACCACGGTGATCGTCAATGATCGCAATACGGTGGTCATCGGCGGCTTGATCGACGACAGCCTGAGCAAGTCCGATTCCTCCATTCCCTGCCTGGGAGATATCCCGATGGTGGGTTGGTTGTTTAAAAGTGTTACCAATGCGAGCGGTAAGACGGATCTCTATTTTTTCCTGACGCCCCATATCATTAAAAATCCGGCGGAGGCGCTGGAAATAAAGGAACGCAAGAAAGCCGAAATCGAGCAGATCATGAAGGCGGGACAAATCAAGCTGTACAAGAGTGAAGCCGATTCCTGGAGAATGAAATCCGAAAAGAAAATAATCGGCGAATAAGCCGAATCGATTCCCGGCGGTATGGATTCGTACTGAAAAAAACTTATGAATACATCCTTTCAGCATACGTTGCAGCAATATTTCGGAATACCGGAAGACGTCTACCACAAGGCCCTGGCGGAGAAAATCGCCGGCACGGGCTGTCTCGGCGACGTATTGATCGAGAGGAAGATCCTGACCGAAAGACAGTTGCTGGAAGCCTACAGCATTCACTACAATATTCCGTTTCTGCCGGAGCTGTCCATCGGCAATATCCGGCCTGATTTGACCCGCCTGGTGTCGATTCAATTTCTGAAAAAAAATGTCATGGTGCCCATGCGGGGGAGCGAACCCTTGCCGGGATCGGGGAAACAACCCGTGGCCGGGCAAGACGCCGGCGGCTGTCTGATCGCCGTCAACAATCCCACCAATTTCCAGCCCGTTGACGACCTGGTCCGTCTGCTGGGGGTTGAATCGCATCAGCTGGTGTTGTCGACCCGGGAAGCCATTTTGACGGCCATCAACCTGTCCTTTGACCATGGGACGGATTCCGCCCAGCAACTGGTCCAGGACATGGAGGAAAACGGCAGCACCATCATCGACACCATCGAGGAAACCGCCGATCTCCTGGACGACACCAGTGACGCCCCCATCATCAAACTGGTTAACCATATCCTGTCCCAGGCGATCAAGGCCGGAGCCAGCGACATTCATGTGGAGCCTTACCAGGACAGTTTCAAGGTGCGTTATCGCGTGGATGGAATCTTGTATGACTCGCTGAAACCGCCCAAATGGATTCAGGCGGCGCTGATTTCCAGGATCAAGGTCATGGCCCGCATGAATATAGCGGAAAAGCGGCTGCCCCAGGACGGAAGAATTGAAGTCCGCAAGGGAGACCAGGTGATCGATATCCGGGTATCCACAATTCCGATTTCCTTCGGCGAGCGGGTGGTGTTGCGTCTGTTGAACAAGGCCAGCGCCCTGCTGGAATTGACGGATATCGGGTTTGAGCCGGACAAGCTGGTTTTGATCAAGGACCTGATCACGGCGCCCAACGGCATCATCCTGGTGACCGGACCAACCGGAAGCGGCAAGACCACGACCCTGTATGCCATTCTGTCCACCATCAACAAGCCGGATATCAACATCATCACCATTGAAGACCCGGTTGAATATCAAATCCAGGGTATCGGCCAGATTCAGGTCAGTCCGAAAATCGGCCTGACATTCGCCCGGGGGCTGCGTTCCATCATGCGCCAGGACCCGGATGTCATGCTGGTGGGCGAAATCCGCGACAAGGAAACCGCTGATATCGCCGTTCAGTCCGCCCTCACCGGTCATCTGGTGTTTTCCACCCTGCACACCAATGATTCGGCCAGCGCCATCACCCGGCTGGTGGACATCGGGATCGAGCCCTTCCTGATTTCCTCCTCGGTGATCGCGGTCATGGCCCAGCGCCTGGTGAGAGTTCTCTGCACCGATTGCCGGGAACCGTACATGCCCGACGAGGCCACCCTGAAGAGCATCGGCGTCGGCGAGGAACAGGCGCGCCAGAGCTCGATTTTCCGGGCCAGGGGTTGCGAGCGTTGTTTCAACACCGGGTATCGGGGAAGGATCAGTATTACTGAAATCCTGATCATGGATGCCCGCATGAAAAAGCTGGTTTTGGAAACCTTTGACTCCAACCTGATCAAACAGGAGGCGGTCCGGCAGGGAATGGTCACCCTGCGGGGGGACGGAATCCTGAAAGTACTGCGCGGCATCACCAGTATCGCGGAAGTGTTGCGGGTGACACAAAGATAATTACGAATTAGGAATTACGAATTAAAAATGGAGGATGGGGATCGATTTTATATCCGTTTCAACCATCAGCTGAAAACCGCAAACCATCGATTGTCGATCGTCGATCAATAAGTGTTTGCCGGACGGTCTGGTTGATCCTGCTGGCAGTGATGCTGGTAATGGCACCGGCGGAAGGGGTTTGGTGCCATGAAGAGCCGGGAGACGGGGGGCCGGAGACCGGGGGGGGCGCCGGCTGGCTGCTGCCGCTGCGGATGTTTCAGGAGACCATCTCCGGGGTGGACGGCGATCGCTGCAGCCTGGCGCCATCCTGTTCGCAGTATGCGGTGGAAGCCTTTCACCGGCACGGCGTCGTTTTCGGCTGGATCATGACCAGCGATCGGCTGATGCGTTGCGGCCGGGACGAATTGCAGCATGCCGAATCGATTACCGTGGATGGAGTGGTATTGGGCCTTGATCCGGTTGACAACAACGATTTCTGGCTGCCGGACAGCGGCATGTCTCTCCAGGATGACCATGGGCCGGATTCTCCTTGACGGTTTCCGCTTCATTCCGCCCTTAATTCTCTGGCTGCTGACCATTTCCAGCGTCGATGCCGGGGCCTTCGATATCCAGGCCGACGATCAGTATCAATACGCCCGGATATTGTTCGAACAACAGGACTACCGGCAGGCCGCCGCCGAATATCAGCGTTTTATCCATTATTTCCCTGATGACTCGCGAGCCGACGAGGCGGCCTACCGGATCGGGATTTCCCATTACCGCTCCCGGGATTACCGCTTGGCCATCCGGTCCTTCCGCCGGATGATCGATGGGCATGATTTCGGCGGACCGTGGTTTTCAACCTGTTATATGATCAGCCGATGCTATTTGGATATGGGGGAAACCGCTGCCGCGATGACGGTTATGAACAACCTGGCGACGATCACCGATGATCCGGATGAAAAAGACGCGGCCCATTATGTGCTGGGATGGATTCATCTGGAGCGTCTGTGGGCGGAGGGAAAGAACACTCCTTTTGATTCCTTCGAGGCCTCGCGGAAGTGCTTCGGCAGGATCGACCCGGCGAGCCGCGATGATTACCGGCTGGACCCGCTGACGGCGGAGTTGGATCAGGCCGATCGGATTCCGAAAAAAAATCCCTGGGTCGCCGGTGGCTTGTCCATCATTCCGGGGGGCGGGCAGTTGTATTGCGGTCGCTATCAGGACGCCGTCACCGCCTTGCTGGTCAATACCGCCTTCGGGATTGCCGCCGTTGAATCCTTCGACAATGAACTCCATGCCCTGGGCGGACTGATCAGCCTGGTGGGTCTGGGTTTTTATGCCGGCAACATCTATGGGGCCGTCTCGGATGCCCATAAATACAACCGCGAACAGCGCCGCCATTTCGCAGGTCGCCTGAAGGCCTTGGAGGTGCGCTTTTCGGTTGACAAACCCTTCGCCTTCTCCCTCCGTTATGATTTCTGATGACCTGAGAAAGGCAGCATGTTCCATCCAACAACGGCCGGGAATGGAATCTTGAGTGTATGGGACAGCAGGCGCTGATCAAAACCGGCACGATCGCGGAAACGATCCGGGGCATCGTCAGCCGGGTTACCTACCATAATGCCGAGAACGGCTGGTCCGTGCTCCGGGTTGCGCCGTTTGACAACCCCCACGGCCAGGAAACCGTCATTGTTCACCAGACAAAGGTGTTCGCCGGCGCCACCATGGAATTTCACGGCGCCTGGACGATTCATCCCAGACACGGCCGGCAGTTTCATTCCACCACGGCAATGGAAATCAAACCGGCGACCAGCGCCGCGCTTGAAAAATATCTCGGTTCCGGGCTCATCAACGGCGTGGGGCCGAAAACGGCCGCCAAGATCGTCAAACATTTCGGCAGGGAAACCCTGGACGTCTTTGAAGGGGACATCGCAAGGCTTACCGAAGTTCCCGGCATCGCCAGGAAGAAGCTCGCCATGATCACCGCCGCCTGGGCGGAGCATCGGGCCGTCCGGGAAGTCATGATGTTTTTGCAATCCCACGGTATCAGCACGCTGTATGCCGTAAGGATTTACAAGGAATACGGAGATAAGGCCATCGCCCAGGTGACCGAAGACCCCTACCGGCTGGCCGATGATTTTTACGGGATCGGATTTTTTTCAGCCGACAAGGTGGCCCTCAGCATCGGATTTGGGCCGGATAGCCCCCGGCGGATCATGGCCGGCATCAAACATGTCCTTTCGGCCGGACGGCAGGACGGGCATTGTTACCTGACGGAATCGCAAATCCGACGTCAGGCGGGGGAACTGCTGGGGCTGGATGTGGCGGACCGGTTGCCGGAGATGCTCCGGAAAATGGAACAGGAAGGGCTCTTGAAGGTTCGCCGGCTGTTGATATCCGCGGATGCGGGCGAACCCTGTTACTACTCCAAGTCCTTGTATTACGACGAGCAGTATGTGGCCGGAAGAATCGCCGGCATGAAAACGATGCTGCCGCTGGATACCCGGCGGGTTCGAAGCTGGATTTCCCAATATTGCCGTGTGCGCGGCATCCATTTGAGCGACGAGCAGGCCGCAGCTGTCACGGGCATAGCGGGGCGGCAGTTTTCCATCCTGACCGGCGGCCCCGGAGTGGGAAAAACCCTCACGACCCTGGTACTGGTCAAACTGCTGGAAGCCATGAATCGCAAGGTGCTGCTGGCCGCGCCCACGGGACGGGCCGCGCAACGCATGGCCGATGTCATCGGCAAGGAATCCAAAACCATCCACCGGCTGCTGGAATGGCAGAACGGCGGTTTTAAAAAAAACGAAGACTCCCCCCTGGCAATGGATTTTCTGATCGTGGACGAAAGCTCCATGCTGGATGTCAGTCTGACCGCCTCCCTGCTGAAGGCCGTGCCGTTGGACAGCCAGGCCCTGTTCATCGGGGACGCCGATCAACTTCCAGCGGTGGGGGCCGGGAATGTCCTCAAGGATATCATCGCTTCCGGCCGGGTGCCGTGTTTTCAGTTGACCCGGATTTTCCGGCAGGCCGAGCAGTCCCGGATCATCACGTATGCCCACCAGATCAATCAAGGTGAATTGCCGTATATCGATTCCCCTTTTAAACAACCGGACATATGGAGAACCGGCGCCGATTGCCTGTTCCTGGACTCGGATGAAGCAACCCGGGAACAGCTCGGCTTCGTGGCCCGCGTAAAACGGTTTTTCGACCTGAAAATCGCCGCCAGGGAAACGGAGAGCGAAGCCAATCCGTATGAATTCCGCGTCGGTGAGGAGTTGGTCCCATACGAGACGGAACTGGTCGTCCCAAAGAAGTTTCAGCACGTGAATCTGGAAGAGGTGTACCATGCCGGCAATCGGATCGAGGAACTGATGGCGGTTGTGAAAAAAGTCCATCCCTGGTCCTCGCTGCGCTATGAACTGACCGCGTCGGATGTCGTCCGGAAACTCTACCTGGAGTGGATCCCGAAATATTTCGGCGACCGCTGTGAAATTCAGATCTTGTCGCCCATGACCAGGGGCAGCCTCGGAACCATTGCCTTGAACGGTTTGATTCAGGAATCGGCCAACCCGGTTTCCGCGGGAAAGCGTCAGCTGAAAGTGGGCGAGCGCATCTTCCGCGAAGGGGACCGGGTCATCCATCGCCGAAACAATTATGACCTGGGGGTGTTCAACGGCGACATCGGCGTGATCCGAGAGATCGACAACGAGGAGCTGACCTGCGTCGTGTCCTTTTATCCGGACGACCGGGAGGTCCGGTATCAGCGGGAGGATATCATGGAGCTGGATCTGGCTTACGCCATCACCATCCACAAATCCCAGGGCAGCGAGTTTGCGGCGGTGATCATCCCGGTGCTCAGCCAGCATTACACCATGCTGTTCAAAAACCTGATCTACACCGGTCTGACCCGGGCGCGCAAACTGGCGGTTTTTGTGGGCACCCGCAAGGCATTGGCCATGGCTGTCCGCAATCAGGACACCAGCAAACGCCAGACGGCCCTGCGGGAGTTGCTGGCCGCCGGGAGCGACCGTCAATAATACGGTCCGTAATAGACAAAGGGCGCCCAGTAGTAAGGGCGCTGGAAATCGGCGCCAAAGTCGCCGGCAATGAAGCGACGTTTGACGGCATGGATGGCCCGGGGATAGTCGCTGCCGGTTTTCCGAGCCATTTGATAAAGGGCCACCATGAATTGGGTGGTGCCCTGGTCCGCCACCGGCCAGAGGGATACACAGAGACTGTTGGCGCCGGCCAGCAGAAAGGCCTGGGTTAGCCCCACCATGCCCTCGCCGCTGTAAACTTTCCCCAATCCGGTGTTGCAGGCGGACAGGTTGACGAAATCAGCCTGAATGCGGAGGCCGGCAATTTCCTCCATGCGCAGGAAACCGTCTTCCGCTGATTCTGCTGTATGAGATAGCACAATGGCGGATAATTCCGGTATTTCCGGCACGGCCACGGCATGGGTGGCGAAATGAATGGTTTTGAACCGGGTGAGCAGTCCGGAAAGGGATGCCTTTTTGATGAATTCTTCCGTCAAATCCCTGCCGACCACCATTTCACCGTCCGGCATCAGTTTCTGAATGGTCTGTACTTCTTCCAGGGCGCCGGGAATATCCTCCCATTCGGCAAGCCCCAGCCTGCCGTAGGTTTCCTGGAGGGGCGCCCGTTCTTGAATCGCCGCCAAGGTCTTCTTTTTCAGCGCTTCCAATTCTTCGGGGCTGGAAATAGGCGGGTAGCGGTTCAGGCTTCTTCCAAAAACCGGTCCGCCCAGCGCGAGGATGCTTTTGCGGGGATGGGTGTATTTTTTCCGGGCGATCCGGCCGGCAACGGTCAGCGATTGGGCATAGCGGATGATGAAACGTTGGCATAAATAGCGTCCGTCCGGCATGATCAGGGTTTCAAAGGGCAGCAGGCACAGGACGTCGTCGGGTAAAATCACCAGTTCCTTTTGATTCTCCAGCAGTTGCTCCATGCCGGAAAACAAGAAGCCGTAGAGTTCGGCGGAAATCCGCCTTAAAATTTGTTCGTCTTCACCGGTGGGCCGCGGGAGAGTCAGGAGCTGCCGATAATAGTGAATGAGCCTGGCCACTGCGCCCTGATCCGTGTCGGGACTTTCCAGGGAGGAGACAGCGGTATCCCCATCCTTTTTCCGCACCAGCCCTCTTTCCGGGACAAAACCATCCGCGGCGATCCGTTTCATCCGGGGAGGCAAACCGTCCAGCAGGCGTTCGGCGGGAACTTCAAGGCCATGAACCGACTTGCCGGCCACCCAAATCCGGCTGGTTTGATTCCAGGAGAAATTGGCGAATTTGATGACAACCGTGCCGGCCGGAATCAGTTGCTTTTCCGAACCGATATCAAACGCCGCGGGATTTTTTCCCGGTTCCTGGGGGGAGAGCTTTTCCGCAAGATATTTGGCGGAAGACAATTCCGTCACGTTGAAAGCTTTTTCCGGTTCTTTATTGCGGATATGGGTGGACACCAAACGTCCGTAGGCGGCAAGCTGGGAGGCCAAATAATCCCGCCGGATCTCACCCTGGGCCGTGTTCCTGATTTCCTCGATCAGGGATACGGCCTCTTGGAAACAGGCCGCCGCGGGTCCATATTCCTGCCGGGCATGACGAACGAGCCCCTGGTTATTCAGGCAGGTGATCATATCCGCCTTGAATCCGGTGGTCCGCAAAATCGTCCATGCTTCCTGGTATTGCTCCAGGGCGAGATCCAGTTTTCCCAAGGCATGATAGGCGCCCCCCATATGAATATGGCCGCGCGCCATTTGGTCTTTCTGTTGTAGTTCCCGGGATAGTTGAATCGCCCTGGCATAGCAGTCGCGGGCATCATCAAACCTGCGCAGCTGGAAATAAACGCTTCCGAGACAATTCAGTCCGGCCAGGGATTCGGATTTGTTGCCGGAACCGCCGGCGACGGCAAGGGAGCGGTGATAATGATCCATGGCTTGGTCGAATTGCCGCCTCGCCTGATATATCAGGCCGATGTTCCTCAGGTTCCCGCTTTCCATATCCTTGAATCCCCGGGTTTCCGCCTGGGATAAGGCCTTGCGATAGTAATCAAGCGCCGTGTCATATCGGGCCCAGGCATGATGCACCATGCCCAGGTAGGAATAAAGAGGGGCGGTCTGGATGGAAGACCCCGGCTGTTCGGCGATCCGGAGGGCCTGCTCAAATGAGGCCGCGGCCTGATCGAATAGACAACGGGCATAGCATGTCAGTCCGAGATTGGTAAAAACAGCGCAGAAAAAGTCAGGGCTGTCCGAATTGTTGGCGTTTGCCAGGGCTTTCTGAAAGTGTTTTCCCGCCTGGTCATGGCGGCCCAGGGCATAGCATGCCATTCCCATCTGGGCGTGGATCAGATGCTTCCCTTCCTTCTGCTGGTATTGTTCGGTCAGGTCCAGGGCGCCCTGGAAATTCGTCAGGGCCTGGTCGAACCGGCCTCCTGCGAGATGCTCTTGTCCGATGGCATACAGGCGCTGGATCTCCTCCAATCCGTCGGCATGCTTTTCAACATCCGCCGAGACGGCGGACGCATTGCCGTTCACCATCAGGCATGCCAGAAAAAGAAGGAGGATCGGCGTTTGCCGCTTGAGCGTTGAGAAGTAGATGTTCATTTGGATGTCAGGGTGACGGAGCCATCCCAATCCATCGGCAGGTCAACGGGATTGACGGTCCGGATCCGATCCATCATGAGCCGGGCGGCGACGTCCTCCGGTCGCTGGACCAAAGCCATGGAAAACAACTGCTCCGCTTGCTGGAAATTCCTGGATAAATATGCATGAAACGCATCGTGATAACGCTGATAGTACAACCGGTCTTCGGGACGCATGGGCTCCGATGCCAGTCCGATGACTTCGAATATGGTGACGGCCTTGGATTTCCCTTTGACCTTGACCACATCCAACATACGGGTGGCGAACAGGCCCGCGGTCAGATGATTCCGGGTGGCCTCGGAAATGAGGATGTCCGTATGGTATTGTTTATTGGCCCCTTCCAAACGGGAGGCCAGATTCACGTCATCACCGATAACGGTATAGTCGAATACCTGTCTGGACCCCATATTACCGACAATCACCGGACCGGTGTTGATGCCGATGCGGCAGGTCAACTGCGGCAGCCCTTTTCCCGCCCATTCGGCGCGCAGAGCCCGCAACCGTTGCTGCATTTTCAGGGCGCTGTGGACCGCCTGGTCGGCGTGGTTGCTGCTGGGGATCGGCATGCCGAATTCCGCCATGATGGCGTCACCCTCGTATTTATCGATGATGCCGCCCTCCGCCAGGATAATTTCCGTCATTTCCGTGAGATAGGAATTCAATAGCTGCACCAGTTCCGGCGGCGGCATGTTTTCGGAAATGCCGGTGAAGCCCGCCAGATCCGAAAACAGCATGGTGACCACCTGCTCTTCTCCGCCGAGCTTCAACTGATGGGGGGAGTCGATCAGTTCATCCACCACTTTTTCCGGAACATACTTGGAGAAGGCGTTTTTAATGAAAGCCCGTTCCCTCGCGGAAAACAGTTGGAGGCCGATGATGAGCCCCAGGAAAAGCAGGAATATGCTGCCGCCGATGGTTGCCGCGGGAACCAAAACGAACCGGATCAGATGGTAAAAGGCCCAGAGCGGCAGTCCGGCCAGCAACAGAAAACCCAGGCCGTACAAAACGGTATTGGAGCGGAAAGCAGCTGCCGCCGCAAGGCACAAGCCCGATACGGCGATCAGGCAGAGAACGGCGCTGAAGGGCCATTTGCGGTAGAATTGATTGTGGAGCAGCCCATTGAGCAGGGCGGTGTGCAAAACGATCAGCGGCACTTCTTCCTGCAGGGTGGTATATCCGGAATCCGCGATTCCCGATGAAATGTCACCGATGAACACGAACTTTTCTTCGAACTCATCGGCCAGGTTGCCGCGCATGTATTCATCTTCATGGTATTGTATCAGGTCATGGGCTCCCATCATGGGGAATTCCCGACCCCACACCTGAACGAACGGCACGAAAACAAGCCCCCGGTCATCGATGGGAATGCGTACCTCCCGGTTCATCAAGCCCTTTTTATCAGCCGGAATCACGATTTCCTCCCCCCAGGTCACCTGGATCGTATTCAGGGGGACATCGACCCAATCCAGGAATACGGACAGGGCAAGAGAAGGCATGCAGCGGTCATCGATTTTAATCAGCGCAGGGATGTGGCGATAAACGCCGTCCGTGTCCGCAACGCTGCAGATTTGTCCCGAGTTTTTGGCCGCCGCGGCAAAATCGTCATACTGCATCAGGGACCGGGTGGCGTGGTAGGGGTTCCCCGGGTTCATTTCCATGGGTTTTTTGAGGTAATCGGAATTCAGGCGTTCGAAGGCCGGGCCTTTTCCCCAGCGAAACGGTTGCGACCGGGGGGTTCGGTCCAAACCCACGGGTAAATACACCCGGCCGTTTTCCCGGATGGATGCGGTGAAAATCCGGTCCGCGGACGGCCTGCTCGGATGGGAGAAGATGATATCGTAGACAACGGCCCGGACGCCCAAGTCTTTCAGGATCCCGTTGAGTCTGGCCATGTCGGCGCGGTCCAGATGGTTTTTGCCGAAATACTGATAAGTTTCATCGGTTATCAAGATATAGGCGATGTGCGGAGACTTGGCAGGGCCGTATCCGTATTGTACCGCCCGGGAGTATAATCGATCCAGGATCTGATGATCCCAGGTGGTCCAGACCGTGCCCAGGGCTGTCCAAAAAAGCAGCAGGGCCGTTACAATGCCGGCGGATAACAGGGCGATAAATGTGAGGCTGTTTCTATTTCTGAACGGCGAAGGCATAGGTCTTGACCAGAACCTTATGGCCGGAATAAGCCCGCAGGCGTCCGATAAACGGATCCGGCAGGGCCGGGGATATGCCTCTGACGTTTCCCGCGATGGTCAGGGGTTTTTCTATATTCTGGTTCAACTCGATCCGGTTTTGTCCAAGCAGTTTTTGTTCCAGGCCCTTCCATTCCGAATGGGAGGCCGTACCCTGGTGGAAAAGACCGGCGAGTTCCTTCAATTCCCGGTGGCTGCAAACAATGGTGATGGCTTCATGGGTGCTTTGACCATCCACCTCGAAAAAACCACCCGGTGAGGGAAGAATCAGGTTGGATTCTTTCATCCCGGCGCGATCTTGATTCAGTAAACTTGCCTTTGCCTGGTCGGAGTGAACAACATAAACAAAGGCTTCGCTTTCCGGGATCACATAAATTCTAAGTTGATCACCGGGTTGCAGGCTCCGGGTGTTTTCCGCCAATACCGCGTGTTGCCCGCGTTTGATTTGAATCCCCATCCGCGCCCGGGTCGAATCGGACTTTTCAGCCGCGGCTGTGCTGAAATATAACAGGGTAAAAAAACCTGCGAAGCAGATGAAGCGGCGCATGGCCCATCCCCCGACGGCTGTTTGAAGGTGAATACGGGAATGAAGGAGATAATGTCCTTATTTTATTATATGCAACCATGCTACCGGACAAGCGGCGGTAATGTCAACCATTAAGAGCGACACGATCCGGAAGCCTTTGTCATTCCATGCCATTTTTGGGTGAAAAGCGGTTCGTCCAGTTTCTTTCGGGCCGCTGTTATCAAAAAGAAGCTTGATCTTGGGTTCAAGGAAAGGTATAAATGTCACCTTGATCGAAAAACGGATCCCGGACCTTGGCTTATGGAGCAGCGTCATGGGCGGGATGCGTCAAGGCCATTACAGGAGGAAAACGATCATGCCGGTTTATGAGTTTGAATGTCCGCAAGGAACCATCACGGAAAGACTGGTCGGCATGGGCACCGAGGAAATCGAATGCCCGGAATGCCATCAGAAAGCGAAAAAAATCATTTCCCAATGCACCTTCTCCCTGAAGGGCGGCGGATGGTACGCCGACGGGTATGCCGCCAAGAAATCATCCTGAGGGTTTTACAACCGTTTTGAAATCACGTTCATTCCTGTCCCGGGGACATCAGGAGGCCGGAAGATGACTTGCAGGATGGCGTTTGGGGTTCTGTGGGTAATGGTGCTGGCAGGGCTTGCCGGGTGCACACTTCCGCCGGTCAGGACCGTTGAAATCGGCGACATGGCGCGGTTTGAACACAAGGTGCTGATCGCGACGGAATCCAGTGAATTCAAGACCGCTGTTGTGGAAGGCGTCATCGAGGCCCTGGAAAACGATCGGGTCTACGTCAAAATGATCGACGTGACCAATCTGGGGCAGGAGCGGGCCGAGGAGTATGACGGGATCATCATCCTCAATTCCTGCATCGCCTGGTCGTTAAGCCCCGAGGTGCTGAAATTCATCGAGGCTCTTCCCGCCAAGGAGCGTCTGGTGGTTCTGGTCACCGCGGGAGATGAAGAATGGACGCCGGAGTCGCTGGCGGTGGATGCGGTGACTTCCGCTTCAAAAATGGAAGCAACCCGGCGGGTGACGGCTGACATTATCGAGAAAATCCGGTCGGCGATCAGTTCCCGAGGCTGAGAGCCGGGAAGACGGTTCGCGTCACCCTCGGCCGATGCCGATAGCGGCGGGGGTTGTCCGGTAACGAACTCCTATTCCATCTGCCGCGGCTTGAGAAGCCCCCTGGCGCCGCAATGGCTGCAATGGATTTCACTCTCCTCCTCGTCGAGAGAAACCTCAATGGGCTTGCCGCAGCCGGCGCATTTGATCTTGCCTTTCTTTTTTATTTTTTTGGGCGGCGGCATATAAGCGATGGTTTCGGCAAAGGATTCCTTGACAGCGGCGGGCTCTTTTCCGATGAAGGCCTTGATTGCCTTGAGGATACACTCGCGGTCATCGGCTTGGCCCTTTTCCCGCAAGGCTTCGTATTCGGTTTTTTCCAAAATCAATTTGACGGATATGGTCCGCGAGTTTTCAATCGCCTTGTTCAGTTCCTCCAGTGCGGCGGCCAGCTCCGCGAATTTCATGTCGCCGGATTCTATTTTCTTTTGGATCGCCGCCGTCAGATCATGGATCGTGAGCCATCTGCCTTCGTATTCGATGGTTCCATCGTTCAGGTTGATAGGGTGCATGGGACTTCCTCGTACGAATTGACTTTTCGGGGGAATATGCCGGCTGTGCGGCATGATTTTTCCCTACATAACAGATTTGTTCGCAGATGGCAATATTCCCTTGCGGAGGGATTCCGGTTCGGACCCGGAGCGATAATTCTCCTCCCGTCATAAGGGCGATAACCGTGGAGAGCCAAAATATTGGCGTGCCCGAAGTCAAGATTTCGTCGAAAATGGCGATGACCGGGAAAGGAAACAGGTGAAGGGACTTGAAGCGGCGGGCATTCCGTGGGAGGGCGTCAACCGCCGCGGTTCTAAATGCACATGGCATTATATTTGCTTATGTTTAGATTCAAATACTCGCCTCAACCATCACCCTACGGACCTACTTGTGGAGGGAGCCATGGATATCCTGGGACTTGACATCGGTTTCGGTTTCACGAAAGCCTTCAATGGGAAAGAAACCGTCATGTTTAAATCGATTTTCGGCGAGGCGGTGGATATCCAGTTCCGCTCCGATTTCGGTAACACCACCTTCGCGAGCAATCTGCATGTGACCATCGGCGAGAAATCGTATTTTGTCGGCGACTATGCGGAGCAGCAATCCAACGTACGTCAGTTCACCCTGGATCAGGAAAAGCTCCTGACCGAGTTCGCGAGGATTCTTGCTCTGACCGCGGCCGGCAAATTTTCGGAAAAAGAGCAGCCGATGAATGTGGTTTCCGGTCTCCCGGTTGCCTACTTCAAGGACAACAACGCGCGTCTCGCCAAAATTCTGACAGGGCAGCACAACATTACCTATCACCGGCCGGACGGGACGGACATCACGCGTCGAATCGCCATCAAGAAGGTGCGGATGATGCCACAGCCGCTGGGCAGCTTTTTCAATCTGCTGATGGACGAAAAAGGAAAGATCGTCAATGCCGATCTGACCCGCCAGAAGGTGGGCGTGGTGGATATCGGTTTTCGCACCACGGATTATACCATTTTTGACAAACTGCGCTATATCGACCGCGGCAGTGCAACCATGGATACGGGTATTTCCAAGATTTTTCGGGTGATCGCCAATAAATTACAGGAAAAAACCGGCATCAATGTGGAATTGTACCGGATGTATAATGCGGTGGAAAGCGGTATCATCAAGATGAGAGGTCAGGAATACGATATCTCCAAAATTCGCGACCAGGTGTTCAAGCAGGCCGCCGAGGCCATGGCCAACGATATCGATCGCCTGTGGGCGGATGATTGGGACATGGACGCGATCATCCTGACCGGCGGCGGGTGCATGGAATTGGCCGCCCATTTAAAACCCCTCATCAGCGGCAATGTAATTCCCGTGGAAAAAGGAATCGACTCCCGGCTCAATAACGTTCAGGGGTATTTGAAATACGGCCGCTACATCTGGGGGGAGTCCGGTTTGTGCGCCGAACCCAACGCCGCCGTTCCCAATGAGCAGGCGGCATAAACTTATAATTTCGTTGGGACCGGGGGTTGCATTCAAGGCGGATGCGATATAGTATAATACACCAATGGCAGATCACCCGGCAGGTCAATATTGCAAAACGGATTGCGAGGAGGTGGAGAATGAAACCGGCGAAAAGCGGGTTGCAGTTAGGTGAGCTGATTAAAAAAGCCATCGCTGATTGCGAGGTGACCCCCAAGGAATATGACGAGATCATGGCGATGGCGGACAGTGACGGCGTGATCGATGAGTATGAAAGAAAGCTGTTGCAGCAATTTCAAGATCTTATTGCAAATCAAACCATCAAGCGGGTGCGCGGCTGATCCGTTTCGCTTCGCACCAGATTCAAAAAAGCGCTTGAGTCCAAGCGCTTTTTTAATTCTTGCGGCCTTCGTTACGCCAGGGCGGTTTAGCCATCTCATGGGAGCGGCGGCGGTTTCGCAGTCGATCCGTTTTATGCCCGCCGGTTTTTTCCATCCATCTCCACGCCGTCCTTCCCCCCAGAGACAGCGGACTATAAGTGGATATTAATATTCCAGGGCCGTGTCAGCGCGCAGTTGACCGCAGGCGGCCGAGATGTCCCGTCCCTTGCTGTATCGAACAATGGCGGTGTGCCCCCGGTCATGGAGAAATTTCAAAAACGTCTCGACGGTGCTTTCGGTCGGTGTTTTGAATTCACATCCCGGGTGCTCATTGAAGGGAATCAGGTTGATTTTGGCTTTCAGACGGCGGATGAAATCCGACAGCCGCCGGGCGTTTTCCAGCGAGTCGTTGAGATCCCGGATCAGGATATATTCAATGGTGATTTTGCGCCGGTGCGAAAGGGGATAGTGCGCGCAGGCTTCCAGCAGCTCTTCGATGGGGAAGGCGCGGTTGATGGGCATCAGCATGCTTCGTGTCTTGTTATCGGTGGCGTTTAATGATATGGCCAGATTGACGGTGCTTGCCTGGCCCAGAGACGATATCTTGGGAACCATGCCGGCGGTGGAAACCGTCACCCGCCTGGTGGAGAATTTCAGCCCGCTGTCGCCATCCGTAATGATGTCGATGGCGCTGAGAAGATTGTCGAAATTGGCAAGGGGTTCCCCCATGCCCATGAACACAATGTTTTTCAACTGGGCGGGGGAAGCCATGTGTTGTTGGACATCCCGGATTTGAGCGATGATTTCCCCTGTCCGGAGGTTGCGGACAAATCCCTGCCGGGCCGTCATGCAGAAGCGGCAGCCCTGGGCGCATCCGACCTGGGTGGAGACGCACAGGGTGTGGTGGCTTTTTTCCGGTATCAACACGGTCTCGATGCGGTTGCCGTCGGACAGCCGGAAGAGATATTTCCGGGAGCCGTCGCAGGATGTCTCGATCCGCTCCACCGGCAGCCGCTCGATGAAAAAAGCGGCGGTCAACCGGCTGCGAACGGATTTCCCCAGATCGGTCATTTGATCGAAATGGTCGGCCTGGCGAAGATAGATCCATTTGAAGATCTGGTCAGCCCGGAAACGCTCGATCTTCTGTTCGGCAAGCCAATTCAATAATTGGTTTTTATTAAGATTTTTTATGTCGATGAGGGGTTCCGCCAGGTTCATATACCAAATGGGTTTCATTCATTGATTATTTCCCTTGACATACCATTGGTGAAATATTAATTTCAAGAGTTTAGTTTTTCATTAAGGGGTGTTGCTCCGATGTTTGACAATTTAAGCGACCGACTCAATTCGGTATTTAAAAAATTAAAAGGGCAGGGCAAGTTAACGGAGAATAACATCGAGGAGGGGCTGCGGGAGGTCCGCATGGCGCTCCTGGAGGCGGATGTCCATTACAAGGTCGTTAAGCAGTTCATTGCCGATGTCAAATCGCGGGCTTTAGGGGTTGAAGTGCTGTCCAGTCTGACGCCCGGACAGCAGGTGGTTAAAATCGTGAACGAGACCCTCACGGAATTGATGGGCGCCCATCATGAGGGGCTGAAACTGAGCGGTGCCAAACCGGCGGCGGTGATGCTGGTGGGGCTGCAGGGATCCGGTAAAACCACCACTGCCGGCAAACTGTCGGTATTGCTTAGGAAGATGGGCAAGAAACCGCTGTTGGTGCCGGCTGATGTGTATCGCCCGGCGGCCATCGAGCAACTGACCAAGCTTGGCAGCCAGTTGGGGGTTCCGGTTTTTCCCTCCAGTACGGACATGGATCCGGTGGATATCTGCGGTCAGGCCCGGAAAAGCGCGGGCCAATCGGGTTGCGACACCCTCATTCTGGATACCGCCGGACGTCTGCATATTGATGAAGATTTGATGGGCGAGCTTCAGCGCATCAAGGCGGCCACCACTCCCAGCGACATCCTGCTGGTGGCCGACGCCATGACCGGTCAGGATGCGGTCAACATCGCCCAGTCCTTTGACAGTTATCTGGAAATCGGCGGCGTGATTCTGACCAAAATGGATGGCGATGCCCGGGGCGGGGCTGCTCTTTCCATCCGGTCGGTCACCGGTAAACCGGTCAAGTTTATCGGTGTCGGTGAAAAGCTGAGCGAACTGGAGCCGTTTCATCCGGATCGGATGGCTTCCAGGATTCTGGGGATGGGGGATGTGTTGACCCTCATCGAGAAAGCCCAGAATATGGTGGACGAGAAAAAAGCCATCGAACTGGAAAAAAAGCTCCGGAAGAGCGAATTCTCCCTGGAGGATTTCAGGGATCAGATGGTCCAGTTGCGGAAGCTGGGGTCCATAAAGGACCTGCTGAAGATGATTCCCGGTGTGGCGAACAACAAGCAGTTTAAAAAGCTGGAGGTGGATGAAAGCGAATTGGTGCGGGTGGAGGCGATCATCAATTCCATGACGCCCAAGGAGCGGCGGGATTATGCCATTATCAATGGAAGCCGCCGCAAGCGGATCGCCGCCGGCAGCGGAACCCGCGTGCAGGATGTCAATACGTTGCTGAAGAATTATTCCCAGGTAATGAAAGTGTTTAAGAAAATGAATAAAGGCGGCTTGCGATCCCTCGGTCGCGGGCTATTGCCGTTTTAAAGGAGAAACAAGCATGTCAGTGAAAATCAGGTTGGCCAGACAAGGCGCAAAGAAAAGGCCCTTTTACCGTATCGTTGTGGCGAACAGCGAGAGCCCGAGAGACGGCCGTTTTTTGGAAATCGTCGGAACGTACAATCCCGTGGCGGAACCGGCCGAGGTGCGTCTGCAGAACGACAGGTTGAAATATTGGCTGGATCGGGGCGCCATCCCCACCGATACGGTGAAAAACCTGTTAAAAAAGGAAAGCGCCGCCAATCAAGCCGCATAGGGATTGAATACCCATTTCTCAATCACCGGTGAAGGAGGCGGGAGGATGAAAGAACTGATCAGGTACATCGCACAGGCGCTAGTTGATCATCCGGAAGAGGTGGCGGTGTCGGAGGTGACGGGTAATCAGACTTCGGTTCTGGAACTGAAAGTGGCCAAGGATGATCTTGGCAAAGTGATCGGGAAACAGGGCCGGACGGCCAAGGCCTTGCGGACCCTGCTGAGCGCGGCAGCCGCAAAGGAAAAGAAACGGACCGTTCTGGAAATTATCGAATAGGCGGATGCGCGGGGACGGTTACATCACCATGGCGGAGATTGTTGGCGTCCATGGCGTCAAGGGGGAGTTGAAGGTGCGTTCTTACGCCGAGAACCCCTCCCTGTTTCAACCGGGTGGCCGGATTCTGGTGGAAGGAACGCGCACGGGCGGGCAGATGCGGACCATCAATTGGGTCCGCCCCCATAAGCAGCTGCTTTTGTTCTCTCTGGAAGGACTGGAAGATCGCGGTCAGGCGGAAGAGTTGATCGGGGCGGAGATTCTGGTGGCGAGGGAACAGTTGCCGGAGCCGGAGGAGGGCACGTATTACTGGTGCGATATTCTGGGACTCCGGGTGTACGGGGAGGACGACGTTTATCTGGGATGCGTGCGGGAGATTGTCCCCACCGGCAGCAACGATGTGTATGTGGTGACGGACGGCGCCAGGGAAACCCTGGTGCCAGCGCTTCAATCGGTGATTTTGGATGTCGATCTGCGGGCAGGGCGGATGCGGGTTAGGCTCCCGGATGGGCTATGACCGGGGCTCATGAAAAAGGCGGTGTCGCAGGAAGATGAATATCGCGGTTCTGACGATCTTTCCGGAAATGATCGCCTCGTTTCTGGGGTACGGGATCGTCCGGCGGGCGGTCGAAAGCGGGTTGATAGCCGTTCATGCCGTTGATATCCGCGATTTTGCCGAGGGACGGCACCGCGTGACGGATGATCGGCCTTACGGCGGCGGAAGCGGCATGGTGATGAAACCGGAGCCCTTGGAGGGCGCCATCGATGCCGTAAAGTCGCGGATGCCGTCCGCCAGAACCATCCTGCTTTCTCCCCAGGGGCGAAAGTTTGATCAGTTTCTGGCCCGGGCCTTGTCCCGGGAAGAGGGTCTGATCCTGGTTTGCGGTCGGTACGAGGGCGTGGATGAACGGATCATCCTGGACAGGGTCGACGAGGAAATTTCCATCGGCGATTACGTCCTGACCGGCGGCGAGCTGGCCGCGGCGGCCATTATCGACGCGTTGACGCGTTTTATTCCCGGGGCGTTGGGCGGGGAAGACTCCGCCGAGCGGGATTCCTTCGAGGAAGGGCTTTTGGAGCATGCGCATTATACCCGTCCGGCTGTGTTTCGGGGCGAGGAAGTTCCGGAAGTCCTCCTGAATGGCAACCATCGGGAGATTGATAACTGGCGGCTGGAATCCTCGTTGGTCCGGACGCTATTAAAACGGCCGGACCTGCTGAAAAAAAAAGTATTGAGCGACCGGGAAATCGGGATACTGAAGAAGTGGTGTCGCACGATTGAAGACCTCATCAGCAGCTGATGCATATGTGGCCCTGATTCATTATCCGGTGGCGGACAAGGATGGCGGAACCATTGCTTCCGCCGTGACCAACCTGGATTTGCATGATATTGCCAGGACGGCGAAGACCTATGGCCTTGCGGGGTATTACGTGGTGACACCCCTTGTGGATCAGCAGGCGATGGTCAAACGGATTGTATCCCACTGGTCCGGTGGGGTGGCCGCCTTCCGGAATCCGGCCAGAAAGCAGGCTCTGGATTTGATCCGGATCATGGATTCCGTGGCGGGCGTACAAGCGGATATACGTCGATGGACCGGGAGAGAGCCGATAACCGTTGTCACCAGCGCCCGGCGGAAGCCCGGAGCCATCGGATTTCAGGACATGCGCGCCCGTCTTAAGGAGGAGGGTGTTTTTTTGTTTCTGTTCGGAACGGCCTGGGGGCTGGCGGAGGAAATGATCCAGGCGGCGGACATCATACTGGAGCCAGTGAAAGGCCCCACGGAATATAATCATCTCTCGGTTCGATCGGCTGCGTCCATTGTATTCGATCGTCTGATGGGAGAAAACAGATAAGGAGAAAAGAACATGCAATTGATTGAAGCGATTGAACGCGAACAGATGAGGCTGGATCATCCTGATTTCGCTCCTGGAGATACCGTTACCGTACATGTGCGCATCAAGGAGGGTGAGAAGGAAAGAGTTCAGGCCTTCCAGGGTGTCGTGATCAGCCGGCGCCGGGGTATGACCAATGCCACGTTTACCGTCCGCAAGGTATCTTACGGCGTGGGTGTTGAGCGGATATTTCCATTACATTCGCCGGTTATCGACCGGATTGAAGTCAACAGCCGCGGCAAGGTGCGGCGCGCGAAAATCTATTATTTGAGGAACCTGCGCGGTAAGGCGGCCAGGATCAAGGAACGTCGTTTCTGAGCTTCTGCCGCAGCAATGGTAACCTTGTGTGATCCTGGATTCCGCCGGTCTCCCATGGCACCACTGACGCCGGCGACAGGACAACAGGCGGGAAAACCGTGATGTGGACGTTGGAAACGATGCTGCGAGAGCGGGGCTTTTCCAGGATCGCTGGAATCGACGAGGCCGGTCGGGGTCCGTTGGCCGGCCCGGTGGTTTCCGCAGCCGTGATCCTGCCCCATGGGGTTGCCCTGGATGGCGTGAAGGATTCCAAAACACTCACGGAGAGACAGCGGGAACGATTGTACGGGGAGATCTATCGCCAGGCAACCGCGGTAGGGATCGGGATTGTGGACGCGGCCGAGATCGACCGGATCAATATCTTGCAGGCGTCCCTCTGCGCCATGGAGCTTTCCGTCCGCAACCTCTCGCCCCAGCCGGATCATTTGTTGATCGACGGCCCGTTCGGGATTCAAACCTCCTTGCCCCAGCAGGCCATCAAAAAAGGGGATTCCCTGAGCATTTCCATCGCGGCGGCTTCCATTGTCGCCAAGGTCACCCGTGACCGGTTGATGGGACGATATGACCAGGAGTTTCCCCAATTCGGTTTTTCCAGCCATAAAGGCTATCCGACAAAAGCGCACAAAGAGGCCATCCGCCGGTTCGGCTGCTGTCCCATCCACCGGCGGACTTTCAGCGGAGCCCGGGAATATGCAGCATAGACGTTCCCAACGGAAAGCCGGCCGATGACAACCAGCGGTTCCCGACGGCCGATCAAGAGCGCTAGGAGTGGACGTTTCAGGGTGCCCGATCATGTTGAACAAGCAACAGATATTCGGCGGCAAGGGAGAACTGCTGGCGGTCAAGGCCTTGAAACGCCGCGGCTATCGGATTCTGGCGCAGAACTATCGCAACCGCCTCGGGGAGATCGATATCATCGCCATGGAAGGCGATGTGATCGTTTTTGTGGAGGTCAAAGCCAGACGCTCCCACCGGTACGGCAATCCCAAATACGCGGTGACACCGGCCAAGCAGAGAAAGATATCCCTGGCGGCCCTGGTGTTTTTGAAAGAGACCGGCCGGATGCATGACCGGGCAAGATTCGACGTCGTGGCCGTTGATTCCAGCAGGGAAACCCCCTCGATTGAAATCGTGCAGAATGCCTTTCCCCTTGTCACCACATAAGGAAAAAACTCCCGGCGGAGAAGGGGTGTTGTATGTCGTCGCAACCCCCATCGGCAACATGGAGGATATGACGCTGCGGGCCATTCGGATCCTCGGGGAAGTTGACTTGATCGCCGCCGAGGACACCCGGGAAGCCCGGCGGCTCCTGGCCCACCATGGAATCAAAGGGCTGCTGGTTTCCTGTCATGAATACAACGAAATGGCTCGTTGTGTTTCCCTTATCGACAAAATCAAATCCGGATTGAGCGTTGCCCTGATCTCCGATGCCGGAACCCCTTCGGTTTCCGATCCGGGTTTCCGCCTGGTCCAGGCGGCCATCGGGAATCATATCCGTGTGGTTCCCATACCCGGCGTATCGGCGGTAACCGCCGCTCTTTCCGTGTCCGGTTTGCCCACCGATTCCTTTGTGTTCGTCGGTTTTCTTTCCCGGAAATCCGGTCGCCGCGTCCAGCAGTTGGAAATCCTGGCCCGGGAGCCGCGGACCGTGATCTTTTATGAGTCCCCCAGGCGGCTGATGGGGCTGCTGCAGAGTGTGCATGGAATTTTCGGGGACAGACAGGCGGTGCTTTCCCGGGAGATGACCAAAACGTTTGAGGAGTTTCAGCGGGGGCGTTTATCGGAACTGACCTCGCGCCTGGAACAGCGGCCGCTGATCAAGGGGGAATGCACCCTGCTGGTGGCGGGATGTGAGCACGGCGTCCCGGATTCCGGAGATGGATTTCTGGAGGCCGAGTTGGCGGAAGCACTCGCTGAGCCCGGGGCCCGGCCTTCGGAGGTGGCCCGGCGGATTGCGGCGAAGTATCATTTTCCCAGGAAAAAAGTGTATGAACAGGCAATGAAAATAAAAGGAGAACGATTCCATGACCCATAAAATCGACGCCATCTTTTCCCCCCAATCGGTTGCGGTGCTGGGGGCTTCGGCCATTCCCGGCAAGGTCGGCCATGATATTTTTCAGAATATCTTAAAAGGGGGGTACAAGGGAACCTTGTATCCGGTCAATCCAAAGGCCAAGTCCATCCAATGCATCAAGGCCTATCCGACCCTGCTGGATATACCGGATGAGGTGGATCTGGCCATGATCATCCTGCCGCCCAAAGTGGCCCTGTCGGCGGTGGAAGACTGTGTCAAGAAAGGGGTCAAGGGGATCGTCATCGTATCGGCGGGGTTCCGGGAAGTGGGCGGGGAAGGCCTGGTGATCGAAAACAGGATCGTTGATCTGTGCCGGAAGGCCGGCATCCGCCTGGTGGGGCCGAACTGCCTGGGGGTGATCAACCCCCACCGGGATATCCGGTTGAATGCCAGTTTTTCAGCTCGTATGCCCGATGAAGGCAACATTTCTTTCATTTCCCAGAGCGGCGCCTTGTGCACCGCGGTGCTGGATTTCGCCGCGGACCGGGGGTTCGGTTTTTCCAAGTTTATCTCCATCGGCAACAAGGCCGACGTGGAGGAACTCGATCTGTTGCGCTATCTGCACGAAGATCTCCATACGGAAGTCATCATGATCTACATGGAGGAGTTGCGCCGCGGAGACCATAATTTCATCAATACGGTCAAGGGAATCACTTCCGGTGAACGCCCCACGCCGATTCTGGTGATCAAATCCGGCCGCACCGTGGCCGGAGCCCGGGCCGCGGCTTCCCATACCGGCTCGCTGGCCGGCACCGAAGCCGTTTATGACGCCATTTTCGATGAAGCCGGCATCATCCGGGTGGATTCGGTCAACGAGCTGTTCGATTACGCCACGGCGTTCGCGGCCAAGAAAATCCCCAGTGGGAACCAGATCGCCATCGTCACCAACGCCGGCGGACCCGGTATTGTCGCCACGGATGTGACCGTGACTTCCGGTCTGGAACTGGCCCGTTTCGACGAGGAGACCATCGAGGTGCTGGCCAGTCATCTGCCACCCACGGCCAACATCCGCAATCCCGTGGATGTCATCGGCGATGCGGCCCAGGATCGTTATGAGAACGCCCTGGAGGCGGTCATCAAGGACGAAAACGTTCACGGCGCACTGGTGATTCTGACGCCCCAATCCATGACCAACGCCATCGGAACAGCCGAGGCCATTGTCCGGATTTCCAAGAGAACCGTCAAACCGATTGTATGCAGTTTCATGGGCATTGTGGACGTTTCCGCCGGTGTGAAATACCTTCAGGAAAATCATGTCCCCGTGTACCGCTTTCCCGAAAGCGCCGCCAAGGCGCTTGGCAAACTCTATTCCGCCCGGCGCTGGCTCGACCGGCAGCGGCTGGCCCAGTTTGTGCTGGAGCACGACAAGGATCAGGCGACATCCATTATCGAGAAATGCCTTGCAAGCGGTCAGACCTATCTTGGGGAGATGGACGGTACCCGTCTGCTGAAATGTTACGGTTTCAACATCCTGCCCATGGAACTGGCCGGCAGTGAGGAAGCGGCTACAGAAATCGCGGACCGGATCGGGTATCCGGTGGTGCTGAAAATCGTTTCGCCCCAGATCATCCATAAATCCGACGCCGGCGGCGTCATGGTCGGTCTGAAAACCGCCAAGGCCGTGCGGGCTGCCTATGCCAAGATCATCACCAACGCCAGAAACTACAGAGCCGATGCCCAAATCGAAGGGGTGCTGGTCCAGAAACTGGCGCCCTCGGGCAATGAGGTGATCCTGGGCATGAACCGATACCCCGGATTCGGCCCCCTGATCATGTTCGGCCTGGGGGGGGTATTCGTCGAACTGCTCAAGGATGTGGTTTTTCGCCTCGCGCCCGTGGGCCGGAACAATGCCAGGCGGATGGTGCGGAGCATCAAGAGTTTCCCCCTGCTGAACGGGTTCCGCAACAAACCCAAGGCGGATATCGAATGCATCCATAAACTGCTGGTCAGCTTGTCGGATCTGGTGATCAACCATCCCGAAATCAAGGAACTGGATATCAATCCCCTGCTGGTCTACAAGGAGGGTGAGGGGGCCGTCGTGGCTGACGTGCGCATCATCCTGGAACCGGTCGAGTCTCAACGGTAGTCGCTGGAGGCTCGCGGTGGCGCTGATTCATCCCGTTATTCTCAAGGTGCCGGAATCGGAGCGGCAACGCAAAGGCCGGGACCTGGTCATTTTTTTGAGCCGGCACGCCCGCAACGCCCTGACGATCTCCGCCCGGAAATACGGGGTCTCCCTGCCGCCCGGCTGGCCTGCCAAGAATGACAGCGGGGTTCCCATGCCTCTGGATGGTCTATTCTGGTCCATTACCCATAAACCGGAATTTGTGGCGGCTGTGGCCGGTCCGGAACCTGTGGGCATCGACATTGAAAAAATCAGACCGTTCCGGGAAGGACTTCAGGATAAGGTCGCCGCGCCGGATGAATGGTCGCTCTGCGGCGGATTCCTTCCCGAACAACTGTTTCGTTATTGGACCGCCAAGGAGGCGGTGCTGAAAGCCGTCGGGGAAGGCCTGAAGGGTCTTTCCCGCTGCCGGGTCGTTCACATTGTCGACGACCGCCATCTCGAAATCGATTTCCGGAACCGGCGATGGTCGGTGGAACATTTTTATTGCGAGGATCATGTGGCTTCGGTCACCGTGGGCGATGCGGCCGTTGAGTGGGGGATCGGAGACATGGATGCTACTCCCCGATAAACCCCGCGGCCCGGGCCTGCTTGACCATTTCCGGTTCCTCCCAGGTCTTTTTAACGCCGAAATCGTCGGCAATGATGTTGGCGCCGATATAGCCGCCGCCGCCCAGGATCATGCCGCCGGGATAAACGCTGGCGCCGCAGACATAGTAACCGGCGAGAGGGGTGTAGGTCCGGGAGCAGACGTCGTTGGGTCGGAAATAGCCCATCTGCAGGGGCAGGTAGGCACCGTGCTTGAACGATCCCCGCACCATATTTTTGAGCTTTTGTTCAATATAGGTGGGGGGGTAGGCCATGATGTGGAGCGTCTCCAGGTTGGGTGCTTGCCGCCGCCACGCGTCCAGGCATTGGTGCGCGTAGTCGTCCTTGATTTTTTCCCAGTCGCAATCGAACGGCACAAGGGATTCCCATCTGCCGGTATGGAAGCCTTCGCAGGCTTGCAGTGGGTCAAACAGGGAGGCGCAGGTGGTATGCCCCAGGAAATGCGACGGCAGCTTTCCCGCTGAAAGTTCCTCCATGTGATCCAGCAGCTGATCCGTATCCCGGACGCCGAGAAAAGTGATCATGGCCCGGTTTGCGTCCATATTCCCTTCGGCCGCCGCATAGCGGGGTGCCTCTTTCAAGGCCGCATGGACGCCGAAAAACGTGGATGTTTCCCATTCCCAGCGTCTGGCGCTTTCCCTGACAGTTTCCGGCAGCTGGCCTTCCTCGAAAAATTCCAGGAAACTCTGCCTGGGATCCAGGGTGGAGACCACGGCTTGGGCGTCGATTTCACTGCCGTCGGAAAGGACCACGCCGCAGGCCTTGCCGTTTGACAATTTGACCCGCCGCACCTCCGAGGAATCCAGGACCGCGCCGCCGGCCTTGACCAGGACCTTATGGAGGGCGGACGAGAGCCGGTGCGAGCCTCCCACGCAGAGAGCGGCGTTGGTCATCCGATAGATATACAGGGGCAGCAGATACCCGATGGTTTCAAAAGGTGAAAGGCCCCACATGACAAACAGGTTCAACAGGGCGGCCTTGAGGGGTTCCTCCAGTCCATACCGGTCGAGAATTTCGACGGCGGTCAGATCCGCGATGGAATTGAAGCGCTTGCCCACATCGTCAGCGGCTCTTTCCAGCGATAAAAATTGGTCCATGGCCGGCATGGGCGGCACATAGGTCAGCGGCATCAGGATTTTCTCGGAAAAATCCTTGAAATCGAAATACATCCGGCGGTATTTCTCGCCTTCCCGCGGGGAGTAAGCGCGGGAAATGTGGTCGATGGTGCGCATGGGGTCATGGTAGAACAGCAACGGCGGTCTGCCCTCCGTCAAATAGGCGGCCTGGACTTCCGGAAAAATATAGCGCAGTCCCTTGGACCTCAGGTCCAGATCCGTATAGGCCGGCATCACCTCGGCCATGAGATGGTAGACGGCGTGGGGGTTGAATTTGAACCCGCCGAATTCCAGGGTGTCCAGACCGCCCCCGGTTTCATGCCGCCGTTCCAGCAGCGCCACCTTCAATCCGGCCTTGGCCAGGTAGGCGCTGCAGATCAGGCCGTTGGGGCCTGCGCCGATCACCGTCACATCATAGGATTGTCGTTTCATGGAACTCACCTCACCCCTGAATTGATGGGAATTCGCGCGGAATTTTCCACATACCAGTTGAAGGCCTTGGCCCGCCACCAGTCACAGTCCCTGGCGCCCGCGTCCTCCGCCACCTCGCAAGCGGTCATGTATCCCGAGGAAAGCAGTGAGTTCCCGAACACATGAACGGAGTTGGATAGATACAGATTGGGGATGAAGGTCCGGGAGCCGCCGCCTTTGAGCACGCCGGGAACGGGGCGGTTTTCATAGAATTGCTCGGGAATCATGCTGCCTCCCGCCCAGGTTCCCATGACGGCCGAAGGGTTGTTGCGGAACTGATCCAGGGGGGAATACAGGATTCGATCCAGGACGTGTCGCCCGAATCCCGGCGCATAGCGTTCCCAGGCGGCGTCGATCTCGTCCGCCAGTTCGTACTTCAAGGTATCCCAGGCCTGAAGACCGCCCTGAATGCTTTTTCCCTTCCAGCGGGCCGGATTGGGCGGCACATCCAGCCAGGTGTTGACCACATGGCAGCCTTCCGGCGCCTGTCCGGGATCGGCCAGGGTGGGTACGTACCAGTTAACGATGATTTCGTCGTAAATGGTTTTGTTGTGGATGCTCTCCATGATCCCCCGCATGGCCTGGGAGGAGTTGCCGCCGAAATATCCCATGAATGTTTCCTGGATGCCCGGATCGAAATCCGCTGATCGAAACCGGGGCGCCTGGTCCAGGGCGTAGTTGACCACAATGATATTCTGATCCTCGTAGCAGAATTGTTTGATGCGGCCGGCCAGTTCCCCGGGCAGGTGCTCTTCGCCCACCAGCGAAAGGAAAGTGGGCGCCACGGTCAGATTGCTGACTATCCTGCGGGCGGTGAAGGTTTCATTGGGATAGACGGCGTGTTCCGAGAGGGTTACGGCCTCGGCCGTGCCGTTGCGGATGGCGATTTGCCTGACCGGGCAGCAGGGCAGGATGGTGACGCCGTGGGAAAGGGCCGCTTTGACCAGGGCGTGGGTCAGGCCATGAGATCCCCCTTTGGCGGTGTGCACCGGAAAAAGCGGGCCGGTGAAGTTGCCGAAAACCGATGCACCCAATGTCCCTACCCGGGGATGGATGGGCGGAAAGCCGGCCAGCCATGAAAGGGCCTGGATGGTGGTTTTGATCGGTTCCGACTGGTACATCAGATCCAGGGTGTCGAATCCGTTCAGTTTGAGAATGTCGGCAAAACGGATGGGAAGGCCCAGGGAGTTCAAAAAATCCTCGAATACCGCCCCCAGGGCGCGTTCCTTGGCCAGATCCGGCGCCGTATAGATCCAGGTATGCATGGCGTCGATGAGTTCCGCCATCCGCGGCAGCATGAAGGCCAGGGCTTTTTCCAGCAGCGCGGCATCTACTTCCGAATGCTTCTTCCAATTGGCCAGGGTATCGGTCGGGTCGTTGCCGATCAGGACATTGGTGCCGTTGTCGAAGGTTTTGCCGAAGGCGTACCGGGTGGCCCGCCATTCCAGGCCGAATTTTTCCAGTTCCAGATCCGTCATGGCCGGGCTCATGGCGCTGATCAGCCAGGTGGCGTGCAGGTTGTGGAGGAACCCCGGCCTTCCCGGTTCGGTGGTGTCGCAATGGGTGCCGCATTGCCCCCGGGCTTCCAGCACCAATGTTTTCAGACCGGCCTTGGCCAGATAAGCGGCGCAGGTCAGGCCGTTGATGCCGCCGCCGATGATGATGACGTCGTAGTCCGTCATGGTGTTTCCTTCCGTTGCATTGGTTCGTGATGAGCCCCGGGGCGCGGCGCGCCTTCCGTCTTTTATAGCGTGAGGGGTCTCCGGGCTGTTCTGCCGCCGCTCATCACCTGTTCGTAGGCCGAATCAACCCGTTCCTCCAGGTGTTCCTGTTCTGCCCTGATGGACGAATTCCGTTGAAAGAAATCAATGATGCACCGGTGGATATTCCGGAAAATAAATTTGAGCATGGCAAGATGGAAAAACATTCTCATGAATCCCGGCAGATCTTCGGGTTGCAGGGTGATGCGGAATTCCCAGTTCACGGGATCCCGCATGCGGCCGATGATATACAGTTCCCGGCTTCCGGGCTTTTGGAGCAGTTTGTAGTAGCGGAAGTCCATGAGCACTTCCGTTCTTCCCAGGCCTCTTGACCACAGTTTCATCACGCCTCCAGTGCCATATAGCATGATAAAATATAAATAAAGAAATGTTATACGAATAGTGTTACGTTTCACTTGACGATATATCGGCTTGTATCCGTTAGTCAACTGATTTTTTCAACAACCTGTCGGTTACCGCGGCGAACGGAAGCAAATCCTTCGATAACAAGAAACCAAGGGGAGCTTTTTATGAAACGGCAGCTCCTTGACAGCCGTGATCCTTTCAGCTAAGTCTCAACAATAGGACGGAAACGGTATTCCGACTGCAAACCGGTATAACCCGATACAAATTGACGGTCCATAACGTGCCAACCGAGTTCGGCGCAGCCTCAGCCCTGCGCCACCACAGGAGGGGGAATGAATTTTTCTGAGACAAAAACGGAAATTTTTCAGGCGGATGCCGATACAAAGCTGCTGGTATACGAATGGCTTCCGCAGTCGGACATCCAGGCCGTCCTGATCGGCTTGCACGGCGGCCTGGCCCACGGGGGCGACTGGGTGACCCCGGCGCTTTATTTCCGGGAAAAGGGTGTCGCCACCTATGCGCCGGATTTGCGGCATCACGGTACCTATGACAAGCACAATCCCGGCGGGAAAAATTTTTTCCACATCGAATCCTACGATGTCTATACAAGGGATGTCCACAAAATCTACGAATGGGTGAAAGCCCGCCATCCGGGCAAGCCGATTTTTATCATTTCCCATTCCAACGGCGCCCTCATTTCCCTGTATTACGGTCTGACACTCGGAAAGAAAGAGGACATCCGGGGATTCATCATTTCTTCTCCCTGGCTCGTCAATCGGGTAAAAATTTCTGCGGTGCTGAAAAAGATATCCAAGGTGATTGCCGTTCTGTATCCCACGTTTTCCATCAAACCACCGTCGCTGACGGATCAGCTCACCCGGGATGCCGCCATCACCCGGCGCCATCATGAGGACGAGAAAAGCGGGCTCAGGGGCAGCAAAGTAACGGCGAAGCTGGGTGTGGAAAGTGAAAAAACCCAGGCCTGGGTTTTGGCCAATTTGAGGAACTGGAACATGTTTTCCCTGTTCGCCGTTATCGCGGGTGACGATCAACTGGCGGATGCCGAGGCATCCCAGGCGGCTCTGAAAACCATTGCGCCCCAGTTGTTGACCATGGTTGTGCATGCCGACAACTATCATGAGAATTTCAACGAAATAAACCGCGATGAAACATTTGCGGCCATCTGGGCATGGATGGAGGAGCGGATTGCAGGATAGGGAAAAATAAATCCGGTGTGATGGAGGAAACCGGGTAGGCGCCCGGGAACTGTTTACAATCCCGGCGTCAGGTGTTTTCGCAAGGCCGCCCGCTGCCATCAGCGGGCGGCGCCTTATATTTTTCCTATATGTATTTGCCGAAGTCTGGGGCTAAAAATAGTAAGAAAATCCCAGCAGAACGCTGGTGTTGTCGACATCCAGTTCCTCCCCCTCGCCAGCGTCGACCGTGGTCATCAGATAATTCAATTCCACGTTGAGGCTCAGGTCCTCGCTGAGAAAAAACTTGACACCTCCCTGGCCGCCATAGGAGAGAGCGGTATCGTCATATTCGCCGGCATCGTAGCCAGATATGCCGAGCTGGCCGCCGATATACGGCACCGCCACCCAGCCGGGCTTGAACAGGTTGAAATTGACCACACCGGCAAGGCTGTAGATGGTGGTGTCGAAGTCGCCGGACTCGACCTTCATTCCCAGCATGGCCAACTTGGTTTCCAGGAAGTTTTTGGGGTAGTAGCTGAAGCCCAGGGTTGCCATGCTGGTCTTTGAATCGTCGTCCTGATTTTCAACCGAGGTGATCTGATAGCTGGCGTTGGCGGTGATGGCCTTGCGGCCTTCCAACTGATCGATTTTCGCAAACGCCGAGGTTACAACCGCAAAATAAAGTATTGTCGTTACCGTTGTCGCAAGAGTCGTTTTTTTCGTCATCATGGCCTTTTCCTTTCTGTTTGGTTGAGGTTGTTTGTTTTCTGTTTAACGACGATTGCCTGTATGAGTTCCATTCCCGGTACTTCGTCTCACCGCAATTTCCAGACAGTCAATTTATGGTCGTCGGAAACGGCCGCCAGCCATTTGCTGTCACGGCTGAACACCACCTGGATGACATCGCCGCCCAAATCTTGTTGTGACACCATATCGCCTTTTTGCACATCCCAGATGCGAACGCTGTCATCGACGGCCCCGGAAGCCAAGAAGCGTTTGCTGGCGTGAAAGTTCAGGGTCGTGATATCTTTGCTGTGGCCGTCCAGGGTGCGGATTTCCTCTCCGGTAACCGTGTTGCGCACCTTGATGTGGCGGACGTCCTTGCGGGTATTGCGCATCAGGTCGATATGGATATCCACCGTGCTCAGGGCCACCAGGGAGCCATCCTGGCTCAGGGACATGCGCAAGAGTTTGTCCGTGTTTTCGGTCAGGGCCTTTTTTTCGCGTTTGACGTTTACGTCCCACCACCTCGTGGAGAGGTCCTGGGAAGCGGAAATCAGGTGATCGCCGTTGGGGGTGAAGGCCAGGGAGTTGATCATGTCCTGATGCCCTTCAAAGGCAGCGGTTTCCTTGCCGCTCATGGTGTTCACGAGGTGGATCTTGTAATCGTCTCCAGCCAGGGCCACGGTGGCCGAGTCCGGCCGGAAAGCTATTGCGGTGGCTGCGCCGGCGGCGGTTTCCGTTTTTGTTTTGAGGCTGCCGCTGTCAGCATCCCAGACATAAAGCATTCCGCCGGTGTCCACTGTTGCCAGAAAGCGGCCGTTGGGGCTCACATCCAGTACGCAGCCGGTCTCATTCAGTTCCAGGGTGCTGAGGACCTTGCGTTCGAGAAGTCCAAAGACCTGAACGTTGCTGCCGGAGGAAACGAAGAGTTTCTTGCCGTCCATGGAAAAGACCAAAGCGGCCGGCCGGTCGCTCAGATCGAAGACGTCGTATAATTCCAGCTGAACGGATGCGGCCCCGGTGATGTCTTCCTCGCCGGAGCTCAGCCCGGCTTTCATCAGCACATTGTCGCACACTTTTTGAACCGCGATCTGCTTGGCGATGAGGGGCGAATCTTCCATGGGCGCCGGGCTCATGGTGGTACCCAGCGGATCGCTGGTGATGTTGGCGATTTCCTCGGCCGTCTTGGTGTCAACGGCCAAAAGGCTGAGAGAGGCCGACCCTTCCCAGGAGGCGGCGAACCGCTGGCGGGCGTCCACGGAAAGCGTGCCCCTTGCCAGAATCACGGCGCCGTAATCGGTGCTGATTTTGGCCATGGCGGTGGCGTTGCCGTTCTGGATAGCTTCCCAGAGCAACTTGTCTTCCTTGATTTTCTTCATTATTTCCGGGTTGATGATCATCGCGCCTTTTTGTTTGAACCCTTTTTTGAGCAGGTTCTCGGCATAATCGACGAAATCGCCGGCATTGCCGCCATCGGAAACGATGAGCATGATACGGGTTTTGTTTTTGATGGCGTCGGAAAACATGGGGGCCGCCGGAGAGTCGCCTGCCCAAAGAGCGAGACAGAGAGCCGCCGTTCCGAAAAGAAGTCCTGCTTTCATATTATTTGTGCTCCAAATGAATTCGGTTTTGTTCCTGCTGGGTGATGCGATACGGGAACTCCGGTTTCTGGATATCCTTCATGAAATCTCCGCGCAGGCTTTCGTACCGGATATCGATCTCGGCGATGTTGTTGGCAAAACTTCTCACCAGCAACTTCTGAAAACCTTCAAAGGTATAGAACTGCTGTTTCAGTTTTTCCAGATCACTGTAATTCAGGTTCCGGACCATGACCTGGTAGGTTTTGGGTTGGGAAAAATCATCATACCAGTTCTTGACAATCCGGTAGAGGATATCGGATTTGGAGGCCGCAAGGGTGGCCTTGATGGAGTTGACCGCCGCGTCGAATTTTCCCATGGCGCTCGTATCACCGCGTTTGGGGCTGCTGTAGTTCGCGGAATGGATCAGTTTGCCGGTGGCCGTGCTGTATGCCCGGATTTGCATGATCGTGGAATAGAAATTCATCTTGAACTGGCCGATGGGGATTTCCCGGCTGAAATTGGCGATACATTTTCCCGAAACCACGATTTCGGCCCCGAAGCGTTTACCGAGAGTCACGGCGGCCTTGGCATCCTTGAAGGCAAGCTCCTTGTCCCGGGCGTTGATTTCGGCGATCTGCATCTGGTTGAAGACATCGATGCCTTTTTCAATGAATTCGTTTTCCAGTTCGGTCTGGGAAATACCCATTTCCGAAACCTGGTTGTCCGTGAATTCCTGCATCATGATCAGCACCCGGGGTTCGCCGATCCAGGAATAGATCTTTTTGACATCCAGGCCGTTGAGAAACAAGGTTTTGTTCAATCGCCCCTCCCGAACCCAGGCCTTGACTGTCAGGGTCAGGTTGCCATGGCTGGTGTCTTCCTTGACGATATCCCATTTTTCAATGAACCCTTCGGAGTGCGCGTAGATTTCGTCTTTCAGCAGGGTGTTGTTCTTGATGACGGAGTCGGCGGTCACGTTGACCCCCACCGCCTGTTCGATGGCCATCCGGAAAGCGTCCTTCAAGGCCTGGTCCCGGGCGTTGGGGCTGTTCGCCGCCGCCATACCGGTGACGGTTACGGGGTCGTTTTCCGCAGCGGCTCCGATATCATGACCGCACACCAGAATCAGAAAACAGAGAAGAAAAATGCTTGATCGTTTCATCTGCAGTATCCTTATTGGCAGTGTTCAATAGTTATAGTGCTGCGGCACCATCAGGGGCAGGCAGCCCGGAAGGATTTCAATGATCACTTCCGGAAATCTTCCGGCAAAATCGCCGTCGACCTCCATGGGAATGGGCGCATCGGCCGTGATGGCGACTTTTTTCCCTTTCAGGTAGCTGACCTGACTCAGCCGGGTGATGCGGCTGAATTTGGCCAGCAGGAAATACAGCAGCAAAGCGCCGGCGTTTTCCCAAGGCAGCACGATGATATCCAAGAGGCCGGTGTCGACCCCGGCGTCGAAAGCCATCTCGCAGATGGCGCCGTAACTGCGGGTTTTACAAACAACCACCCATTGCCCTTTGACAAACACCCGGTCATCCACCACAGCGGTGAAAGACGTGCGTTCCTTGTTGCGAAGCGCCCGGAAAGCAGGGAGAATATAACTGAAATTGCTTGCCCTTCCGGTCCGGACTTTTTTCAATTCTTCCGTCACCCTGGCGTCAAACCCGGCGCTGGCGATCATGATGAATTTGTGTCGGTTCATCCTGGCTGTATCCGCCATCAGGATGCGGCCGTTTTCCAGAAGATTCGCGGTGTCCAGGGGTTCTTTCGGCAGGGCGAGATCATGGGCCAGGAGATTGGCGTTGCCGGTGGGCAATTGAGCCACGGGGATGGAGCACCCTTCCGGGATGCCGTTGAGGACTTCATTGAAGGTGCCGTCGCCGCCCACGATGACGATCCGGTCGACGTCGCCGGTGGTCCGGGCCACACGCTGCCGTCCATCGCCGGCGAATCGGGTTAGATGCAGTTCGGTTCGATGCCCGCGCTGTTCCAGGATGGCGGAAAGCCGTTCGGCTCGCTTTCCCGCATCGCCCCCGCTGGCAATCGGATTGGCGATGATCAGTATCTTCAAGACGCAACTCCCGTATCCAGATAAAAAACGTATGCCTGCCGATGGATGTGCGGTGCTGTCCGGCCTGACCCGGTTGTTGTGAAAATCAAGAATATGTCAAAGACGTTTGTGTGTCAAGGGCAACGTAATTACAGCAGCTTGTATCCAATCGGCCCTTCAAGCGGTTTCATGGGAACTGGCCTGCGCTTCATTCCGGATGAAGGGTTGGTTATGCACTCAGTTCCCCTGACCATCGATAGGCGGAAACCACGGAAACGCCATCCATATGCTGTTCGGTTTTCATCAATACATTGCAGAATAGTCAAGGCAAACCTGCAATCGGTTGCCTTCCTGCCGATTAATCGGCTGGCTCGCCGGAACCATTGGCATGCGAAACTATCCTGTCGGCACAGGAAGAAAACACGATCCTAACAATCCCATGCGATCAATACCAATTTGTGCGCATGGGACGTGCGGCATGGGCTGCGATTTCCCATGCCGCGTGCGGTACTTTAACAAAAAATTGTAACCATTACAAAAAGCTTGCTTTTTTATTATATTTGTACGATAAGATTGTACAAATTATTTCTGCCACGAACGGGTGCGAAGAAAACGATAGTGAATATGGAACTTGCCGGCCAAGCCGTTGATCTCGCCAAAGTAAACCGCATTCTGGAAAAAAACGCCAGGGTTGTTTTCGCTTATTTTTTTGAACCCTTTTTTGAAAACCCGGACTGCCGGGACATGGACATTTGTACAGAATTAACCGGCCCCATACCGTTACCTAGCGGAGTTCTCACACGGTTGTGAGAACCGTATCCATTCGCGGTGGTCGCGATGGTTATGATAAATTATAAATTATTACAATATATTATATTGTTTTAAAGATGCAAGTCAAGGGGCGGAGCTATATAGAAACTTCAAACTCCAAGTTCAACGGTTAAAAATCCATACCAGCTTCCTGGTATAATGCGCTCAAGTTGAAAATCGAAAATGGAACATGTAGGAGTCAGTAAATTCAGGGAAAATCTATTGGCATTTCTTAAGCGCGTGGAGCGTGGGGAAAGCATCACAATTACTTCGCGAGGCAAATCCATCGCTGTCGTGACACCGGTATCACATCATATGAAATCGGCAAGGGAGGCGTTGAAGGAGCTGAGGGAGGGGGCAGCGGTGGGGGATATCGTTAACAGGAAGGAAGTAGATGGAGAAAGTGCCCGATGATCATCCTGGACACACATGCGATTATCTGGGATGCATTGAAGCCGGAGATGCTTTCAGCAAGAGCTAAAACTGAGATCACCAAAGCCAATAAAAAGGATGGCATTATTTTTTGTGAAATCTCCATGATCGAAATCGCCTTGATGTTTGAAAGCAAAATGCTTTCGATCAATATTGAATATGAGCAGTTCATCGATTTAATATTAAAATCGAATAAGTATGAACTATGCGGCCTGACGGCGGACATCGCAATGCGGGCAGCCAGTCTGCCTTTCAAGCCCGGTCTTGACATTGCCGACAGAATTATTGCCGCTACGGCTATTGTAAAAAAGGCAAAACTTGTGACCGCCGATGCGTATCTGTCGGAGGCGAATTATATCTCCACGATCTGGTAGAATTTTTTAGAGCACCATATTGATGTGGTCAGGCTGAAACGGGCATCCATGATAAATGGAACTGAAAAGGCGAAGAGTTGAGCTTACATGGAGCCATCGATGTGAGCTGATATGTGTATCAACTATCGAACAGTGCGGATTGGCGATAAGGAGCTGACGGAATGCGCGTCGGTATTATAACCATTCATAATCATAATAACTACGGCGCCATTCTTCAGGCATACGCATTAAATAAGATAGTGCGACGGCTTGGCCATCAGTGCAAGACCATTGACTGTAATATCGACCCTGGATCAAATCGGCTTTTCAGAAAGGCAAGGCATCCAGGTGAACGAATAACGAATCTGTACAATTTATGTCGCTGGCGAGCAAACAAGCTTCATACCAGACGCTTCCGGGATTTCATTCGACAACAGATCCCCCTGACAGAGGCTTCCTATGACAGCATTGAACGATTATATGCCGATCCTCCAAAGTTTGATGCCTATATAACTGGCAGCGATCAGGTTTGGCGGCCGCATTATCTTGACCAGAAAATCGGAGCGGCATTTCACCTGAATTTTATTTCGCCCGACCAATCCCGTCTGATTTCCTATGCCCCCAGTTTTGGAGTCAGTAGGATACCGGAACATCATGCCAAGATACTTGGCGAGTATCTAAGACGGTATCATTTCCTGTCTGTAAGAGAACGGCGGGCCCAGGAAATCATATTTGAACTCTCCGGACGAAAAGCCGAACAGGTAGTCGATCCCACGCTGCTTCTTTTGGCAGAGGATTATGAGGCGATTGTTCAGCTACCAGCCTTTACGTCTGAATATGTGCTTGTATACCCTATGGAATTGGGAAAAAACCGCGCTTTTTTCAATCTGGTGAATGAAGTGAAAAGAAGTACGGGGCTTCCGATTGTCTGCGTTCTGCCGCTTGTTTTTGATTTTCGATGGCTGATGATTGCGGATCGGGTGGTTCTGGACGCTGGTCCCAGCGAGTTTCTCGGTCTGTTTAAGAATGCCTCCATCGTTTGCACCAATTCATTCCATGGAACCGTCTTTTCAATGTTATATCAAAAAAATTTTTTCGGTGTCCCCCATTCGGGCACGAATTCGAGGCAATACAGCCTGTTGGAAACAGCGGGGCTTCTTGATCGGCAACTGGAGGATGTCAGCGGCCGGGCCGTGAGGGATATGTTGAAAAATTCGATCCAGTACAGCACCGTGAACCGAAAACTTCAAGCCAGCATTGACCGGTCAATTCAATTCTTGGTGGACGCGCTGGGAAACCGATGAAAACAAAGAGTCACGTTATTTCCATGGAGGGGGTTCCGGCCTGTTTTTCTCGCATCGGCGATGATGAATGTGCTGGATGTGCTTCCTGTGCGAATGCATGCCCCCAATCGGCGATCGTGATGAAACTCAATCAGGAAGGTTTTTACAGGCCGGTGCTTCAGGAAGGTCGCTGCAATGATTGTATGGCCTGTCTGCGGTATTGCCCGGTGATCGAAGCCATGGAACGACCCCGTATAAGAAACGAGGTCTCTGAAATATATGCCGCATGGTCCACGGATGAGGAAATCCATCTGGCGAGTTCGTCTGGAGGTGTTTTTTCGGAAGTGGCGCGGAATGTTCTCAGCAATTCAGGGGCAGTATGCGGTTGCGAATGGGGCGACAATTGGACGCCGCGGCATATCATGGTCAGAAATTGGGACAATCTTGCAAGATTGCGCGGGTCCAAGTACATTCCAAGCTATATTGATGAACGGTTTCATCGCGGGATCATTGATCTGGCCAAGGCCGGCACGACGATACTTTTTTGTGGGACGCCATGCCAAGTGGCGGGACTAGATTTGATCGCTCCAACCGAAGCAAGAAAAAACCTCTTGTTGATGGATTTGGTCTGCCATGGGGTACCATCATTAAAATCGTTTTGGAGTTATTTGGATTGGAAATTCGGCGGACGAAATCAACTCGGGTCTTTTTCCTTTCGGAATAAGGAGATTTCTTCTCAAACGATCTGCGGCATCACGAGGGCGGGGGATAAATATCTTATAGAATGCGGAAAAGATACATGGTTTCGATCGGCAATGGTGTATCATTTATTTTTGCAAAAGAGCTGCTTCGGCTGCCGTTTCGGATCAATTCCAAGATCAGGGGATATAACCGTTGGAGATTTTTGGGGAATACCGGAAGATTGGCATGATCAACGCGGAGATTCCGTTGTTTTCGCGAATACAAGGAAAGGCAAGGATGTCATCGGGCAGTTGATTCGGGCCAGGCATGTCATCGCCAAGGAAAGTGAATATGCTACAGCGTCCAAGAATGTCGGCAGGCTTAGAGGCACCATCTATCCGCGGCCGATTTTTCGAAAATTGGCTTTGGCTATGATTGAAAATGGTGATTACAACAACTATTACAAATTTTGCTATCTTCCGCTTAGCTTTGCGCATCGTGTGATCGCGGCAGCAAAACGTCGGGGATTAATACGTTCAGACCAATGAAAAAAAGCATAAGGAAAAAAAATCCATGAAAAAAACGACATATACGATACGGATTTTATGAGGCCGATAGTATACTGGCGCGACTTCATCGTACGATTGCTGGGAAGCGAATCACGTCAGCAGGTGATGATTTCGATTTCATCGCTTGCAGCGAGTGGATTGATAAGCGTGGGGGTTCGATTCATCGGCGGAATCATCCAGGGGCGTTTTGTCGGACCTGAAACACTAGGATATTATACAAAATTCACCATTCTCCCCGGTTACATGTTTTTTCTTCATTTAGGCGTTTTTACATCGCTTGCCAGACAATACCCATACTATATCGGAAAAGGAGAGCGGGATACTGCATTGCAGCATGCCGCCAATGCGTTGCGGTGGACCCAATTTCTTTGTGGGGTTCATGCGGCTGTATTTGCCATTCCTTGCATTTGGGCATGCATTCATCAAGACTGGAATGCAGCACTTGGCTGGGGAACGCAGATAATCGTTACAAATACTTCTCTCTATATGTTTTACCTCGGCAGCACCTATCGCAACAGCAGCGAATTCATCACCTGGTCGAAGGCGTCGATTATTTCATCGGCGGCCTCCTTATTGTTTCTTCCCTTGGTGGCTTTTTTCAATTATGTGGGTTTATGTGCCCGCTATTCCTTGCCAGACGTTATATCCATGTTGTATGCCCATAGAAACAGACCTCTCAGACTCAGACCATACTGTAAAATGGAAATACTATGGAAGATGATCGCATTCGGTGCTCCACTGATGGTTTTTACGTACATTTCCACCAGTCTTTGGGGAGCTGTCGAGCGGACCTATATTCTAAAACTGATGAGCGAAAAGTCGTTGGGCGTGTTTGTTTTTGCCGGGTCATTATGCGCTGGTCTCACGGCTGTTGCAACTTCCATCAGTCAGGTATTTCATCCGCGGATTGCCATGCTGTATGGTTCGTCTGGTAAAAACATGTCGATAAGTTTTCGGTATTGCATAAAATGCACCATAGTGGGTTCGGTGGTAATGTTGCCGTTGATTCTGCTTACATACTGGCTGGTCGATCCGCTGGTGACATTTATACTTCCCAAATATGTTGAAAGCATTCCGATCGCAAGGTGTCTTTGCTGGTTGGCATTGATTCCCATAATAGATCTGCCGAAACAGCTTCTGATAATAGCAAAGCGAACCAAACAGTTCGGATTTTCGATCGCATTGAGTTTCGTATTATTTTTGCTGATTTTACTCCTCTATTCGAATGCCTCAGAGCCGGTAACACTACAGAAAATTGTAATTACATCAGTTGGTTGCAAAATGGTTTCGGTATTGATAAGCAACTGTTTTTCCTGGTATGATTCCAGCATAGTAAAACAATGATAAGTTCGGTTTTTAGGGGCATCGAATAAAGTGGTCATAAAAGGGTAACGTCAGGCTGATTGATAGTTGGGAGTCTTTCGTGGAATTAAGCATCAATGAATATGTTGATTTCATAAGATTGACAAATTCTTTGTGGGGTTGGTTGGCGTTTAGCACACTGCTGTTATTGATCGCTCAGTTTCGGCCGCTCATGGCGATTTCTTTGATGTGCTTTTACCCGACGCTGCTCTGGTCGGCGCCATGGAAACCGATTGTTACGCTATATCCGTGCTATCCGTTAATATTGTTTCTCGTAATTAAGTATGTACGAAAAATATTGAGCGCCATTTTGGGCTTTCGCTATCGTATAGTCATCATTCTATCAGCCTTTATCATCATTTGGTCATTCTTCAGTCCGCTTTTATATCCCGTGCCTTATGGCCTTCCAATAACGTTCACCCAGAACCCGATTTATCAGCGCGGTATATTGTCGATTGTGATCCTTTTCCTTATGCCGGCCGCACTTGGTTCCCGGGACGATATTCGAAAATTTCTTTACGCGACATTTCAATTGTTTATCGTAGTTCACCTTTTGGTTGTTTTAGCAGCGGTATTTTTTTTGGCTCTGGGTAATTCAATTTATGATTTGCATCTCATGCGAATCCTCGATACGCCTCCGATCTATTGGGAATCCGGTTTGTTCCTTATTTTTTTGGCGTATGCATTCGTCGGGCGAAAAGTCAGATCGAGCATGATCATGTGGTATGGAATGCTTGCCTTCGCAGGGCTTGTGCTGGGAAATTCTCGAACCCGGTTCCTGGCGACGTTGTTGTGCCTTTTGTATTTTATGTATCCAAACGTCTCTAAACGACTTATTGCGTGGATGCTGACCCTTGCGTTGCTCTCATCGACAAGCTTGCTGTTGTTACCAGGAAGTGTGGAAGATTATTTTTCGAAACTGATTCAGCAAAGAATTGAACAAAGTTCGGGCAAAACATTTGCGGAGATGTCGACAGGCCGGACAAAAGCATACGAATATGCCTATAAAAAATGGAAAGAAAATCCGTTTGTCGGTGTTGGAAGTTGCTACATTCTTCCACGATCTATTTATACAGGAGTTTCCACTCCGATTCCTCGAGTGCACAATTATTATTTGGAAGTGCTTGCCGGCCAGGGTGTCGTGGGCTTCGGATTGCTGATCATCGTCCTTTTTATTTGCTTCGTATCAATGCTGAAAATTGGAATGATGAAATCAACAATGGTGTTGGATGGCAGGCTTATCGTTGCGTTGTTTCTTTTCGGCGTCATTAATTGGATGTTCAAGGAGAGCTGGGGAATTACATACAGCGCAATAACCATGCTGAGCCTGTATCGACAAACGAAAGAAAGCGAGTCCCCTTCATGATCCAATCCTTTCGAAAAGTTTTCGACGGATAGATTCAAGCAGCGGTCTAAATCGATAACAAAATTGAATTATCCATGATTATGAACATTTCAAAGAATATAGCCAAGTTTATCAGAAAGAATCTATTCTATCGGCAAAAGGGCGTCCGTTTTGGACATAATTGCCGTGTGGGTTGGAAAGTCAGCTTTGAAGGAATGAATAAACTCACGGATCGCGTTACGTTCTTTGACAGCCATATCGGTTATGCCTCGTATGTTGGCGATGACAGCGTGATTGTAAAGACGGAAATCGGTCGATACACTTCCATTGCGTCTGGAGTCAAAACAATTAGCGGCCTGCATCCAACCAGTATGTTTGTTTCCACGCATCCCTGTTTCTATTCATTACAGAAACAGTCAGGCTTCACCTATGTTGGCGAACAGTTGTTCGACGAAGGAAAATATCTCGATGAAAAAAATGGAATATCGATAGTTATTGGAAATGATGTTTGGATTGGTGCCAATACAATCATCATGCCCGGCATAAAGGTCAGCGATGGGGCGATAATTGCAGCTGGATCCATACTCAACCAAAATGTGGAGCCCTATGGAATTTATGGCGGTGCGCCGGCAAGACTGATACGTTACCGATTCAGCAGTGAACAAATTGAATTTTTATTAAGGCTTAAGTGGTGGGATAAAGATAAAAACTGGCTTCAAGAGAATGCGCACTTGTTTGATGATATCGATAAATTCATCCAAAATATTGGTCTTATCCAACGGTGATTTTTCCTGTACAGCACCTTCAGCTTTTCAAGGTGGGCGAATAGAGAAAATTGATAATCGCATCAAGACATTGCTTATGCTGATGCGGGTAGGTGAAACAAATGTCAAGTATAGCTGTTGTTGCGGTCGGATATAACAGAGACAAGTCACTTTTACGTTTGCTGAAATCATTGTCAACGGCGGACTATGATAATGAAAAAGTGCCGCTGATCATCAGCCTGGATAAAAGTGATAATCAGCGGGTTGTAGATATTGCGAATGATTATCACTGGCCTTTTGGGGAAAAAATTATCAAAATCCAAGCAGAAAGGATTGGCCTTCGAAATCATATCATCGCATGCGGAAATCTCAGTTTTGAATATGGGAGCGTGGCTGTTTTAGAAGACGATCTGATAGTTTCACCGAGTTTTTACTTGTATGCGAAAAATGCTATTTGTAAATATGCGACTGTGGATCAGATAGCCGGGATATCGCTTTACAGCCATCTGTGGAATGTAAACTGTTCGCGGCCGTTTATTCCGGCGGATGATGGCACGGATGCCTATTTCTTGCAATTCGCTCAATCCTGGGGTCAGGTTTGGAGCGAAACAATGTGGCAAGGATTTGTTGAATGGTATAAAACGAATTCAGGCAAGATTTATCCCGAACCGGACCTGCCAGAACGCGTTACGTCATGGCCTGATACGTCTTGGCTTAAATACTTCAATCGATATATCGTTAAAACCAATCGATATTTTGTTTACCCGAAAATTTCCCTGACGACAAATTTCGGCGATAGGGGCGAGCATGTATCTGAGTACTCATCAAGTTTTCAGGTTCCGTTGCTGATCGGAGTCAAAAAGAAATATACTTTTCCGGATTGTAACAGCGATTCGATTTGTTATGACGTCTTTTTTGAAAGGGTCGGCGTGGGAAAGGAAGTGGGGCTTCCGGAAAAAGATATCTGTATGGACCTTTACGCAACAAAAGGAAACAGGCAGGGTGCAACATTTTGGATTACGATGGAAAAAATGAATTATAAGATACATTCCTCCTTCGGCCTGCGGATGCGGCCGCATGAGGAGAACATCTTTTTTCAAATCGAAGGAAACGATATCTTTTGCTACGATACCGGCCGTCGATGTGTCAATCATTTCCGGGGGCAGGTTGAATCGAACGCAATAAACATTATCAAATATGATATTCGGGATATTAAAAGAAAGTTCATTTGGGTGTATTCAGTATACCTATTTAAAATGGCGGCTGTAAGATTTTTGAAGCGTTTCAGGAAGAAGCTGATGAAATTAAACAGATCGGAAAACCAGCGGACATGATTTGAGTCCGTTTTACAATCATTTAAATAACAGGAAACATTTTTTGAGACCAATTGACAGAGACAGTCTACCGCATGTTGTGAATTGCGCTGGGCGAATGATCCAACAGTACTGGTATACGGGGGTGGCATATTCTGTTGCGAAATGGTGGGGGATTTCTTTAGGAAGAGGATGTGTTTTCCATGGCATGCCGTTTTTTCGGCGGCACCCAGGTAGCACGATCAGAATTGGTAGTGAGTGTCGATTTCTTTCGTTGCCGTCTTCGAATCTCATCGGCATCAACAAACCCTGCATGTTGTCGACTTTGGCGGAAGAAGCAGAAATTGCAATAGGTGAAAGTTGCGGGTTCAGCGGAACGGTCATCGGTTGTGCCGAGCGTATCGTTCTGGGCGACAATGTAAGGTGTGGTGCCAACACGGTTATTACCGATACGGACTGGCATGGCGATGATAAAAGAGCCGGCCGCAACGGACCAGTCGTTATCGGAAACGATGTTTGGCTTGGAATAAACGTAACGGTTTTAAAAGGTGTCACAATAGGCGATAATACATTGGTCGGTGCGGGGAGTATAGTGAATCGATCATTGCCCCCCAATGTTGTCGCAGCCGGGAACCCAGCCAAAATTATCCGGATGGGTTAAGAAATATATGTTTATACGAATCGTTATAATATTTTTGTACCGGATAAATGAAAAAATGGTGCCATTTACGAAATGAATAAATTTACTGTTTATTGTGTTTGCGGTGGATTTGGTTTCCCCATCGGAACAGCAAGCGCCAAAAGAATCACTCTTATAGGAAAATGTTTGGCAATAAGCGGGATTCCATTCAATGTCCTGCATATTGGGCCCAGCTCATTTAAAGAAAACAAAGCAAGAAAGGGGAAATTCGAGGGGCTGTCATTTGAATACCTGAGCCCTTCTGTGGTCTGGCCGAAATGGATTGTTAAACGAGTTCTATACTATTTTTGGGGATGCATGATGCTGCCATTGGTGCTGGCGAAGCATCGACGAAACAGCGTGGTTTATATCTATTACCAAGGTAATTTGATAAATTTATGGGTTCTATTTTTGTGCCGGGCAATGCGAATACCCCCTGTTCAAGAGGCCTGTGAGTGGTGGCCCAAAACAGAGAATGGTTCTGTTTTCATGGAATGGATGTACCACAAAATCATGTTCAAATGGAGCCGAGGGGCGATGCCGATATCGCATGAAATCGAAAAGCGTATCCGGCAGTTATGTAAAGCAGATTTTCCAGTGTTGCGTGTCCCCGCCCTTGTTGATTCGGAAGAGAACAAAACGCAGGACGAAAAAACTGAATCGTCAGGGTCGGCTCTGCCGGTTATTTTTTGGTGCGGCATGGTGGATGGATATTTGCGGGATGTACTTTTTTTCATCGATGTTATGGCGGCAATGAAATCCGTGAAAGGTTCCATGTGCGTATTCGAAATCATCGGTCCATGCTCCGATAAATCCAGAAAAATACTGCTCAGTCATGCGGATTCAAAAAAAATTGACCTGACACGTATTCATATTTTGGGGTTTGTATCGGATGATCTGCTTTGGAAACATTGCAGGCAAGCGGAGGCGCTTCTGATGCCTTTGTGGGATGACGATCGATCGAAAACACGCTTTCCAACGAAACTGGGATTATATGTGGCCGCCGGCAGACCTGTTGTCACCACACCGATCGGTGAGATCGGTTATTTCATGAACGATGAAAACGCGATTTTTTATAAACCGGGCGATATTGAAGGTTGCGCGCAATCTCTGGATCAGTTGTTATCAAGTCCGGATTTAGTCCAAAGGATCTCATCGAAAGCATTCGTGGAGGTTTTACCGAAACTTGAATATCGTAAAAATGCCGCAAGAATAAGCAGGTGGTTTGAAAAAGTGTATTCGGGAGCCGGAAATGACTGATCTTGTAACGCCCGATATTCTTCACATTGAAAGCTGCAATTTTATAGACAAGCCCGCCGGCGGGCAGCTCAATTTTTCGCGACAATTGATGAAGGCTTTGGGAAATCGTCTGGCATTGGTCGGATGGGCGAGTGCGCCTTCCGATCCGATAGGATGCTGGTTCAATAAAGAAATTGATGGAACGGTTTATCGATATTTCGCCATATGTGGTGATCACCAGACCGATAAAAAACCGTTGATTCCGAAACGACTTGCCACATGGTTCCAGATCAAAAAATATCAGAAACGAATACTATCACTCGGCATACCGAATATCCTCGTTCGGGAACATGCCGTGATAATGGCGCTTAAAACGATCCCGGCACACAATCTATGTTTCTATTTTCCGGGAACGGAAGCGCCATTGAGTATTTCGCGGTATTCCTGGGCCAAACGTTTTTCCGGAATTTTCGATCATTTATTTTTTATGGCGCTAGCAAGAAAGGCGAATTGCATTCTAGCCGCAGCCGATGACCAAGCCATCAAAGAGCTCAAGAGGAGAGCAAGCGAAACATTGAGGAATAAGGCTATTCTGCCGTTTCCCACCCGCGTTGATACGGAGATCTTCCATCCGGCAGATAAAATGGAAATGCGGCGGAAATTGTCCCTGCCTGAAAATAAAATTATTGCAGTGACTACCGGTCGTATACATTGGGCAAAAGGATGGAGATTTTTATTGGATTCATTTCGTCTCTATGTAACACGTTTCCCGGAGGCGGTATTCATTTATGTGGGCGACGGTGCAGAACGGAAACAACTTGAGCAGTATGTGATTGACCTTGGATTGCAGGAAAAGGTGATAGCGGTCGGGTATCAAAATTCGATGAAGATCGCTTCCTATCTTCAAGCTTCCGATTTGTTTTTGATGGGCTCATGGAAAGAAGGCTGGAGCACTGTGCTTTTAGAGGCCTTGGCTTGCCAAATCCCCATTGTTACGACTCGATTCAGCAGCGCCGATACAATTGTGCAAAGCGGGATTAACGGCTTTGTCGTCGAGCGGGAACCGGTGGAATTTTCAACTGCTATGGAAAAGGCTCTGAATCTCCCTGACGTGGCCTCCTATGCCGATATGGTCATCAGCAGGTATTCCCTTGGGAATCTCTCAAAAGATCTTTTACAAGTATGGCCGTTAGCCCGGAAAACAGACGCCGAGCTGTAGGTGCATTATGATGCTTCCCATGAAAAATGTTCGTCCGGGAAGACCGGAATGGTATAATTATCTAAGATACAATATGTCGATACTTCGGACATGGGCATACCGCAAACTGAGATGCCCTTGGCTCCAGTACAAGGGATTCGTTCGTCTTCCCTGGTCAGTGGATTTATGGTCACCCCATCGGCATATCATTTTAGGAAGCCACGTCCAATTCGGCGCCGGCACTATCGTGAATTGCGATGCTGAAATCGGAAATTATGTTTTGATTGCCAGAAACGTCGCTTTGGTAGGACGTGATGATCACCGGATCGATATTCCCGGTGCAACGTTTTGGGATTCAAGTCGTGGAGACAAGTTTAAGATTGTAATAGAAGATGATGTCTGGATCGGCCATGGAGCCATTATCATATCCGGGGTCACTATCGGTCGTGGCGCTATCGTTTCTGCCGGTGCGGTGGTGGTAAAAGATGTGCCGTCCTATGCTGTCGTTGGCGGAAATCCGGCTCGGATTATTAAATGGCGCTTTACGAAAGATGAAATGAAAATTCATGATGAATTTTTGGATAAAAACGATAGACGGATGAAAGTTTCAAAACCAACAGCAACTGATAGGGAAAATGCATAAACTACAAAATGACGGCGTAATAAGGGGTGCCGAAATTAACATATGGAATATGGCCTTTTTGATGATTCTAAGTACTGGATGGGTCATATGGCCTGAAGTGGTATATTCAACAGATTGCACGACAATATTTTATGTCGCCACAAACGGAAACGATCATTGGTCGGGAAGGCTGCCGGAGCCTGATAAAAAGAGAAGCGACGGTCCTTTTGCCACATTACGATGCGCTCGCAATGCAATCAGACAACTAAGAGAATCTGGTCAATGCAACGGCTTTAGCATTTTGGTGCGTGGCGGAGTATACCAGATGAAAGAGACGCTTGTTCTGGAACCGGAGGACTCTGGAACAGATTCAGCCCCATTGATTATAAAAGCCTATGAAAAAGAATGTCCAGTGCTAAGCGGGTTGAAAGGTGTTCGCGATTTTGTGCCCCACCAGGGAGATATTTTCAAGGCCAAAATAGGTACAGTGATTGCCAGTGGAGATTCAATAAGGCAAGTATTCGCCGCCGGGAAGAGACAAATCCTTGCCAGATATCCGAACCAAGATTCGATCGACGATAGAAATGGAAATTTTTTGTATGTTGAGGATGAGGGAAAGCATGGAGATAAAAAATCTTTCCAATATGGGGAAAGTTCCATAAAAACGTGGGCAACCCCCCAGGAAGCTGAAATCGTAATTTTCCCAGGAAATAATTGGACGAATAATATTATTCAAGGTTTCGATATCAATAGAAGTTCGCAGATGTTGGTGTTGCATCAAAAGACATCTCATCCTATTCTGAAAAATAATCGATATTTTTTTCAAAACATTTTTGAAGAACTTGATTCGCCAGGAGAATGGTATTTCAACAAAAAAGATAAGGAACTGTATTTTTGGCCCCAGAATGATTTGAGTTTGGAAACCGTATCCATCCCAGTTGTAGGATCGATAATCGAAATCAGGGGCAAAAAACTTGGGAAAAATTATTATGGAACTCCATCCAATATCAGAATCGAAGGGTTTACAATGGATGGATGTGAAGGCAGCGCTATAGTAATCAGGGACGCAGAAAAGACGGCTGTAATAGAGAACACGATTTATAATGCGGGTGATAATGGGATTGAAATTCAGAATGGCTATGAAAACATGGCTGCTGAAAATTGGATATACGAAATAGGCGGTATAGGGGTAAAAGTTTCGGGGGGTGATCAAGAAAAACTGATTCCTTCAAACAATCGTATCCAAAATAATACCATCCATCATATCGGGAGGATAATCAAAAACAGAGCCGGTGTCGACTGTAGAGGAATTGGGAATATCATTTCTCACAACCTGATTTATTCAACGCCACGAATGGGGATCCGTTTTGACGGCAATGAGCACCTGATTGAATACAATCATATTTACGATGTCAATCGAGAAACCCAAGACAGCGGAATTATCTATTGCAGCCAGATCGATTGGACAAAACGTGGTAATGTGGTGCAATTCAATTATCTTCATGATAGCGGAGGATTCGGGTTTGATAAGGCCACCGGAAACTGGAAAACTTTTTTTGATACCTACGGTATCTACTTGGATGACTGGACGAGCGGAACAAGAGTTTTCGGGAATATAGTAGAAAATATTGCAAGCGGTGGCATTTTCATACACGGTGGAAGAGATAATGAGGTCGAAAATAATATCATCATAGATGGTGGCAGATTGGGTCAAATGGTATACTCTGCATGGCTTCCGGAGCATCCGGTTTCAAAGAAATGGCTTCCCTTGATGAATGCAAAGGTGCGTGAAACGAAAAACACAAAATATCCTAGGCTTGCAACCATCACGGATGAAAAAACCGGCGCTAAAATGTCTGGTAATAGATTTGTTAGGAACATAATTTACTATCCGGAAAAGTCGTCGCCGCTGTACGGTATATTCAATGATTTTGATTTTACGGGCACTGAATCGGATTACAATACGATCTACAATGGAGGTAAAGGCCTGTTCATTCCTTATCTTAAAAAACCGCCTGGTATGCAGTGGAGTCTGTGGAAAGAAAAAGGACTGGATCGCAACAGCATAGTCGCCGATCCGATTTTCAAGGATATAGATAAAAAGGATTATCGGCTATCTAGTCGATCTCCTGCCTTGAAAAAGGGATTTAAACCAATACCCATTGATAAAATTGGACTTCAGAGGAATCAGAATCAAGTTGATCAGGTTCCGAGAGAGGCATTCTTAATGATTCGATCATATTTGAAACTTAACAAATGAAAGAGAATCTGACCACCTCAAACCTTTTGGGTTACCGGATAAGCAATAGAGGTTTCCGGGGCGATATCGCCCAGGCTTTACAATTGATGCAATCCGGAAGGAATAATCGGTATGCGGCATGTGCTAATCCCCACTCCCTTGTGGTTGCCGCAAATGATAAGGTTTTTGCTTCGGCGTTAAAAGAGGCGGATATTCTCCTCCCCGATGGAATTGGTATTATTCTCGCCGCTAGAATTCTGGGCCTACCCATTTACCAGAGAGTAGCCGGGTTCGAATTTTTTCAGGGACTGAACAAAACACTCGCAGAAGAAGGCGGCGCGAGATATTTTTTTCTTGGTTCTACAAATGATGTCCTGGAACGTATTACGAATAAAATAAACATCGAATATGAAAACATAAGCGTTTGTGGCACCTTCTCTCCCCCGTTCAAACCCGATTTCTCCGAAGACGAAAAAATCCAGATGGTGAATGCCATCAATATAGCCAAACCGGATGTTCTTTGGGTTGGGATGACAGCTCCAAAACAGGAGAAATGGATTTATCAGAATCGGGATAAGCTGAGCGTGCCTTTTATCGGAGCTATCGGGGCGGTTTTCGAATTTTACGCAGGGACGAAGAAACGAGCATCGCGATTTTGGTGCAGTATTGGGCTTGAGTGGTTGCCACGTTTTTTGCACGAACCCGTAAGATTGTGGGAGAGGAATATGAAATCCGCGCCAAAATTCCTGTTCTGGATATTAAAAGAAAAAATGCAACAAATGAAAAGAGGAATGAAAAACGATCTGTAATCCGCCTAAACGTTTTGATGCCCTCCATTCATAAAACTTATGACCATCAGGATGATTGTTAAATGGAAAAATTACATGCTGTAGCGATTTCGCAAGTACTGCGATGCATATCACCTGAATTTTATATCAGAGTGATAGTTTATATCGCTTTGATGATCGCTATCTATTACTCCTCCCTCGCAGTGATGATAGAGCAGTGGGGCATGAAAGAGGATTACAGTTATTGTTACCTGATCCCCTTCGTTGTGCTGTATCTGGTCTATGACAAGCGCGATGACTTGACACACAGTCAATTTTATTCTTCTTGGCCGGGTGTTTTTGTTTTTATGGCGGGTATTGTTATTTTTTGGGTTGGAGAGTTGGGTGGGGAGTTTTTCACTATTTATATATCATTTTGGCTTGCCATCCTTGGATTGAGTTGGATGCATATCGGATGGGCGAATATAAGAAAGCTGTTTTTCCCTTTTTTGATAATGCTCACGATGTTCCCATTGCCAAACTTTTTATACCAGAAAATTTTGGTCCGTTTGAAGCTGATTTCCAGCTTGATTGGTGTGAAACTGATGCAGGCCTATGGATTATCGGCCTATCGGGAAGGCAATATCATCGATCTCGGATTTACCAAATTGCAGGTTGTGGATGCCTGCAGCGGGCTACGGTACGTCATTCCGCTTTTTGTCCTGGGAATTCTTGTAACGTATTTTTATCGATCGCAATTCTGGAAAAAAATAATAATTGTGTTTTCAACGATACCATTATCAATTGCCACGAACAGCCTGCGAATTGCCATGACGGGCATTCTTTATGAGTTGTGGGGAGCACAAGTCGCAGAAGGATTTTTCCACGGTTTTTCCGGATGGCTGATCTTTATGGTTTCGTTGGGTGTTCTTGTAGGAGAAATCTGGATTTTAGGAAAGGTTTTCCCTGAAAAAGACATAAAAGAATTGGACAACAAGTATAAAACAGGAAAAGAAGAACAGTCCTCGGAATGTAAAGAAGAATTCAAGGAAAAATTGAAAACCCCAAAGGCGCTTCTTTCTCTGATTAAAAATCCTCAATCGGTAATTGCCGTTCTTTTGATGTGCGCCACTATTCTCATTCATCAAAACGTCGATTTCCGAGAAAGGGTTCCCATTCGGAAGTCATTTGATCAATTTCCGCTCGTAATCGGAGAGTGGACCGGTACAAACCAAAAAATGGAAGAAAATATTCTTCAGGCTTTGCACTTGAGTGAGTATATTCTCGTCGACTATCAAAGAAATGACGGTAAATCCATTAATTTTTATGCCGCATACTATGAAAGTCAGAGAAAAGCGGAATCCATCCACTCGCCGGAAACCTGCCTGCCAAGCAGCGGATGGATTTTCCAGCAAGCAGGAAAAGTGGAATTGACCGGTACTGGTGAAATGGAGACAAAAATAATCAACCGAGCCATCATGCAGCAATTTGATATACAACAGCTCGTTTATTTCTGGTTTTCAATGCGTGGTAGAATTCTGACAAACGCATATCAAATGAAACTATATAATTTTTGGGATGCACTGACTCGGCAAAGAACTGATGGTGCCATGATAAGATTAATAACACCGATATATGATGGCGAGAGCAATATAGAGGCTGAAGAGCGCTTAACAAAATTTACTAAGGATGTCATTCCAATTCTTTCCCAATACTTACCGGATTGACTTTTAAAGAAATTGTTAAGAAAATTCTGAATTACTAATAAAAAGAATTCGGCTGCTGGATAGATGATATACCTTATCTCTCTTCTTTTGTCCATGTTTATCAGTATTCTGCTTGTCCCCATATTCCGGAATATCGCCATACGATTTCACTTCGTCGATCTTCCGGATGAGCGCAAGGTACATAAAGTTCCAATTGCTAGAACAGGCGGACTCGCTATGGCAATTGGCTGGTGCATACCCATCATACTATGGCTGCCGACTAGTGATTTCATCCAATCAGTTCTCATTGGCGCCGGAATTCTTGTCGCCTTCGGTTTGGCAGATGATTTGAAAAACCTGGGATATAAAATTAAACTTGTTGGGCAGATTTCAGCCGCCTTGGTACTGGTCAGCCATGGAAACGTTTTAATACGCTCTTTCGGAAGCCTGATTCCCATTCAATTTGAAGGAATCGTTTTTGAATCGGTTTCAATCCTCTTGACCTTACTCGTCATCATCGGTGTCACCAATGCCATCAACCTCTCCGATGGCTTGGATGGTTTAGCCGGCGGGATCTCCATGCTGTGCTTTGTTTGCATCGGTTTTCTGGCTTATAAAACTGAGAATACAGAGATTTCCGTAATGGCCATCGCCATTACCGGAACCATTTTTGGTTTTTTACGCTTTAATACCCATCCTGCAAGTGTGTTCATGGGGGATACCGGCAGTCAGCTATTAGGATTTCTCGCCATTGCTTTTTCTCTTCAGCTTACACAATCGGACTCACCTTATAGCCCGATTCTCCCCTTGATTATTATCGGGTTTCCGGTTTTGGACACATTGGTGGTCATGACCGAACGTATCGCCAAAGGACACTCGCCATTTGTAGCTGATAAGAACCATTTTCATCATAAATTGATCCGGCTTGGTTTTTTTCATTCCGAAGCTGTGTTTATTATCTATGTTCTGCAAGCTTGTTTGGTCAGTTCTGCTTACATATTCAGGTTCTATTCCGAATGGTTTCTGTTGATAGTATACTGCGGCTTTTCGGGCACTATTATTGCCGGTTTTTTACTTGCCGACCGAGCTAGTTGGCAATTCAAAAGATACGACCTGTTTGACAGGGTCATCAAAGGACGGCTAAAGGCGATAAAAGAACAAAATATCGCCATAAAGGTATCGTTTCGGATTTTGAAGTATGGACTTCCCACCTTATTTTTTCTCACATGCTTCATTCCATCGGCAATGCCGCTTTATCTGCCGGTTATCGCTTTAATCTTTATTTTTCTGATTGTATGGATTCGATTATTCGTAATTGAATTCCTTGGGAGTGTGATCAGGCTATCATTGTATCTGATTATTCCCTTTTTAGCCTATATCGCTGAAATCGACATTGCCTCATGGCTTAATTCACAAGTATTTACAGTATATAACATTTCCTTTGGTGTTTTGACGATATTCGTGATTTTTACGCTGAAATTCACTCGAAGAACCAAAGGATTCAAGACGACGCCGATGGATTTTCTGATATTGTTCATTGCGTTAATCGGACCGAATCTGGCGGATTTGAATATCGAAACTTTCAATTTAGGCATGCTTACGGTTCGAGTGATCATTTTTCTGTTCAGCTATGAAGTCTTGATCGGTGAACTGCGGAAAGAATATGATGGATTGGCGTTAAGCACGGTACTGGCGTTGATGATCCTGGCCGTTCGAGGCATTCATTTTAATCTATAAGAACCAACCAAATCGGATCAGCTCCCAGCGCCAAAACGAAGGCTCAAAAGAACCATGATAGAGACCAAAACGGAAAGAGATTATTCCGTTGCGACCTCTGTGTTGGATTTCATATTGATTTATTAGAATAAATTCACTATAGGTGCGTTACCAGCATTCAATCTTATCCGAGGGTAAAATGAAAAAAACCATAACAACGACGATGACGGTACTGCTGATCTGTCTCATTGCAGCCTGCAGCGGTCCTGAAGAAAAAAAACAGAAATTTTACAGCAAGGGCAAAGAGCTTTATGAAAAGGGTGATTTTGTCAAAGCGTCCCTTGAGTTCAAGAACGCCCTCCAGATTGATCCGAAATATGCGGAAGCTTACTATATGCTGGGAATGGCAGAGCTGAAGGCAAAAAAATTCCAGAACGCTTTCGGCGCTTTTAGTAAAACGGTCGATCTGATGCCGGAGCACCAGGACGCCAATTTGGAGCTGGGTAAGCTGTTTCTGGCTGCCCGGGATGTGAAACGGGCAAGCGAAAAAATCGATCTGGTATTAAAGCTGGACCCTGGGAGTCGGCAAGCGCTGAAACTGAAGGGCGCGGTTTTGCTAAGCCAGAAAAAGGCGATGGAAGCAATTGCCAGCCTGGAGGATCTGATTACAAAAGGAATGACGGAACCGGATGTATACGTCATGCTGGCGTCAGCCTACGCCCTGGAGAAGCAGCCGGAAAAAGTGCAGGAAGTTTTAAAGGCCGGAATCGAACGGAACCCTAAATCAACACTGGCGTATTCAGCTCTGGCGCGTCATTATTATGAAATCAAGGATATTCGGCAAGCGGAAACGGCGATCCAGGAATTAATCAAACTGGAACCGGAGAATACCAATTATCGGTATATTCTGGCGAGTATCTATTGGGATTCCGAAAGACCGGATCAGGCAGAGGAACTTTTTTCCAGAATGGTTTCGGAAAAACCAGAGGATGATGAGCGGTATATCAAGATCGCCCAGTTTTACGCCAGTCGGGAATTGATCGACGATGCTGAAAAAATGCTACGCAAGGGGATGGAAAAATGCCCCAAAAGCTTCCAGTTGAGTATCGCCATGAGCGAATTTCTGGTGGGCCGGCAAAAAACGGATGAAGCCCTGGGAGTATTGAAAAACGCCCTGACATTTGAAAAAGATCCGGCCAATCCGGGCCTCATCAATGCCAAGAACTCGTTGACCAGTCTTTACTTGATGCTGGGCCAGATAGAGCCGGCGGAAAAATTGACGGACGAAGTGCTGAAGGAAAGCGGTAAAAACATAGATGCTTCCTATGCCAAAGGCCGCATCGGCATGTTAAAGGGAGACGGCGTAAGCGCGGTCGCCGCTTTGCGAACCGTGGTGGCTGAAAAACCGAATTTTGTGGAAGGCCATTTGCAGCTCGCTGCGGCCCATGTGATGAACAAGGAAATGAATCTGGCCGTGGATGTTTTAAGCGCGGCGCTGAAAAGCAATCCCGGATCCAAAGAACTGCGGCGAGCCCTGGCAAGATTGAATGTGATCCAAAAAGACCCGACGAGCGCTGAAAAACAATTGAAAACGATTTTGGAGGATGACCCGAAGGATCCGAAAGCCCGCCTGGATTTGGGGGATTTTTATGTGGCCAGAGGTGACTTCAGCAATGCAGCCGTTCAATACGAGATGGTGAAGAACCAGGTACCGGATTTACCCTTGGGCTATATTCGAACGGCGCAGCTGAAGGCAAGGCAGAACAAGTTGGAGGGGGCGATTGCCGAGCTGGAGAACGGATATGCCAGAACGGGACAGTCCGCTGAGATATTGTCAGGCCTTGTCCGCCTGTATAATGCCACCCAGCAATTCGACAAGGCCATTCAGGTGTGCGAGGATCGGATAAAACAGAAACCCCAGGAGGCGGCTTTCAACTATAATTTGTTGGGGAATGTGTATTCCGCCAAGCGTGATTTCGTAAGGGCGGAAACTGCTTTCCTGAAAGCCATCGATTATCAACCCGAATGGCAGACACCCCATAACAACATTGCCCAACTGTATCTGGTGATGGGCAAAAAGGATGAAGCCGTCGCAAAATTCGATAAGGCCTATCAGGCAGATCCCACTAACGTGGCCGCCGCGCTCTCACTGGCCGGACTTCATGAACAAAGTGGCGATCATCAAAAGGCCAGGTCAGTCTATGAAAAACTGGTCGCGACCAATCCGAACAATTGGACCGCCTTGAACAACCTAGCTTATCTGCTGGGCGAGCATTCCGTTTCCGAGGGGGATCTGAAAAAAGCCCTTGAATTGGGGGAGAAAGCCATGAAGCTCCGCCCTAGAGATCCAATGGTTGCCGACACGCTAGGTTGGATTCATTACCGCATGGGAGATTATAACAAATCGCTGACTTTTATAGAACAGGCTGCAGCGGAAGCCCCGGAAAACAACATCGTGAACTATCATCTCGGCATGGTCTACGAAAAACTGGGGCGAACAGCAGAGGCGCAGGAGAAGTTGGAAAAAGCGGTTGAGGGAGAAAAAGACGTAGGGTGGAAAAGGGACGCGGAGCGTGTGCTGAAGAGGCTGCAACAATTAAAAACGATAAGGTAAAATTCGCTGTTTCGCCGATCCTGCGACAGCCGGGCGCAGCTCAAATAAAATGGGATGCCAAATAACATAGAGGAAACGTTATGAAAAAAATTCTGTTTATCGCCATTTACATATTTTTTTTCCCATCTTTTCCCCTGGCTGGCGAAATTGAAAAGTCGTCTGCTGCGGTCAGACAGGACTATCAAATCGGCCAAGGCGATGTGCTTTTTATTTCCGTATGGAAGGATGAGGCCCTGACAAAACAATGCATCGTATTACCTGACGGTAAAATCTATTTTCCTTTGGTCGGTGAATTAATCGCAGCCGGCAAGACGGTTGCGGAGCTGCAACAGGAAATTAAGGAGCGGGTTAAAAAGTATGTTCCAGATCCGATTCTTCACTTGGAAGTTCAACAGGTGAACAGCCTCGCAATCTATCTGATTGGAAGGGTTAATAGGCCAGGTCGCTATGATTTGCGGGGTAATACCGACGTTCTGCAGGCCTTGGCAATGGCCGGTGGTTTAAATCCTTTTGCCGAAGAAGATGAAATCAAGATTTTTAGAAAAATTGATGGAAAAATCAATGTATTACAATTTGATTACTCTGATGTTGCAGAAGGACGAAGCCTGATCCAAAATATAATGCTACAACGTGATGATATCATTATTGTCCCTTAATTATACTGTTCTACTATCGTCTATACAATTAAGGAAACGCTTGAGACTCACAATCAGAACAAATAGTTGCAGTCAAAAGCCGACTTTTTTTTTCCGTAGAAAATTTCGATTTAAATGGAAGAAAATATTACAATTTTATTGCCGGGCGATCATTGGACCCGTTTTTTATACTCTTTTAACAGCTATTCCCGCGTGGGGTGATGATTTCCAATTTACACCTTCCATCAACATGAAGGAGGAATATGTTGATAATATTTTTTGGAGCTCGACGGATAAAAACAAGGATGCGATAACCACTCTTTCTCCAGGTCTTGAGCTGACAGAAAGGACAGAAAAAGCGAATGTTGAACTATTAGGGAATATCGATTTCCGCATATACGGGGAGAACAAAGATCTTGATGCAGTGGATCAGAATTATATGGGCAGTATGGATTATCGTTTCAGCCCCAAGTTTTCTATTGCATCGGAAGCGAAATTTGTGGAAGATTCGAAACCGGATCGCGATTTGGAATCAAGCGGCATCCTACTGGGAAACCTTGACCGCAAACGCTACTATGGCAATCTGCTTTGTGATTATCAATTTTCAGAAATCACCTCCGGAAATATTTCCTATGTGTATGAGCAGGACGATTATGATGAAGAAGATCTGCTCAACGAATCTGTTAGCGATCTGAAAGCTCACAGTATTTTCCTGACGGCCAGCCGTGATTTATCCCTGTATATTCCGAATCTGTTGGGCCAATTAACGGTAAGCTCCGCGAAGTACTCATTTTCAAACCAAAAGTTAGATCAAAACTATGTTATGGGAAATGCAAAATGGGGAATGAACGAGAAGATGGTTTTTGCTCTCAATTTGGGAATTCTACATACTAGAACAGTTTTTACAGATATCCAATTCGATCCGATAAGTTACCAATATAAAACGGTTGAAAATGCCTATGAGCAAACGGGCTGGGTCGGGCAAACCGCTATATCGTATCAAGGGGAAAAAATATTTTCCCAATTGTCTTATTCATATGATGTTAAACCCGCAAGTGGCAGAAATGGCGCTACTCAGAGGGAAAATTTTAAACTAATGGTATCTCGTCGTTTTACCTATGAATTTTTTGGATATCTATACATTATTTATTATTCAAATAAAGCCAATGCCTTCGAACTTGCGACAAATAATATTAATGAGGATACATTCAGTATTATTCCGACGCTACAGTATAGCTTTTCTACCAAGCTTGCGCTCGAGGGCGCATGCGGATATACGAAAATTTTGGATAAGCTGAAATCTCAAACCGTAAATAGAAGCAGTATATACATTAAATTATCATATAATTACGAGATGTTGAAATAAAAATGCTTATAGGTCTCATCGGGTGAACAGCTTAGAAAAGGAGACAATTATGGAGGGAAATAACATTACCCCGTCTGACTTAATCCAAATTGTCAAGCGGCGGAAATGGAGCCTGATACTTCCAGCCGGAATTGTTTTTATTATATTTTTAATAGTGGGGCTATCACTTCCGAATTACTATAAATCAAGCGCCACCATTCTAATAGAGGAGCAGGAAATTCCTAAAGATTTCGTAATGGCAACGGTTACAAGCTATGTCGATCAACGGCTGCAGTCCATAAATCAACAGATAATGAGTTCGACGCGGCTACTGGACCTGATTAATCGTTTGTCACTCTATCCCGAATTGAAAGATAAATGGACTACAGAGGAAATAATCGGCAAAATGCGGGAGGATATTAAGTTCGAAAAAATCAGTGCGGAAGTGATAAATCCCAGAACTGGCGTAAAGGCTATCCCAACCATTGCATTCACCCTATCTTACGAAGGGAAAAATCCGAATAAAGTCCAACAAGTAACAAATGATTTGGCGTCCTTTTTTTTGCAGGAAAACCTAAAGGCTAGAGAACGTCAAACGATGGAAGCCTCGGAGTTTTTGGAAGATGAAATGGAAAAAGTCAAAGCGGATATTGAGGCTGTGGATGCAAAAATTTCTGCTTTTAAAGAAACACATATAAATGAACTCCCTGAAATGTTAAATGTTAATTTGCAGACAGTGAATAACTTGGAAACCAGTATTGACCGCTTGAATGAGCAAATGAGAATGGTCAAAGAGCGAGAGGGGTATCTGCAAGCCCAAGTCGCCGCTCTTTCACCAAGTAAAACCTTTGATACGGATCAAAGGAGGCTTGAAGACTTGAGGGTGCAATTGATCGCTCTTCAAAGTAAATTTTCGAATGAATATCCAGATATCATTAAAATGAAAATGGAAATCGAAGAGCTTGAAAAGCGATTGAAAAAAAAGGCGGAATCGCCAAACAGTAATTCGGTTCGTCCAGATAATCCCGCTTATGTAACGCTTTCATCGCAACTCGCCAGTACGCAGGCTGAGATAGATTCCATTAGCCGCCAGATAAAAACAACAAGAGAAAAAATAAATCAATACAATCTGAGAATTGGGACAACTTCAAGAATTGAGGGCGCCTATAATGAACTTATTACAGAAAGAAACAATAGTAAGGCAAAGTATGATGACTTAATGCGCAAGATGATGGAAGCGCGAGTTGCCCATGGGCTTGAGAAAGAACAGAAAGGCGAGAGATTTACGCTCATCGATCCAGCAAGATTCCCGGAAAGGCCATTCAAGCCAAATCGTGTTGCGATAATATTGATCGGGATTATATTTGGATTAGGAGTCGGGGCGGGTTTTGCTTCCTTGATAGAATTCTCAGACGACTCCATTCACAACTCAATGAGTGTTTCAAATGCCACAAAATTTCCTGTATTATCAGGTATCCCATTGATAGTGACCAAAAGAGATTTAAAACTCCGGAAAATAAAAAATGTCACTGTGGTTGCGGTTGTTTTTTGTTCCATTATTATCACTATCACATTATTTCATATATTTATCATGGATCTTGATGTCTTTTGGGCCAAGATAATGCGTAAGTTTCAATTGATGTGACAGGTAAAAATTGTTCAACGATACGTTGTTGCCCTGCTGAATTCAAAGTTAGGGAGATAATAAGGACATGAAACTACAAAAAGCGCTCGAGAAGGCCAAACAGGCCAGGCAGGGGGACGGAGATGGAACCGAAACACAGGAACAGCGCGTTCAGACCACCCGCATTCCGGATGGGGATTGGAAGCCTCCCACCTATTCGGAATCCGCTCATGTGATGGTGGACCCGATGATTCTGGAACAGAACCGCTGCGTGGGAATGTTCCCCGACTCTCCGGAAATCGATTTTTATAAGATCCTACGCACCCAGGTGGAGCACCGAACAAAGGAGCAGGGCTGGAACGCCATCATGATCACGAGCGTCCAGCCAAGGGAAGGAAAGACTCTTACCGCCATCAACCTGGCGCTAACGTTTGCCAAGGCCTTCAGCCAGACGGTGCTACTGGTGGATTGCGATCTGCGGCAGCAGATGATTCACCACTATCTCGGAATTCGCAGCGACAAGGGGCTCGCGGATTATTTGATGGACGACCGCCCCATGAAGGATATTATCATCTGGCCGGGGATCGATAAAATGACCGTGATTTCCGGGGGGCGAACCATCAAGGACAGCGCGGAGCTGCTGGGGTCGCCGCGCATGAAGGCGATCGTGGAGGAAATGAAGCACCGGTATGACGACCGCTATGTCATTTTCGATACCCCGCCGATTTTGACCGGCGCCGACACCATTGCCTTTGCCCCATTGGTGGATGGGATTATCGTCGTTGTTGAAGAAGGCAAGACCTCCATGCGGGATGTGACCAAGGCCATGGAACTGATACCCCATGAAAAAATGCTGGGATTCGTGCTCAACAAACAGAGACTCTCGGAGAAAGACAAATATTTGTACGGTAGCGGCAGCTGAAACTATTTTGATTGAATTACGAAAGAGCTCATCCATAAAGAGGTCGCCTGAACAGACGATTCGTGAGTTGCGCAAATTTCGTGAAGACCAATCCCTGAAGGGACTCTCGCTTCGAGACATGATTGCAGAAGGCCGGCATTCATCATGAATTACCGTCTTCCTCCGTTGACGGCTTCTCCGATGTTTTCAACCCCTGCAGCCGTTCTTTCAACTTCCCATAGGCGATCAGCAGCATATCGTTGCGCTTTTTTTCCATCATGAGCAGGCGCTGGAGTTTATGGACCACCTGGTCTTTATAGCCATCGGCAATATCGGTCAACTGTTCCATCTTCCATTCCACCTGCAGCCGCAATTCGGCCAGGCCGGTTTCCAGGCGTTCGACGCGTTTTTCAAGGACGCTGTTTGCCGATTCGCCGGCCGGAAGCGGTGAGCTCTCATCCCGGCCGCCTTCCTCCAGGAACAGACCCATCCCGCCCTTGTCCTGAATCACCTGCTCGATTACCGGTCTTTCGATGTGTTTCAACTCATCGGCGAAGCCATACACCAAGGCTGCGTCGCATAGCAGGTTGATGGTCCGAGGAATGCCGCCGGCGGCCTGATGGATGAGATCCACGGCGTCTTCGGCGAATGTATGCTCATCCCCTCCGGCTTTCTTGAGCCGATGGGCGATATAGCTGCCGGTTTCTTCCCGGGTGAGCGGCGACAGATGATAGCTCACGGCGATGCGCTGGGCAAACTGGGTGAGGGCCGGGGACCGCAGTTTGTCTCTCAGTTCCGGTTGTCCCACCAGCATGATTTGCAGGAGCATTTCCTCGTCGCTCTGGAGATTGGACAACATCCGGATTTCTTCCAGGGCTTCCCGGGACAGGTTCTGGGCTTCATCGATGACCAGCAGCACGCGTTTTTTCCGGGCATAGCGGTCGATGAGAAATTTGTAAAACAGGTCCAGGGATTTGGCCTTGTTCCCCGGGAGCGGTTCAATCTCGAATTCCTGGAGGATCAGGTTGATGATCTGGTCCGAGGAAACATTGGTATTGAAGATGACGGCCACTTCCATGTCCGGCTCCATGCGATCCAGGATATACCGGATCAGCGTGGTCTTACCCGTGCCGATTTCGCCGGTCAGGGTGACGAATCCCGTCCGCTCCACGAGACCGTATTCCAGATAGGTCAGGGCGTTCTGGTGTTTCTGGCTCATGAACAGGAACTGGGGATTGGGGACGATGTGAAAGGGCTTTTCCGTAAAACCGTAAAAAGATTTGTACATGGTGTGGTCACTCCCCCTTGCCGGATTGGCCGCTCTTGCACGTAACCTGCCGAATAAATTTAAGAGACTATAGGCGAGCGCAGAGCTTGTGTCAAGTGGTGGGAAAGATAATTACGAATTACGAATTGGGAATTACGAATGGTGGAGTTCCGGTTTCTGCTGTTCCTGCGAGCTTTCAGCTGTCAGCTCCGGTCTGTAAATTTTAAAATTGCATTGACTTGAAAACGGTTTTGGGTAATGTAATCTGAAATAAATTTTCTTCGCTTCCAAATGGGCGGCGAAAATGCTATGGTGACCATTCACCGGATTGCATGCTGGCAGCGCTGGCATTGCCGAAGACGGTGTATATATCATTTCAGGAGGGAAACACCATATGGCTGATGAGGCAATAAAGATCGGCGGAAAGAAACAAAGCATATTTTTAGACAAGGTGAAGGCGCTGTTGCCGGAAGGCGGGAATCTGAATGCCTGTCTGACCTGCGGCGCCTGCGCATCGGGTTGTCCTGCAACCGGTTTGGCCGGGTTGGATCCGAGGAAGTTTCTGCGCATGGCAGCCCTGGGAATGGACGATGAGATCGCCGCGTCGAACTGGCCGTGGATGTGCACCATGTGTCAGCGGTGCATATATGTATGCCCCATGAAGATTGATATTCCGCAGCTGGTTTTCAATGCGCGGCAATTGCGCCCCAGGGATCAACGGCCCAAGGGCATCCTGGGCTCCTGCGATATGGCGCTCCGGAATGAAAGTTGCAGCGCCATGGGCACTTCTCCGGACGACTTTACCTATGTGGTGGAGGATGTGCTGAACGAATACCGGGAAATTCAGCCGGAGTTCAAGGACATGGAAGCGCCCGTCGACAAGGAGGGGGCCGAGTTTTTCCTGAACCAGAATTCCCGCGAACCGGTGACGGAGCCGGATGAAATGGTTCCGCTCTGGAAAATTTTGCATCTGGCCGGCGTCAACTGGACTTACGGCAGCAAAGGGTGGGGAGGAGAAAACTATTGCTTGTTCATCGCCGACAATGAGAACTGGGAGAAAATTGTTCGGGTGAAAGCCAGGCAAGTGGAGGAACTGGGGTGCAAGACGTACCTCAATACCGAGTGAGGGCACGTGACATTCGCAGTCCGGGCCGGACTGAAAAAATTCAACATCCCCCACACCTTCGAAGTCAAGAACATTTATGAATACTATGCCAAGTGGATCCGGGAAGGCCGGCTGAAGCCGAATCCCGACTGGAACAAGGACCTGAAAATCAAGTTCACGGTCCAGGATCCCTGCCAGATCGTCCGCAAGAGTTTCGGCGACAGCATTGCCGATGATCTGCGCTTTGTGGTCAAAAGCATCGTAGGCGAGGAAAATTTCGTCGACATGCAGCCCAACAAGTCCAACAATTTCTGTTGCGGCGGCGGCGGCGGTTTCCTCCAATCCGGATTCAAGGACGAGCGCCTGGCCTACGGCAAGATCAAGGACGAGCAGATCAAAGCGACAGGCGCGACGTACTGCATCGCCGGATGTCACAACTGCCACGCCCAGATTCATGAGCTGAGCGAGCATTATGAAGGGCATTACGGAGTAGTGCACATCTGGACCCTGTTGGCGCTTTCCCTGGGGATTCTCGGTCCCAATGAGCGCGCCTACCTTGGCGATGATCTGAAGGATGTCTGGGTATTTCACCCGGAAACGGCGCTAGAATAATTACGAATTGGGAATTACGAATTACGAATGAGGGATGGTGGTCAATTGTATTTCGGAACTGATTAACAAGTAACAGCCTTATCGAGATTTCATTGATCGATTGGCCTGTTTAAAATGTAAGCCCGGCCGCGCATTGCGCGGGCCGGGCTTTTTTTGTGTGCTGGGAGGGAAACGCCTTACGGCGCCAATACAAACGGGTGGAAGCTATGCCCGACTCACCTCTTGTACCATCATTCGTAATCCCCAATTCGTAATTATTTTTATGCCGCGTCCTGGTTGTAACAAATCCGACAGCAATCCAAACAGCGTCCGGCTTCGTACCTGGCGTCCGTTTCGCTGATAACCAGGTCGGCCTCGGCGAAGTTTTTGATCCGCTCCTGGACCGGCAATTCCGGCATGGGGGTCCGCTTCTTTTTGCCGACGCCGGGGACGGACTCAAAAATGGTGCCGGGAATATGGGTTTTAAACAGGGAATTGGGCACCGGCGTGATGGGCATATTATTCAGATACAGATGGATGGACCGAGCCGCCCGGCGACCGCCGCCGATGGCTTCCACCACGAGGGAGGCGCCGGTGGCTGCGTCGCCCGCGGTGAAGATGTACGGGATGTTGGTCTGCAGGGTTTCCGGATCGGTGAACTGGATGGTATCCCACCGGGAGGTTTCCAGTTCGGCGAGGCGCCTGCCGGTTTCCTTGTCCTTGAAGGCGATATCCGGTCCCTGGCCGATGGCGGTCACCAGCATGTCCACTTCGAGCACGGTTTCCGAACCCGGCACCGGCACCGGCCTCCTGCGACCGCTGGCATCCGGTTCACCAAGTTCCATGCGTTGATATTCCAATCCGGTGACATGGCCGTCGGCATTGCCGATAACCCGGTTGGGCGCGGCCAGGAAATGGAATTTGACGCCTTCGTGCTCGGCGGCCTCGATTTCCACCAGATTGGCCGGCATTTCCTTGCGGCTGCGCCGGTAAACGATGGAAACCTCCTCGGCGCCCAGGCGGATCAAGGTGCGGACACAATCGATGGCGGTATTGCCGCCGCCGACCACGGCGCATTTGCGGCCGATGGGTACGCTGACATCACTGTCGCCCTGCTGGTGCCGGGAAAACCGCGTTAGGAAATCAATGCCGGTATAGCAGCCTTTCAAATCCTCGCCCTCAATGCGCATTTTATAATCCTTCCAGGCGCCGATGCCGAGAAAAATGGCGTCGTAACCGGAGGCCACCAGGGAGGCCAGATCGAAATCGCAGCCGAGTTTCACGTTGGTATGGGCCTCCACGCCCAGGTTCAGAATGCCGTCGATTTCCCATTGGAGGACTTTTTTGGGCAGGCGGTATTCGGGGATGCCGTACCGGATCATGCCGCCCAGCTTGGGCATCATTTCGAAAATGGTGACGCTGTGGCCGAGCCTCCGGAGGAAATAGGCGCAGCTCAATCCGGCGGGACCGCCGCCGATCACGGCCACTTTTTTCCCGGTATCCGGGGCGCAGGCGATGGGCAGGCGCCGTCCGCTGTTCATTTCATAATCGGCCGCAAACCGTTTGAGCTGGTTGATGGAAACGGCTTCATCCTCGATTCCCCGGCGGCATTTGTCTTCGCACGGGTGGGGGCAGACCCGTCCGCAGGACAGCAGCAGGGGATTGCGTTCCCGAATCGTCTGAACGGCGGCGGCATAATCCCCTTCCTTGATCTGCCGAATATAGCGTGGAATGTCGATCTCAGCCGGGCAGGTTTGGGCGCAGGGCGCCATGGCCGCTTCGGTATGATTGAAGGTCAGGAGCCTTTCGGACATGCTGCGGACCTGGATGATGTTTTTGGGGCAGATTTTTTCACAGGCGCCGCAGCCGACGCATTTGGCCTCATCCACCACCGGATAGCCGTCGGGGCCCATTTTGACGGCATCAAAGGCGCAGGCCTTGATGCAGTCTCCCAGGCCGATGCACCCGACACGGCAGACGCGCCGGCCGCCGGAAAGGGAGGCCATGGCGCGGCAGGTGGGGATACCCATGTAAATGAATTTGTCATCGGCCCGATCACCGCCGCTGCATTCATTCCTGGAAATCAGGGCCTCCGATGCGCCGACGGCCATTCCCATGACGGCCGCGACCTGCTGAGCGGCCTCGGGACCGGATACGATACAGACATTGGGCGGCGCCTCGCCGTTGACGACGGCCGCCGCCGCTGCCGAGCATCCGGCAAATCCGCATCCGCCGCAGTTGGCTCCCGCCATGAGGCCCTCCACGACGGCGATCCGCGGGTCCTCGAAGACGTAAAAAACTTTGGCTGCGACAGCCAGAATGGCGCCGCAGGCGACACCCAGTCCCAACATGAATAATACGGCTACTGTCACGAAGGCCTCCTAACGTGAATCAACATTTCTTTTCAAAAAAGCGATCACACCATGCCTTTGAAAGCAAAAAAAGACAGGGCGATCAAGCCGGCGGTCACCAGCCCGATGGAGGTGTCCTGCAGGGGCTTCGGCACTCTGGCCAGCAGAATGCGCTCCCGGATTCCGGCAAACAGGATCAGGGCAAGACCGAAACCGGCCGCATATGCGAATGAAGTGACCAAGGATTCGACAAAAGTATATTCCTTGTCGATGTTGATCAGACAAGCTCCCATAACCGCACAGTTGGTGGTGATCAGGGGCAGGAAAATTCCGAGCCCGGCATACAAAGCCGGGATGCTTTTCTTTAAAAACATTTCCACAAACTGGACCAGGGAGGCGATCACCAAGATGAAGGAAATCGTTTTCAGATATTCCAACCCGAACCGTTTCAGGATGAAGGTATTGGTCATCCAGGTGAAGGCGCCGGCCATCACCAGAACGAAGATTACCGCCATGGCCATACCCACGGCGGTTTCCATTTTTTTGGAAGTCCCCAGAAACGGACAATTGCCTAAAAACTGGGCCAGCAGAATATTGTTGACCAGAATGCAACTGATCGCGAGCAGAAGGTAATGGGTCATGAATTTCTTCTCCTACTTTTTGCCGACAAGATTCATCAGGCACAGCATCATGCCGAGACAGACAAAGGCTCCGGGGGCCTGGGTCATGAATGTGAAAGGCTCATATGAACTGCCGAACAGGTTCGGAAGATTGTATGTAACCAGGTTGAGAATGTTTCCGCTCAGGGAACCCGTCCCCAGGATTTCCCGGATGGCGCCGATGGAGGCCAGCGCCAGGGTAAAGCCGATACCAATGCCGGCGCCGTCCATCGTGGACGCTAGTATTCCGTTTTTGCTGGCAAATGCCTCGGCCCGGCCGAGCAATATGCAGTTGACGACGATCAGCGGGATGAAAATGCCCAGTTGCAGAAAAATTTCATAGGTATACGCCTGCATCAGCAATTCAACCACCGTGACAAAAGTGGCGATGATGATGATAAAACTGGCGATCCGGACCTTGGAAGGGATATAGTTGCGCAGCATTGCAATCAGGATGTTGGAGCAGATCAATACGAAAGCCGTCGCAAGCCCCATGCCGATGCCGTATTCCATTTTTGTGCTGACGCCCAGGGTCGGGCAGAGACCCAGCACGAGCCGGAAGGGAGGCACTTCCGCCCATAATCCCTTGACGAATTCCTGTGTCAATGTTTTTGCCATAAGCTGGTACTCCTTGCCGGTCCGGGTTATTTCTCGAGAGCGTCGATTTTCTGCTGAATATCCGGTTTCAGGCGTTTGTAAATGGCCCCGGCGTCGCTGGCGGCGTTGCAGACGGCCCGGGAAGTAATGGTGGCTCCGGCCAGGGCGTCGATTTGGCCGCCGTCGTTTTTGACTTTAAAAGGGGACTCCAGGGAAATCCCCTTGAACTGTTTGGCCAGATCCTGGGAATCCTTGGCCCGGGCCCCCAGGCCGGGGGTTTCGCTGTGGGTCGTCACACCGACGCTGACGATCTTGTCTTCTTCCAGGTTGACGCCCACCATGAGGCCCACGTCCCCACCATACCCCTTGCCGAAGGTTTCAAAACAAACCGTATTCTTTTTGCCGTCGAACTCGCCCACGAAGAAACTGATTTCCGTTTCGCCATCATTCAATTTGAATTTATCCGTAATGGGATCATTGGCGGCGCCTTTGAGAATCTCCTTGACAGCGGGAGCCTTGAGAAATTTCAGTTTCTGGTATTCTATTTTTTCCATGGTGTTGTCCCGGAGCGCGGCCAGCAGGCCGCCGGACATGGCGCTCAGAACCGTCAATACAATCACCATACTTAGGATTTCACGCATGGTCAGATTACCTTTCCTATGGCTTTGGGTCTGATTTTGTCAATGATCGGGTTGACGAGGTTCAGAAGCAGGATGGCGTATACGACACCATCCGCATAGGCGCCGATATTGCGGATCATCACGGTCATGACGCCGGCAGCCGCGCCGTAAATGAGCATGGGATAGAAATAAACCGGTGAAGAAGAGTCCTCGGTTGCCAGGAAAAAGGCGCCGATCAGGGTATAGCCGGTCAGCAGATGGAACAGGGGGCCGGCATACCGGCCGGGCTCGCCGAAAAATTGAAACAGCAGGGCGGACAAAAACACGCCGGCGAGGAAGGAAACGGAAATTTCCCAGCGGATGAACCCGCGCAGGATCAGGTAGACGCCGCCCACCATAAGGGCCAGGCCGCAGGTTGCGCCGATGCCCCCGATCTGGCGGCCGAGAAACAAATCCAGGGGGGTGAAGGAAGAGATGGCGCCGGTTCCGAAAGCTTTCAGGGCTGCAAGGGGGTAGATCGCCGGAAAATCGAAGTCATACACCAGCAGGGCTTCCGTGAAGTCGAAATAATCCTTCCAGGAAAGGGACAGGATCGCGATGCCGATCAGAACCGGGTTGAACGGGTTCCCGCCGATGCCGCCGTAAATTTGCTTGCCGATGATAACCGCGACAAAGGTTCCGGTGAGAACGGCCCACCAGGGCGTCGTGGCCGGCACCAGCATGGCGAAAATCATGCCGATCATGGCGGCGTTGCCGTCGGCGATGGCCACCGGTCTCTTGGCGATGACGCTGAACAGGAGTTCCCAGATCATGGCGGAGGATATGGCCAGGCAGACAACCGCCACGGCCGGGACGCCGTATTGGGCGATTCCCGGGATGACGGCCAGCATGGCGGCTCCCATGATATGGCAGCTTCTTGCGGTGATGGAGCTTCCGGCGTGCCAGAAGGGGGCGTGTGAGACGATCAATTTACGCGTATTATGCATTCCCGGCCTCCGCTGGATGAACTCCGGCCAATTCGAATTTCGCCTGCCGGATATATTGAAATATGGGGATACGCGCGGTGCAGACATAGCTGCAAAGACCGCATTCGATGCAGGCGTCCAGATCCTGACGATCCCGGGCTTCGTCATATCTACCGGCTTCCAGGTAGCGTACCAGCAGATTGACCGGAACATTCACCGGGCAGATACGGATGCATTCACCGCAATTGATGCAATAGGAATTCTCCACCAGGGGGATGGCGTTCTTATCCTGAATGCAGATCGCGTCCATGTCCGGGCAGACAGGATGGAATTCACTTTGCAGCGCCTCGCCGGTCATGGGGCCGCCGTTGATGAGCCGGTCCCCCTCGTTCAGGGAGATATGGAGGTCATCCAGGATATCCTTGATGGACGTTCCGATAACGGCGGAAATCATGGTTTTCCGGCCTTGCTTGTCGACGATTGTCAGGCGTTTTTCCTTGGGGATGACGCCGGTTTCAAAGGCCGAGCCCAATGCGGCGGCCGTTTCGACGCTGACGAAACAGAAACCCGCTTCTTCGCAGGTCTTGCTCGCCGGGACCGGATTCCCGGATATGCTCTTCACGATGAGACGCGGCAGGGCCGACGGATAGGCGGCGGAAAGGGTTTGCACCGGTTCCCCCACGGAAAGGGCTTCCTGGGAAAGGGCATCCGGTACGGCCAGAATTATTTTCTGGATGCCGGTGATCTGTTTCAGCAGGCGGACACCGGTTTTGACAGCCGCCGTCCCCGATTGGAGAATATGCCGGCGGGTATTGACCAGCAGGTCGCTGTCCATGCCGAGGACCACCAGGGTATGAAGCTCCGGTCTGTTTCCTGCCAGGGGGGGTAGCAGGGCAGGCGGCAGCGTTCCAGGGAGGTGGGCCAGAAAATCCCGGAGGACCTTCATGGACGGTTGCCCGCATTCGGTCCGGAAGCTGTCGTCCGTCCCTGAGGCCGGGTCGAGGGTGATGGTGACGGCAGTGTATTTCCGGCCGAAATTGCCGGTATGGGGTTCGATGGCGGAAATGATCCCGGCGGCGGTCGCGATGGCGTAACAGGAGGAGTTGTTTGACAGCAGCAGCTTCTGACCTTCTTTGACCTTGTCGCCTGTTGCCAGCAGCAGTTTTTTGCCGGGGGGCATGGGACATTCCACGAGGAGCCGGACCGATTGGCGCGGCCGGACCGCTCTGGCTTTTTGAACACCGGGATCGACGGCGTCATATGTCAGCCTGGCTTGATACAATCCGATGAATGATCTTTTTATCATTGGGTCCATTTCCGAATTTACATAACGTGGCAGGACGCGCATTCCACCGGTCCCTTGCCGAATTGGCGGTGACAATCGATACACTGGTTATGGAACGCGTCGGAACGTTTCTGAAAATTCATCTTTTTTTCCTGTTCGCCGATTTCATCGGCTTCATGGCAGTCAAGGCAGGTCCCGGGAGTGGATTCACCGTCCTTGACCAGGTGGCAGTCCTTGCAGGCCCGGACTTCATCACCGCCGGATTCCGTTTCGCCTTCCTCCCATTCGGGATGGTGGGCTTCACCGGGCTCATGGCATTCGCGGCAGGTCTCGGGGACTTCCCGCGGATCTTCCGGCTGATGACAGTCGCCGCACGGCCGAAGTGTTTCCGCATCCTCCTCATGGTGATGGTGGCAATCGAAACAGGCGACGGCGTACCCTTTTTCCGCCCGGTGCTGATGGTGGGTAAACAGAACTTTTCCCGCGGTGGTTTTGAACATTTTTCGAATGGGATCTTCCGGTTGTTTGACCGGGAATGCGGCATAGCATATGGCGCCGGCAAGCAGCAGGACCAAGGCCAGAATGTATGTCAGCCGCAGCTTTTTTTGGGGGGGCATGATGGCGCCGCTCCTTTCGAAACAAAGTCAGGTAAGGTAACCTCTTCTTGAGACAAAATGAAACAAAATGAATCAAAGATTTCGTTTAGCATACCCCCCCAAGCCCAGGCAAGTTTTTTTTGGCAGCTGTCTGAAAAGACCCGGGATTGGGGTGCCGCCGTAAGATGGTTGCCTCTTCCAGCGGCAGGGCGTATGCGGGACGGGCCCGGGCCGGACGGCGATCAGGAAGGATGGCCCGCGGATTCGCGATCTCCTCCCAGGCAGGCTGCGATCTTTTCCCGGACCATCCGGATGATCTCCTCCACGGGTAATTCCGCGAAGGTTGCGGGCGGGATTTCTTCCAGAACGGTGATGTGCATATGATGCTTGCCGTGAAAATTGAGGCTGTGTTTCGGCAGGGCGTTTTTGGAGCCGTTGATCACGATGGGCAGAATCGGCACTTGTAATTTTTTGGCAAGAATAAAGGCTCCCGGTTTGAAGGGCTTCAGAACGCCTGTTTCCGAGCGAGTCCCTTCCGGAAAAAAATACACCGAACTTCCATTGGAAAGGGTTTCTTCACACTGATCCATCATCTGCCGGATGCTGTCCTTGTCCCCCCGCTTAAGTTTTATGTACCGGTTGAGCACCATGTTCCAGCCGATCAGGGGAACCTTGAACACTTCGGCCTTGGAGACCCATTTGAACGGAAAAAAAAGGCGGAACGCCAGCAGGATATCCAGTTGCGACTGATGGTTGGACACCACCATGTAGGTCACTCCTTTTCGGATATGGCGGCGGTCATGGATGGAAACGGACCAGGCGGGCATGATCCAGGTATAAACGGAGGCCCAGAAACAGGTGAAATAGTGCAAGAGGACCAGACGGCGGTCGAAGAATCCGGTCAGCAAGCGGAGGGTCAGGGCGATCAGGAAAAACAGGATGGAACTGAGGGCGATGAATACCAGGAAACCGACGGAAATAATGCGATTGATCATGATATGTCCCAAAACAATGAAGTGCGAATTAAGGCTGATACGCTAACCCGGAAGGGATGTCAAGCATGAAAGCGGGAACGTTCCTGGCCCAAGGGGACACCGGGGAAACAGAAGAAAACCTCGGCGCCGTGGGGCTTCTTTGCGGTGCCGCTGAAAAGTATAGCCTTAATCTTTGTCCAGCAGCTCCCGCAGTTTCTTGGACAGTTCGAACATGCGGAAGGGCTTTTGAATGAATCCGTCACAACCGCGGGAGAGGATTTCAGCTGCTTCGCTGTCGGCGCTGTATCCGCTGGACAGCAGAACCCGCGCGGATGGCTGGATGGTTTTCAGGAAATCGAATGTTTTGCCGCCGCCCATGATGGGCATGATCATGTCCAGGATCACTAGGTCGATGGCCCCGTGCCGGGCGGTAAAAATGTCGCAGGCTTCCTGTCCGTTTACGGCGGTGATCACCTCATAACCGAGTTCCCGCAGCATTTCCTCCCCGACATCGCGGAATTCGTATTCATCGTCCACCAGCAGGATGGTTTCGCTGCCTTTTAGCGTTTTTTCCTCCGCCTGGACGACTTCCCCGGCGTGTTTGTCCGATGAGGGCAGATAAATTTTGAAAATGCTGCCCTTGCCCGGCTCACTGTAGACATCGATATTGCCGTTGTGATTTTTAATGATTCCGTAAGCGGAAGCCAGTCCCAGTCCGGTCCCCTTGCCGACATCCTTGGTGGTGAAAAACGGGTCGAATATCCTTTTTTTGATTTCCTTGTCCATGCCGTGGCCGGTGTCCCGCACCGAAATCATGACATACTGTCCGGGCTCGCCCAGATGCTGTTTGGCGTGGATTTTGGAAATCACCATGTTTTCGGTTTCCACGAACAGTTCTCCGCCGTTGGGCATGGCGTCGGCCGCGTTGATATAGAGATTGAGAAGTACCTGCTCGATCTGGGTCGGGTCACCCTCCACCGTCCATGGATCGTTTTGCAAATGGGAATGGATGATGACCTGTCTGCGGGTCCGGCCGAACATTTCCAGGGTTTCCCGGATCAGCAGATTGATGTTGATCGGGGAGATCTGATATTTGCCTTCACGGGCATATCCCAGCAATTGTTTGGCAAGATTGGCGCCGCGGTGGACGATTTTTTCAATGGTCTTCAAACGGGTCCAGGCAGGACCGCCTTCAGGCAAATACATCTGCAGCAGGCCGATATTTCCGAGGATGCCCCCGAGAAGATTGTTAAAGTCATGGGCGATTCCACCGGCCAGGGTGCCGATGGCCTCCATTTTCTGCATGCGGATCATTTTTTCTTCCGTGCGCTTTCTTTCGGACAGATCCCTGACCGCCGTGACCCTCAGGATCTTGCCGAAGTAATGCGATTCCTTGCCTTCCAATTCCACGGGAAAAACAGTGCCGTCCTTTTTCAGACCTTTGATTTCATATGGCTCATTATAGGAGTCGCGGACGTTCTGATAGATCATCTCATGGTATTCCGGGCAGGCGCAGACTTCGATGACGTTTTTACCGAGCAGTTCGTCGCGCTGATATCCAAACATGGCGGCAAAGGAATCGTTGCAATCGATGACGACCCCTTTGTCGTGAAACAGGACGCCTTCAATGGTCACTTCGGAAAGCCGTTTATACCGCTCCTGGCTTTCACTCAGGGCCTGCTCGGCCAGCTTTCGATGAGTAATCTCCGTGTGGGTGCCGGCCATGCGCGTGGGCCGCCCCTCCGCATCGATTTCAACCACTTTGCCTCTGCCCGATATCCAGACAAAGTCGCCGTTTTTTTTCCGGGCCCTGAATTCCGCGTTGAATTTTTCCGTCCCGGCCTTCAGGTGGGCGATCAACGCTCTCCGAAGCGGCTTGACATCGTCGGGATGCACCACTTTCCACCATTCCTCGATCCGGTTGGGGAATTCATACGGCTCATAATCGAGTAGGCGGTAATAACTCGGATCCACGTAAAGGCCGTTGGTGCGGATATCCCAGTCCCAGATGCCGTCACTGGTGGCTTCGAGGACTTTTGAATGTCGTTCCTCGCTCTTGCGCAAGGCTTCCTGGGCGCGTTTCTGTTCAATGGCCATGGCGATCTGTCCGGAAACGGTGTGCAGCACGTTGACATCCGGAACATCGAAATGATCGGGATCGGAATCGTGTTGAACGGCGACGGCGCCGATGATGGTGTCCCTGCTTTTGAGGGGCACTCCCAGCCAGACTTCCGGGAGAAGGCCCTGGTATTCATAGACCGCAGCCTGGACAAGCGCCAGGATATCCTGGCGCCTGAAGACCATGGAACGACCGGTCTTGATGACTTCCATCAACAGGATGTTCGACACCCTGATACTTTCTTCCGTTTCCAGCCTGTGGCGGGATTCATTTACCCAGTATGGGTATCGGATCGTTTCGGTTCCAGGCTCATAGGTGGCGATCAGGAAATCGGCTGCATCGATGACGCGGCTCATGATCCGGTGAATGGAACGATACAGTGCATCCAGGTCCGAACTGGTGTTGACCGCGTTCGATATGGAATACAACGCCTGGTTGATTTCATCCGATCGGCTCCGATCCTGGATTTCCTGCTGCAGGCGCCGATTGATCTCCAATAGTTCACGGGTTCGTTCTTGAACCAGAAATTCCAATTCTTCCTGATTGCGTTTCGTCTGGAGGTGGGCGTTTACCCTGGCCTTGATCAGTATCGGATTGAAGGGTTTGGTGATGTAATCCACCGCCCCGGCGGCGAAGCCCCTGTTCTGGTCGTCGTTGGAGTCCATGGCGGTGAGGAAAATGACCGGAATATCCGCTGTTGACGGACTGTTTTTCAGTCGCCGACAGACCTCATACCCGTCCATTTCCGGCATGGCGATATCCAGTAAAATCAAATCCGGCATCGGTTGGGCGGCTGCGGCGGCGATACCGTCGCGTCCGTTTTCGGCAACCAGGATATCGTAATCCGGGCTCAGGGTGCGGGCCAGCAGCTGGGCCATCACCGGCGTATCGTCGACAATCAGGATTCTTTTCGTTGCGGTCGCTTGATCCATAATCCGAAATTTCCTTTTACGCTTGCTTACCCTGTCGTTTTCCCCTCACTTCCGGCCATGAGATTTCATCTTTGGGTCTCGCGCCTTCTGTTTTCATTTCCCCGCCCTGGTCGTACGATGATTTATGCAATGTAAAGAAGAAAGTAGTCCCCTGGTTTTCAGTGGATTCGACCCATATGCGTCCGCCATGACGCTCCACGATTT
>JBMORA010000017.1:0-148375 GCA_049320885.1 Thermodesulfobacteriota bacterium | reverse complement strand
GCCCTCGCCGGCACCGCTTCCTCCGCCGGCGAAACTCCCCCGGAAAACAACGCGTCGATGTCCTCCTGGGATACCGGCCCCGACTCCGGTTCCACGGCCCTCGCCGGCGCTGCTTCCTCCGCCGGCGATACTCCCCCGGAAAACAACGCGTCGATGTCGTCCTGGGATACCGGCGGCCCGGCGGCGACGGCTTTACCATTTAGGGAACTCTCGATTTCCTCAGCCTTTTCCAGGGCAATGTCCAACAACCGGTCGATCTCCTCCAGGGTCACGGATTCCTGGCTTTCCGGTTGCCCCGCGTCGATCTCCTCCACCGCCGTCATTTCTTGGGAAACGCCCCGGAGCAGGGCATCGATATCCTCCTGGGAGAATTGGGTCGTCGCTGAATCTGGTTGGTGGATTTCGGCCATCTGTCGGCTCCGGATCACTCCCGCTGTCATCCCGAATGGTTCTTATTCATAAAACGCCTTGAGCTTGTTCCTCAGCTTGATCAACGCCGTCGTATGGATCTGGCAAATCCGTGATTCGGTCAGTTTCAATACTTTTCCGATTTCATTCAAGGTGAGTTCGTCATGATAATACAAGGAAATGACCAGCTGTTCTTTTTCCGAAAGGTTGGTGATGGCTTTGGCGACCACCTGTTTCATTTCCTCCCGGGCGAAATTTCCGGACGGGTCGTCCTGGCTGCGTATTTTATCCTGAAATCGTTTCTGGGAAAGCGTTTCGTTGTCCTGGTTGCGGATGAATTCATCCAGGCTGAGCATTGCCGTGCCATGAATATCCGTCAGGTATTTGTAGTATTGTTCCAGTTCGATACCGAGTTCGTCGGCGATCTCCTGGTCATCGGCTCCGCGTCCCGCCCGGGATTCGACGGTGGCGATGGCCTTCTCGATATCACGGATTTTCTTGCGCATGGATCGGGAATACCAATCCATATTCCGCAGCTCGTCCAGGATGGCGCCTTTGATCCGGTACTCGGCGTAGGTCTGCAGATTGACTTCCTTTTGCGGGTCATATTTATCGATGGCGTCGATCAACCCGATGCAACCGGCGCTGACCAGTTCATCCATCATGACGCTGGACGGCAACCGGGAAGCCATTCTGCCGGCAATGCGCTTGACCAGATAGGCGTACTTGACGATCATCGCTTCCCGCGTCCGGGAATCGAATACACCGTTTCCGGTTTCGCCGGCTTGTTCGTATTGAAATACCATCACTCGTAATTCGTGATCCGTAATTGTCTTTTCCCCATTTGGGAGGAACGGAAACCGATAAACCGTTGAAGAAAAAATTTCATATTGCCGTCCGATTCATGCCTCCGGGGAGACTCCAGGATGCCGGCCGCCAGCTTATTGAACTGTTTGCTCGATTCCGCTCCCGGGTAGAGACTCATGATCGGTTTGCGGCTCAGCACCGCCTTTTTCATCAATTCGTCACCGGGGATGTAACCGATGTATTCCAGCAGAACCCCATTCAAAAAACGGTCCGCCACATAGCTTAAATTTTCATATACGGATTTGGCGGCCATACTGTCTTTTACCATATTCACCAGGAGTTTGAAATGCTTGGTGCCGTGCTGCGTGAACATCACCTTGATCATGGCATACGCATCGGTGATGGAGGTGGGTTCATCCGTCACGACGATGATGCATTCGTCCGCCGCCAGATTGAAATAGATGACATTCGAGGAAATGCCGGCCCCGGTATCGATTAAAAAAATATCCAGTTTTTCATCCAGGGCCTCGAATTCGCTGAGCAGGTTCAACTTCTGTCCTTCCGTCAGATGGGTCAGTTCCGCGATCCCCGACCCGGCCGGAAGGATACGGATGCCTTCCGGGCCCTCCACCATCACTTCCTGAAGGGATTTTTCGCCGTCGATGACATGCCCCATGTGGTAAGCAGGGCTCAGGCCGAAAATAATATCAATGTTGGCCAGCCCGAGGTCCGCATCGAAGATCAGCACCTTTTTCCCCATGCGGGCGAACGCCACCGCCAAATTCCCGACAATATTGGTTTTACCGACACCGCCCTTCCCGCTGGTAACGGAAATCACCCGGGGGGCGTGCAGAACGGAATGGCCTGCCGCTTCTCCGGACACGGCCCTTCGTCTTGTATCCATGGCTCTTGTTTCCACGATTTTTCTCAAACCTTGTGCCTGATCCACGAGTTATCTCCCTCACATGATCTGGTTACAACCAATGGTGATCATCCAATTCCGAACCGAAGTCACCGTTCCCCGTTTTCTTCCGGCAAGTCCTTACATCCGATTGAATATCAGCCGGGATACGTTCTGCCGGCTCGCGGGCAGAATGTCTTCCGGGACATTCTGGCCGTTGGTGACGTAGGAAATCGGCATCCGGAAATCCAGCAGCTGGTCGATGATGCCGCCCCTCTGACCGGTTTCATCCAATTTGGTAAAAATATAGGTTTTGGGTTTCAACACCGCGAATCGCTCCACGGCCGTTTTCATGTCCGGCCGGCGGGTGGTGGCGCTGATGACCAGCTGGCTGGATATTTTCGGATCGCAGTCCAGCAGATGCGCCAGTTCCATCAGCCGTTTCCGGTCCAGATGACTTTGACCGGCCGTATCGATCAAAATGACATCCTTGTTCTGCATTTTCCGCGCCGCCGTCCGGACATCCTGGGTATTGAAAGCGGACATGCAGGGCAGGCCGATAATGGCGGCATAGGTTTTCAACTGTTCAATGGCGCCGATGCGGTAGCTGTCGATGGACACCAGCCCCACTTTTTGTTTGCGCTTCAGGCTCAAATCCGCCGCCAGCTTGGCGATGGTTGTGGTTTTACCGACTCCGGTCGGGCCGATGAAACTGACGATTTTCCGCCCGTCGTCCTCGCGGGAGGATGAATTCGTCTGGAAAGGATCGGCCGTGATGATCGTGCGTGCGATGTCGCTCAATACCCGTTTCCGGATCTCCCCGGCGGAAAGTTCTTGGGCCGCGTCCGTCCGGACGACCCGCTGGATGAACCATTGGGCCCGCTCGCCGGATAAACCGATCCGGATCAGTCCGGCATAAAATTCCAATAATTCCGGATAATTTCGAAAAACGTCCGGCCACCCGCCGGCCTGATTCAGCAGGAACAGCATATCCTTGATCTGAAACAATTCCTCGCGGATGGTGCCATGTTGCTGGCTGGCTCGAAACAGGAAGGCGTCATCGCCGCCATCCCCCATGACGCCGGTGGATTTTTCCAGGCTTTCCATGGAAGGGAATCGGGTAATGGCTGGCGGGCAATCCTTCGGGGCCGCCGTCACTTCAAAAAGGCCGTGATCGTTTCGGCTCTGTCCGGAGCCGGCGATCCGGCGGGTGGACAGGATGATCGCATCCGGGCCCATCTCCTTCTTGATCTTGCCGATGGCCTCCTGGATGGTTCTGGTCTGATATCGTTTAGGCGCCATGCTTCAACATTACCTTCCCGATGGATTGTATCCGGATGTTTTGCGATATTTCGGCGTGGGACAGCACAAAAACGGAAGCGGCGAACTGTTCGATGATTTTCCGCAGATGCCTTCGCAGCAGGGGCGAGCAGAGAATGATCGGCTGAACGCTCACTTCCATGAATTTTTCGACTTCCTCCTTGATGGACCGAATGATGGATTCGACGATCCTGGGTTCCACCGCCAGATACAAACCGTGCTCCGAATGCTGGATCCCTTTGGAAAGCGTCTCCTCCACGGCCGGGTCGACGGTGATGACCTGCAGGACGCCGCCCTCCTGCACATAGGGCTCCAGAATCGACCGGCCCAGCTTCTGCCGGACATATTCCGTCAACAGATCCGCATCCTTGCTCATGGGCGCATAATCGGCCAGGGTTTCAACGATGGTGAGCAGATCGCGAATGGAAACCCGTTCCCGCAGCAGATTCTGCAATACCTTCTGGACGATGCCGAGGGGCAGCAGGGCGGGGACCAATTCCTCCACCGCCTTGGGATGGGTTTTGGAAAGATTTTCCAGTAAATGCTGGGTTTCCTGTTTCCCCAGCAGATCCGCCGCGTTGTTGCGGATGATCTCGGTGATATGCGTTGCAATCACCGTGGCATTGTCCACCACCGTATACCCGCTGAATTTCGCATCCTCCTCTTTTTCCGGAGGAATCCAGAGAGCCGGCAACCGGAAGGCAGGCTCCACCGTGGGAATCCCCTCGATGGTGCGGGTCACGCCGCCGGGGTCCATGGCCAGAAGATGGTTCACCATCAATTCCGCCTTGGCCATTTCAACACCCTTGATCAGCATACGGTATTCGGAAGGCCGCAGTTTCAAATTGTCCCGGATATGGATGGCCGGAACGATGATACCCATCTCCGTGGCGAACTGCCGGCGGATCGCCCGGATCCGGCCCAGCAGGGTGCCATCCTGCTCCTTGTCCACCAGGGGAATCAACCCATAGCCGACTTCGAGTTCCATGGTATCCAGGGTCAGCAGATGCTCGACTTCCTCGGGGCCCGCCGGTTCGGCGCCTTCCGCGGGCGCAGCCCCCGCCGCGGGCACCTCCCCCTCAGCCGGTTTCCCCCGTTTGATCAGATACATGCCACCACCGATGAGCAGCGCCAGGGTCATGAACGGCATGGCCGGCAGGCCGGGAACCAGGCCGATCAGGAAAACGATGAAGGCGCTGATATAAATCGGCGTGGCGTTGGCGAAAATATGCTTGCCGAACTCCTTGCCCATGCTGTTTTCACTGGCGGCCCGGGAGACCAGGATGCCGGCCGCGGTGGAAATGATCAGGGCCGGTATCTGGGCCACCAGCCCGTCTCCCACGGTGAGCAGGGTGTAATTCCGGGCCGCTTCCGCGATGACCATGTTCTGTTGAAAGACCCCGATGATGAACCCGGCGATGATATTGATGATGGTGATGACAATGCCGGCGATGGCGTCTCCCCGGACGAATTTGCTGGCGCCGTCCATGGCCCCGTGGAACTCGGCCTCGCTGGCGACTTCCTTGCGGCGTGCCCTGGCTTCGTTTTCATCGATCAGGCCCGCATTCAGGTCCGCGTCGATGGCCATCTGCTTGCCGGGCATGCCGTCCAGCGTGAACCGGGCCGCGACCTCGGCGATGCGACCCGAGCCTTTGGTGATGACGATGAAATTGATCAGCACCAGAATCATGAAAATGATCAAGCCAATGACATAATTGCCGCCCACCACGAAACTGCCGAAGGATTTGATCACCGAGCCGGCCGCCTCGGGCCCCTCGTGTCCGTACAGCAGGATCAGACGCGTGGAGGCCACGTTGAGGGACAACCGGAACAGGGTCAACACCAGCAGCATGGATGGAAAGATGGAAAATTCCAGGGGCGTGACCGTATACATGGTGGTGATCAGAACGATGACGGACAGGGTGATGTTCATGGCCAGCATCAGATCCAGCAAGATGGCCGGCATGGGGATCAGCATGGCCATCAGGATGCCGATGACGGCGATGATCATGCCGATATCCGTTGAATCCCGGAGTATGGTGCCGATAAACCCCTTGCGCTCACCCGCCATTCCGCCTCCTTGACGCCGGAACGATTCCCGACGACTGTTTTTTGACACGCCTGTTGAAACTATGACATGGAACCTTGAATTTCCGGATCATCCGCGCGGCCAAATCACTTTCAACCTATTGTTTTTCCTTTTAATCTATAAACATAGGCAAGCAACTCCGCCACGGCCTTGAAAAACTGACTGGGGACTTCCTCGCCGATATCCACTAGCTTATACAAGTTTTGAGCCAATTCTTTGTTTTCCACGACGGGGACAGCGTGTTCCATGGCCACGGCCTTGATCCGTTGAGCCAAAAGGCCCGCGCCTTTGGCAGTGATCCGGGGCGCGCTCATGGTCAGGGCGTCGTAGCGGATCGCCAGCGCCAGATGGGTGGGGTTGGTGACGATCACGTCGGCCTTGGGCACTTCCTGCATCATCCGTTTCCTGGCCGCCTGCTGCTGGAGGCTGCGGATGCGGGATTTCACCTGGGGATCCCCTTCCGATTGTTTGAATTCATCCTTGATTTCCTGTTTGGTCATTTTGATCTGCTGTTCGAACTGCCAGCGCTGATAGAGATAATCCAGCAAGGCCAGGGCCATCATCACCAGGATCACCCAGATGAAGATTTTGAAAGCGATTTTTACCAGATACAGCAGAATCTCCCCCACGCCGAGGGTGTACAGACCCGTGATGCGATCCAATTCCCGCCGCACGATCAAATAGGACACCACGCCGATGATGCACAGTTTCAGCACCGCTTTCACCGCCTCCACCACGGATCGCATGGAAAAAAGCCGCCCGAATCCGGCGATCAGGCTGAGCCGGTTCCATTTCGGTTCAATGGCCTTGGAGGAAATCATGAAACCGACCTGGAGGAAATTGCTGACCAGCGCGATAATGAAGATGGCCAGGAATATGGGGGACACGAACATTAAAAAACGGAGGGAGACGGAATACAATACCTGCATCACATATGGAGAATCAAAGGAAGGGATGGCGGTCAGCGACAATCCGCCGCGCAGGGTTTCCATGAAATTCCGGTAGGAAAAACTCCCGAGTCCGTACAACATGAGGACCCCGGCCAGCAGGACAAAAACCGAGGCGATTTCCACGCTCCTTGCAACCTGCCCCTCCTCGCGCGTTTTTTCACGCTTCTTGGGAGTCGCTTCTTCTGTTTTTTCTTGAAAACTCTCGTCGGCCAAAGGTGACCTCCGCCAAACCGTTCCGGCCAACCGGATCGCACCGGAGGCTGGAAAGGTCAGCCGTCTGCGGATATATCGATGAAGACTGGATTCTTGAGGAAGGTGTAATGCAAGGCTCGCGCCATACTATCCGGCGCTCATCAGATGAAGCAGCGAAATCAGCAGTTGGGGCAGTTGGCGGACGAAGGTCCGCGTGACGGTCACGATGATGTCAAGGGCCGCGCCGAAAAAAAACAGCCCCACGACGATCTGCACCGGGAAGGCCGCAATCAGGATGTTCATCTGCGGCGCGAATTTGGCGCACAGACCGAAGGCCGCGCTGACGAACAGCAGCGCGACAATTCCCGGAGCCCCGATTTTCACCGCCAGCACGAACATGTCCACCGACTGCTGGAGGACCTGCCGGTAAAGCCCTTCCTTCAGTGTCAGCATCCCGACGCCGAGAACCTGAAAGCTTTCCACCAGCGCCCCGATCATGAAATGATGGCCATTCATCAGGAGGAACACGATCAGCACCACCCAATAAGCGAACTGATCCAGGATGGAGACCTGGGAGCCGGTCTGGGGATCCAGAACATTGATGACGGCGAACCCCATCTGAAAACTGATGAGTTGCCCGGCCAGTTGCACGGCGGCAAAAAACATCCGGATCATCAGCCCCAGGATCAGGCCGATGATCAATTCCGAGGCCATCAGGACGACCGTCCCCACCAGGCTCCCGGGGAAAATGGAAAGGCCGGCGGGAACCATGGGGAATAGCGCCAGGGAAAGGATCAAGGCGAGTCCGGCCTTGGCCAACTCCGGGAAAACCGGGCTGCCGAAGACCGGAAACAGAAACAGCAGCACGCTGATTCGAATAAACACCAGGAAGAACAATTGAAGACTTTCCGGCGGATACCCGAGAAACGTCATCATGGGCCGACAGTCCCCTTTCAGTGAATATACAAGGGGATGCCGGAGATCAGCTTGAAGGTGTAGGCGGTCAGCTTTTCCAGCATCCAGGGAGCGAAAAACAGCAGTCCGAACATCACCGCCAGGATTTTGGGGATGAAGCTCAGGGTCATTTCCTGTATGGAGGTGACCGCCTGGAAAACACTGACACTGAGACCGACGATCAGTCCCAGCCCCAACATCGGCGTGGACACCAGAATGGTCAGGATAATGGCCTCCTTTGCCATGTTGACGACGAATTCAGGAGTCATATGATCTTGCCTCCGAAGCTGTTGATCATGGAACCAACCAGCAGATGCCAGCCATCCACCAGGACGAACAGCATCAACTTGAACGGCAGGGCGATCATCACCGGCGGCAGCATCATCATGCCCATGGACAGCAGCACGCTCGCCACCACCATGTCGATGATCAGAAACGGCACATAGAGCACGAAACCGACGATGAAAGCGGTTTTGAGTTCACTGATGACGAAGGCGGGGGTCAGCACGATCAGGGATACATCCTCCCGGGTTCTGGGCCGTTCTCCCTTCGTGCTTTTGACGAACAGGGCCAGATCCTTTTCCCGCGTGTTTTTCAGCATGAACTCCCGGAGGGGTTTTTGGGCTTTTTCAAAGGCTTCCTCGGGCCCCAGGGTTTTATCCAGATACGGCCGGAGGGCCTCCTGGTAGATATTGTTCCACACCGGCGTCATGATGAAAAACGTCATGAACAAGGCCAGGCCCACCAACACCTGGTTGGGGGGGCTCTGCTGCGTGCCGATGGCCTGGCGCAGGAAAGAAAAAACGATGATCAACCGGGTGAAGGAGGTCATCAGGATGAAAATCGCCGGCGCCAGCGTGAGCACCGTCAGCAGGGCGATGATTTCCAGGACCACCGCCACGTCGTCCGGATTGTCGCTTTTCCCCACCCCGATATTGATGGAAGGAACCGGAATCGTGGCCGCATCGGCGCAGATGGGCATCAGCCAGACCAACAGAAAAAGCGCCATCCACAAGCGGCCCCGAAGGCTCCGGTCCGACATTTTTTTACAATCCCTCCTCATAACACTCCCGATGCCGTTTCGCATGCCGGATTCAGCCTCGCTTCACCGATCCGCCATTCGTAATTCACAATTCGTAATTCGTAATTGTCTTGATATGGTTGATCTGTTGCGGCGTCACTCCGATGAGAATCCGTTCCCCCATGACGTCCATGAGCAGGATCCGCTCCTTGGGTCCCACGGGATAAGTCGCCACCAGTTTCAGGACGCCCTGTTCCCCGGATCGCCCCTGCCCTAATACGAACCGCCGCAGGAAGAACAGCACCGCCACCACCAGACCCAGCACGATGCACAGAACGGCGAAACTGTTCAGCAGCGTCATCCATAAATCCGGCGCCATCGCCCCGGCGCCTTCTGAGGCCACCGTGTTCATGATTTTCCGCTCCCTCCGCCCGATTGTCTCCTGGTCCGGTTGATCCGGCAGCCGCTCCGTAAGATGAATTGAGTCCCATCCACCATTCGTAATTCCCGATTCGTAATTCGTAATTGCGTCTCAAGCCCCCAAGTTCCGCACCCGCTCCAGCGGGCTGATGATGTCCGTGAGCCGCACCCCGAACTTGTCATTCACCACCACCACTTCGCCCCGGGCCACCAGTTTGCGGTTGATGAAAATTTCCAGGGGCTCGCCGGCCAGCTTGTTCAGTTCCACCACCGAACCCTGACCGAGCTGCAGCAGATCGTTCACCAGCATGCGCGCCTTGCCGAGCTCCACGGATAATTCCAGCGGGATATCCAGGATAAAATCCAAATCCGCATGTTCGGCCGCGACCGCGGGAGGGGCGGCCTGCTTTTTTTCCTTGTTGCTTCCATTGTCCATCGCATTCACTCCAATCGTTTTTTCTCGGCTACCTGAAACGCTTGAAATCCTCTTTGAATCCCGGCGTAGCCCATCAGTTTGGGGACGCCTTCCACCAGCCCCACCAAGCTGTCCTCGGCATCCTGATCGAGTTGAATCACATCCCCGGTTTTCATCTGGATCAAGCGTTCACCGCTGATTTTCACCTTCCCCAGCAAGACCTCGAATCGGACGGTGGAGCTGAGAATGATTTCCTTCAAGCGTTTCTGCCAGACATAGTCGATATCCAGGATTTCCGCCTGAAAACCAGCCGCCAGCTTGCTGCGCAGGGGCTCCAGCATGGCATAGGGCAGGCAGACGATCAGGGTCCCGGCGGATTGCTCCAGCTCGATTTCGAATTTCGTCACGATGACCAGGTCCGTGGGCATCACGATGGCGGCGAATTGGGGATTCACTTCCGAGCGCACCAGAACCGTCGTAATGGGTTCCACCGGGGCCCAGGCCGTCTGGAGATCCTTCAGGCAGGCCATGACCACCTTGTTGATCATGGTTTCCTCGATGGCGGTATATTCGCGGCCTTCAATTTTCGCCGGCGCCGTCCCCTTGCCGCCGAAAAACGTGTCGATCAGGTTGAACACCAGCTGACTTTCCAGCACCAGCAACGCATGGCCCCTGAACGGATCCATGCGGAACACATGCAGGCTGGTGGGCACCGGAAGGGATCTGCCGAACTCCGAAAATTTCATGGTGTCCAGGGCCTCGGCGCTGATATCGACGGTGGTGTGCAGCAGGTTGGAAAGGCTGGTGCGGACCTCGCGGGCGAAACGTTCGTTGATGACTTCAAAGGTCGGCATGCGTCCGCGGATGACCCGGTCCTGATTGGCGAAATCAAAACGGCGCAATTCCCCCGCTTCCACCGGCTTGTCCGTTTCGGTTTCAACCTTGCCTGCCGACAACCCGCTTAACAGACTGTCAACTTCTTCCTGGGATAAAATTTCGCTCATGGCTCACTTTGCTGGATGACGAATTCCGTAAAATAAAGGTTGCGGATCTTGACGGTGGTCAGGATTTGATTGATGCGCGTGATCAATTCATTCCGCAACGCGATTTTGCCTTCCATTTTCTGGATGTTCTCCATGGTCTTTTCACTCAGCAGCAACAGGATCATGTCCCGCAACCGGGGGACCTTCACCGCGAATTCATCCTGGGGCATTCCGCCCGCCAGTTCCATTTCGATCCTGATCCGCAGCAGGCGTTTTCCGCCCGGATCCGCCAGATTGACCACAAACGGTTCCAGAGCCAGGATGTTGCCGAAACCGGGGACCGATTCCGCCTTGGACGCCGGCGCCGGCCCGGACGCGGGAACAGGTTTGTATTCCGGAGCAGGCGCGGGGTGCCCTGTCTTCTCATCCCCCCCTTTTTTGATCAGCAGCCAGCTGGCGACACCGCCGATAATCAGAAGCAGCAGCAGTCCCACCGCACCGATGATGATCCATTTCCGCTTTGACGTTACCGGCGATGCTTCCTTGGAGCCTTCTTCCGCCGCGACTTCTTCCGCACTCATCTTTCCTCCTCGGACGCGGTTTTTCCACCGTAACCGGCATCCGTCTCCATGATTTCGGTTTGTTTCAGCACGAATTCAATCCGTCTGTTTTTCGCCATGTTTTCCGGGCTGTCATTGGCAAACCGCGGCATCTGATCGCCGAGTCCGCCCGGGGCCAGCCGGTTCCCGGGCACGCCCGCATGATCCGTGAGATAGTAATAGACATTCACGGCCCGGAAAACCGACAGCTCCCAATTGGAGCGGATGTTGTCGCTCTGGATGGGCATGGCGTCGGTATGCCCGACGATAACAATGTCATTGGCCGCTTTGCGGATAATTTTTCCCATGGCGTCCAGGAGCGTCATCCGGTCCGGACGGATGTCGGCTCCCCCCGATGCAAACAATTCATCGGATTCCAGGGTGATCACCACCCCACGGTCGTCCTCGGCGACATCGATTTTTTTCATCAAATCCCTTACCTGTTCCTGTTCCGCCGTTCGGGTCTGGATGCCTTCCAGCATTCTGGCCACAGCCCTAAGGCCCTCCCCGTCTTCGATGAATACCGGTCGACCTTCCTGGCCGAACCCGGTATCCGCTGCCCTTCCGGTCCCGGGTTTCTGGATTCCGGGAGGGCCCGAACGGGCCGCCAGGTCCGTCAGTAGTTTTCTGGCTGTTTCGTTGTCCATGGATTTCATGGTCATCAGCATCACGAAAAACGTCAACATCAGCATGATCAGATCGCCGAAGGTGACCATCCAGGTATCGGGAAAGACACTGCGCGGCTTTCCGGATGGATCTCTCCGTCTACTCGCCATGATTCGATCGCTCCACCCTTGTTTTCATGAAGGTTTCCTTTCTCCGGAGCCAAAGACTATTCAAAAGACCGAAAGAAAAAGCGTTTGAACGTGAATCCGCTTTTCGGTTTTTCCCGGAGCCGCGGGTGGACCACCAGGATGTCAAGCCTTCGATTCATCCCGCGGGCTTCCCCGGTCGCGTGGGGATACAGGGGCCGCCGGGAACCCCATCCATAGGCCAGCAGACGCTGGGGGGACACGCCCCCCGCCTGTATGCAATACCGAAGGACATCCACCGCCTGAAGCGCCGACAACTCCCGGTTGGTGATCCTCCGGCCCTCCGCGGAGGCCAGATCGTCCGTGTGCCCCATGATCTCGATGGGATAGTCGTTCTCCCGTAAAATCCGGCACAGTCTGCCCAGCAACATCTGGCCGGAATTCTTCAGGCGGGTTTCATGGGGTTCGAACAGGTCAGCCGTCGGGATGCTGATCACCGTCCCCCGGAAATCCTTCCGGATGCTGATTTCCTGGGTCCATTTGTCCGCCTGGACAAACAGACCGGAAAAATCCATTATTCCCGATTCGGTTTGAATGGTGACCAAGCGGGGTGCGCCTCCCATGCCGTCGATGGCGACGTATTCACCGGAATCCCCCCTGAAACTCCCCAGCAGAGATCCGACAGCCACGGCGACCCTGCGTTCATCCACCACCGCGATGGCGTTCAGCAGAATAAAAAAGGCCAACAGAATGACAAAGAGCGAGATGGTCATCATGTGAAGCAGAAAACTCCCGTGCTCTCCTTTCCCCGCGGTTGGCCGTCCCTGTTTCGTCTTCATCGGTCGCTGTTTTTTCCGTTATCCGGTCAGTCAAAATGGCTGTCACGCTCCTTGGGGGCGATAAACACCATCAGCTTCTGCTCCAGCACCCGGGGATTGTCCCCCCGGGTCAGTCCCATGATCCCCTGGATGATCATTTCCTTGGTCAGGGTTTCTTCCTTGCTGCGCGTCCGCAGCTTTCCGGCAACCGGTAGGCAGATCAGATTGGCCAGGATGGAGCCGTAAAATGTCGTCAGGAGGGCCACCGCCATGGCCGGGCCGATGGAATTGGGATCATCCATGGATTGGAGCATCTGCACCAGGCCGATGAGGGTGCCGATCATGCCGAGGGCCGGAGCGAAGGCGCCCATGGTGGAAAAGATTTCCGCGCCCAATTGGTGGCGCTCTCTCAGCAGATCGATCTCCGTATCCATTATATCCTTGATGGCGGCTGGTTCAAGACCGTCCACCGATAATTGGATTCCCTTGCGCAGAAAACCATCGTCGATCTTTCCGGCCTCGGAGTCCAGGACCAGAATCCCCTCGCGCCTGGCCTTGTTCGCGAAATCGACAAACTGCCGGATGATCTGGTTGAGCGGAGCCGTCCTGGTGAGGAAAACATTTTTGCCCACCCGCGCCGCGCCGATGACATCCTGGATGGGATAATGGATCATGGTGGCGCCCAGGGTGCCGCCGATGACAATCAGCAGGGACGGCACATCGATGAACAGGGAAAGTCCTCCCCCCATGAAAATGGCCAGGAATACCAGACCGAAGGCCGAAACGATACCGAGGAGTGTCGCAATATCCATGCGGGTTCTCTTACAATCGGGATTGATGGTGTCAACTGTGGGAAACCGTTGCCGTTTCGTTTTCTGTTGCCGTGTCGTTGCGATTCATGACTATTCCCAGCAATCTCCATGCCAAAAATCCGACTGCCGGATATACAAAATATTTATAATTATTTCTGATTATTATAATCGAAACCGCCACCACCTGGGCCCGCCCGGAACCATCCGGCCGTCAATCCGCACGGAAAATCGTCAAGATAATGACATGGCCGAATCGGTTCAACGGCAGCCGCAAGACCGGACCATACGGAAAAACTTGCCGCATCTCCGGCCGGGGACTTGGCGGCCGCGCTTCCCTCGATCGCTTATGTGACGGGACGTTACTTAGGAACAGGATATGGTGGCATAATTATTGCTGTGAATTTCGGTAAGCTGTTTTCCGGCCATCGGCCCCCATTTCATTTCAGGAGAACCATATGTCCCGATATGCTACCACCATCCGCCGTGTTTCCGGCATGATCGGCATTCTGTTGCTTGCGGGTGTCATCGGCTGCACCTCCGGCCATGAAATTCTGAAATATGAAAACCCGATCCTGACCAGCCAGCACCAGCTGGTACCGGGACTGGAGCCGGAGGAGGCCTCCGAGAAATTCGCCGTGGATGTAATCGGGCAAGGCATCGAACCGGAAACCGGCTCTCCCCAGCAGAAAAAACTCATGGCCGAGCGGGCCGCCGTCATCGACGGTTACCGCAAGCTGTCGGAACGTATCGCCGGAACCATTTTGAACGCGTATACCGCGGCCGGACGCAACAACATCTCCGTGGATCATGTAATCACCGAAACCAATGCATACCTGCGGGGAGCGCAGGTCTCCTTCATCAGTCATGAGGACGGAATCGCCTCGGCCCGGGTGAAGGTCTATATGTCGCCCAGGGAGTACAAGTTCTACCACGGAACCCCCACTTCCCGGGCCGTCCTGGGTGCTTTGGCCGGGGCAGGTCTGGGCGCGGCGGCGGGGTCCGGGGCAGGCGCGGCCCTGGGCACCAGTTCCTACACCATGGAGGCCCTCGGCGGCACCGCGGGCGCCATGGCCCTCGGCGCCGGCGGTGGCGGAATCGGCGGCGCCGCCTTGTCCAATAATTGATAACCGGCATGGATATCATGGAATGGAGCAGAGCAGGATGAACCATCACCACGGCTTGCACAACTGGCTACGGACATTTGGAATTTTTGGAATCATCATCCTGGGGCTGCTGTGTATCGTCGGCACCGGAGGAGACGAAATCGAGGAAACGGAGGAGACGCCGGCTTCCCAAACCGCCAACAACACCCTGCCCACCGCCGCCATCACCGCGCCGGCGAACAACGCCACCTTCACCGAAGGGGATCTGATCACATTTTCCGGCTCCGGGGTCGATACCGAGGACGGAACCTTGACGGGCGCTTCCCTGGTATGGAGCTCGAGCCGGGACGGACGCATGGGCATCGGCACCAACATCCCCAACGCATCCCTCTCCACCGGCACCCATGTCATTACGTTGACGGTCACCGACAGCCAGGGAGGAACGGGCAGCGCCACCGCCACCATCACGGTGAATGTCCAGGGCAACACCATCCCCGTCGCGGCCATCACCTCACCGGCCAGCGGCAGCACCTTCGGACAGGGGCAATTCATCACCTTCAGCGGCACGGGAACGGACACCGAAGACGGCCTGCTCCAGGGCAATGCCCTGATCTGGTCATCCCAGATCGACGGTCAGATCGGCATGGGCGGCTCCATCATCGTCAACAATCTGTCGTCGGGAAGTCATACCATCCGTCTGGCGGCCACGGACAGCGCCGGGACCACCGGCACCGACAGCGTGACCATCACCATCGGCAATACCCCTCCCACCGCCGTGATCAATTATCCGGTGGATGGCGCCACCATCCATGAAAGCGAATCCGTCACCTTTTCCGGAACCGGCAGCGATCCGGAAGACGGGGTCCTGAGCGGCAATTCCCTCGTCTGGCGCTCCAACAAGGACGGCCAGATCGGTATCGGCATTTCCCCCACGGTTTCCTATCTGTCCAGCGGCGCCCATACCATTACCCTCCTCGTCACGGACAGCGACGGCGCCACCGGGACCGACACCGTGGCCCTGACCGTCGGCAACACCGCGCCCACGGCCGCCATTCAAAACCCGGCCGACGGCGACACCTTCAGCTCCGGCGACCTTGTCATTTTCAACGGCACCGGAACCGATGAGGAGGACGGCAACCTGTATGGAGGCAATCTGGTATGGACTTCCAACCGGGACAACCTGATCGGCACCGGCACCAATTTCAGCGTCAGCTCCCTCTCGGCGGGAATGCATCTCATCACCCTGACCGTCACCGATGGAAACGGGGCGGTGGACAGCGAATCGATAACCATCACCATTCAATAAGGCGGAACATGCGCAAACGGTTCGGCGAAAAAAGGGCATATCCGGCTATCCGCCATGGTTGTATTGCCATGGCGTCACTGCTCCTCTGGATTCTATCGGTGGTGGAAGCCGGGGCCGTCATTCCCCTGGTACAGATCACCTCCCCGGCCGACAACGACTCCTTCGCCCATGAAGAATTCATCGCCTTTACCGCCGACGCCAGCGATCCCGACGCCGGCACCATCGACGATTATTCCTGGCTTTCCTCCAAGGACGGCCCCATCGGCGGCAATTCCGCCGCCTTCAACACCAACGACCTGTCCCGGGGTGTCCACACCATCACCCTCACGGTGACGGACAGCGACGGCGAAACCAATTCGGACAGCATTGTAATCACCATCCGCCGGCTCCCCAGCGCCGTCATCACGGCGCCGGCCGGCGGCAGCACCTTTGACGAGGGCGAGCTGATCACTTTTACCGGAACGGGAACGGATCCGGATGACGGCGCCCTGGCCGGGAACGACCTGGTATGGACATCCAGCCTCGACGGCCAGCTCGGCACCGGTTCGCCCCTGGCCATCCAGACTTTGTCCGCGGGCAATCACACCATCACCCTCACCGTCACCGACAGCGACGGCGATGAGGACACCGCTTCCATCAACATCAAGGTCGGCAACGAACCGCCCACGGCGGACATCACGACGCCGGCCAGCGGCAGCAGCTATCAAAGCGGCGTCAACGTGGTTTTTCAAGGAACCGGAACGGACACCGAAGACGGCGCGCTTTCCGGGGCCGCCCTCGTCTGGACATCCAGCCTCGACGGCCAGATCGGGACCGGCTCGCCGGTGGTGTCCAATACCCTCGTCACCGGCACCCATGTCATCACCCTGACCGTCACCGACAGCGACGGCGACGCGGATACGGACACCATTATCGTGACCATTACCAACCAGGAACCCACGGCTCTCATCACCGCGCCCACCAGCGGCAGCGATTACGACGAGGGCCAGCAGGTCACCTTCACCGGAACCGGCACCGATCCGGAGGACGGTCCCCTGGCCGGCAACTCCCTGGTATGGTCCTCCAGCCTGGACGGGCAGCTGGGCACCGGCTCTCCCCTTCCGGTCCAGAACCTGTCCTTCGGCACCCACGTCATCACCCTAACCGTCACCGACAGCGACGGCGACAGCGACGCGGCCACCATTTCCGTCAAGGTGGGCAATGAGCTGCCGACCGCCGTTATTTCAGCCCCCGCGGACGGCAGCAGCTACAACAGCGGCGACAACGTCGTTTTCCAGGGCGCAGGTTCGGACACGGAAGACGGCGCCTTGTCCGGGGCCTCCCTGGTCTGGCGCTCCAGCCTGGATAATCAGATCGGCACCGGTGCGACCCTGGCCTCCGACACCCTTTCCAGCGGTTCCCATGTCATCACCCTGACCGCCACCGACAGCGACGGTGACACAGGAACGGACAGCATCGTCGTGACCATCGTCAACCGGACACCCACGGCCACCATCACGTCCCCCGGGAACAACAGCTCCTTCAACGAAAATGAAGTCATTACGCTGACGGGCAGCGGCACGGACCCGGAAGACGGCAACCTGACCGGCGCCTCCCTGGTCTGGACATCCAATCTCGACGGCCAGATCGGTATCGGAGGAACCTTGTCATGGAACGACGCCTCCGAAGGGACGCATATCGTCACCCTGACGGCCTCCGACAGCGAGGGCGAAACCGGCACGGCCACGGTGACCATCACCGCCGGCAACGCCCCGCCTTCGGCGGTGATCGGCAGTCCCGCTTCCGGCGCCCGCTTCACCGAGGGCGAAACCATCAGCTTTTACGGCACCGCCAGCGATCCGCAGGACGGGACCCTCATCGGCAAATCCCTGGTCTGGACGTCCAATCTCGGCGGCCGGATCCAGGTCATCGGTTCGGGAAACTCCGTCTCCACTTCCCTGTTGGCGCCCGGCAGTCATACCGTCACCCTCACCGCAACGGATGACGAAGGCACTTCCGGAACCGCCAGCATCAACGTTATCATCACCGCCAAACCGGTATTGGCCCTTTCGGCAAGCAACCTTACCCTGAACGTCGGCGGCAGCGGCACCGTCACCGTCAGCGGCGGCGAACCGCCCTATCGGGCCTTCTCCCGCTACGTCCATATCGCCACAGCCGACATCACCGGCGCCACCGTGACGGTCAGCGGGGTATCGGCGGGGGTCTCGACCATCACGGTCACCGACGCTGAATATGCCGCCGTTTCCATTCTGGCGACTGTCACGGGGTCCCAAGGCGCTTCCGGGAGCCCGCCCGTGTCCCTGGCCGGAGACGACCAGGTGGTGCTGGAAGGGACGACCGTGCGCCTGGACGGTTCGGCTTCCTATGACGCGGACAACGCCATTGCGGCGTATCAATGGATCCAGACCGCCGGTTCCCTTGTGACGCTTTCCGACAGTTCCTCGCCCCGGTTGAATTTCATCGCGCCGATGGTCGGTTCCAGTGGCGCGACCTTGGCCTTCCGGCTCACCTGCACCGACGAGGAGGGTCTGACGGACGCCGATGACATTCAGATCTCCGTGGCGGACAACGGCATCACCCGCTATCCCGAGGGTGTCACCACCTTCCAGTCGTATACCAATGACGACATCGGTATCATGGCGGGTGGCAGCACCAAGCTGACCGGTATCGAGGCTGTCAATCCCACCGGCATCAGTTCCACGGCAAACCGGCCGGCGGATTTGACCTATGGATTGATTTCCGTTGAAGCCAAAACCAGCAAGCCCGGAGCCACCGCCGTTATCTCGGTTTACCTGCCCGAACCGGCGCCGGCGGGTTTTGCCTGGTATAAATACACCTATGAAACCGGCTGGCTGAATTTCGACCGCGGCCTGATTTCCGACGGCGAAGGCGACGGCGCGGTTTTTAATGCCGAAAGAACCGTCGTCACCCTGTACATCACCGACAACGGTCCCTATGACGATGACGACGACCTCCTGATGGTCAAGGACCCCTCCGGCCTGGGCAGCCCGGCTTCCGGTTCCACGGAAGAGGCGGATGATGACGATGATTCCTGTTTCATCGGCAGCCTGGGGATTTCGCCGGCCGGCCGGCGGCCTTGACGGGGCGCGTCCGGCCGCGCACAACGACTTGCAATCCCCGGGCATTTGGACTATGGTGGTTGCAAACGATCACCCGGAGGAGTCCATGTTCCAAAAACTGAAGGAAAAAGTGAAGGCAAAGCAGCATATCATCGTCCTCACCGTCATGACGGTATATCTGATCGCCCTGGCGGTCAAAACCGGCCAGGTGTTCTACACCGACTACTGGCTGAAAAGAGCGCCCGCCGCCCAGACCCAGACCAAATAGTTTTTCCGCCGTCCATGGACAGCGTCCTCGGCATCCTCGCCGACCGAATCCGTCAGGAACCGTTCCATCCGGCGGCCATGACCATTTCCGCCATGCTGCTGTCGGAAAAATTCTTCGCTCTGTCGCCATCGCGGAAATTCAAATACGCCACCCTGGGGTTGCTTTTCGTCAACATTTCCGTGGGAGGCACCCTTACCAGTTACGCGGCCCCTCCGGTCCTCATGGTGGCCGGCCCCTGGCAGTGGGATACCGGTTTCATGCTGGCAAACTTAGGGTGGAAGGCGGTCGTTGGAATCCTGACGGCCAATTTGGGTTATTTCCTGTTGTTCCGGACGGAGCTGAAATCCCTGCAGGAAACATTTGCCATGAAAAGCCTGAAGGATGAGATCCAGCAGCGATCCCGGCTGAACACCCATCATTCCTGTTGTCTTTCCCGATTCGATTTGTTATAGTTTTGAAGGAATTAAAATCACTCGAACCCTTTCGATCCCCAAACCCAAACACCCGCATACTCGCCGTACCCATTGCCCGGATCGATGGACGATTTCGCTTATATGGCTGAACAATATGGTTATGCGGGGATTTGGTCACAAAGACCGACCACCGATAGTCAACAGGCATCCAATTGCGAGGTAATGGAGGGTCAACCAATGACCGCAACAAAAATGGGCGTCCGCACTAGATTGATTATCACATTGACTTCGATTACCGCTGTTTTCCTTGCGGCCGGCATTCCGTATTTTTGGGCCCAACAGTCAACCATCAGGCAGGAAGTGCTCGAAAACAAAGCGGCGCTGATGGCCAGAACCCTGGATGACGCCCTCACCGCCAAGAAAGAAGTCTGGCTGACCAACGCCCTGCAGCTGGCCAACAACCCGCTGATTCAAGAAGCCATGAGCAGTGGAGACCGGAAGCGCTGCCAGGACATCATCGAACAATACAACCGGATTTACAAGGAGCATACGAGTTTTAAAAACGTCAACGTCGTCCTGGCGGACCGGGATCTGAAGGTCTTCGTCAAATCCTGGGAACCGGACAAATCCGGCGAGGAGCTCGCCTATTCCGAAGCCCTCAAAAGCGTCCGGGACACCCGGAAACCCTTGGTGGTACTGGAGGCGTCGGAGCTAGGTTTGCGATTGAAGGGCCTCTTTCCGGTTTTCCACAAAGGCGAGTTTGTCGGCATCGCCGATTTCGAGGGGGGACTCAATTCCATCCGCCGCACCCTCGAACCCCATGAGTTCTTTTTTCTGTATTTCCTGCACAACGACCATTTGTCCGTCGCCAAGGAACTCCGCGACATGCCGCAACTGGGAAATTACACGTTATCCATCAATGAAATCGACCAACCCTTTCTGGAATACGCCACCCGCCGTCTCGATCCGGCAGCGGTATTACAGGGGCATGTATTCGACGGGGAATACCTGACCCTGGCCAAGCGCATCGAAAATTTCAATGGCCAGGAGACAGGCCTGTTCCTGATGGGTCAGAAGGCCGCGGTGGTGACGCGGGAGTTGAACCGGCAGCGCCACATGATCAACGCCGTTTTCGGGTTTGCCTGCATCGCCATGCTGGGCATGATCGGGTTCCTCTACTGGAGCATCCAGAAAAACGTCATCCAGCCGCTGGGCGCCGAACCAATGCGGTTGTCCGAAATCGCCGAACACGTCTCCAGAGGGGACACCCGCGTTCCGGTGGATGAAACCGGTGGCGACGCCAGCGTCCACGCCGCCATGCGGCGGATGATCCAAACCTTGGCCGCCAAAGCGGATTTGGCCGAACGGGTGGCCCAGGGGGACCTGAACTGCGATCTGCAGCTTGCCTCCGACCGGGATCAACTGGGCCTGGCCCTGGAAAAAATGGTGACCAATCTGTCGAGAATTGTCGGCGATGTCCGCAGCGCCACCGAGCAGGTGCATTCCGGGGCCCGGCAGATCTCCGACGCGGCCCAGAGCCTCTCCCAGGGCGCCACGGAATCAGCCGCCAGCCTGGAGGAGATCACCGCCTCCATGAACGAAATCAGCGGCCAGGTGCGCCGGAACGCCGAAAGCGCCCAGGAGGCCAACCAACTCACCACCAGAGCCCAGGAATCGGCCCAGAAAGGCCACCAGGACATGCAGCAGCTGGCCGTTGCCATGGATGATATCAAGTCCTCCAGCGGCCAGATCGGGAAAATCATCAAAATCATCGACGACATCGCTTTCCAGACCAACCTGCTGGCGTTGAACGCCGCGGTGGAAGCCGCCAGGGCCGGCAAGCACGGCAAAGGGTTCGCCGTTGTCGCCCAGGAAGTCAGAACCCTGGCCCAGCGCAGCGCCAGGGCCGCCCGGGAAACCACGGAGTTGATCGAATCCTCCAACACCAAGGTGGCAAACGGATCGCGGATCGCGACCCAAACCGCCGGCGCCTTGACGGAGATTGTGGAAAGCATCACCCGCGCCGCCGGACTGGTGTCGGAAATAGCGTCCGCCTCCAACGAGCAGGCCCAGGGGCTCCAGCAGGTGAATCAGGGCCTGGGCCAGATCGACAGCGTCACCCAGCAGAACACGGCCAACGCCGAGGAAAGCGCCGCGGCCTCGGAGGAACTCTCCGGCCAGGCCCAGCAGTTGCGGGAGCTCCTGGCGCTGTTCACCATCCGGGAGACCCCGGGCGACAGGCGGAAGGCGTCCGCCGTCCTGTCGGACACTCCCGGACGGAAAGTCGAAGCTCTGATAGCCGCACCGGGACGTCATCGGTCCGCAAGGGCTGCCGCCGGCGCCGGACCGGGAAAAATGATTCAATGGAGTCCGGAGTATTCGGTGGGCGTCGGAAAAATGGACGACCAGCATCGCAAGCTGGTGGAGCTGATCAACCGGCTGTACGACGGCCTGAAATCCGGCAAGGCCCAGTCCTCCCTGGGCGGGATCCTGGATGAGCTGGTGGAATACACCCAAACCCACTTCGCGGAGGAAGAAGCGATCCTGCGGGTGAAACGGTATCCGGGTCTGGAGCGTCAGCAGGAAATGCACGCCCATTTTGTGGAACGGATTTCGGACATGCGCGCACGCTTTCAGGCCGGCACCTCCCTGGGGGTGGAAGCCATGAATTTCCTGAAAGGCTGGCTGATCCACCATATTCAAGACGTGGACCGCCAGTACGGACCGTTTTTGAATCAACGGGGAGTGTCGTGACGCGGCAGGGGGATGGCACATCGTGAAATACAAAACGATTTATGATATCAGCGTTCCGCTGGGCGCCGGGTCCATCGACTACCCCGGCGATGTACCCTATTCGCGGAAATCCATATCCACCATCCGGAACGGCGGCGCCTGCGAACTGTCCGGCCTGGAACTCAGCGCGCATTCCGGCACCCATATCGACGCTCCGGCCCATTTCATCCAGGACGGCAGAACCGTCGATCAATACGACGTGAAGGATTTCATTCTCCCCGCCCTGGTGGTGCCCGTCGATGATGACGTCTCCGTCAAACCGGAAGCCCTGGCGGACGTCACCCTCCGGCCGGGGGAGGCCCTGCTGTTCCGGACGCGCAATTCCACCCGCGGCCTTTGCCGCAGCGGCGTTTTCTCGGAACGTCATGTCCATTTGTCTCCGGAAACCGCCGAATGGTGTGTAACAATGGGCGTCGCGCTGGTGGGCATCGATTATATCTCCGTCGACCCCTGGGACAGCCTTGACTTCAAGGCTCACCGGACGCTGCTGTCCGCCGGAATCCTGATCCTGGAAAGCATCAACCTCATCGCCGTCCCGCCCGGCAGCTACACGCTGTTCTGCCTTCCGTTGCGCCTGAACGGCGCCGAAGCCGCGCCGGTCAGGGCGGTGCTGCTGCGCTGACGATCCGGGAAAATGTTCGATAGGCGCCCGTTCAGGCATTGTGTTACCAAGCGCCTCACGGCGGCACGGCGATACGAAACACGGAACCGGCAAAAGAAGCGGATGAAACGGCAAAGAAAAATCCCCATGACTGAAATCCAGACCCGAGAAGAACTGATCCAGCGGCTCCATGCCCTGGAACGCTCGGCTGCCGAGCACCAGCAGGAGAAGGTCGCCTTGCGTGAACGCATGAAAGAACTGGCCTGTCTCCATGGTCTTTCCCGTCTCTTTGACACTCCCGGTTCCTCCCTGGAGGAAATTCTCCAGCAAAGCATGCTCCTGCTGCCCCCGGGCTGGCAATATCCGGAAATCACTGCCGCGAAGCTTGTACTGGATGATCGCGTTTACAAAACGCCAAATCATCGGATGACGGAATGGCGGCTTTCCAGCGATGTCCGCGTTTTCGGAAAAACAAGCGGTTTTTTGGAAATTGTCTACCTGGAAGAGCGCGCTCCTGAGGATTGCGGCCCCTTCCTGAAAGAAGAAAAAGATCTGATCGATTCCATAGCCGAACGCATGGGACGAATCGCCGAGAAATTCATCGCCCTCGAGAACCTGCGCCGGAGTGATATAAAATACCGGGACCTGTACGACAACGCTCCGGACATGTACATCTCCGTCGATGCAACGACCGCCGTCATCCTGGAATGCAACCAGACCCTGCTGCACGATCTGGGCTATGAAAAAAAAGACATCATCGGCCGACCGGTCTTCGAGCTCTATGCGCCTGATTCGGCTGTCCATGCCAGAGAGCGTCTGTTCCCGGATTTCCTGCGGAACGGCGTCATCAAGGACGAAACCCTCCAGGTTCAACGCAAAGATGGTGGTCTGGTGGACGTCTCCCTGAACGTTTCCGCCGCTTATGATGAAAGCGGCCGCATTCTTTACAGCCGTTCTGTCTGGCGCGACATCACCAAACAGAAGCAGGTCGAACGAATGCTGCAGAAGGCCCATGCAAGCCTGGAGCAGCGCATCCGGGAACGTACCGCGGAACTGGAGACGATCAACAAGCGTCTCGCCCGGGAATTGGAGGCCCGCACCCTGGCCGAAAAGGCCCTGCAGGAGAGCGAACGCCAGTTCCGACTGCTGGCGGAAAACGCAACGGACATGATCTCCAAGCATACCGAAACGGGCGACTACCTCTTCGTTTCACCATCCTGCCGGGGGATACTGGGATACGCGCCGGAAGAACTGATCGGCCGCAATGCCTACGAATTTTTTCACCCGGAGGATTTGGCGGCAATCGGCAAATCCCATCAGGCCGTTCTGGAAAACGCCTCTGGCTGCACGGTGGCCTACCGCATCCGCCAGAAAGACGGTCACTATTGTTGGGTGGAAACCACCAGCAGAACCATAGCCAACGGCAGGCAAGGAGCGACGCGGGAAATCATGGCCATCACCCGTGATATCTCTGCACGCAAAGAAGAGGAGACCGAACTTCGGCGGGTGGAAGCAGCTTTGAGGATTTCCGAAGCCGGTCTCCATGCCCTCTCTTTCCAGCTGATCCAGGCACAGGAAACAGAGCGTCGCCGCATCTCCATCGAATTGCATGACGAATTGGGCCAGGCCCTCATGGTGCTGAAACTGCAGCTCCGGGCCAGCCAGAAAAAAATCGACCAGGGACAGCCGGAGCTCAAATCCGCCATCGAGGAGTCCCTCCGGTACATCGACGGCATCACCGACCGTATCCGGCGCATGTCCCGGGAATTGTGTCCCGCCCTTCTCGATGACCTGGGCCTGACGGCAGCGGTGAGCCAACTGGCCGAGGAGGCAGTGAAACACACCAACACCCTGATCAAAACCGAGCTGGAGGACACCCGGGGGCTCCTCGACCAGAACACGGAGATTTCCTTGTATCGGATTTTTCAGGAAGCCCTGACCAATGCCCTGAAACACGCCGACGCCTCCCGGATTTCGCTTGAAATGAATATAAGAGATGGTATGGTGGTGTGCCGTGTGGCGGATAACGGACGGGGCTTTGCAGCCGAAAAGCGGGCTGAAGGCGAATCTGCCGGTAACGGAATGGGACTCACCGCCATGGCCGAACGCATCCGGATGCTGGGCGGACGATTCGCCATCCAGAGCCGGCCGAAAGAAGGCACGCGCATCGACTTCAGCGTGCCGAGGAAGCAAAAGCAGTCGTCATGACAATTCAAACCAACAGGCACTCATCGGAGAATCCATATACCATCATCTTGGCTGACGATCATGTCCTGTTCCGTCAAGGCGTCCACCGGATCATATCGGAATATCCGGATCTCTCGATCATCGGCGAGGCCGGGGACGGTCTCCAGCTCCTTAAAATACTGAATCACGCCCGGCCGGACCTGATCATCCTGGACATCGCCATGCCCCATCTCCGGGGATTAGAGGCCGCAAGGGAAATCAAAGCGCTGCATCCCCACATCCGGATTCTGCTCCTTACCATGCATCGGGACATGGCCTATTTCCGGAACGCCATATCGGCCGGCGTGGAAGGGTATCTGCTCAAAGAAGACGCGGACACCGAATTGCTGTCCGCCATCCGGACCATCCGAAAAGGCGAAAAATACATCTCGCCGATCCTGTTCAAGGACCTGACCGACGATCTACTCCAGTTGTATCGGGGCAAGCCCCATCCGGATCCGGACCCCCTGACCACCCGGGAGCGGGAAATCCTGAAGCTGATCGCCGAAGGCAAATCCAGTCGGGAAATCGGGGAACTCCTTCACATCAGCCTCCGCACGGTCCAGAATCACCGGGCCAATTTGATGAGCAAGCTGAACGTGAAGCGCACGGCGGATCTGGTGCGGTATGCGATTGTCAAAGGGTACACCGTGGTGTGAGTAGTTTTACCTATTCCAAATTAGGCACATCCACCGATATTCATCTTTCCTCCGATCCATTATTATCATAGAGGGGATTTTTATTTCGAATGTGGCGGGTTAACCGACGCCGCCACCCACCGATAACGTCATCAGGCCGCAGTGCATCTCTGCCGCCGTCACGAGGTTGTCCATGAAGGATGACATCCATTCGGAACCGGAGTATCCAACCACCCAGAATCCCGATCCGCTGCCGCTCTATTATGTGGGCATCGGCGCTTCCGCCGGTGGGTTGGAAGCCATTGAAACCTTTATCAAGAATGTACACTATAAAAGCGGCCTGGCTTTTATCGTGGTCCAGCATTTATCGCCGGATTACAAAAGCCTGATGGTGGAGCTGCTGTCCAAAAAAACGGAAATGCCGGTCCACCGGGCCGAGGACGGCATGGCCGTGGCTCCGGATTCCGTATACCTGATCCCGCCCAAGAAAAACCTTACCATTTTCCACGGCAAACTCCTGCTGAAGGACCAGGATCATTCAAAGGGCCTCAACCTGCCCATCGACATTTTTCTGCGCTCCCTGGCCGAGGACCAGGGACCCAAGGCCATCGCCATCATCCTCTCCGGCACCGGCAGCGACGGCATGCGGGGCATCCGGGCCATCAAGGAAAACGGCGGCATGGTCATGGTCCAGAACGAGGAATCAGCCAAATTCGACGGCATGCCCCGCAGCGCCATATCCACAGGCCTCGCGGATTTCATCCTGCCACCGGAAAAAATGCCGGCCCAGATTCAGTCCTATATCCGCCACCCATACGTGTCCCGGACCGAACGCTCCGACACCCTGCTCACCGACGAGGACAGCCTGACCCGCATCTTCGCCCTGCTCAGGGAAAAGAGCAAGGTGGATTTCACCTATTACAAACCCAGCACGGTGGTGCGGCGAATCGAACGCCGGATGACGGTGAACCAGATTCTGGTGCTTTCAGACTATGTCAAATACCTGGAGAGCTTTCCCGGCGAGGTGGCGGCCCTGTACCGCGAATTGCTCATCGGCGTGACCAGTTTTTTCCGGGACCCCGAGGCCTTCGCCGAACTGGAAACCAAATGGCTGCCCCAGTTGATCAAACGGGAAGTCGACCGGGAAATCCGTTTCTGGACCGCCGGTTGCTCCACCGGCGAGGAGGCTTACACCCTGGCCATCCTAAGCCGGGAATGCATGGAAAAATTGGGGAAATCAGCGGATGTCAAGATCTTCGCCACGGACATCGACCGGGACGCCATCCAGCGGGCCAGCACCGGCGAATACCCGGAAAGCATCGCCGGCGACCTCTCCCCGGCGCTCCTGGCCAAATATTTTTACCGCAAATCCGACAATTTTCAGATCAACCGCAACATCCGCGAGATGGTGGTCTTCGCCCGGCATAACATCATTAAGGATCCGCCCTTCACCAACATCGATCTGCTCAGCTGCCGCAACCTGCTCATCTATCTCCAGCCCGTGCTGCAGAAAAAGGCCCTCGAATTGTTTAATTTCTCCCTTACCCCCCAGGGTCTCCTGTTTCTTGGAACCTCCGAAACCACCGGCGACATGGCGGATTATTTCGACCCTCTCCATCACAAATGGAAAATCTACCAGTCCCGGGGCAGGCGGAAACCCAAGGATACCGGCGATGCGCTGGTGACCCTGCCGCGCATCCTCGAAAAACCGGCCCGGGAATATCGCCGGGTCGGAGGCCGAATGTTGAAATCCTATGAAGAGGAAAGAGCACTGGACCGGCTCATCCAGGCCCTTTCAAAGGATTACATCCCCCTGGTGGTGCTGGTCAATGAAACGCTGGAAATCCTTTATGTGGCCGGAAGCACCGAAGGATATTTCAAGGTGCCGGAAGGCAAGATGGACAACGACATCTCCAAGATGGCCGTCAAGGATTTGGCCATTCCCCTTGCAACGGGAATCCAGAAAGTCTTTAAAACCGGCGAGGAAATCCAGTACACCAATATCCGGATCAAACGGAACGGATCGGAAAAAAAGATCGGCATGCGCATCCGCGCCCTGCCGTTGAAAAAAGGTCAAGAACCTCTTGTCGCCGTCCTGCTCGAGGAAATGATCCGGCGGGACAGGGAGCCCATCGCTGACTCCCGCACCTTTGACGTGGGCAAGGAGACGGCCCAGCGCATCCTCGACCTGGAACACGAACTCCAGTTCACCAAGGAAAACCTCCAGGCCACCATTGAGGAGCTGGAAACCTCCAACGAAGAACTCCAGGCCACCAACGAAGAATTGCTGGCCAGCAACGAAGAGCTGCAGAGCACCAACGAGGAACTCCAGTCGGTTAACGAGGAGCTTTATACCGTCAACGCCGAATACCAGAGCAAGATCGTCGAACTCACCGAGCTCAATAACGACATGGACAACCTCCTCACCAGCACCGACATCGGCACCCTGTTCCTGGACGAGGACCTGGAAATCCGCAAGTTCACTCTCAAAATTCAGGACGTCTATAAAATCCGGGAAGGGGATGTGGGCCGGCCCATCAGCCACCTGAATCACCGCCTGGCGGACATCGACCCCTTCGAAATCTTCGAGGAAGTCCACGAAACCGGACGGCGTCTGGATCAGGAAGTGTGCACCGAGGACGGCAACTGGTATCTGATGCGGGTGCTGCCCTACAAGATTGGCCCCAGCGCCTTTTCCGGGGTGGTGGTGACCTTTATCGAAATCACCCGCCTGAAGGCGGCCCAGAAGGCCCTGAACGCCAGCGAAGCCCAGTTGCACCAGACGGCCCATACCCTTCGCCAGGAGCGGGACCTGATGGACCGCGTCATGAACACCAGCCCGGTCGCCATTACCATGGTGGACAAATCCGGCAGCATCATTTTCGCCAATGCCCCGGCCCGCAACCTGTTCAACCTTCAGAAGGAGGAATTGCACGGCCGGGCGTTCAACGCCCCGGCATGGAAGATCACCGATTACGACGGCAATTCTTTACCGGACGAACAGCTGCCCTTTGAAATCGTGCGCCGCACCTGCAAGCCGGTGTTCAACATCCGCCACGCCGTGGAGGACTCCGCTGGCAATCGCCTCCTGCTGACCATCAACGCCTCGCCGCTTTTTGACGAAACCGGCACCTTTGACGGCATGGTGGCGGTGATCGAGGACATAACCGAAAAGATCCGGATTGCCCGCCGGGCCGAGAGCAGCGAAGCACGCTACCGCGAGCTGTTCGACCGGATGATGAACGGGTTCGCCCTCCACGAAATCGTCTGGGACGAAGCCGGCAGGCCCATCGACTATGTGTTCCTGGAAGCCAATGACGCTTTCGAAAAAATGACCGGCTTATCACGGAAAGCCATCATCGGGAAAAAAGTCACGGAGGTGATTCCCGATATCCGGGAATCCGACTTCGACTGGATCGGCCGATACGGCAAGGTGGTCCAGACTGGCGAGCCCATTCAATTCGAAAGCTATGCCGAAGCCCTCGACCGCTGGTATTCGGTTTCGGCCTACCGCCCGTCTGCGAATCACTTCGCCACCATTTTTGACGACATCACGACCAAACGGAAGAACACGGAAGCCCTGCGCCGCATCGAATGGCTCATGACACCCAAAACCTCGCGAAAGTCGACGGCCGACCCGGGACAGCCATACGGTGACCTGACCGCATTGAACCTGTCCCGGCGCATCCTGGACACGATGGGCGCCGGGTTGCTCCGGGACTTGGCCGCCGATTATCTTGGATTACTGGAGACCTCGGGAGCCATTTACGAAAAAAACGGGGATTACGCCATGGGACTGTTCTCTTCCGGCTGGTGCCGGACCCTGGATCTGGCTTCCCGGGAGCTGTGCGACACGGATGACAACCGGGAGGCCCTTTCCTGCGGCAAATGGCTCTGCCATGAATCCTGCTGGCGGGAAGCCTCTCTGGCCGCCATCCAAGCCGGCGAAGCCGTGGATGTCCCCTGTAACGGCGGCCTGCGGCTATACGCGGTTCCCGTCCGGTGCGGGGAGGAGATCGTCGGCGCCATCAATTTCGGCTACGGCGATCCGCCCAAGGACGGGGCTGTGCTTAAGGAGATTGCAGGAAGATACCGGGTCGACCCCGAACTGCTTCGCAAGGAGGCCGAAACCTACGAGTCACGGCCGCCGTTCATCATTGAATACGCCAAGCAGCGGCTTCATCGTGTGGCGCGAATGATTGGGGCGATCATGGGGGAAAAGAGGTAATGGAAAACACCTCATGGCGGAGCTACAAACCGGCCCCAGGCTCCGAAAAGCGATCGAGGAGGATCCGCTCGTAGTGTGCCCGCAAGGGCATTGTCCAGTGTAAAAGGAGCAGTTATCCATGAAAGAAATACGCGAAGACAAATTCGCCGCATTGCGGCAAAATGCCGAGTTCCTGCTCAGGGAACGTTTTCCCGACGTCGAGAGCATTCCAAAACAGGATATCGGCAAGTTCATCGACGAGATCCATGTCTACCAGGTGGAACTGGAAATCCAGAACGAGGAGCTGCGAAACGCCCAGAAGGAACTGGAAAAGTCCCGGGATCGGCTGGCCCTGCTCTATCACCGGGCACCGGTGGGCTACTGCATCCTGGACCAGACCGGCATGATCGCCGACGCCAACCGGACCTTGACCGAAATGCTGGAAAAAGAACGCTCCGATCTTCTCCAGAAACCCTTTTCCCAATTCGTCGTCCCGGAAGATAAAGCCCTCTTCTTTTCCCGTTTCAAAAGCTTCCTGAAAAAAACCGGCGACCGGACCATGGAGGTGCGCTTAACGGCCGGCAACAGCCGGAATTTTTACGTCCGCCTGGAGGGGCGTTTCCTCGGTCCGGGGGAAATCCTGTGGGACCAGTTCGCGAATCAGATGCTGATGATCGTTCACGATATCTCTGAACTGAAAGAGGTGGAGAAACGCCTGCAGGTCTCCCTTGATGAATCCACCTGCAAGGCCCGGGAGACAGAGGCGTTGCTGGCCTGCTCCCGGGCGATTCTGGAATACCGTGACTTCAAGAAGGCGGCCCGGTGCATTTTCGACGCCGCCAGGGAACTCATCGGCGCAACCGCCGGATATGTGGCCCTGCTGAGTCCCGACGGCGCCGAAAACGAATTGCTGTTCCTGGAAGCCGGCGGCCGTCCCTGCAAGGTGAATCCCGAACTGCCCATGCCCATCCGGGGACTGCGGGCCGAATCCTACAAAACCGGCCGGGTGGTTTATGACAATCGCTTCATGACCAGCGAGTGGATCCAGTTCATGCCCGAAGGCCATGTCACCCTGGACAACGTGATGTTCGCCCCGCTGATCCTGGATGGAAAAACCGTGGGCCTGATCGGACTGTCCAACAAGCCGGGCGGCTTCACCCCCAAGGATGCCGAAATGGCCGGCGCCTTCGGGGAATTTGCTGCCATTTCCCTGCGGAACAGCCGCCTCCTGGAGGCCCGGGATCAGGCCCTGGCGTTCCTCCGGGACAGCGAGGAGCATCTTACCACTATCCTCGAAAGCATCAGCGACGGGTTCTTCGCCCTGGACGAAGATCTGACCATCACTTATTTCAACAATGCCGCCGGCAACCTGCTGGGCCGCAAACGCCAGGATGTTCTGGGCAAGCACATATTTGACGCCTTTCCCGAAGCCAAAGGAACGATTTTCGAGGATCAATACGCCCTGGCCCTCCGGGAAAAAAAGCCGCTGACCTTCGAAACCTTCTTTACCGTCGAGCCTTACACCGACTGGTACGATGTGCGGATCTACCCCAGCCCAAGCGGCATTTCGGTCTTTTTCCAGATCACCACCGAACGGAAAGCCATGGAAGATCAGCGCCGGCACACCCAGAAAATGGAGGCCATCGCCACCATGACCGCCGGAATCGCTCATGAATTCAATAATCTGCTGAGCATCATCATGGGCAATGCCGAACTGGCCATGGAAGGGGCCCAGTACCACCCCCAGGAACGGGACCACCTGAAGGAAATTTTCGACGCGAGCCAGCGGGGCCGGAATATCGTCCGGCAGCTCATGACGTTTACCCATGGAACCGAGCAAGCAAAGCGACGCATCGATCTGCGCGCCTTGATCCAGGAAACGGCCGCCACCGTCAAATCTTCCCTGCCTTCCGCCATCCGCCTGGATATGGAGACCAGCCTGCCCTGCGATATGATCGTTTGCGATCCGATCCAGGTCGCCCAAGTGGTGCTGAATCTGTGCGCCAACGCGCAGCATGCCATGGCCGATTGCGGCGGCAGGCTGACGGTCAAAGCGGAGAACAGACTATTGGCAGCTCCCGTGAAATGGCTGGATTGCGAGCTTGACAAAGGGTCTTATGTCTGCCTGGAGGTGGCCGACACCGGCAGCGGAATCCAGCCCCAGCATATTGACCGGATTTTCGATCCGTTTTTCACCACCAAGGGGTTCGGCAAGAGTTCCGGTATGGGACTGGCGGTGGTGCGGGGGATCATGAAATCCCATGCCGGCGGCGTCCGGATCATCAGCAATCCGGGAAAAGGAACAACGGTGGAATGCTATTTCCCCTCCGGCGGCAAGCAAACGGAAGCAGCCCAACCGGTCCAGACCGCCGCGTCTCCCGGATGCAAGCGGATCGCCTATCTGGATGACGAGGAGGCCATCGCCAAAATCGGCAAGCTCCGGCTGGAACGTCTGGGGTATCAGGTGGAGGCCCGCACCGATCCAAAGGAACTCGTCGCCCTCGTTCGGCAGACACCCGATGCCTTCGATGTGGTCATCACGGATTTGTCCATGCCGGAAATGAGCGGCAAACTGGTTATCCGGGCCTTGCGCGAGATCAATCCGAACATCAAAACCATTCTGTGCACGGGATTCAGTGAAAAAATCGACCCGGCCGCCATGCGGGAAATCGGTGCGGATGGTCTGCTGCTGAAACCCCACGAAGCCAGGGAATTGGGCGAGGCCGTGGAAAAGGCACTGAACTGCACTGGGTAATGGGGAATGGATCTCAGAATGAATTTGATAAGAGCGTTTGAATTTGTTATATATAGCTGTAGTATTCTCTTCGATTTCCCGAAGACCGGAAAAGCGCTCCACCAAATTCCTATGTTTTGCCCTAAAAAATAAAAATCCATCTGGTCATTTTCATGGCAGCTATCCCGACAACCCACCAGGAATCGTCCTCTCCTTCCCCCGGAAAAGCCGGCCGCTGTTGGACAGCAGCCCTGTGCCTTTTATTGGCGGTCGGGACCGCAGGGACCTATTGGGCGGTCCGGTCCGGAGTGACGGCATTGTTGGTCGGATTTTTGATGACCGCGGTCTTCTCCCTGCTCATCGGATTGGTCGTCAATCGCCGGACAATGCTGGAACAACTGGTTGAGAACCGCACCGCCGATCTGGAAAAAAGCAAATCCCATCTGGAAACCATCCTGCAGACCTTCGACAGCCTCTTCCGCCATAACCCGGCCATCATGGCGCTCAACAGTCTGCCGGAACGCCGATTCAAGGATGTCAACGATGCGTTTCTGAAAACCCTCGGCTACACCAGGGAAGAAGTGATCGGCAGAACCGCCGCGGAATTGAACCTCTTCCCCCAGATCGAAAAGCAGCTCGATGCTTCCCGGCAGCTTCGGGAAACAGGACGGATCGACCAATTCGAATTGAAAGTGGCTTGCAAGGACGGACGGTTGCTGGACGGGCTATTTTACGGCGAATTGATGGAAATCCAGGGGGAAACAACCGTATTCACCGTCATGGTGGATGTGACCGACCTGAAACAAACCCAGGAGGAACTTGCGGCAAGCCGGGAGCAGTTCATGCTGGCGGTGCAGGGAAGCAACGACGGCATCTTCGATTGGAACATCCGCGACAACACCTTGTTTCTGTCCCCCCGCTGGAAGGAAATGCTGGGGTACGAGGACGGGGAACTGCCCAATGAGTTCGGCACCTTTGAAAAAAATGTCCATCCCGACGACTTTCCGTATGTAATGGACTATGTCCATCGGTATCTGCGGGGGGAGATCGGCTTGTTCAGCATCGAATTTCGCATGCGTCATAAGGATGGTTCGTTCCGTTGGATTCTGGCCCGGGGAAAGGCCATCCGGGATGAGTCGGGCATCCCCTACCGCATGGCCGGCTCCCACACGGATATCACCGTCCGCAAGGAAACGGAAACGGCCCTGAGTTGGGCCAAGGAAGAGAGCGAAACCCTCAACCGGCATTTGGAGGAGCAGACCCTCTACGCCAAGGAAATGGCCGCCCAGGCGGCCATGGCCAACGCGGCCAAAAGCGAATTCCTGGCCAACATGAGCCATGAAATCCGCACCCCCATGAACGGCGTCATCGGCATCACCGGTCTGCTGCTCGATACGGAACTGACGGAAGATCAGCGCCAGTACGCGGAGCTGATCCGCACCAGCGGCGAGGCGCTGCTCACGCTGATCAACGACATCCTGGATTTTTCCAAGATCGAAGCCGGCAAACTCGAACTGGAGATGTTGAACTTCGATCTGCGTACCAGCATGGCGGATATCGCCGCCATGCTGGCCTATAAGACCCGGGAAAAAGGCCTGGAACTGACGGTTTTCGTGGACCCGGAAGTACCGGCCCTGCTGCGGGGAGACCCGGGACGGCTCCGGCAAATCCTGCTCAACCTTGCCGGCAACGCCGTGAAATTCACACATCAGGGCGAAGTAGGCATTCGGGTCGATCTGGAATCGGAAAGCGTGGACCAGGCGATTCTGCGCTTCCGGGTTACCGACACCGGCATCGGCATTCCGGCGGACAAACGGGAAACCCTGTTCTCGCCCTTTACCCAGGCAGACGCTTCCACCACCCGGAAATACGGTGGAACCGGCCTGGGTCTTTCCATTTCCAGGGCCCTGGTGGAAATGATGAGCGGTGAAATCCACGTCGAGAGCCGGGAAGGAGCTGGTTCGGAATTCCGTTTCACGGCTTCCTTCCTAAAACAGGCCGGAGCCGAACAGACCCGAATTCCCGATACCGCCGATATTGAAAACGTGCGCCTACTAGTGGTGGATGACCACCAGACCAACCGATTGTTGATAAAAACCCTTTTGGAAACCTGGAAAGGGAGATGCGACGAGGCTGGCGGACCGACCGAGGCTCTCGCCAGGCTGGCCCTTGCCGCCGAGGCTGGGGATCCGTATCGCATCGCCCTGATCGATAGGCAACTGCCGGAAATGAACGGCGAGGAACTCGGCCGGCGCATCAAGGCCGACAGCAGGATCCATGAAACGATCCTGGTCATGCTCACCTCCATGGGGCAGCGGGGAGATGCCGCCAGACTTACGGCCATCGGCTTTTCCGCCTATTTACCCAAGCCCGTCCGGCAGGATCAACTGCTCGACGCCCTGCGCCTTTCCATGAAGCTGGCGGACAGCCAGGCGGAAACCGTAACGGGTCGTCCGGAACTCATCACCCGCCACAGCCTTTCCGAAAGAAACAAGCAGCGGATCCGGATTCTGCTGGTGGAGGATACTCCCACCAGCCAGACAGTGGCCCTGGGAATACTGAACAAACTGGGCTACCGGGCCGACGTCGCGGACAACGGCAGCAAGGCCCTGGAAGCTCTGAAACGAGAGCGCTACCACCTGGTGCTGATGGATTGCCAGATGCCGGAACTGGACGGATATGACGCCACCGGAATGATCCGCGCAGGCGCAGCCGGTGAACGCAACAAGGACTTGCCGGTCATTGCCATGACCGCCCATGCCATGAAGGGTGATCGTGAACAATGCCTGGCCGCCGGCATGAACGATTACATCGTCAAACCGGTGGATCCGAAGCTCCTGGCCGCCGCCATCGACCGCTGGCTTTCGGCACCGCCGGGTGGCCCGGCAGGTTCCATGGGGCCTGCCGGTTCCGGATCCGCGACGCCCCAGCACCATCCCGATGCAACGGAGGAGCAGGCCATGACGGTTTTCGAGCCGGAAAAACTGTCCTCCCGGCTGCTGGGGGACCGGGAATTCATCGCCAAGGTGATCGCCGCCTTTTTGGTGGATATGCCCCGGCAGCTTCAGGCTCTCCGGGCCAGCATCGAGCATGGAACTCCGGAGCAGGCGAGCGCCCAGGCCCACAAAATCAAGGGAGCGGCGGCCAACATCGCCGGACCGGCCATGGAGGAAACCGCGCGGGCCATGGAGACGGCGGGAAACGACGGGAACATGGAAACCTGCCGCGCCCTGATGCCGGAGCTGGAAAAACGGTTCGAGCAGTTGAAAACGATATTGAACAAAATCCATTGACGGAATCTGGAGATTCGCATGAAGGTTTTGGTCGCGGAAGACGATGTCACCTCGCGGGTCATGGTTGCGGCCGTTTTGGGCAAATGGGGCTACACGGTGGTCAGCGCCGCGGACGGCGACGAGGCCTGGAGTGTCTCCCAGGAGCCGGACTCCCCCCGGCTGATGATACTGGACTGGGTCATGCCAGGTGTAAGCGGGCCGGAACTCTGCCGAAAGCTAAGACGCCATCGGATAGACGAGCCGCTTTATATCATTCTGCTGACCAGCAAGGGAGATAACCAGGACATCATCAAGGGACTGGAATCGGGAGCCGACGACTACATCACCAAGCCATATAACCATGACGAACTCCGGGTGCGGATCGAAATCGGCGCCCGCTATATCCGTTCGGAAGAAAAGATCCGGGACTATGCGGCCAATATGGAACGGCTCGCCGAGGAGCGGGCCAGGCAGCTCATGCACGCCGACCGCCTGACCACCATCGGAATTCTAAGCGCCGGCATCGCCCATGAAATCAACAATCCCCTGGCGTTCATCGCCGTCAACATCCAGACCATCGAGGAAAACTGGCCGAGCATCGCCGCCTGCCTCCAGAGAGAGCCGTCCGGAAAAGCCATGGAACAGGCCCGGCTCATAGGCCGGGAGATGCCTGAAATGCTTCAGGACATGAAAAACGGCGTGGCCCGGATCCGGGATATCGTGGACGGCCTGAAGACTTATGCCCGGGTGGAAAACCGGAAAAGTCAGGCCGTTTTGATCAATACCTGCATTATCCAGGCCCTTAAACTGTGCACCAACCGTTTGAAAAACCGGGTGCGCGTCGAAACACGGCTGGCGGAGGACCTGCCGCCGTTTTCGGGTGATGAAAACCGCATCGAACAAGTGTTCGTCAATCTCTTCATCAACGCCGCGGATGCCATGGAGTCGTCAGCCGCAGGGGCAGGCGAGCTTCATATCGGCACCGCTCTCGACCAGGGGCGAATCTTGGCCCTGGTCCGCGACAACGGCCCGGGAGTCCGGAACGGAGATTTTGAAAAACTGTTCAAGCCGTTTTTCACCACCAAGGCGGTGGGCAAAGGTACGGGGCTAGGCCTCTCCATCTCCCGGAATATCATTGAAGAACACGGCGGCACCATCACCGTCCGCAACCATCCGGACGGCGGACTCGAATTCCGGATCGAACTGCCACAAGCTCCCTCCGGGGACCGGGCGGCGGCAATTCGGGAACGACACCAACCATATCCCCAAAAGGACATGCCATGAAAGCACGCATTCTGATCGTGGACGATGAGACGGCAATCCGCAATTCCCTGGCGCGGCATTACCGCCTGAAAGGCTATGAGGCCGAGACCGCCGACAACGGCATCTCCGCCCTGGCCAAACTGGCGGAAAAGCCCTTCCAGGTGGTGATCTCCGATATCATCATGCCGGTGATGGACGGGATCGAACTGCTGCGACGGATCCGTTTGGAGTATCCCATGACCCGGGTGGTCATGATCACCGGGTATGTCACCCTGGAAAACGCCCTGGCCTGCCTGCGGAACAATGCCGACACCTGCGTTTTCAAACCGCTGGAGGATTTGGGGGAGTTGGACAGGGCCGTCGAGAAGGCCGTGGCGTATCTGGAACATTGGAAGAAAAAACTGATGGTCTTGAAAGGCATGAAGCCGTCTGCGGAAGGGGATGCCGGCAATGGGAACGACTGACATGACGGATATGGACAAGGAAATACTGGCGGGTTTTCTGGAGGAATCCCTGGAAGGCCTGGGAATGGCAGAAAACCTGATGATCCGCCTGGAAAAGGAGCCGGACGACCTGGAAACGGTGGACGGCGTCTTCCGGCCGGTGCATTCCCTCAAGGGCAGCGCGGCCTTTTTCGGTCTGATGCAAGTCAAGACCCTGGCCCATAAACTGGAAGACCTGCTGGACGCCGTCCGTCGGAAACAGATGCCGGTTACCACCATGGTGATCGATGTGCTGCTGCCCGGCGTGGATTTGTTGCGCCGCATGCTGACCAGCGTCCGGGAAGGCGGTCCGGAATGCGATGATCCGGCGGAAGTGAACCGGGTCTGCGAGGCGGTCGTCCGCCTGCTGGATACCGGTCGCGATCCGCTGGAGCATATGCGCGGCATGCTGCAAACCATCGCCGGCAGATTATCCGAATTGCGGCATCAGCTTCCGGAAGACAGCCGCGCCCTGTTCGATGAACCGCTGGAGCTGCTCCGTTCCATCCTGCCCGGGAAAAGCGAGCAACCGGTCACAAGCATCGCCAGCAAAGAGGCCGCGACCCCGCTTCAATCCCTCATCCGCCTGCTGGAGCAGCCTTTCGACGGGGAGGCCTCCACGGAAACCATCGAAACCATCGGCGGCCTGCTGTCCGCAATCGATTCCGGAAGCCAGCCGGACCAACGAAAAATCCGGGAAGAAATGCTGGACATCTTCGAGACTTTCGCCCATTCTCCCGTCGGACTGGACAACCTGGCCCGGGAGTCCCTGCTGGAAATGGCCAGGACCTTGAAAGACCAGCCGGTCGCAGCGGAAGCCGGGACTGTTCCGGGGGCCGGAGGCGCCCAAACGGCCGCGAAACAACAGTCAACCGGAATAGCCGCGGCCGCGGGTCCGAAAAAACCGACGGCCGGTGTGGCCAAATCCATGCGCATACCGGAAGACAGCCTGGACGCCTTCCTGGAAAACGTGGGTGAACTGATGGGTGTCGAGGAGATGTTCCGCCATCTTTACCAGCAGTTGGCGCGCAACGGCTATACCAATCGGTTTTCCTCGGATCTGAAGCAGGTCATCGACCAGTTCGGCCAGTTTTCCACGAAACTGCGCAGCGGAATCATGGATGTCCGCAAGGTCGAAGCCCAGGCTTTGCTAGGCAAAGCGCCCCGCATCGTCCGCGATATCGCCACCGCCGTCGGCAAGCGCATCGCCGTGCGCTGCACCGGTGAAAAACTGCGCATCGATAAAAGCTACATCGAACTCCTGGACGCGCCGCTGGTGCACATGGTCCGCAACGCCGCCGACCACGGGATCGAACCTCCCGCGGAACGCCTTCGCCAGGGCAAGCCCGCGGATGGAACCATCCACATCGAACTGCGGGAAGAAGGCAGCCACATCGTATTCTCGGTCGCGGACGACGGCCGCGGCCTCGATATGGAAGCGCTTTCCCGCAAGGCCGCCGCCATTGGGTTTGGCGGCGATTCACTCTCCACCGACGATATCATCTCCCTGATCTTCAAAAGCGGTGTTTCCACGGCGGCGGCCGTCACGGATGTATCCGGACGCGGCGTGGGGCTGGACGTAGTGAAACAAGCCATCGAACAGGCCGGGGGCCGGATCGACGTTCACAACTCATCCGCTTCCGGCTGCGAATTCATCATCACCCTGCCCAAGAGCGTCAGCACGAAAATCATGGACGGCTATCTGGTCCGGACCACCTCCGGCGACATCTTTGTACTGCCCCTCCGTCTCGTGGTGGAAGTCTTCGCCGCCAAACCTTCCGATCTGACGACGCTGGCCGGTAAGCGCCGCGTCGTCAACCGGAGGGGGATGCTGTTTCCCGTCATCGACCTGGGCCGGACGTTGTCGCCGGGCGCCTGCCACGAGCCGGACCGGACACCTTCCGAATCAGAGCCGCTGCTGGTGCTGCTGTCCATCATGAAAAAAAAATACGCCTTTGCCGTAACAGAAGTCATCGGTGTCCAGAAAATCGTCGTCAAACCCATCGAGGGCCTCCGGGTCCAGCAGATTTTCGAGGGGGCCGCCATGATGGGTGACGGCCGCACCGCCTTGATCGTCGGTGAGGAGGGGTTGACGCGGATCGCCAGGGATGAAGGCGGGGAGGAATCGTGAATAAGGCAGCGGTTCACCCGGATCTCCGCATCCATGTATATTTCCTTGAAGTACTGGATTTCGTCCTTCATGATGACCGGAATATCGGCCTTACGGACACACCGCCAACCATCAACTATTCACGAATGACTTTTCAATTCCCGATTCAGCAGAATGGACCGCATAATCTCCCGGTGCCGTGCTTCGGTGATGGGGTAGTACCAGACAACCGCCATGGCCAACAGATTGCATATGCAAGGCACCAGGGCATACAGCAGCCGCAGCATGGCGATCACTTCCGGCCCCTGGTCCGCATTGGGCACATACCCGGCATACCCCAGCAGGGACAATCCCAGGCCCACCCCCATGGCGGCGGCCAGTTTCTTGGCAATGGACCACAAGCCGATATAACGTCCTTCGCGCCTTTCACCGCTGAGCATTTCATCGTAGTCGATGACATCGGCCTGGATGGCGGACGGCAGGGCCAGGCTGGCGCCGAAACCGATGCCGGAAACAAAGACCAGAATGCCGTATAGCCAGGCATCTCCCGGCCCCAGGAAAAAGACACCGGTAAAGGCGCCGGTGTTGACGGCCATGGACAGCAGCCAGGCGTTCTTCTTGCCCAGGTGTCTGGACAACCCGATCCAGAAGGGCAGAAAAAAGATACCGGTAACGAAATAGAGCATCAGAAAGGCCTCGGCATTGTCGGCCTGGAGAACGTATTGCACATAATACAGAATCAGGGTCGCCGGCAGGTTGCTGCCCAAAGAGCTGATGGTGTAGGCCCCAAGCAGGATCATGAACGGGCGGTTGCGCGTCACGGCGCCCAGCCCCTCCAAAAAGGGGGTTTGAATTCCGGAGGCATTCGGCCGTTCCCGGATGAGGTGGATGCAGATCCAGACGGCGGCCAGGATCAACGGGACATACACAATGGAAATGGCGAAAAACTTGCCGCGCTCGGTCACCGCCTGACCCGCGGCGCCCATCATCCAGGCGGCCAGGGCCGGTGAGGCAGCGGCCAAAAGGGTACCGGCGATGAGAAAACCGTCCCGCCAGCTGAACAATTCCGTGCGCTCATGATAATCAAAGGTGATCTCGGGCCCCAGTGCTTCATAGGGCACCGTTGCAAGCGTCCAGAACAAAAACAGGGCGAACATCCAGAAACCGAACCAGATCGCAGGGGGAACCGGCAAGGAAAGAGGCGGATTGAACAGAAACAACATGGCCAGGGTGAGTCCGAGGGCCCCCAGTATCATATAGGGCCGCCGGCGGCCGAAACGGCTGCTGGTCCTGTCGGAGACATGACCGATCAGGGGATCGGTGACGGCGTCGAAAATGCGGACAGCCATCAGCAGCAGCCCGGTCAGGGCCATGTCCACTCCCACGGTGTCCGTATAGAACTTGGGGATATAGACATACACCGGTATCCCCACCACGGCCAGGGCCAGGGCCGGCAGGGCGTAGGCCAGTTTTATGGAAAAGCCGAGCCTGGAGGATCCACTCTGCGTGTTGCCCCCGGTTTTCATTTCAGCCCCAGGAGTTCATTCCGGAAGACCGTGTCGATGGGCTCCGGGCCGATCCATATCGAGAACACCGCCGCCGCGAAATCCGCGCCGGGGACAACCCCCAGGGGAACGCCGTTGAGGGAAAGCTCGGTCCCGTGTCCGGGAACATAGGTCAGGGCATAGCGGTCGCCGGCCACGACACTCCGGTACATGGCGTTCAACTGCCGAATTCTCGGATCAAGCTGCCGAAAGCGTTGCGCGTCAACGTTTTTGCGGATGCTGACCGTGGTGGCCCGGGCAAAATCCTCGGCCGCTATGGCCAGGCGATATTCCAGCTCCAGGCGTTTGGGTACGTCTTCCAGGGCCCTTACGCCATCCGTGGTCGGCGGCAGGTAAAACGCTCCGGTATAGGCCTTGATAAAGGTCAGATAACGCAGCAGGGAAGCACCTTTCAGTTCCAGACGCGCATCCTTGTGTTCATAGATCGCCTGAAAACGGGTTCCGGCCACTTCCGGCTCCCGCGCGGCCGAAGGGTGCGGTGTGCATAGGCCCATCATCAGCACCCCGGCGATCAACAACAGCGGTTTCCAGTTCTTCATGTTACACCTCCCTGGCGAGCCTTGCCAGCTCCCGGTACAGGAACTGGCGCTCACTTTCCGTTTCCCGGGTATGCGGGAAGACATGGGTCAAATGCGGCCGGCGATCCAGCCAGAACCGTCCCGTGGTTTTTGCGGCCTCCGGAGCAACCGCCAACCAAATGATGGTGTCGGCACCCTGTTCCGGGGTGCGCAGCAGGCGGTCCATGATCCGGTAAAATTCCGGCAGGGCCCGTTTGATCCCGGGAGTTTTCACCCATCCGGGATGCATGGCGTGAACCACAATCCCCTGATCGGCATAGCTGCCGGCCCAGATTTCCGACAAGATCACCAGGCCCCGCTTGGCCCGGGCATAAGCCTTGGCGCCGTCATAGGGCTCCCGGCGAAACGCCAGATCATCCACCCGGATTTTCTGGGTGTACATGCCGCCCGAGGACACATTGATCACCCGCGCCGGGGCGCTTTCCGCCAGCAGGGGGGCGAGTTCCTCGGTCAGGATGAACGGTCCCAACAGATCGGTGGCCAGTGTTTTTTCCAACCCGTCCGCGGTGTTTTCCCGCTTGTGGAACAGCGCGCCGGCGTTGTTCACCAACACATCCAGGCGGTGCTCCCGGCGCCGCACGGCTGCCGCCAGGGCCCTTACCTGTCCCGGAACGGCCATGTCGGCCGGATAGATTTCCAGGTTGTCGTTTCCGGTCAATCCCATGATCTGATCAGCGGCGGCCGCGGCTTTTTCCGCCCGGCGGGCCACCAGCAGCACCCGGGCTCCCCTGTCCGCCAGCCCGGTGGCGGCAGCCAGACCGATACCGGAAGTGGCGCCGGTCACCAGCACGGTTTTGCCCGCCAGCGAAGCCGGAACGGGCTTCCAGTGTCTGCGGCTGCGCTGAAACCCCCAGCGGGTGAAACCGGGCAAGCCACCCACGATGGAGCGGTCCAACCAGGCATCCCCGAGGGTGATGGCCGGAGCCGGCGGATACTGATCCAGAGCGTTCTTCAGGCCGGCCACGGCATTCCTGCCGATGCGTTGCAGCAGCCTGGAAAACAGCGGGGCGATTTTTGCTCCCAACCCGCCAAAGCGCAGGGTTGCGCTGTAATCAATGCCGGTTTCTCCGGCACCCCGCTGGGAAAATACAATCGTGTCCCGCGCGCTGAAGGATTCCCCGCGGCCTTCCAGCACCACCTTCCGGGGAACTTCATATTCCACGATCTTGTAGGTCATGCTCACGGGGAACAGACCGTAGCGAAGGTTTAAACCATATTCGGTGCCCACACCCACTTTCCCCGGTGTGATCTTCCAGGCCGCCACCACGCCCGGATCCCATTCGGCGATGCTCCGGAAATCGCTGACATAACGGAAGACCTCTTCCCGGGGTCTGGCGACGGCGATGTGTTCGGTGAGCGTGATCATGGGCCCGTTCCTTTCATTGAATCGTCGGCAATCATCCTGTAATCATTATGGGGACGATCCGCCCCCTTTCAATAATGGCATTTCAGGGTATTTTTGGTAGGAAAATACTACTAACTTATAGGATCGAGGCCCCGTTGGACTTCATGGCCAGCTGTATGCCGCCATGGAAAGCACCCCATACAGGAAACCCTGGTGCAGGCGTCGCCCCGGGCCCAACCGATTTCCAGCCCCCAGACAGACAAACAGCGGCAGCAAATGTTCGGCCGGATAGGGATGACAGCGGTCGGGTGAGGGCGCCTGTTTCCGGTAGTCCAGGAGGGCGTCGACGTCATCGTCCGAGATTGCGGTTTCCAGCCATGCTTCAAAAGCCAGGGCATAATCCGGCGGGGTGTCGTGAACGGCGAAGGCATGGATCTCGTCCAGGTTGTGGACAGCGCCGCCGCTGCCCAGAATCAAAACCCCTTCGTCGCGGAGCGGGCCCAGGGACCGACCCAACGCATAATGATGCCGCGGACTGAGCTCGGTCTGCAAGGCAAGTTGTATCACCGGAATATCGGCTTGCGGAAACATCTGGGAAACGGGCACCCAGACACCGTGGTCCAAGCCCCGTGATGCATCAAGAGCGGTATCAAATCCTGCCGCTGCCAGGGCTTCCCGAATGCTTTCCGCCAATTTCGGATCACCGGTAGCCGGATACGCCCGCGAAAACAGCGGAGGCGGTCCTGAAAAATCGTAAAGGATGCCGGGCCGGGCATTGGATGTCAGCATCGGCCTGACCGTTTCCCAGTGAGCGGAAATACAGACAACCGCCCTGGGACGCGGCATGGAAGCTCCCAGGGACCGCCAAAACCGGACGCTCGGATCATCCCTCAACAGGATGGACGGCGGACCATGGGAAAGAAAAATCGTCGGAATTGTCATGGCGGTTCCTCAGCGCCGGTGGGTAGGAGTCTGCGCGCACCTTTTTTTTCGCATCCCGGGGCCGGTTTGTTTTGACAGGCCGACGGTTTTTGGATATGAAATGCCCATACCATACGCCAAACCGGCGATCTCTGCAACCCAATCGTCTCATGAAGGGACTGAAACATGCGCATCGCTGTCGTGGGAAGCGGCATCTCCGGCATCTCGGCCGCCCACCTGCTGCAACAACAACACGAGGTCAGCCTTTTTGAAAAAAACGACTATGTCGGCGGCCACACCCACACGGTGGTCATTCCGGATGGACCCGACCAGGGCACTCCGGTGGATACGGGTTTTATCGTCCTGAACCAGCGAACATATCCGCTGCTGCTGCGCTTCCTGGCCCAGCTAAACGTGGAGTGTCGCCAGACGGATATGTCCTTCGGCTACTATTCACCGTCATCGGGACTGGCCTACGCCAGCACCGACCTGAACAGCCTGTTCGCCCAGCGCCTCAATCTGCTGCGTCCGGATTACTGGAAATTCGTTTTCGGCATCACCCGTTTTATCCGCCGCACACGCCGGGCCCATCATGCCGGCGCCATCGGCGATGTCACCCTGGGGGAATTCCTGCAACAGGAGGGTTGCGACCGGGATGTGGTCCGCCGTTTTGTCATCCCCATGGCGGCGGCCATCTGGTCCGCTCCGGACGACATGATGCTCCGGTTCCCCATGCGCAATTTCGCCCGGTTCTACGACAACCACGGCCTGCTGGCCGTCAGCGGCCATCCCCCCTGGTTTTTCATCAAGGGCGGCAGTCACGCCTATGTCAAGGCGTTTCTGCAATCCTTTCAAGGCCGTGTCGCCACCGGCAAGGGCGTGAAGCGCATCCAGCGCAATGAGACCGGCGTCATCATCCGATTCACGGATGGGGAAGAGGCCGCCTTCGACCGGGTGGTGATCGCCGCCCACGCGGATGAAGCCTACGGCATGCTGGCGGACCCGGATCCTGTGGAAACCCGGCTGCTGTCTCCCTGGCGCTACTCGCGAAATCACACCCTGCTTCACACGGACGACTCCCTGATGCCGCCCCAGAGACGGGCCTGGGCCTCCTGGAATTACCTGCGGGGAGACGGGGATCCGGATTCCGCACCCATCACCGTGACCTATCATATGAACCGGCTCCAGCGGCTGACCTGCCGGCGCCAGTATTTCGTCACCCTCAACCCCCGCCAGGCCATCCCCTCCTCCCGGATTGTGCGGGAGATGACCTATACCCATCCGGTATACACCTTTGAATCCTACGCCACCCAAACAGAGCTGCCCGGTCTGAACGGCCGGCGGAACACCTATTTCTGCGGCAGTTATTTCGGCTACGGCTTCCACGAGGACGGCATCCGCTCGGGGGTCGCGGTGGCCAGGCAGTTCGGGATCGATCTATGAAATCCAGAATCTGCATCGGCAAGGTCACCCATCGCCGTCTGGCGCCCCGGGAACACTCCTTTTCCTATCCCATTTATGTCTATGCCCTGCATCTGTCGGAACTGGAAACCCTGGACCGAACCAATTTCCTGTTCGGGCACAACCGGTTCCGGCCGGTGAGGATCAACGACCGTGATTATCTCGACCATGGGGAAGGCGACATCCGGACGAAACTGCTGCGTCACCTGGCATCCCGCGGCGTCACGGCGGCCATCGGGGATATCGTGCTCGTCACCGCGGCCCGGTACTGGAATTATGTCTTCAATCCGGTTAGTTTTTATTTCTGTCATGCCCCGGGAGGTGATCCGGTCTGCGTCCTGGCGGAAGTCAACAACACCTATGGGGAACGCCATCTGTACATCCTCACGGATCCCCTGGCCCGGGATACCGACGGCTGCCTGGTGTTTTCAACCCCCAAGGAATTCCATGTGTCACCCTTCAACCCGGTGGATGGTGAATACCGTTTCCGTTTCGCGGATATCCGGGAAAAACTGGATATCCAGATCCAGTTGTTTCGCCGAGGTTGCATGGTTTTTTTCGCCAGGCTCAGCGGTGATTTCCAGCCGCTGACCCCCTTGCAGCTGCTGAAAACCCTGGTCCGATATCCGGCAAGGCCCCATCTGAGCATACCACGGATTTACCGGGAGGCTTTCCGGCTGTACTTTCACAAAAAAATGAGCTTTCATGACAAACCCGTTCCGCGAAGCCCCATGACCATCCGCGTTCTGCCGCCAACGGCGCTGCAACGCCTCTGCATGCGCATCATCCTGGGGATTCTCCGGCGCATCAATTCGGGAAGCCTTATCCTGCGGATGCCCGACGGCGGGGAGTTGCGGCTTGGCCCCATGACCGCCGAAGCGGCCCGCATGGATATCCGGGACTACCGGTTTTTTTCCCGCACGGCCCTTACCGGCGGTGATATCGGGCTGGGCGAAGCCTATACGGCCGGCGAATGGGACAGCCCGGATCTGGTGAAAGTATTCAAGGTGCTCATCGACAACCGGGACGCGCTCGCCGACGGGAATTTCGCCACCGCCCTGTTTTTCCGGCTGAAGGAGCGAAGCGACCATGTCACCCGCCGCAACACCCTTACCGGCAGCCGGAAAAACATCCGCGACCACTACGACCTGAGCAACGATTTCTACCGCCTGTTTCTGGGCGACACCATGGTGTATTCCTGCGCCCGGTACCAGTCCCCGGAGGAAAGCCTGGAGGATGCCCAGTGCAACAAACTGCGAAACCTCATGGAAAAGGCCCGCATTCAAGCCGGAGATCATGTGCTGGAGATCGGTTGCGGCTGGGGGAGCTTCGCCATAGAAGCGGCCCGCCTCAGCGGCTGCCGGGTCACGGGCATTACGGTTTCAAAGGCCCAGCATGATTACGCCGTCCGCCGGGTGCAGGAGGAAGGACTTTCGGATCAAATCCGCATCCTGCTGCGGGATTACCGGCGGATGGAGGGCCGGTTCGATAAAATCGTTTCCATCGAAATGCTGGAAGCGGTGGGCCATGAGAATTTCGGTCGTTTTTTCGGCGTTTGCGAACAACTGCTGAAACCCGCGGGCCTGCTGGTGCTCCAAACCATCACCATCCCGGACTTCCAATATGATCAGTACCGCCGGGAGCGGGACTGGATTCAGAAGCACATCTTCCCCGGAGGCTTGCTGCCCTCCCTGACGGTATTGTCCCGGGCCATGTCCCGCCATTCCCGCTTTGTGATCGAGCACGCCGAAAACATCGGCATCCATTACGCCCGGACGCTCGCGGATTGGCGGCGGCGATTCCTGGCGAACCGGGAGTCCGTTTCCAGGCTCGGTTTCGACAGCACCTTTCAGCGCAAATGGAACTACTACCTGTCCATCTGCCAAGCCGGTTTCGAAAAACGGGTGTTGGGGGATTTGCAGCTTGTCCTCAGCCGGCCGGGAAACCCTTCCCTGCCGACCCCTTTTCAACCTGAAATGAAAGACAGACCATGATCGACCAAATCCAAGACCTGATCCGGCGGAACAGCCAATGCGTGCTGGCCACTTCGGCCGACAACCGCCCCCATTGCTCGCTGATGGCTTATGCAGTGGATGACGCCTGCCGGGAAATCTACCTGGTTACCCATAAAAACACACGGAAATACAGGAACCTGACCCAAAACCCCCATGTCAGCCTGTTGATCGACTCCCGGGGCCTTGCCGGAAAGGATATCCAGGCCCTGACGGTGGAGGGCCGCTTTTGCCAGATTCCCGATCCGGATAAGCGGCGCCGGGTTCGAGCCGCGTTGATCGGCGCTCATCCCCATCTGGAGGAATTTATCAGCCATTCCGACGCCGAGCTGCTGTGCATTACGGTTTCTTCCTTTTTGCTCCTCAACGATCTCACGGACGCTCATTTCATCTCGGTGTCATGAAGGACCGGCGACCGGGGAACCCGTTCGATACTGCCTTCTTTCGGCCTCCCGACGTCTGATTTCGCCTCCCAGTAGAACAGAAACAGCACAATGGTGGCAAACGGGTAAAAAAGTTCCAGCACGCAATCCGTCACAACGGAAACCAATGGAAGATGGAGGCTTTCAAAATGGACGGCAGGCAGCTCCAGCAGGATCGGCAGCAGCAGGCTGCCTGCCAGCAATATGAGTTGCACGCGCAGGATCGCCCATTTATGGTTGCGGGTCAGTAGACTGCTGCGGCGCCTGGCCGTGGCCTGTCCGGCCTTCTCCAGCACCACAATGCTGTCGATCAACGAATATCGGACGATGAGCAGGATGCCCGGAAAAAGGAAACAGCAAAGCCCCGCCAGAATGAACAGCCCCGCGACCAACCTGGCCACCAGGATGCCGAAGCCTTCCCGGAGCCCCATCCACATGGTCCGGAAATAGCCCGTGGTCCGGGAAATTTTGTCGCATAACAGGAGGTGGATGACCGCGCCGGTGCAGATGGGATCGAAAAAGGCGTTCAGGTAGATATCGATGGTCATGAACCGGAAACGATTCTCGGCCGTCAGAAGTTCATGCTCCAGGTAGCCGGTGATCAGATTCACGGGAATATAGATGCTCCATACGATGGCGACGATCCGACGAAAATGGATTCGGTAAATGGAAAAGGCCTCCCTGAATTTCCGCCGTACCATAGGGCCGCTGCTTTCTCTTCCGACAGGTGACTGGACAGGAGCCAACATACCAGAGATGCCGCCGGCCGGCAAGCTTCCGCGCGGAAGAGTCGGCAGACAGGGGAGGCCGGCGGCTGTTCCTAAATGTTATCGTGATGCAGGTGAAAATGCTCCCGCACCAGTGTCATGAAATCCCGCAGGGCCGGCGACAGCCATTTCTCCTTATGGCGGATCATCAGAACGGCGGTTTCCAGTACCCCTTCCGACCACGGCAGGGCCATGAGTTCTCCGGATTCGATTTCGCTCCTGACCGCCATTTCCGGAATGAGCGTGATGCCGACTCCCTCCCGGACGCTCCGCTTGATGGCCTCGATGCTGTTGAATTCCATAAGGGCGGCATAGTCCACGGCTTCTTCCGTCAACATCCGCTCCAACAGCATCTTGTAACTGCAGTCCTGCTTGGGCAGCAGGATGGTCTGGGCCGATAATTCCCGGATCCCAAGCGAAGGCTGTTGCGCCAGGGGATGTCCGACCCCGCAGATCAGCAGCAGTTTTTCAAAAGCCAGCACTTCGGCGATCAAATCCCGCTCCTGAATGGAATCGATCAGCAGAAACGCCAGATCGATGACCCCGCTGCGCAGTTCCTGCTGGATCGTCAGTGCGCAGCTGTTGATGTCCAAGCCGACCCTGGGGTAGCGGTCCCGGAATTGTTTCAGCACCGGCGGCAGCGCGTAGCTGCTCAGGCTCTGGGGGACCCTCAGGGTGATGGAACCCCGGGGTTCCTCCCGGCCGGCCATCTGGGTAAGGGTTTCCGCCTCCATATCCAGCATCTTGCGGGCATAGCGCAGCAGCACCTCCCCGGCTGCGGTCAGCACGATGGACTTTCCCAGGCGGTCAAACAGCGGTCTGCCGAATTCTTCCTCCAGCAGCCGAATCTGGGCGGAGATCGTGGATTGGGCGTAATGCAGGGTTTCCGCGGCCTTGTTGAAACTCGACAATTGGGCGACGGTGTAAAACGTCTTGAGTTGACGCAATTCCATGGCAGCCTCATCGTTCGATTTTTTCGATAATCACCATCGAATTAAATCGTTGGACACACAAATTTCGATAAGATATTCCTTATCCAGCTCAAACGGGCCTGTCAATCGGTTTGCAGACCACATGAGATTCCAAGAGGAGGAAGAGAAAATGAACCGACAGGAAATGGCCGTCAATCGATTCATGGAAGGGCATCGCTGCTCCCAGGCGGTGCTGGGGGCCTTTGCCCCGGAAGTTGGCATGGATGCAGATCTCGCCGGAAGAATCGCCATGGGACTGGCCGGCGGTTCCGGCGTGGACGGGGAATGCGGCGCGGTGAGCGCCGCATATCTGGTGATCGGATTGAAGTACGGTTTTTCCCATCCCGGTGATTCCGCGCGTTTCCAGGCCGTAATGGGTAAAATCCGGGAATTCGTCGCCGCCTTCCGGAAATTGCACGGCGGGATCAACTGCCGGCAGCTGATCGGCCTCGATCCCTTCTCGGAAGAAGGATATCGGGAATTCGTGGCCCGCAACCTGAAGGAAACCGCCTGCCGGCAATTTGTCGCCGACGCCGTCGTCACCCTCGAAACCCTTCTCTGACGGCGTCATGGCAGGGGAAAGCAAGGTTCGACTTTATTTAAAATAGGCATCATACAGTTTTTGGGTTTCCCCGCTTGCTTTCAATTTCAGCAAGGCCGCCTGGAATTGATGGGCGACGCAATCCTCGGCGACCGTTTTGGGGGTATTTTCATAATCCAGCGGTTTCGAGGAATCATACCGAGGATTGGCCTTGGCTTTGAACAATTTGGAATTCATGGAAAAGCCCATGTACATCGGAATGAAATCCCCGAAGGCCTGGTAATGGACCTTCATGCCGATGTCTTCGTAACTTTTCAAGCCCTTTGATTTCTGGTAATAATCGACCTCTTCGATGTCGGCGATATAAAAATCCGCCCGGCCGGCCTTCAGCATCTCGATCGCCCGTTCCAATTCCAGCGAGGCGACTTCGACAACCTGTATTTTATTATATTTCTTGTTAAAGTCGCTTTTGCTGCCCCCGAGATCCGCCAGCAGTTTCCCGGCCACCGTCGAGATATCCCTGATTTCGGGCAGATCGCTGCGGGTTATCAGCACTTCCTTTGTCTTCAGCCCATTGTCCAAAAAGCACATATACATCGCGCGTTCTTCCGAGAAAGACGCGCCGGGATAGAAATCCAGTTCCCCTTTTTCGAATTTTGCATACAGCCGTTTCTTGGGCAGCCGTTCGATCCTCAGCTTGTATCCGATCATGGCCGCGGCCTTGGAAAACAATTCCTGGTACAGGCCGGAATCATCGCCCGGGTCGCCGATGAGGGGCTTCTTGGAGTCATCCTTGTACCCCATGGTGATTTCTTGCTCCTGGGCGGAAACCTGCATGGAAAAACAGAATACAGCCGCAAGCAGCAGGGACATGATGCCTTTCATCGATTTTCTCCTTTCCTGTGATATGGGGATTGAATCCAACGGGACAACAACGGATTCCGGCTCCTCGGTTTTGTAAAACCGTTTCCGATCGCAGAGCACGGTGGTGGCACTATAAAATGCAACAATGATGAGCAGGTCGCTACGGGACGTCACGCCCCATGTATCTCCCGCTGCCTGAACCGGCAGGGCGGCACTTCATGGTTTTTCAAGGGAATCAGAATCAGGATATGAATTTACCATCATCATGGCCCTTATGCAATTGAAAAAAAACGGCCGCCGGCCATGGCCGGTCATCTCTCGACATAACGGAGACCACCTTTTTTCATATGGACGATTCGACGAAGAGCAGCTCCAGGGCCTCTATTCCACCGGGGATGACATCCGCGGGAATACGCCGGTCCAGGGTGGCCAATTTCCCTCCCTTGTGTGCCGCCAGACCCAGCAGATACAGGTCGGTGATCTGGGCGTGATGGATGACGGCATCGGCAGGCAACAGATCGCGGAGGCTGATGTCCTCCGGCCAGAAAGAATGGCCTTTGGTTTGGCAGAAACGTTGCAGAATGGAAAGCACAACGCTGACATCCCCCGGGCGGTTCGGATACCGGGGGTGGCTGGCAATGCGGACAAAACTGTTTTCCGTCAACGGACAGGTGGCCCATTGTCCACGGCCCTTTGAGGCAAACCATCGGTGGGCGCCATCGTGATGGACATGCATGGGGTCGCATAAGGCGATCAGCAGATTCACATCCAGCAGATAAATCGTCTTCACGATTCGTCCCGCAGCCGATTGACCATTTCAAGAGTAACGATGCCCGCATCGTTTTGGACCGGGAACAGCGGCACATCCCCCCTGGCGGCAGGGATGCTGCTCTGGGTCATGGCCTTACGCACCAAGTCGGAGAGCACCTTTCCGATGGTCGTTCTTCGTTGCCTGGCGATTTCTTTGGCGGCCATCAGGAGATCATCCTCGATATCGATTGTCGTTCGCATGGGCGTCTCCCGATGATTCTTTCATGAGCTGTAATACGGTTCCATGGGGCCGGATGCTTTGTCATATTGATAAATCATCAAACATCAGATGTCAAGCATCACAGCGCCCATTCATTGCGATGGCGTGCTTTCAGCCATTCTCTGAAGATCGCGTCTTCCGCCACATGCCGCTCCCGGCTGGCCCGCTCCGACGGCTGCTCCTGCCGGTCCATGATGGTCCAAACCGGGAAGGATTCCAGGGGCGGACATCCCGCTACATGCAGGCAGGTCCCGCCGGCTTTTTCGATTTTCTTCTTCAACCCCAGGGTGCAGTCGCCGTGGAGGATGAGCCGGTCGCCGAATGCAACGCCCGGGGGGATTTTCGCGTGCCGCCCCAGGACGATGTGCAGGCCCTGGTTCTTTTCGTATTCCCCCAGGGCCTTGAGCCGCTCCATGGTGAAGGCCGCCAGTCCCTGGCAGGTGCTGCAGGCCATGTTCACATGGAAATGATATTCCGGCCAGGCGTTGAACCCCTGGAGATACGGCAGATACAAGGGTTTTTGCATTTCCTCGATACAGCCGCCGCGGATTTCGATCCGGTCGGCATCAAAGACGCCCAGCCCCTTTTCCCCGGCGGCCCTGAAATAGTCCACCTTGCCCACATCCAACCCGGCCAGCCGGCAGGCCGTGGCATCCACCGCCACCATGTCGACGCCGGCCAGCACCACGCCGAAATCCACCGGCGTTCCCGAATGGGGCCCGAATCCTTCCATGGGGCGGATCATGTCGGCCACGGTGAGATCCGGCTTGAACACCGCGCCCAGATCCATCATGGCCGCGGCCAGGTTGGTGGTGTGCATGACGAAATGATGGATATCCTGGACCACGCCCTTCAGGTTCTTCAGGGCGCAGGAAAAGACCATGCTCACATGGGACTTGAAAATCGGCACGTTGATCATGTGGTCGGCCTCCAGCAGGAAGCGCGGCAGTTCCACGGAAGTGATGGACGAAGTCGGATGTTCGATTTCCTTCTTTACCAGGTCCTTTTCGGTTTTGATGTCGCGGATTTCGTCGACGCCCGCTTCCTCCGCCGCTTTCTTGATGCCGCTGGATTTCAGGCAGGCCATGGTGTCGCATCCGATGGCGGAACTCTCGGCCAGAATAATTTTGCGCGGCCCGGCCTGCCTGACCTCCCGGATCACGGCCCCGACTATTTCCGGGCTGGTGTTGATGGCGCTTTCCGGCGGGCCTTCATGGCCGGCATTGGGTTTGATCACCACTACCGTGTCGGGTTTCACGAAACGCCGGATACCCCCCAGGTTTTCAATGGCCTGGCGCACCGCCTGCCTTGCGTCAAAGCCCTTTGCAATGGACACGATGGATTTTTCCGTCATACCGCCTCCCGAAATATTTTCATGTTAATACGGCAACCAGCATTCCATCAACTCCTTTACCGGCCAGCGAGACAGGACTTCATAGCCGTCCCTGGTGATGAGGACGTTCTCCTCCAACCGCACCCCGTCTTTTCCGCCTTTATGGCCGGCATAGGTTTCCAGAGCGATGACCATGCCCTGCCGCAAGGTCACAGGCGGAAGGCCGTAGGCCTTCCGCAGCGGACTGATCACCGGCGGGTCATGCAGACTGAGGCCGATCCCGTGTCCGAACACATAGGGCGACACCTCCTCCCAGGAATCATATCCCCAGTAAGACGGTGACTGGGGCCATTTTTCCAGGATCTCATGGTCGGTGACCCCGTCCCGGAGGATAGCGATGGCGCCGTAAAGCATCTCCAGGCATTCCGCATAGAGCTCTTTCTGTTCGGTGGTGGCTTTCCCGCAGCAGAATGTCCGGTACACGCAGGATTTGTAACCCTGGTAGGAATTGCCGTCCACATCGATATAGACGAGATCGCCGGGCCGCAGGGGCTTGTCGGTGAAGGACCATCCGTAGGGATTGGTGTTGTATCCGGAACAGCAGACCAGGTCCTCGGTATGATCGGCGCCTTCCCGATAGAGGGCCTGAATGCCGATGCCGACCAGATCGCATTCGCGGATCCCGGGACGGATGGCGTCGGCGATGGCCGCGAAAGCGGACTCGGCGTTTCCGCAGGTGATCCGCATGAGTTCGATTTCATCCGTTGTCTTGATCATGCGCGCCTTGTCCAAGAGGGGCTTGCCGTGGACCGTTTCGATTCCGGCCTTGCGGAAAGCCCGGTCCAGCAGGAGGCCGCAGGTGGTGCCGTCGATGCCCAGGGGCTCCTTTTCCACACCGGTTTCCGCCATCAGCCGGCCCATGGCGTCCACGAACACCCGCACGGAAATATCGTCCGCATCCAGAGCATTGAGTTTGAAGGCCGACACCGTGGGCCGCACCCGCCCCCGCATCCAGGGCATCCGCCGCTCCGTCTCCTTAGGGGTTCCGCCGCCGAACAGCACGGGGCCCCCGTTTCTGGGCAGGAACACGCATTGAATTTCGGCCGGCCGCATGGGGGTGGTGACGTAATACCCGGTCAGGTAGCGGATATTGGCCTCGTCCCAGGTCACGAGCGCCCCGACCCCGGCCTCGTTCAGCTGCGCCCTGGCCCGTTCCAACCGCTCCCGCCGCAGGCGGTCGTAATTCACCCTCTCCTCATAATCCACCGCGTATTTTCCCAAAGCCATATGGTTCCTCCTTTTTCATCCCGTCCCATGCTCTTCCGACAACCGGCAGGGCCTTCCCTTCTCCCGGGAAAAACCGGGCAGCGGGGGCTATCCATCCTCTGTCGGATGACAGGCCCCATCATACCCATCGGCTGAAATATGGCTATACCGGCGGATGCCAAAGAAGGAACATTTCGCGCCACGGAAGCATCGACGCGCGGAGTAACGGAGACCATACCTCTGGATGGTTGGGAAGTGGTATTTCTTTCTGTCTACCTCAAATTTTGATACGTGTTGGTATCATAAGTAAAGGTCTCATGATATGCGCGGTTGACAAGGCGCAAACGCTTTCCGAGGACGTCTTTGCGGTCCCCTGGTGGGAAGTGGTTTGACCTGGCACCGGGTTCCAGGCAGGCACCCGGATCAGGGACGGGCCGGGGACTGCTTTTTGCGGTAGGCGCTGGGTGAAACCCCGGCCCAGCGCTGAAAAGCCCGGGTGAAACTGTGGCGGTCGGAGAAACCCATTGCTTCCCCGATTTCTTCAATGCTCGCCCCGGAGGATTTCAGCGCTTCCGCCGCCGCCTGGAACCGGATCCGGTCGCGGATTTCCCCCAGGCTGGTTTTCTCCCGGAAGAGACGGCGCTGCAGGGTGCGGGGGCTGATGTTCAGCAAGCGGGCCACCTGCCCCACCGGCGCGGCCAGCAACTCCCGACGCTGCTTCAGCAGGTCCCGAAGACGCCGGGCGACTCCGGCCTGCAAGGGGGAGTCCGCCGTCTGCCGTTCGACGATCTCCCGCGCCTGCCGCCGGATTTCGGGGAATCCCCCGGGCAACGGCTCATCCATCAGCTGGCGGTCGTAGACGACGGCGTTTTCCGGCGCCCCCAACAACACCGGGCATTGAAAAAAGTCTTCATAGAGCGGCCGGATTTCCGTGCGGCCGTGACGAAACCGGACGCTTCGCGGCGGCTGTCCCCGCTTCAGCAGCCGGCTCACCAGCGTGCTCACGGTGGCGAAAACCATTTCCGTGAAATGGCGGTCGTCTTCATCGGATAGCACCGGGTCCGGCCGGAGTTTCAGGACGGCTTCATCGCCGCTCTCCGTCAGGTGAAACGTCAGAAGCGGCGAAATGAGCTGCCGGGCCTGCCGCGTGGTTTCATAGGCCTCCCGGAGGGTGGAAGCGGACATGCAGTAGGTTTTCAGATGGGGGAGAAATTCGAAATCGAAATCCGCGCCGGCCGTCAGCCCCATGGCCGGGTAACCGGCGGCTTTTTCCACCGCCGTGACGACAGCGTGGACCGTCGTGAGATCGATGGTGGTCCGGGTGATGTTGGCCAGATCCACCTGAATCCCCAGATCCCGTAAAATGCCCTGGATGTCCACTCCGCGCCTAAGGGCCGCGTTGATAATGCCGGGCAGTACAATGGTGGAGGTTTTCAGGTCGCTCATTCCGTATCGTTTTCAGCCGTTCTCCTTAGCGCCAGGCTGTTGCCATGCTTGGTTAGCGTTACAATCATGCAATGCCCCCCTGAATCGTTGTCACAATGTTACCACCAAGATACAACAAAAGAGACCCCGATGAAATCCTTTCTCCCAGCCAGAAGATATCGTCTCAACATCAGGCCCATCTCCCATCCCTACCGTCTGTCCAGGGCTCCCCGGACCGCAACTCCGATCTTCTCCAGCGTATAGGGTTTCTGGACATAGTCCCCGGCCCCCAGCTGCTGGAGTTCCCTGACGCGCCCGGATTCGGAATAGCCGCTGGTGATGATGGCTTTCTGTCCCGGGTGGTTCGCGATGATCTTCCGGTAGGTTTCCAGGCCGTCCATCCCCCCGGGCATGATCATGTCCAGCACCAGCAGATCAACGGGATGTCCCTTCAGATACTCGACGGCGGTCTCGCCGCTGGGCGCGGTTTCAACCCGATAGCCGAGCTTGCCGAGAAATTTCGCGGCGATCTCGCGCTGTTCGGGGATGTCATCGATGACCAGGACCGATTCGGTTCCGACATAGTCCTCCAGCACGATGGGGCGGCTTTTTTCCCCGGCCGCCTGCCGGGTCGCCGGCAGATAAATGTCGAACCGGGTCCCCTCGCCTTCACGGCTCTGGAGATCGATATACCCGCCATGATCCTTTACCGAGGCCCACACCACGGTCATTCCCAGACCGCTTCCGCTTTTACCCATGACTTTTTTCGAATAAAAGGGATCGAATATCCGTTTCAAATCCTCCCGGGCGATACCGACGCCCTCATCGGCGATGCCCAGACGGACATACTCCCCTTCCGGAATGGTTTCATAGGCGGTCACCGGGGCATCCACATAGATATTGTCGGTGGTAAGTAAAATGCACCCTCCCGCCGGCATGGCCTCAACGGAATTATGGATCAGGTTCATCAGCACCTTGGACAGATGAACCGGAGAGCCTTTGACATTCAGGAGTTCATCGGAAAGCCGGGTTTCCACCCGCACCTTGGGATTGTGGCGCCGGATGGCGTCGAATTCCGGTGAAGCCAGGTAGTCCCGGATAACCGTATTCAACTGGAAGATTTCATCCACGGAAACGCCGCGCCTGGCCAGGGTCAGCAGGTCCTGCACCATGGAGGCGGCCTTCTGGCCCGACCTCTGGATGAGGGCGATTTTGGAGCGCAGGGGACTGTCCGGCGGCAGTTCCAGCAGCAGCAGCTCCGGATAGGTGACCAGGCCCCCGAGGACATTGTTGAGATCATGGGCCACACCGGCGGCCAGGTTTCCGATGGTCTGCATTTTCTGGGCCTGCTGGAGCTGGTGTTCGATCTTCTTCTGGTCGGTGATGTCCCGGGCAATCCCCTGGGTCCCGATGAACAAGCGATTGCCGCTGTTTTCTTCCCGGTACACCCCCTCGGCCGATACGCTGAAATACCGGAATTCGGCCTCACCCTTCCGGGGTTCCCGCCATACCATGCGCAGCTCCATGGCGGATGTGGCCCTGACCCCGGTTCTCCGTTCGGTGATCTTGTGCACGGCCCTGGTTCTGTCCTCGGGGATGATCAGGTCCAGAATGGGCTGACCGATCAACGCCCCGGGCTCGGTCTCGTATTTCCGTATCGCCCGGCTGACAAAAGTGATCCGCCCCGCCGGGTCCAGCAGGAAAACGATATCCGGAATGGTCTGGATGATGGTGTTCAGTTTTTGCTCGCTCGCCTTCAGCAGCACCAGCGTATTTTCCGTTGTCCGCCTGGCTTCGAGCTGGCTTTTCCAGTATTTGACGATTGTCAAAACCGCATAATCGAACGGCAGCACGGCCAGGGGCAACAGGGGAGAAAACAGAAAACCGGTGTCCCGGAAGACCGCGTTGGCCCCCTGCCAGATACCCGCTGCCGCCGCAACGGCGATCGCCGCATTCCATGCGAAACCGAGTCTCAGGATGCACAGGCTGAACAATACCGAAATGGCCATGCCGAACAACGACTCCCAAAGGACGAAATCCTGCCCCCGGACAATGAATGCATCCGTCAGGATGGTCTCCAACACCTGGGCATGGATGTCCGCATGGGCGGAAACAGGGTTGACGGGCGTCTGGTAGGTGTGTTTCAAACCGGATGCCGACAAACCGACAATAACGAACCTGCCCTTGCAGACATCCGCTCCCAGACCGCCGCCGAGAATGTCCGCCGCCGAAACCCGCCGGATATCGCCGGTCCTGATGGCGAAATTGACGGCCATGTTCCCTTTCAGGTCCACGGGAATCCGGGTACGGGCCAAACCCGCATAGCGCCGCCCGTATCGTTCCGTCCCGTACCGGATCTGACCCGCGCCTTCGGACCGCAGCAGGCTTGCCAGCGCCAGGCAAGGAAACAGGCGGTTTCCATAACGGATCAGCAGCGGCGCCCGTCGCAGAATGCCGTCGGAATCGGGTGTGGCGTTCAGGAATCCGGAATAGGTTACGGCGGCCGCCAGGCGGTGGAGACTGCAATCCACATCCCCGGCGGTGAAAAACCCTGCCGACGAATCCGCTGGGACCGGATCGTCCACCCAGATCACGTTCACCGGATGCAGCCGGCAGGAAGCCCCGCCGGCCCTTTCATCGCCGAACAGAAATTCGAACCCGAGAACAAAGGGACCGCCGGCCAAGATCCTGGCCAGAGCCGCATCGTGATCGGCAAGGCCGGACGGCAGCCCCATATTCCGGCCGTCATCCTCCGGCCGGATGGCATGCCGCACCACCGGGGAAGTCCTGTCGGGTTCCGCGAGGATCATGTCCAGGGCGATGCTGGCAGCGCCGTGTGCGTTGATTTTTTCCAGCAGCTCCGCCAGGCGGTCTCTGGACCAGGGCCACTGGCCGTATCGGGCCAGGCTTTCCCCGTCGATATCCACCACCACCACCTTTCCGGAAACGGGTTTCGGTGGGGAAGACGCCATCATGACGTCGGTGATTCTATGGTTGAAGAAACGGACGAAAAAGGGGTTCGCCAGATATATCCCGATCAGGAAGATGGTCAACGCCAACCCAAGGCCCAAAAGCATTCGATCGGATATGTGAGAAAAAGATGCTTGCACCATACATGAATGGAAGAAACTTCCGCCGCCTGTAAAAGTAAGGAACCGGCCATGACTGCTCTGGAATCAGGGGAACGGGCGGTTCACCGGACAACCACCTCCACCCTGCGGTTTCTGGGTTCGTTTACATCGTCCGCGGTTACGACAATGGGATTTTCCTCGCCGTGGGAGGAAATTTCCAGGCATTCCGTCCTGACACCCCGTTCCACCAGCAATTGGCCCACCGCCTCCGCCCGCCGGGTGGACAGGCGCCGGTTGTAGTCCTTGTCGCCGGCGGTGTCGGTATGTCCCACGATGCCGACATCCACCGAATCCCTGGCGTGGATGGTTTCGACGATGGTCGGCAAGGTTTTCAACGACTCAGGGGTGAGGGTCGTGGAAACGCTTTCGAAATACAGGATAAAATGGACGGGAGGCTCCGGTTGAACGGCCAGGGCCTGACCGAAAACCGCCTGGATCTCCTGTTGATCCACGGCCGCCGCCGGATCTGGTGGGGAATTGGCGCCCTGGACCCGGGTCGCGTGATAGGGGGAATCGATTTCAACACTGCCGGCCTGGTTGGAGACCACGATTCCCGATTTGGAACCGTCTTTTTCCGGCATCAGGACAACCATGTTTTTGCGGCTGCATCCGGCGGGCCCCATCATCAGCAACAACAGCGGCAAGAACAGCAGCCGCATCAACCGGTTCTGGTTTGTCTTCATGGGAACATCATCCTTATGGCGGGTGAAATCCCGCGGTTTCCGGCTTCGGTTTGGCCGTCCGGCCGCTTACGGTGTTGACTTGTCGATGGCGACGAGAAAGCGCGTCCCCCGCATGCCGATGGTCGCCACCGGGGTTTCGAATCGAACGGATTCGGGGGATAATTTGGCGATCTGGCCGGAGATATACGCCACCGTCCCGTGGTACAGCCTGGCAATAAAGGACAGCTTTTTACCCGCCGGATCGAAAACGAAATCATCGATGACGATCTCACTGTCCGGCCCCATGGATATGACGGTATCGTCTTTCAGAATGAACCCCACGGACCCGTTCGCTCCGGTTCTGACCACGTCGCCGATCATGATTTTCATATGGGCCGAGGCGGTCATGGTCATGCCCCGGCGGATGAGAAACGCATCGGGTTTGACCGCCTTCACCGTGCCGACGAATCCGGATTCAGCCCGGCCGTCCGGGGTGCGGCACAACGCCAACACAACGGATAACACCACAAGAGAAATGTATTTCATGGTTCCTCCCGATGATCGCTTGGCGGTTGGGCTAGGGTGACGGGTCGTCGGCAAATGGGAGCCGCACCGGCTTCCCATGGCCGTCCTCCCGGACGGGGCGTCTTGAAAACAAATGGAAGCGCGGAATTTTCAATGGAATCTATCAGATGAAAATCCGCGTGTCAACCTCGGGCAATCGGAATAAACCCTTCACCCGGATCCTAGGCGGCGCCCATGGGACGCATATTCCGCAAATCATGGGCGGACTCGCCGTCATTGGGCCGGATGTTCATCGGCAGATTCCGCAGGGCCTCGAGTACAAAGGCAACTTTGGAAATAATCAAACCGCGGACCAGATAGGAAATGCCGAACACCTGGGAACGACTCGGTTTTTTCATGTCCAGAACCGAGAAAACCGTTTGCAGGGTCGGACCCACCATATGGCTGATCTCCCGGGTGACCGGATCCATTTCCACACTGTCCTCGTTGGCCCAGACCGCCGTGACGATATAGCCGGGGGGACGGGTCATCAAAAAATCCAGATAGTTCCGGAAAAGATCGCTGACCATGCGGTCGATGACCGGGGCGATGCGCCTGGCGATATCACTCATCTCATCCGGATATTCGGGCGTTTTTTTCCGCTTGGAAAACCATTTTCTCAGCATGGGTCCGCCTCCTTTTGCAAAGGTTCTGATGCATGGACCTCTTTACCCCCAACATAATCATATAATCGGAAAAAACAGGTCAAAGATGAATAAAGTTTTTCGGCTCATCCCCGGAAGCCGACCGGAATTTTCTCCCGGCGGGGGAATAGGGGGTTGCAATTTCAAATAAAATCAGGATATAGAGGTTATCAAACCGACCTTGACCGCATCCAGGAGGAACCATGGGCGCTTTTTCCGAGTATGAACGCTTCGACATGCTCCTCTGCCCCACCCTGGGAAGGCCGCCGGTGACGGTGGGCTCCCAAAAACCGGGAATGACGGACCGCCTGGCCATGAGGATCCTTTCTTCGCCGATGGGCAGCATTCTGACAGGCAGCCGGAAAATCACTTATGCCATTCTGGAGGAGATGCTGCACAATACCATGAAGGGCCAGATGCCCCTGACCATGATCGCCAACATCACCGGTCAGCCCGCCATGTCCGTGCCCCTGCACTGGACCGCGGACGGCCTGCCCTGCGGCGTGCAATTCTTCGGCCGTTTCGGTGGCGAGGCCACCCTCCTGCAGCTCGCGGCCCAGCTGGAGAGAGCCCTTCCCTGGAGCGACCGGAAACCGGCGATGCTGCCATAGGAAAGAAGGGGAATCCGTGACAAAACCATAAGAATCAAAAAAGAGGAAAACCGGATGCCATTCAAAAAATGCAACAATTGCGGGTTTGAATGGGATTGCCGTGATACGTTTTTACGTGATCCCATGATTACCATAATCGGTTATCAGGCGAATTTTAAAAGGCTCGAATCCGGTTCTCTTTACTTCAACCATTCCTGTAAAGGCACGTTGACGATTCCCGCTTCGGAATTCGTTGACCTCTATGATGGTCCGATTTTCCAGGTGAAAGCAACCCATACGGAAAAATGCCCGGGATACTGCCTGTACCAAGATGAGCTGCGATCATGCCCCGCTGAATGCGAATGCGCCTATATCAGAGAAGTCATTGCCATTATCAAAAATTGGAAGGGTTTTTCAAATACGACAGGACCTTGCTGACCGGCAGCTGAATGCTGGACGGCCCGGAGCGGATGTAAAAAGCCTCCTCCTTGGAGGTTTTCAGAAAAACCGGGGAGTCCGAGCGTTCGCAGGCGACCGCTCCGACCGATTTTCCGTCAATGGACAGGATGGTGAATCGGAGGGAGCGGGCATGCTCCATGCCGATGTGCTGGCTGATCAGGTTCTCGAAATGCAGGCGGCATTTGTCCCCGCTGGGGAATCCGTCCGCTTCCATGCCCAGGACGGCGCCGTCATCGCCGACGCCGAAAAACAGGATGCCGCCGCTGGTATTCAGGAACGCCGCCACGGTTTTCAGCCAGGCCAGTTCCATTTCCTTGCCGGGCTTGCCGGTATGCAGGTTCATGCGCATGGTGGATTTGAATTCAACGGTGTCGCTTTCCCCGGAACGAATCACTTCCAGGGCGGCCTGGACCGGGTCGGCCCCCTCCAGGAGCCTGGCCGGCATCTGCTGCAGGCGGCGGCTATGGCGGCGGACCAGCATCCAGGCCGCGGCTCCGGCGCCCGCCAGGATCAGACCCACCGCCACGAAATACGGCCCGCGGCGACTTCCCATGCTTTCCGAAAGCGCGCGCTCCGGCAGGCAGCAGCCCAGCCACAGGCGGCCCGGCCCTCCCAGCGACTGGAATCCGGCCCAGAACGGCTCCCCTTGGGCGGTGTAGCGGAACGCGGCGGCCGCCTGCCTGCCCCGCTGCTGCCACGCAGCCACCGCCGCCGCGACCCCCGGCGCAGGATAGGTGGCCGGCGAATGGAAATACGCTTCCACGGGGGCGGGTTGCTTTCCGGCAGCCGGCCGCCCCGACGCATCGAAAATGGTCCATCGGTCGGTCACCAGAAACACCTTGTCCTCCTGGCGCTGCCCCACGGTGCGCACCGCTTCGGCAATCCGATCCAGCAGCACGTCAAAGGCGGCGACGTAGGTGTGATGCCCGTCATTCCAGCTGACGGCCAGGGTGACGCCCGGCTGCCGCAGGGTTTGAAACACATAAGGGGATGTCCAGAAGATGCCGCCCCCCTGCCCCTGCTCCAGAGCGCCCTGGTACCAGGGCCGCTGCCTGGGGTCGACGCCGTCATCCGCCCGGCGCTCGTCCAGGATTTCCCCGGGACCTTTCCATCTGCGCCATACGGCTGCGCCGGGGTTCTGCGGCTCTGTCTGGGAACGCGTAAGCCATTCGCCGCCGTTGTGCAGGAGGAAATAGAGGACCCCGTCCGAACGGGCCAGCAAAATCGCCGACAGGTCCGTATGCATTTCCAGGAATGGCATGAATCGGGCGTTCAAGGCGACCGTGTCGGTGACATCCAGGTCCCCGGCCCGGCCCCAGCCCCGCACCAGGGCCAGCGTGTCGGTCATGGGCGAAAAGCAGGCATGGAATTCTTTGCGGGCCTGTTCCGTTGCAACGGTGACAAACCGGGTGAACACCTCTTCGCGGAGCTCCCTGCCGATCCAGAATGTCGCCGCGACAAGGGCCCCGACGACCAGAACAATCAGCAGGGCAAGGTGCAGCAACAGCGGATTGCGGATACGGGCAGTGGAATTCGGCATCATGGCGCTTGCAGCGGAAACCTCCGGGGTGGCGGGATGGGAACAATTCTTTCGGCGCGCGTCGCCCCCCGCCCCCCGGGAATCCTTTTTTTCAATGGTTATCGGGGCATTTCCTGGAACAAGCGGGTCACCGCGTAGTTCAGGCGCGCTTTCACCGTTTTCTCATCGGGATTGTCCTGAACCTCCGCCGAGGCCACTCCAAGCCAGATGGCAAAGCCGGTTTCACTGTCCACCAGCGCGATGACCAGGGAACCCTGGGGAACATTCGTCACCTGCGTCATTTTAGTCTCCGGGTCGGTTTTCAATCCCAGGGCCTCCATATCGACACCGGCGGCGAAGGCCACGATCAGATCCGGGTTGGTGGTGCTTTCCGACATGTTGCGTGCCCGCAGTTCCCTATCGATCAGGTATTTGATTTCCGCATCCGCGTCAAAGGCGGGGGGTTCCCATTGGCCGTGGGGATCATTGACGATGGCCGCCGTCCCCAGCCAGGCATAGGTTTTGTACCCGCTGAAATTGGCCTTGGGATCGGCCTGGGCTTCCACCTGGATATCCCGGGTGGGAAACGACGCACAGGCCGACAGCAACAGAACGGCAACGATGGACGACAATGCATGTTTTCTGGTCATTTTGGTGATGCTCTCCTCGATCTGGGGTTGATATCCATTTCATCAGGTCCGCGCCCGGCCGGGGGGAAACGGTTCAGGCCACATCCCATACAGTCCCGCATCGGAGCGCCGGGCCACTCACGGATCATACCGGCACTCTGTACTATAACCGGGAGTTTCTGACAACCGCTAAGACCACCATTCTATTTCTTGACGGGGTAAGGCGTTTATTGTAGAAGCGGGGATAATCACGCATAACCGGTGGTCAGACCAAGAGAATTTCTTCCTGATCACAGAAGACGGCGGGCCCGGGAAGATGGCGCGCCGGATATTCCGGATTTGCTTGAAATTCATTTTTACTTCAGGGGACCCTGCCCATGTTGAGCCGATTCACCCTCCTGCTGGCGATGGCCGTATTCCTGTTGGTTGCGGGCATCACAGGCTGTTCCACCACCACCCAGCTCTATTCCGTCTACAAAGACGCGGAATACAAAGACGGTCCTGTTAAAAAGCTCCTGATCGTCGGCATTTTCGACAAACCGGCCAAACGCAAACTGTTTGAAGAAACCTTCGTCAGGGAATTCAAAAACGAAGGCGTTGCGGCGGTGGCCAGCTCGGCGGTGATGCCCCTCGATCAACAGATAACCAAGGAAACCCTGAAAGCCAAAGCCCTGGAGTTGGGACTGGATACGGTGATGGTCACCCATCTGTTGGGGGTGGACAAGGACGAAGTCTACGATCCTTCCGGCGATCAGTGGATTCCACGAAGCTATTATTACGGCTTCGGTACCTACTATACCTATGTCACCACCTATGTGTACTACCCGGATTATTACAGCGAGCATGTTTTCGTGCGCCTGGAGACCAATCTCTACAGTGCCGCGACGGAAAAACTGATCTGGTCGGTTTCCTCCGAAACCATGGATCCGAAAACCGCCGCCGAGGTGCTGGAGCCCATGTGCCGGGTCCTGTTGATGAATCTGCATGACAATAACCTGCTGTAGCGTTCATCTCATCGGTTACCACCCTGTTGCCGGGCATCGGCCGGGATGTGTCCATGGATCGGAATCTTCCTGGAAATTAGCCGTCAACCATACAAGAGGTCATCAATGCGCCATCGAATTCACGCTAATCCATGGAAACAGCTGACCGGAGAGTTCCTGTCGAGAAACCTTTCCGCGGACCCGCGCATACCCCGCAGCCTCCGGCGGGCAGGCATCCGGGTGATACCGGCAATGATCGCGCTGCTGCTCATCGGATGCGCCACCCCGGTGGGCGTGCGGTCCATCGATCCGAAGCAGGTGCAGCGGAACCTGACCGCCAGCATCCTGTCGGGTGACCAGTTGAGCGCCACCACCCGGCAGATTCTCAACCGCGCCGGACTCGACGAACAATTCGAGGATCAGCCCGAGGAGGTCATCGCCGCTCTTCACAAGGGGCTTCCCACCGCTTCGGAGTCCGACCGGCTCTTCGCTCTCGCCGAGCTCAGCTACGCCCATGCCATCGGGGAAGGGACCAAACCTTATTTTTTCGCCACGGCGGTATACGCCTATGCCTTTCTCTTTCCCGAGGACGGAGCCGCCGCCCCGCAACCGTCCGACCCCCGCCTGCGCACCGCATTGGACCTGTACAACCTGAGCATTGCCTCGGCGTTGTCCTTTAAAAAAATCGGTGACGTCCAGCCGGATGCGGATGAAAAGACAATCCAGTTGCCCTTCGGCGAACTGACCGTAAAGATCCCGCCGGAAGAATTCCTGTGGGGTTCTTTCAAACTGACGAATTTTGTCTCAACCGCCGATTTCGATGTCCGGGGGCTTCGCAATCGGTACCGCTGGCCCGGCATCGGCGCGCCGCTGGCCGCTTCGACAAAACCGCTGAAGGGAGTGGACGACCCGGCCTACAGACGGATTCCGCCGAAACTCAAGGTGCCCGTCACCGCCTTTCTGAGACTGGATAACGCCACGGAAGGCATCAAAAACGGCAAGGTCCGGGGATCGCTGGAGTTCTACACCCCCGTGGAGGCCACCACGGTCGACATTCAGGAACACAAGGTGCCCCTCGAATACGAGTGCAGTTCCGCCCTGGCCTACACCCTCGAGGGCTCGCGGGCCTATGACGTGGAACTCTCGGCGCTTTTCTCGGGAAATCTATCCCTGGTCAAGGACAAGGCCAGATTCCGGGACAACCTCTTCCTCATGGCGCCCTACCGCAAGGGACTCATCCCGGTGGTGTTCGTGCATGGAACGGCATCCAGTCCGGCCCGCTGGGCGGAAATGTTCAACGAACTCTCCAATGATCCCCATCTCTGGAGGAGCTACCAATTCTGGTTGTTCACCTATAACACGGGCAACCCCATCGTCTATTCCGCCGGCATCCTCGCCGATGGGTTGCGCAACATCGTGAAAGAGCTGGATCCCTCGGGAGAAGATCCGGCCCTGGGGCACATGGTGGTCATCGGCCACAGCCAGGGCGGACTCCTGACCAAGCTGATGACCGTTGATAACGGCACGATTCTATGGGACAAGGCCTTCCAGAAGCCCTTTGAGGAACTGAAGGCCTCGGAGGAGGCCAAGGAGATTCTGCGACGCAGCCTCTTCTTCAAGCCGATCCCTTCCGTCAAGCGGGTGGTTTTTCTGGCCACGCCGCATAAAGGCAGTTATCTGGCCGGCGGCTGGGTCACCCGGTCCCTGCGGGAATTCATTTCCCTGCCGAACCGTCTGGTGAAAACCATGAAGGAGATCGTCAAACAGAATCCCGAACTGGAAGCGACCATATCCATCGACAAGATCGCCCGGAGCACGGACAACATGGATCCGAACAGCTTTTTCGTCAAAACCCTGTCGCCCCTGCCCGTTTCGCCCGGAATAACCGCGCATTCCATCTGCGCCGTGAACAACCCGGACGATCCCAGGGAAGAATGGACCGATGGGGTGGTGGATTACAGCAGCGCCCACCTGGAAGGAGTTGCCTCGGAGTTCATCGTCCATTCCGGCCACTCCACCCAGGACCATCCGGCCACCATCGAGGAAGTTCGCCGAATTTTGCTGGAACATCTCGACAAGACAAAGGAATCCTTGCAATGAAACAGCTGGCGGGAGTGCTGGCGCGACTCTTTCTGGGTACCATCGTCACCCTGTCGACGATCTGGGCATGCCTGGCGATCGTCTATTCGGACCTGCCCGGAGACGGACTCAAGACCGCCATCGCGACGGGTTTCGCGGCCGGCACCCTGGCCGTCTTCATCCTGGTGAAAAACCGCAAACGCGCCCTGGCGGGATTCATGGTCGTGTTCGCCCTGCTGGTTGCCGGGTGGACGTCCATCGAGCCGTCCAATTCCCGCGACTGGCAGCCGGATGTGGCGGTCCTGCCCCATGCCGACGTCCAGGGATCCCGGGTGACGGTGCATAATATCCGGAATATCCACTACCGCACCGAAACCGATTTCGATGTCCACTATTACGACAAGACCTTCGATCTCGACAAGCTCGATTCCCTGGATCTGATCGCCGTTTACTGGATGGGCGACGCCATCGCCCATATCATGATCAGTTTCGGTTTCCAGGAACAGGACTTTCTCACCTTTTCCATCGAGACCCGCAAGGAGAAAGACGAAGCCTATTCCACCCTGAAGGGTTTTTTCAAACAGTATGAGCTCATCTACATCGCCGGCGACGAGCGGGACCTCATCCGGGTGCGGACGGATTACCGCCGGCCGCCGGAAGATGTGTATCTGTACCGCACCAAGTCCCCCCCGGAGAGGGCCCGCAAACTCTTCATGGAATATATCCGGCAGATCAACGCCATGAAAACACAGCCTGCCTGGTACAACACCCTCACCACCAACTGCACCACCAATGTGGTGATGCATGTCAGGACCTTCAACGACCAGCTGCGCTACAACTGGAAAATACTTCTGAGTGGATATACGCCGCAGTACATCTATGAACTCGGAGGACTGGACAACCGGCTGCCCTTTGAAAAACTGAGGCGGGCGAGCCTCATCAACCCCCAGGCCAGGGCGGTCGGCGATGATCCGGAGTTCTCTCGAAAAATCAGGGAAGGATTGCCGCTGCCGCCGCGATGAACCCGTCCGTGCGCACACCGGATACAACTCATCCCGGCTGCCGGCCCCGGAATTCTGAAAAGACATGATCCTCCATAACCTATATTGCATTTTGCTGCTGACGGCCGCACTGGCGGCGGGATGCCGCTTTCAGGAGCGGACGCTGCCGTTTCCGTCGCCGGGGAAGGAAGAAATCCGCCGTATCGCCCGCCAGCTTCAAGTTCCAGCGGGGAATGCCCCGGCCGGCTTGCTGAGGATAACGGCGCCCTGCGATGGGGCGGTGTTTCCGCCGGAAATCGCGGCGCCGGTGATCGCCTGGAACGATCCGAACCCGGAAGCCCGTTTTTGGCTGGTGGCCGTGGAGACGGGCGGCCGCCCGCTCGTCACCGACGTGACCCGGGAAACGCATTGGTCGCCGGCCAGGAAAATGTGGGAAACCATCAAACAGGAGTCCGTGGAAACCCCGGCCCGCATCGCCATCACCGGCTTTACCGATCTCCATTCCCCGCAGCCAGTTTCCGACGGCGCTGTCCGCATTCGGACATCCACGGATCCCGTGGACGCCCTGATCCTGTATCGTCAGGTGCCGCTACCCTTCCAGGTCGGGGAGGAGCATTTCCGCAGAATCAAATGGCGGCTGGGGGATATCGCGGCCTATGGGGAACCGTCCGTGGTCATGGAGGACATTCCGGTGTGCGCCAGCTGTCACCAGGTGACGGCCGACGGCAACCGCATCAGCATGGAAATGAATTATCGAAACGACGCCGGCGCCCAGCTCATTGCCGACATCCGGAAGGATATCGTCCTGTCCGGGTCGGATTTCATGACCTGGAACGATTTTCCAAAACCGGAGATCCTTCCCGCAACCAGGGGGCTTTTCGCCCGCCTGTCGCCATCCGGCAAGTATCTGGTCGGCACGGTCAATGAAATTTCCTACATGGCACTGACCAACGACCCGGCCTATTGCCAGCTTTTCTTTCCCACTTACGGGATTCTGGCCGTTTACGCCATCGAGAAGCGGGAGTTCCGGAGTCTGAAGGGCGCCGACGATCCCGCTTCTATTCAGACCGACCCGGCCTTCAGCCCGGATGAACGGCAAATCGCCTTTGCCCGCGCCGAAACCAGGAACGCCTACCATGACGACATCGCCGACGTCAAAACCCATGTGGAAAACTGCGGCATCGAGGAACTCAACCGGCGGTTCCCCATCCAGTTCGATATCTGGACCCTCCCGTTCAACGGCGGAAAGGGCGGCGCGCCCCGGCCGCTGAGCGGGGCTTCCGCCAACGGCATGAGCAATTACTTCCCGCGTTTCTCGCCGGACGGCCGATGGATCGTCTACACCCGCAGCAGATCGGGCATCATGCTCCAGCCGGACAGTGAACTGTTTCTGATCCCTTCCACGGGCGGCGAGGCCCGGAAAATGAGCTGCAACCGCGAGGAGTTCAACTCCTGGCACAGCTGGTCCCCGAACGGCAGATGGCTGCTCTTCAGCTCGAAAGCGAATTCAATTTATACGGAAATATATATCACCCATATCGACGAAAACGGGAGCGATTCCCCTCCGGTCCGTCTGGCCCGTTTCAGCGACGGCGACATGGCCGCCAACGTGCCGGAGTTCGTCCATCGCCGGGCGGGCCGGCTGGAAACCATACGGTTGAAAAATTGATCGAAATGCCGTGAGCTGGAGACTAGTTCTTTCAATGGAGCGTGGGTATGAGAACCAAATATCGGATTTTCCTGTTGCTGGCTTTTTCAATTCTTGCCGGATGCACCCTCTACCGCCTGGCGGAATTCAACGCCCGATACGGCCCCGCCGCACCTGTTGATCGGAACATGGCAGGGGAGGCGCCGGACCTGGTTTCGTTCCATGAGGATGTCCAGCCCATACTGGAGCAGCGCTGCGATGTCTGCCACAGCTGTTACGACGCTCCCTGTCAGTTGAAAATGACCAGTTTCGAAGGGATTGAACGCGGCGGCAGCAAGAAACTGGTCTACGATTCCGCCCGGATCACGGCCGACCCACCCACCCGGCTGTCCATTGATGCGGATACGGCGACTGCCTGGCGCGGGCTGGATTTTCATCCGGTGTTGAACGAAAGACGCCAGGACCCGGACGCCAATCTGGATAACTCCCTGCTCTATCGGATGCTGCGATTGAAACAGAAGAACCCGCTGCCGGAAACGGGACTTTTGTCGGAAACCTTCGATCTGCGGCTGGATCACAACTACATCTGCACCACCGTCGAGGACTTCGCCGAGTTCGAAGAGAAATACCCGCTCTGGGGCATGCCCTATGCCCTGCCGGGTCTACCCGAACAGGATCACCGGACCCTGGTGGAATGGCTGCGGCAAGGAGCCCGGGTCGGACCCGGACCGGACATGTCGGCAAAGGCCCAACGGATTGTCGCGGAATGGGAAGCGTTTCTGAACGGCGACACCCCCAAACAGCGGCTGATGTCGCGCTATATTTACGAGCATTTGTTCATCGGCCGGATCCATTTCGAAGGATTGCCGGACCGGGAGTTTTACCGCCTGGTGCGTTCCAAAACGCCCCCGGGGCAGCCGGTGGCGGAAATCAACACCACCCGCCCTTACGACGATCCCGGGGTAGCGACATGCTATTACCGATTCCGGCGGATGGACGCCGTCGTGGCGGTCAAGGACCATACGGTCTATCGCCTGAACCCGAAAAAGTTGGCGCGTTACCGGGAACTGTTCCTCCAGCCCGCCTATGCGGTGGACCGGCTCCCGGGCTATGCCGACGATACGAAAGCCAACGCCTTCAAGACATTCGCGGCCATTCCGGCCGAATCCCGCTACCGCTTCATGCTGGATGACGCCGCCTTTTTCGTGATGGGATTCATCAAAGGGCCTGTCTGCCGCGGTCAGATCGCCCTCAATGTGATCAACGATCATTTTTTCGTGGCCTTCACGAATCCGGAATTGGACGCCATCAGCACGGATTCGGCCTTTTTGTCCGAAGTCAGCGATTTCCTGCGCCTGCCGTCGGAAGAAGAAAGCAATATCCGCATTTTGAAGGTCTGGCGTAAGTACCGCGGGTTGCAGCGGCAGTATCTGGAGGCCCGGAACCGTTATCTGACAAAACTGGACCCGTCCGGCAAGGGCCGGGGAATGGAGTTCATCTGGGACGGCGACGGGTTCAATGACAACGCCCTGCTGACGATTTTCAGGCATTTCGACAGCGCCAGCGTGGTCAAGGGGTTTGTGGGTCAACTGCCCGAAACCGGTTGGATCATCGATTATCCGCTCTTCGAGCGCGTTCATTATCTGCTGGTGGCCGGCTTCAATGTGTACGGCAATGTCGGCCACCAGGCCGAAACGCGGATTCATATGGACTACCTGCGCATGGAAGGCGAGAGCAATTTCCTGTCCTTTCTGCCCCCGGAGTGCCGCCAGAGAATCTGGGACGGCTGGTACAGCGGCGCCCGGGAGGAAGCCAGGGAATACCTCGCGGAACAGTTTCACGGCACCGGACGCGGCACCCGCGTCGCTTTCCACACCCGCGACCCCCAAAACGAGTTTTTTCGTAAACTGCTGGCCCATGCGGGTCCGGCCGCCGTCCAACATGATTTCCTGAACCGCTGCGAGCAGGACGACTGCCGCGACCCGGATGCCGGTCCCCTGGAACAGGCCGCGGACCGGCAGATACGGCGGCTGACGAAAATCAAGGGAGCGCGCTTGCAGCCCCTGCCGGATGTGGCGTTTATGCATATCGTCATGAACGGCGGGGAGAAGGATCTGGCCTACACCCTCATCCGCAACAAGGCCCTGAGCAACAACTCCATGATGTTCCAGGAGGACCGCCGCCGTCGTATCGAGGACGACACCCTGACCGTCGTGAAAGGTCACATGGGCAGCTATCCCAACGCCTTTTCGCGCATCCCCTTCGAGGAACTGGAAGCGGCTGTCGACATCTATCTGCAGGTGAAGGACCCGGTGGATTATTTCATGCTGGCCCGGAAATATTCGATCCAGCGCAACAGCCCCGATTTCTGGCAGGAAGCCGACTGGCATTACCGCACCTTCATGGAGCGGGAACCCGTCGAGGGCGGTGTGTTCGACCTCTACCGGTTTCACCGCATCGGCGAAAAAGGGGACGCGGAACGGATGGCCTGGTAGGTATGGTTCGATTCTGCAAAATAATGCTGATTCCGGCAGCCGTCTGCCTGCTGATCATCGCCCTGCTTGGCTTCGCGACGCCCCGCCTGCTGACCCTTGCGCCGGTGCGGGACCGGATCACCGCCTTCCTGGGTGCGGCTCTTGGCGGGCATTGCCAAGTGAAAACGGCGTCGCTGGCCTGGCTGCCCTCACCGCATCTGGACCTGGAAGCGGTCCGGGTATCCAATGACATGATGGCAGTAGACATTCCGGAAGCATCCGCTCGCTATCATCTCTGGGGTTCGCCGCCGGGGCGGCCGCCATTCGAGGTGACGCTGCAATCCCCCGCCCTTTGCATCAAAACCCTTGGGAAAAAACCAGCCAGGAAAAAACCGGCCGGCCCCGAACGGAAACAAGCGCTGCCCGGCATGGCCATAACCGTGCGGAACGGCCGCATCGTTCTGCCGTCCGACGGTTTTCTCTCAGGCCTGGCCGGTCAGGACCCGCCGCTGGAAATAGCGGCGCTGGACGCCACGGTCGCCGTCGACCCGGCCGCGGTGGATATCCGCGGCGCCTGCCGGCTCCCCTTCATCGAAAGACTGACCGCGGCCGTCCGCCTGGAAAACCGGGATACGGAGGCTGGCGGCCGCAGCGGGAAATTCTGGACCCTGGATATCCAGGGTGAGGGCATCGATCTCACCGCGGCAAGGGAGAAGGTCCTTTCGGTATTCGCAAACCACCGGGTTGCCGGGCTGGTCTGCGGCATTGTCCGGGGCGGCCGCGCGAAAAGCGGGGGATTCGCCTTCCAGGGATATACGGCGGATTTTAAAAAATTGAGCAGGATGCGGATAACGGCCCTGGCCGAAAACGCCGTCGTTCAGGTTCCGGGGGTCGACCTGGATCTCGTGGATGCCAGCGGGCCGATAACAATCGAAAACGCGGTGCTGACCGGGGCGAACCTGTCCGCCACGCTCGGCAATTCCTTCGGCCGGAACGGCGCCCTGCGGCTCGGACTCCTCGGCGAGGATCGCGCCTTTCATCTTGACCTGGACATCGATGCCGACATCGCCGAGTTGCCGGACCTCCTTAAAAACCATATCCTGAAAAACAACCCCGCCGTCGTGGACGAGCTCGGCCGCATCGACGACGCCGGCGGACGCGCCAGAGCCCGGCTGAGCATCGGCGATACGCTGCGGCAGCCGGCCGTCAGGGTCCTGGTTTCCGAGTCCAACAGCCGCCTGGTCTACCGGCGTCTTCAGCATCCGGTGAGCATCAAGAAAGGCACGCTGGAATTTTATCCCGGCGCCTTTTCCTGGAGCCAGGTGAACGCAGCCCTGGGGCCCCATGTCATTCATCATACCGACGGAACCGTTTCCTGGCAGGACGGCCTCCGGCTGGAGGTGAAAAAAGCGGATGCCGACATCCAGACCGAGGCCTTGTACAGGGAACTCCTTACCTGGCCGGCCGTTCAGGAACATCTGCCGGCCATGGTGCGTTCCATCCGGGGACTGGTCCGCGTGCGTAGCGCAGGATTCATGGGGACCATCGCAAGGCCAGCGGACTGGAAATATGAAGCCGGTTTCGCCGGCGACGAACTGGACATCGACACCCCCTATCTGCCCGGACCCGCCCGGCTGACGGATCTCTCCGCGCAGGTCGGAGACCGGCGCATCCGCGTTTCCCGGGCAAATATCGGTCTCGCAAACCAGCGGTGGCTCGTCAGCATGGACCTGAAGCACGATTCCTGGCAGCAGTTCAACGGCGACCTCGCCATGCAGGGAAATGTGGAAGCGCAGCTCGCCCAATGGATCAAACACAAAAACTGGCTGCCCCCGCAGTTTTTCCCCAGAACGCCCTGCCGGTTTTCACGCCTTACCATTGCCTTGGACAAAACCGGAATCGCGCTGGCAGCCGACATGGTCACGCCGGTCTCCCGCCGAATGGAAATCAAAACCGGCCTCGATCTGGAATACAAAAACAAGACCCTCACCATCCGGAAACTTTCCGTCACCCGACCGGAGGAAAGCGCGACCCTATGGGCTGTTTTTGAACAAGCCCCCGCGCCCAGCGTGGATATCGGTTTTGCGGGAAACCTCCGGCAGGATACCGTTTCCATGGTTCTGGAAGAGAACAAGCTGCTTTCCGGCAACATCACCGGCGATTTCCAGCTCAAGTATGTTTTCAACCGGCCGGAAACCAGTTATTGGAAAGGCGAATCCAGGATCCAGGGCTTTGCGGTGCATGCCGGCGATCAGCGCGTGGCCGTCAACCGCGCCGAACTCATCGGCCATGATGCGTTTGTGGAAATCAAAAACGCGTCCCTTTCGCTCAATGAGGAGACCGTCACGGCCGACGGATTGGTTTCCCTGTCCGGCAACGGTTTCACCACCGATCTGGCCGTTGGTTCGCCGTTTCTCTCCACCGGCAACCTCTTACGACTGTATCGAGCGTTTACGGAAAAATATGCCGGTGGGGAGCCGTCGCCCGGAAACCCGGCCCCGGGGGCTGCCACGGGATCCACCGCATCGTCCGGGCCAACCATTGCCGGTTCCATCGCTTTCGATCTGGCGCAATTCGAGGTCACGCCGGAAAACCCGGAAAACTCCCTTGGCGGCCGGCCGTTGGTGTGGGACGCTCTGCGCGGGAAAATCGCCCTGCTGCCGGATGGAAAAGCCTCCGTCGCCGTCACCGAAGGAACCATCTGCGGCGTTTCCACCACAGGTGTCCTGAAGAAACCGCCGGACCCGCTGCTGATCAATATTTCAGCCGGCAGGCCGGCCCCGCGGGATATACGGGAATTGCTTGCCTGCATGGGCCTTGAGCAGAAATATGTGACCGGCCAATGCACCCTGGACGCCCGACTCACGGGCCTGCCCGGCAAATGGGAAAACGGTCATGTCACCGTGTCGGCTGAAAACGGGGTGTTGCATCAGATGCCCGCCCTGTCGAAAATTTTCACCCTCATCAATGTCACCGACCTGTTTTCCAAATCCAAAATCCGCAATATTTTCGCCGAAGGATATCCGTATTCCCACATGAAGCTGACCGGCGACATTTCCGGCGACCGCTGTCATATCCGGGAAGCCTTCATCCTGGGAGACGGCCTGGACTTTTTTATCAAGGGTTCCATCGGATTGAGCGATAACTCCCTGGATTTGATCGTGTATGCAAAACCGTTCAAATCCATTGATTCGGTTGTCACCACCATTCCCCTGGTGGGAAAAGACCTCGGCGGCGGCGAGAAAGGTCTCGTATTGATCCCCATCCGGCTGACCGGAACCATCGGCAAACCCGCGGTGGCTTTTCATAAGGGAGGGCCCCTGGAAAACGATAAGCAGTATTTGCGGAATCTGATCAAGCAGACCATTTCACTGCCGTCCAAAATGGTTGACAGATTTACCCCGGGCAAGTCGCTCCGGAAATGGCTCCGTTCCCCCTCGTCCGGATCGAAAGAACGCTGAATCGTTGAAACTTGACATGCAAGACTATTTCTTGGATAGATCAGGTCATGAACAGCAATGCCTTATTCATAGAAATGCCGCACGCTCACCGAATCAGAGTGACAACGGTTTATTCTGTTTTATGTTTTTTCCTCCTGATAGCCTTCAGGCCAGGCGCCGGCCAGGCCTTTGCCCAGATACAGGCTACTGCAGGTCTGGCTGGGAAAAACATTCTGGTCCTGCATTCTCATGAAGCCAACGCACCCGTTTTTTGGGGGACCGACAAGGGACTCGCGGAAACGCTGGAGTCCGGCGGGATATCCAGCCTGAATCAGTTTTTCGAATCCCTTAATCTGAGGCAGAACCCCGGCGCCGAGTATAGAAAACTTTTGGTCGAGCAGATGCGCGCGCGTTACGGCCGTCGCAAGCTCGACATGATCATAACCATGTATCCGGAAGCTTTGGAATTCGTACTGAAGGATTGCCAGGATGTCCTTCCCCATGTCCCCATTCTTGCCTTGTACCTGCCGCAAAACCAAGGGGTGCCAGGGACCGACCCCCGCATCATCCGGCATCTCTCCAGGTTAAATATCACCGGCACGCTTGAGGTTGCGCTAAAGCTGGTTCCGGGGGCAAAACGAGTCTATATGGTGGGCGGCGCCCACGAAGTCGACCGAGCTATAGAAGCGCAGGCTCGAGCCGATTTGAAGAAATGGGAGAGCCGGCTGGAGTTTATCTACTTGAGCCACCTGGCCTTCGAGGATGTTCTGGCAATGGTATCCAGCGTGCCCCCCCACTCCATTATCCTTTTCTTGACGTATACCCAGGATGTTACCGGGAAAAACTACACAAACCCGATAGTGCTTAAACGGCTGCGCCAGGTTTCCGCAGCCCCGATCTTCGGGCTTATCGACTACAATCTATCAGACGTGATGGTGGGAGGCCGTCTCATAAACTTTGAACAAACCGGTGTTCATGCGGGCCAAATGGTTCTGAAAATCCTTGGAGGCACCCGGGTTTCAGAAAATACCCAGGCCATTCTGGATGTCCCTCCCATACCGATATTCGACTGGTCGCAGCTCAGGCATTGGGACCTGAACGAAAACGATTTACCCGAGGAGAGCATCATCAAAAATAAGCAGTCCACCTTTTATGACTTCCAGTATTACATTATTGGGGTTATAGGCTTCTGTCTGGTGGAAAGCGCCCTGATTATTTTTCTTGTTGTCCAGAGGCGCCGGAAGAAATCGGCCGAGGACTCACTCAGAAAAGCGGTAGAAAAGTACCGAAACATTTTCGACGGCGCCGTAGAAGGTCTCTTTGAAACCTCGACGCAAGGTCAGCCTCTGACGGTTAACCCCGCCCTGGCGAATACCCTTGGATATGATTCACCCGGCGAGTTGATTGCGAAAATCCGAAATGTAGGGAATCAGGTATATGCAGACCCGGATAAGCGTTTGGAGTTTATGGAGTTGATTGAAAAGCAGGATGTTGTGCATGGTTTTGAGTGCCAAATGCTGCGGCAGGATGGAACGAGAATTTGGGCATCGCTCAGCGGCCGTAAGGTATGCGATCCGGACGGCAAAACGCTCTACTATAGTGGATTTCTGGAAGACATCACCAAGCGTAAACTGGCCGAGGAGAACTTGGCAGAGCAGTTACTGTTTGAACGCATGATTTCCGAACTATTAAGTCATTTCATGAACCTTTCCATCGATGCTGTCGACAGCGAAATCAATAAGTGGCTCCGGGGCTTCACCGAATTTTTTAAAGCGGATAGATGCAGCATCGGAATATTTACCGAGGACCAAACTCAGCTTGTTCTAGCCTTTGATTATCATTTGGCAGAGGTCGAACCCGCCCCGAAATTGCTGTTGGCCGAACAACTGCCTTGGTACATGGAGCAATTGATTCAAGGGAATACGGTGGTGATAAACCGGGTAAATGATTTTCCGCCGGAAGCACAAAATGAACGGCGACTTTGCTTGACCAAGGGTATGAAATCGTTTCTTTCCATGCCCCTGATAGCTGGGCACAAGACCTTGGGATCATGCGCCCTTGTGTCGATCACTAAGGAGCGGGTCTGGCCGAGGCATTTGCTGCAGCGGTTTCGACTCATCAGCAATCTGTTTGCCAATGCAATAGAACGCAAGCAAGTGATTGAGGCAACTCGTAAAAGTGATGAGATACTGCTACAGAGTGAAAAGGAGCTCCGGTTGCTTGCCGGGAGATTGATTCACAATCAGGAGGAGGAACGGAGCCGCTTGGCCCGTGAACTCCATGATGATTTGGTGCAACGTTTGGCGGTCTTTGCAATTAACATCGGAAGACTCGAATTAGAGTTGAAGGATCAACCAGCCTCTGTTCAGGTAATGCTTAGTGAAATGAAACATGATATGGTTAAAATCTCTGGAGATGTCCATAACCTCTCGCGCCGACTTCACCCATCCATCTTGGATGATCTGGGGTTAATCAGGGCAATCGAATCGCAATGCACGAATTTTTCGAAAAGAGAAGGAACAGAAGTCGTCTTCCGTCATGAGAACATCCATTCGGTTATCCCTAAAGATATTTCTCTGTCATTATACCGAATGATTCAGGAGGGGCTAAGCAACATTTCCAAACATGCCTGCGCCGAGCATATTTCTATTTCCTTAACGGGTAATGATCATGACATTTTATTATCTATTCAGGACGATGGCATTGGATTCGATTCGGCGGTGGTAAAAGCAAAACCGGGCCTGGGACTCTCGAGTATTCGTGAACGGGTCAGACTTTTCCAAGGAGAACATTCCATCAACTCCCAACCGGGAAAAGGAACCCGGATCACCGTCAGGGTGCCCCTACAGGGGTTGATGAAGGAGGGAGAATGAAAAAGGCACGTGTTCTATTAGCGGATGATCATTACTTCGTGCTCATGGGGTTAAAAAGCCTTCTGGAAGGCGAGTTTGAAATTGTCGGAACAGTGCAGGATGGGCGAGCCCTCGTCAAACAGGCAGCCGCCCTCCATCCTGATGTGATCGTGGCGGATATCTCGATGCCCCAGCTCAATGGAATCGAAGCAGTGCGCCAGATTAAAAAAACCGATAAAAGCATCAAGATTGTATTTTTAACCATGCACCCGGACGTAACCTATGCAGCTAGTGCTTTTGAGGCAGGCGCTTGCGGGTTCGTCTTGAAACACTCGGCCCCATCCGAGTTGGTTTCCGCGATCCATGAAGCAATGAAAGGGAAAACGTATATAACTCCCCTGATTGCAGGAGACCTTATCCACGCCTATCAGAAAGGGTTGTCACCGGATAATATTCGTTTGAAAGAGATAAGTCCCCGGCAACGGGAGGTTTTACAACTCTTGGTTGAAGGGAAGTCTGCGAAAGAAATCGCATCCGTTTTGGATATTTCAACAAAGACTGTTGAATTTCACAAATACAAAATGATGGAACGACTCGGTATCAAGACCAGTTCCGAATTGATCCAGTATGCTGTGAAACAAGGCATTGCCGCCGTATAATGCGCCAGATTACCAGGCCGCAGACAAAAAACCTTCCGACCCATACCAGTAATTTCCCAGCCCTGGACCAGTAATTTTCCCAGTTGTTTTATTATCGCCTTTTCTATAGCCTGACCATCATTCCACAAATTGATTGCCCCGGATTGCCCGATTGAAGGTAAAAAGCGTATGCGAAAAAGCCGTGTTATTCTCGCTGATAAACATACAAATATGTTGGGAGGCATATACCGACTTCTTGAAAATGAGGTCAAGACGGTTTTAATGGTTTCCGACGAAATGTCGCTCTACCATGCCTTGGAGACCCACCATCCCGATGTGGTGGTGGTTGACCAGTCGCTTTCACATTCAGAGGAAACAAACATTGCATGGGCCCTGAAAAAAAAGTTTCCTAGAATAAAAATCATTATCCTTAGCCTCTACGATGATCAATCAGTAATAGACGAGGTGATGGCCGCAGGAGTCGAAGGCTACGTTTTGAAACGAAGAGCAGCGATTGATTTGATTCCGGCTTTCCGCGAAGTGCTCGAGGGCCGGAAATACATTTCGCCGGATATGGACGGAGTGTCGTGACCGGAAATCAGATTCAGCGCCGTTTTGCAAGCAAAAAGCGTGGATACCTATTTGAATCATGATCTTATAAAATAGTAAGGAGCAAAAGCGACCATGACAAATGAACACATTGCATCTGTGCTTTCCGCACAGGAACAGGCCATTGCCGACGGCAAAAACGTATTGCATGGAACCGCCACCGACCGGGTTCTCAGAATGTTTGACGCCATTCGTTCCTCCGGTCCGCCCCGGGTCGCCCTGGAACGGGCAGTATACTTCACGGAGTCTTTCAAGGCCACGGAAGGTCAGCCGCTGGTCTGGCGCTGGGCCAAAGCCCTGCAACACATCGCGGAAAAGATCTCGGTCGCCATCTTCGACGATGAGCTGATCGTGGGCCGGCCCTGCGCCTGGTTCGGACGGTACTCGCTGGTTTACCCGGAGCTTGACGGCACGATCATCCAAGAGGGAGCAAAAGCGTTCATTGCGGCCAAAGAGGCCGGAGCCCCGGACGCCGTTACCGTGACTGAGGAAGACAAGAAGATCATTGACGAGGTTCTTTTCCCTTATTGGAAAGGCAAGGACTTTACCCCAAACTTCATCAAGGCCCTGCCTCCTGAAACCCGACACTTGTTCTGGGGTTCTGACCCCGAGAATGTCGGGACCACGTTTTCGTTCGTGATCATTTCCACTTCAACCATGCGACATTCCCAGAACTGGGTCCCTGATTTTGAGAAAATGCTGAAGCGCGGCTGTAAGGGTCTGCGCGCGGAAGCCCAGGCGCGGTTGGCCGCGCTGGAAGATCCGCGCGACCTGGCTTTCAAGAAGCCCTTCTACGAAGCGGCCATCATCACCTGCGACGCATTAAGCCTCTTCGCCAAACGATACTCCGAATTGGCCGCCGCGATGGCAGCCAAGGAGACGAATGCCCAGCGCAAGAAGGAATTGGCGGAGATCGCGGCCGTCTGCGCCTGGGTTCCGAAGAACCCGGCGCGCACCTTCCGGGAAGCGGTCCAGGCCCAGTGGTTCACCCAGCTTTTCTCGCGTCTGGAGGAGATGGTCGGAGGGCAAGTCAATCAGGGCCGGATGGACCAGTATCTCTATCCCACCTATAAAAAGGACCTCGAAGAAGGCCGGATCACGCCGGAAGCGGCCCAGGAGCTGTTCCAGTGCCTCTGGCTGCACATCATGCAGAGCATCGAGTCGCAAATGTCGCCATCCGCAGCCAAGGGCCGCGAGGGATTCTCCCATCACGAGACGGTGACCATCGGCGGCCAGACCCCCGACGGTTTCGACGCCACTAACGAACTCTCTTACCTGATCCTGGAATCCACCCGGCCGCTCAAGTGCAGCTACCCGGAGCTGGGGGTCCGGATCCACGCCGGTACGCCCGACAAGTTCCTGCATGCGGTGGCCGAGACCATCAAGGACGGCAAGGGTTCGCCCAAACTGATCAACGACGAGTTCGAGGTGCCGTGGTTCATGAGCAACGGGATCGTGAAACGGGAAGCCCTGGATTACGCCATGTCCGGGTGCTCGGAATCGCGCCTGCCCAACCGCGAGACCCACAAGACCGGCAATGGCGGCATCAATTACGGCGCGGTCATGGAGATGACGCTCCGGGACGGCAGGATGAAAATCTACAAGGACGAGCAATTCGGCCTGAAGACGGGTGATCCGCGGACGTTCAAGACCTACGACGACGTGTGGAATGCCTACAAGATGCAGCTCGAGAACGTCGTCAAGCACATCATGATCCAGAACTACATAGCGGTCGCGCAGAAGCCCAAGTATATCGCGGCGCCGCTAGCCTCCACGCTCCATGACCTGTGCATGGAGCACGGCCGGGACCTCCACACCCACGGTGATTACATCCCGGGGGCGCTGGATGCTTCCTGCATCGACGGGCTCGGAGGGTTCGCGACCTGCATCGATTCCCTGGCTGCCATCAAGCATCTCATTTTCGACACGAAGAAACTCACATGGGGCCAGCTCCTCGATGCCCTGGAGTGCGACTGGGAAGGCATGGAGGCCATTCGTCAGATGTGCCTCAATGCCCCCAAGTACGGCAACGGCATCGAATGGGTGGACACCATCGGCTACCACATCCAGCGAACCGTTATGGAGTATGCCCACAACCATCCCAGGCCCCATGGCCAGAGCGCCAACATGCGCATCATTCCGATCACCTTTCATAACCCGTCCGGCAGGGTGACCATGGCCACGCCGAACGGCCGGAGAGGCGGAGAATATCTATCCGATGGCATCGTTCCCTCCCACGGCTGCGACACCAAGGGGCCCACGGTGACCCTCCAGTCCATCGCCAGGGCGACCTGCCAGATCTACAAAACGCATCGGGAAGACCTGCTCAACATGAAGATGGCGCCGGCCAACGTGGCCGGAGAGGAAGGGACGCGCCGGCTCATGCAGCTTATCCGCGTCTGGAGCAGCCAGAAGCATGCCCACATCCAGTTCAATATCCTCAATAGACAATCCCTGCTGGACGCACAGAAGAACCCGGAAAAGTACCGGGATCTGGTCGTGCGGGTTGCCGGCTACTGCGCGTATTTCACCGACCTGTCACCCTCACAGCAGGCCGAAATCATCGCCCGGACGGAAGAGAACATGGGCTGAGTTGAGAGAGGGCTGTAAACGATGAAGCGATTGATCGGATTATCCGATTTTTTGAGGGCTCCCGATGACTCAGGGACGGTCCCCGGGGAAAAACATATGTGCTGCATTCCCTGCCCAGGAAGCGGCGCCAAACAGTAAAGGAGAAGTATATTATGGAACAAAAAATCGTTTTAACCGGCATCGCCCGGTCTAAAGGAAAAGCGGCAGGCGAAGCGTTGGTGAATCGCCAGCGGATCGGATGGGCGTTCAACCACGTCGGCAACGAGGACGGCATGGTTATGGCGCCAGGCGCTGACACTAAAGGCCAAATCGTGACCGGCAAGATCTTCGTCTATCCCACGACGGCCGGCTCCACCAGCGGGGCCTTCAGCCTGTACTACAAGTGCAAGGTCTCCAACCACGGCCCCGCAGGCCTCATCTGCCAGGAGGTTCATTTTATCGATATCAACGGCGCCATCGCCGGTGAAATTCCCGCCGTGGACAAATTGGACCAGGACCCGATCACGACCATCAGAACCGGCGACTGGGTTGAGATCGACGCGCCCGAAGTCGGTGAGAAAGCCACTGTAACAATTACCCGCAAAGGGTAATCTTTTCCAACGAATTAAACGACAAGAAGATAAATAGGGAGAAAACGATGAAAGCAAAAATGAAACTTACGACGTACCAACAGGAAATGCTGGATGGCAAACATGGCGAAGCCAAACAGTTCTGCATGGACAAGCTCTTGGACTTCGGCAAAGCGGTGGAAGCAACGGAAATGGTGGATCTTGTCCTCACGCTCAACTGCTGTCCCATCTATGTGAAGGATCGTCTGGAGCCGAAGAGACTGGCGAAGCTCAATGAATACGATTTGGGACACAGCCCGCTCTACGATCCGATCTTCGCGATGAAGGACGCGCATGTCCACGACGAATCCGGCACCGAGTGCGGCAACGATCCCTACATGTGCCAGTTGGACAAGGCCAGCGAGATCCTGGGACCGCCGAACGGAAAACCATGGAACTTCGAGATTCCGGGTAAAGGAAACTTCAGACTCGACAAGGAAATGGTCGATGGCTTCCAGGCGGGGTACGACAAGCTGATGGAGCATGGCTGGCTTCCCTGGCTCTCGTGTAACCCCTACTTTAACACCCGCATTCCCAAAATGGGTGAGTATGCCGCCAGCTCCGAGTCCAGCGCAGCCTGCTACATCAACACCATCCTGGGCGCCCGGACCAACCGGGAAGCCGCCATCAACACGGTGTACTGCGCGTACACCGGCTGCCTGCCGAAGTACGGCACCCACCTCGACGAGTATCGTGCAGCCAAGTGCGTCGTCGAGCTGACTGACGAGGTCCGCGACAACATCAAGGGTATGGCTGACTGGGGCGCCCTGGGCGCCGCCATCGCCGAAAAGGCAGGCAACCGGATCATGGCAGTGCTCAACCTGCCCAAGAAGATGGGCCCGGGCGCGACAAAGAATCTGATCTCCTGCGCCTCACCCGGCATGAACGACCCCATGCTGCACCTCATGGGCTACACACCGGAGTCTCCAACCCTGGAGGCCGCTTTCAAGGGCAAGATGCCCAAGAACCCTGAACGCTATAAGGTTACCATGGAAGACGTCATCGAGATGTACCACCACCTCAACGCCATCGAGCCGGCGCCCGGACCTGAAAAGGCGAAGCCGGTGGACATCGTCTTCTTCGGTTGCCCGCACGCCACCTGGGATGAGGTCCGCGAGGTTGCGCGCCTGGTGAAAGGCAAGAAGGTGAAAAAGGGAGTACATCTGTGGGTGCAGACCGACACGCCCACGTACTTCATGGCCCAGCACTACGGCGATACCAAGATCATCGAGGATGCCGGTGGCCACATCTTCCACCAGACCTGCATCGCCATGTCCCCGATCCGACACTACCCGAAGGGCACAGTCATCGCGACGGACAGCTTCAAGTACGTTAAGCTGGGAGGCGGCTTCGGACCGAAATGGATCTATGGCAACCCGGAAGCCCTGGTTAACGCAGCCGTGACCGGCGTGTTCACACCGACCGCACGCTGGGAATACTGGAGCAAACCGCGCAAGGAGCGGTTAGACAGCGAAAAGGAACACCCGCTGTACCAGGGAGAAAAACCGATGGTCGACTAGCAACTATCTTCCGTATGTAGAAGCGCCGAACGCCCCCGGTTCGCCGGGGGCGTTCGAATCCGCCCGACTCTTGGAGAATAACATGATCCATCCGCAAAACACCGTCACCAATGCCCTCGCGGAACCGGGCGCGGAACTCGGCATTTCAGAAGTGGATTTTGGAGGATAGGTGAAGATATCGAGGGCAAGGAACCCGTCATGGCTTCAAGGCACCACCACGGGAAATCGAGAGCAGCCCGAAGATGTTCCGGCCATGAAGGCTCGGACTTCGGTTCCCTTGGTCGACACCAACATCATCCCTGACAGGAATGCCGGGATCGGGAGCCTTCTGCGGGACCTCCAGCATCCTCAAAATCCTGGCCGGGACGGACCACCCCTGTTGGACCCTGGGTTTGCGTTCATCGATGTCGGCGTATCCCGTGCCAAAGTGTCAACCGCCTTGAAGAGGCTCTTGGCAAGTGACCTCAAGATGGATGTGGATTACGTCGCCACGGAACGCCTCGAGGCGGTGCCCTACTCGCACGTCCGTCTCCTGGGGGACAGGGAGGAGCAGATCCGCGGATGCTTGTCCCGGATGATCTCTTCCAAGGCGACTGTGCGCCAGGTGGAGGACTGGCATTTTGTGGTGGATCGAAAGGGCCGGGTCTCTTCCGTCGCCTATTCGTACGATCTGCATGGGAACGAGGTCTGGGAGGCGTATTTCATGGGTCGGCCGTTCCTCTACTCAGGTGAACGGGTCGAGTTCTCCGACCCGGAACTGGACGAAATGCTGGCGCCCGATGTGGTGAAGATCGAGGCAGGAATTGAGCTGGAAAAGAAACAGGACAGCGACCCGAGCCAGCCTGGACTTTCCTGGGACGGGTACCGGATGGAAAAATATCCTCTGGAGGCAGGTCTCGCGGAATTCGGAATCACCTTGCAAAAGACAGATGTTCCTCAACGGATCAAGAACACGCAGAATGTCCTGTTTTTGGGAAATGTTCTGAATCAATATCCACAAGATGAGCAGGCCTGCGAACTCGACAGGATTGCGGCGAATATGCAGGAAAGGGATATCGTTATTGTCCAGGTGGACGAAGTGGAGACGGCTTTTATCGAAGTCTTCCAAGTCAAAAGGCTGGGAGCCCGGAAGACGCGTGAACGCGTGAGGTGGATCAATACCAGAAGGCTTGAAGTCCAGAAGCCTGTCCGCGGCCCGGGATCGTGGCGGCAGATTCACGTGAAGCCCGTATTGGAACCGATTGTGAGCCATCTCATGGACTGCCTTGAGAGGAAGGTGATCTCCCCGATGTGGAGTCAAAAAGAACATAAGGTCCATGTCCATCAATATATCAATTATGTTTTTGGGACCATTTTCAGGGCCTTGCCTGTTGAAGAGACTCTTCGTATCGCTATCCGGGAGGCCTTGCTGAGATTGCCATCCGAGGGCAGCCTGAAGGGGATTCCCGTCTTCTGGGATGATGCAAAGGATGCCTATGGAGGCGCGTTGCGGTTAGACCAGAGTCCCATCATGTCAGAAGCAGATATCATCAATATGATGAGCTCATCGCGCGGATCGAAGATGTGATCTATCAAAATAGATAACGGCACTAGCAGTGCTACTTTAACCCCTAAAGGTAAAATGTAAAAAATGGAGTCAAGGCGATGACAAAATTCAATCAAATAAATGGAGGAGATACCGATTTTATAGGAAAATCGATAGAAGCATCTGTCCGAATCTCCCTTATCGCAATTCTTGTGGTATGGAGTTTTATGATTGTGAGGGCATTTATTAACCCGGTCCTTTGGGGTGTTATCATTGCCATCGGAATTTACCCCTTGCATCAGAAACTTTCCTCAATGATGGGCAATCGAAAAAAGCTGTCCGCTGTTTTGTTAACGTTGTTTGCACTTTCAGTGTTGATGGTCCCAGCGGCCCTGCTGATGGATTCAACCATTAACGGTATCCAGACCTTAAAAACAGGCATTGAAAACGACACATTACGAGTGCCGCCACCGTCGGATGAAGTTGCCGGGTGGCCGTTGATAGGTAAACCAATCGATAATTTCTGGCGCTTGGCTTCAGAAAATACGGAAAAAGCGATATACCAACTGAAACCATATATTATGACATATGGCAAAAAACTTTTTTCTGCCGGACTGGGGCTGGGGATGACGGTCATGCAGTTTATTGTTTCTATTATTATTGCCGGTTTGTTTCTTGTTAATTCAGACGGCGGTGTAAAGACTGCCCATCGGATCTTTCGGCGTGTGGCAAGACAACAAGGAGATGTGTTCGCAGACCTCACAGGCAATACCATACGAAGTGTCGTCCAGGGAGTTTTGGGGATTGCCGTGATACAGGCCATTCTTGCCAGCATTGGTCTGCTCGCCGCCAACGTACCCGCGGCTGGGCTGTGGGCACTGATCGTCTTATTTTTGGCAATTATTCAGTTGCCGCCGCTTTTGGTTCTGGGTCCGATTGTCGTCTATGTCTTTTCTGTGCAGGAAACCACACCGGCTGTTGTCTTTATGATCTGGAGTGTTTTTGTGTCTTTGAGTGATGCTATTTTGAAGCCGCTCCTGCTCGGCAGGGGGGTCGAAGTCCCTATGCTGGTGATTCTTATTGGCGCTATCGGCGGCATGATAATGTCGGGCGCTATCGGTTTATTTCTCGGTCCGGTGGTTCTCTCAATTTCTTATAAAATTTTCTCGGCATGGATCGAAAATGATCCAAATCAATTACATGCATCTGCAATGAAAAGGAAATAAGCCTTTTAAAAATTTTTTACGATTGCTAAAAAATGGAAAGCAGAAATCGTCTTCAAGAAAGGGGTTGATCGATGCAAACAGCAGCAAAACGCATTGCCGTCAATTTTGGCGGGGGCTATGTCCCGGGACTCAATGCCGTGATTGCCGGAGTGGTGCTCGCGGCAAGTGAATTGGGCTGGGAAGTGCTGGGGATCCGCGACGGATTTGAAGGGCTGCTCTTTCCCGACCGCTATCCCGACGGCGGAGTGATGCGGCTCTCACCGGCCATCCTGGAAAACATCGCCGGCGCCGCCGGCTGTATCCTAGGCACCGGGGCCCAAAGCGACCCTTTCCATGTCCGCGCCGTCAACGCGGAAAACATGGTGGAGGAGAAGGACCGGTCCGATGAACTCCTGGAGATCATCAGAAAAGAAAAGATCGATGCCATCGTCTCCGTGGTCGGCTCCAGGGCGCTGAGCATCCTCTGGAAGCTCAGCCGGAAAGGACTCCAGACGGTCTCTGTGCCGAAATCAGTTGAAAATGATGTGGCCGCCACCATCCTTTCCTTTGGATTCAACAGCGCCTTGAGTTTCACGGCGGACATGCTCGAAAGGTTTCGGCAGGCAGCCCGGTCCGCCCGCCGGATCGGCGTGGTTGAAGTATTGGGGGAACACTCCGGGTGGCTGGCCCTGCAGGCGGGCATGGCCGTATGCGCCGATGCCGTGCTCATCCCGGAGATTCCTTATGACCTCCGCAAGGTTTCGGAAAAATTACGGAAAAAGGCGAAGGCGGGGCAAAACTTCGGGCTGGTGGTGGTGGCCGAAGGAGCGAAACCATTGACTGGAACTGATGCAACCCCCAGGACTTCGGATTCAAAGATGAAGGCCTCACTCTCTCCGGGAGCCTCCGGCGCCGAAGGCGCTCATGTCATTGAAGGATCCGGCCGGATTGCCGTCGAGGTGGCGCTTGAACTCCAGCGACTGACCGACCAGGAAACCTATCCCCTTGTCCTGGGCCAGCTGGCCAGGGGAGGAACACCCACGGTCGTAGACCGCCAGCTCGGGCTGGGATACGGCGCCGGGGCAGTGCGCGCCCTGAAGGCCGGCCAGAGCGGTGTCATGGTGGTCTTCCAGCCGCCGGATCTGAAGTTCGTTCCCATGACCGAGGCCATCAACAAGATCAGGGTCGTGCCTGCTGACAGCGAGTTCGTCAAGCTCGCGCGGTCCCTCGGCATCTCGCTTGGAGCCGAGGAGGTGAAGCCATGAGCAGTCAGCAGGATAAAACAGGAGCATTGACAGGGCTCGTCTTGAATATCCAGCATTTCTGCACCCACGATGGCCCCGGTATCCGGACGAATGTTTTTTTGAAGGGCTGTTCCCTGCGCTGCAAATGGTGTTCGAATCCCGAAAGCATCCATCTGAAACCGGAACTCGGATACAAGCCCGGCAGCTGCATCGGAGAAAAGCAGTGCGGCTTCTGCCTGAAGGATGTCTGTCCCGAACTGGCGTTATTCATCGTCGGCTCCGGCGACCGGCCGGATGATAAAGTCCGGATCAACTGGGATCTCTGCACCAACTGCGGCAAATGTGTTGACGTCTGCCCGACGAATGCCCTTTACCTGTTCGGGCGGAAGATGACCGTGGACCAGGTACTTGACGAGGTGGAGCAGGACAGCGCTTTCTATCGTGAATCCGGAGGGGGGATGACGCTCTCCGGCGGCGAATGTCAATTACAGGCCGATTTTGCGGCGGCGCTGCTGGCAGGGGCGCATGAGCGCGGGATCAATACGGCGATCGAGACGGCGAGCAATGTGCCATGGGAGTTCATGGCCAAAGTCCTGCCGCATGTGGATACCGTGCTTCATGACATCAAACTGACCGATCCGGACAGGCATAAGAAATGGACAGGGGTGGATAACATGCGCATCCGGGAAAACCTTTTACGGGCCTATGAGACATTCCCGGATAAGAAATTCATTGCCCGCACGCCGGTCATTCCGGGAGTCAATGACGATGAGGAGCATATCCGTGCGACCCTGGCATTCATTAAACCGTATAAAAACGTGGTTGATTACGAGCTGCTGCCTTACATGCGTTTCGGCGAGAGCAAATACGGGTTTCTCGGCCGGATATACGAAATGCGGGATTTCAATCCACCGGCACCGGAAACCATGAGCCGACTGCAGGCCATCATCAACGAGGCCTTTGGCCGGCTGAATCCAGGAGAAAACTGAAATGGATATCCTCAAACTCTTTCTCGAACAACAGCCGCTGCTATCGATGGTCATGGTCATCGGCTTTGGATATGCACTGGGCGGGGTGAACATTCGAGGCTTTTCCCTGGGTGCGGGCGCAGTGCTCTTCGTGGGCCTGGGCGTGGGGATGTTCGCGCCCAAGTCCGCCCCGCCTGCCCTGCTGGGATCACTCGGCCTGATACTGTTTGTGTACGGAATAGGGATCATGTATGGGAAGCAAGTCTTCAGCGGCCTGACCAGCCCTTTCGGGCTAAAGGCGAACGCGCTGGTGCTGATGTCTCACCTTGCCGGTATCGGGGTCTGCTATGCGGCTTACGCCGGGTTTTCGGTCTCACCCTCGGCAGTCGCCGGGTTGTTCTGCGGTGCGTTGACCAGCACGCCGGCACTGCAGGCGGCCATCAGCACGGTCGGCAACAACGATCCGGCCCTTGGTTACAGCGTGGCTTATCCCTTCGGTTTCATCGCGCCGCTGCTTTGCATGTATTTCGCCAACCTCTGGCTCAAGCCCAAAGACCTCGGGCAGACCGGCACGGGTCTCGACCTTCGGGAAGTCGTGGTGCGCAACAGGCAGGTCATCGGCCGGTCTCTGGCCGAGGTAAGCGCCCGGCTGCCGGCCAGTGTGCGGATTGTCCTCGTCCGGCAAGACAGCCAGAACAAGGTTCCCGCAGCCGATATCGTCCTCGCGGATAATGACGTCGTGGCTTTGGCAGGGGAGTCTGAGGAGGCGCTCGATGGCGCACGGCTGCTGATCGGTGAAGCCGCTGCCGGCCATATCACCGTTGACCGGGGAGATATGGACTATTTCAGGTTTTTCATCTCAAAACCGGCGGTGGTCGGCGTTTCGCTGGTCGATCTCCAGATACCCGGCGTGCGGGAGTTCTCCGTCATTCATGTGCGCCGGGGGGATGCCGATCTCCTACCTCGGCCCGGCCTCGTGCTCGAGTTCGGCGACCGCGTCGGTGTGATGATGCGGCGCGAGCATCGCGAGGCCGCCCGCAAGCATTTTGGCGACTCTATCAAGGGTACCACCGAGTTCAGCTATGTATCGCTCGGAATCGGCATGGCGATTGGCATGCTCCTGGGCATTCTTCCGATCCCTATCCCCGGATTAGGCCCCCTGCGGCTCGGCGTTGCGGGTGGACCGCTCGTTGTGGGACTCATCCTGGGACGGCTGGGACGAACCGGCGGGTGGGTCTGGACCATGCCCGTCTCCGCCAATCTCATCCTGCGGAATTTCGGCCTCACGGTATTTCTTGCCCAGGTCGGCATGTCCGCGGGTCCGAATTTCCTCGATACGGTGCAGCAAACCGGCATGATCTATCTCGTTTGGGGGGCTATCATCGTTCTCGTTGCGGTGCTCTTCAACCTGGTCGTGGGGCATTTCGTTTTCAGGTTCCGGATCGACGACCTTCTCGGCACCACCTGTGGCGTGGCCGCCAACCCCGCCCACGCGATGTTCGCCTCGAAGCTCGTGACCACCGACCACACGGATATCGCCTACGCGCTTACCTTCCCGACCGGCACCATCATGAAGATCCTGCTTCTTCAGGTGATGCTGGCGATGATGGGGGTGCAATCATGAGCAGCCCCCCCGATATTTCCGCCGACGAAGCCCTCCAGCGCCTGATCGACGGCAATGAACGGTTTCTGAAAGGGAAGGCTCGTCCGCCTATCCTGCCGCGCGAGACCTTGGCCGGATTGGTCCAGGGTCAGCAGCCCTTTGCGACGATACTGGGTTGCAGCGATTCACGCGTGCCGCCGGAATGGATTTTCGATGCCGGCATCGGTGAATTGTTTGTGATTCGGGTCGCGGGAAACGTCCTTTCCCCGGAGGTGGCGGGCAGCCTGCAATATGCCGGCAGCCATTTGCAAACCCCTTTGATGGTGGTGCTCGGCCACGAAGGGTGCGGCGCCATTCAGGCCGCCCTGCAGATGAAGTATGAGGGTGTTCAACAACTTTCCCGGATCCAGTTGCTGGTGGACAGCATCCTGCCGGCCCTGGCCGGGGTTGATCCCGACCTTCCGAAACGCACTCGGCTGACGCTGGCGGTTGAGAGCAACGTCCGTTTGACGGTTCAAGCGATCATCGAGTCACCCGAAGGCCAAGCGCGTGCCGCCGAAGGACGCATCAAGTGTGTCGGCGCCATCTACGAGATTGAAACCGGCCGGGTACGCTTTATATGAATTTGTGTAGCTTGTTTTCGTCAGTCAGCTTCTGATTCATGTAACTATCCAAAAAAGAGGAATAAAAAATGAATGAATTGTTATCGCACGCATTAACACCGGTCATACTGATTTACGTGGTCAGTGGAATGCTGGCATTGGGATTGAGTCAGACGGTCAAACAGATTATTGAACCTCTTACGAATGTACGTTTAACGATCTCAGCGATTGTTACGAGCTACATCATCCTTCCGCTTCTTGCCACCTCCATTGCGAGGCTCTTTGGTCTTGATCCGACGCTGAGATATGGCCTGGTATTGTTGTCCATGGCGGCAGGAGCAGAGATAGGCCCCATATTTACGGCCAAATCCAATGCCAATGTCTCTCTTGCCGGTGGCATACTTGCCATGTCGATTGCCATTACAATCATCTACATCCCTGTTATGATTGGCGTATTTCTTCCTGATGTTGAAGTTGATGTAAAGCATCTGGTGTTGAAGCTGGTCCTTACCATAGTGGCGCCGTTGCTTCTGGGGCTCTTTATCAGATCACGCTTTGAGAAGGCGGCCCATAAGGCCGAAAAGTACCTGCATCTGATTTCACGCCTTTTCGTGGTTTTACTGCTGTTAACACTCGTCGGGCTTTATTATAAGCCATTCATTGGTTTGTTTGGCACATATACACTTCTTGCAGGAGTGATCTACATCGTTGTCGCCTTTGGGATCGGTTACCTGCTTGGGTGGCCGGAACGCGGTTCAATGATTGCCATGGGATACATGCATGGCGCACGAAATGCCAGTGTTGCAGTAATAGCTGCAACCAGTGCGTTTAGTGACCAGCCGAATGTGATGATGATGATCGCAACGATGGTTATACTTATGCTGGCGATACTGATACCGGTATCATCTTTCTTCAAAATCAAACCGGGTCCGGCGGCAACATCAGACTGATCATTATTTATGAATAAGAAGATAGGCAAATGAAGGTCATTACCATCGGCGGTGCGGCATAAGCACGCTGCACCTTGACGGGGGAAACAGGTTCCTGTAGAAAGATACTGTTCCGCTGATGCCATACCGGTTGATAACTCGGCAACCTGATCCTGATCGTTCGTTGGAATACAGGAGCCGGGTGGTGACCGTTCGCCGGATATCCATTTTCATCCTAACCGTAAGGAGACGCCATTCATGTGTAAAAGAATCAGGTTCATCCATTCATCCTTCCTTTTTCTGTTTCTGCTGGGGGCGGCTTCCTGCACCACCACCCAACTGGTTTCCGAGTACAAGGACGAAGCCTACAAGGGACGCATCCAGAAAATCCTGGTGGTCGGCGTTTCCGACAACCTCGCTAACCGCAAACTCTTTGAGGAGACCTTCGCCAGGGAATTGAACAGCGAAGGTGTCACGGCGACAGCCAGTTCGGCGGTGATCCCCGCGGATCAAAAAGTGACCAAGGATACATTGAAGGCCAAGGCCCTGGAACTCGGCACGGATACAGTGCTGGTGGCCCATCTGCTGGGAGTCGACGAAGAGGAAGTCTACACCCCGCCCACCATGCAGCGGGTCCCGGCCGCGACTTCCTATGGTTTCGGCCCCTATTACACCTATGTCGACAATTACGTTCACTACCCCGGATACTACAGCCAGCATGTGTTTGTCCGCCTGGAAACCAATCTGTATGAAACCGCCACGGAAAAACTGATCTGGTCGGTCTCCTCGGAAATCATGGATCCGGATGACGTTGCGGAAGTGGTGGACTCCCTGTGCCGCGCAGTGTTGAAAAATCTTAATAAAAACAATCTTTTATAATTTTTACGGCCCCTTCGGGATCGGGAAAGGCGGTTATATGAAATGGCTTCTATCGATGGTGTTCCTGTTCCATGCCGTTTCGCAGGTCATGGCGGCTTCTCCGGCCCAGCAACCACAGCCGGCCGGGACGGCCGTCCCGGGAAAACCGGCAGCTGCCCTGCCCACCACTGCCCAGGTCTGGAAAGGGGACTTCGACGGGATGATGGCACGCCGCATCATCCGGGTGCTGGTGCCCTACAGCCGGACCCTGTATTTCAATGACAAAGGGCAGGAAAGCGGCATCACCGCGGATCTGGTCCGCGAGTTCGAACGCTACGTCAACCGCAAATACCGCAAAAAACTGGGCAACCGGCCCATCACCGTCATCATCATTCCCACCTCCCGCGACAAATTGCTGCCCAACGTCGTCACCGGCCTGGGGGATATCGCCGCCGGCAACCTCACCGTCACCGATGAACGCCTCCGGATGGTGGATTTTGTATCCCCGGATCTTGGCCGGACGGTTGCGGAAGTGGTTATTACCGGTCCCAACGCCAAGCCGGTTACCCGGGTGGAGGATCTGGCCGGACGGCAGGTCCATGTGCGCAAATCCTCCAGCTATTATGAAAGCCTGGTGCAGCTCAACAACCGTTTTCGCCAGGAGAAGCAGCCGGAGATGGATCTTGTCGCCGTGCCCAACACCCTTGAGGACGAGGACATGATGGAAATGGTGAACGCCGGCCTGCTGAACGTGATCATCGTGGACGACTGGAAGGCCGAGATATGGCAAAAAATCCTGCCCCGCATGACCGTCAACAAACAGGTGGCGCTCCGCACCGGCGGGCGGACCGGCTGGGCCATCCGCAAGCAACACCCCGGGATTGTGGCGGAATTGAACGATTTTTACAACAAGGCCGTCAAAAAGCAGGCCAGCATCATCTATCGCCTGGCCCAATACAACCGCCGCATCAAACAGATTTACAATTCCACCGGCAAGAATGACTGGCAGCGTTTTGGCGGCTTGCTGACCCTGTTCCAGAAATACGGCCATCAATACGGTTTTGATCCGCTGATGCTCGCGGCCCAGGGATACCAGGAATCCAGACTCCAGCAGAAGGCCCGCAGCCCCAGCGGCGCCGTCGGGGTCATGCAGGTGCTGCCGTCCACCGGTAAGTACATGAAGGTCGGCGATGTCCGGGTGCTGGAACCCAACATTCATGCCGGCGCCAAATACATGGACCATTTGATGAAAGAGTATTTTCAGGATGCGACCTTCAGTGAGATGGACCGGACCCTGTTCGCCTTCGCCGCTTACAACGCCGGACCCAACCGGATCGCCAAAATCCGCAAGGAGGCAGCCAAGCAAGGGCTCGACCCCAATCAGTGGTTCAACCATGTGGAAATAGTCACCGCCAAACGGGTCGGCATGGAGACCACCACTTACGTTCGCAATATCTATAAGTACTATATTGCCTACAAGCTGACGCTGGAGGCCCAGGAACAGCAGGCCAAGGCCCGCGAACAACTGAAATCGAACCAATAATCGCCATGGGTCTGTGCGTTTACCGGTGACTGATTTTCATCACATCAGAACCGTTTTTCCACCGCGCGTATCGCGTTTGCCGTTGTTGTTCGCGGAAAAGCCTTGACTTGACGTATATATGATATTAAATTATACGTCATGAATACGAAACTGACATTACGAATGGATGAATCCATTGTGCGGAAGGCCAAGTTCGAGGCAAAACGCAGGGGCAAATCCGTATCTCGCATGGTGGCCGAGTTTATCGATTCCATTGGTCTGGAACAGGCTGCGGAAAAAGAATTGCCCCCTACCACCGCTTCACTTGTCGGTATTTTGAAGGGCAAGGAAATCTCCGAAGAGGATTACAAGGTCCGCCTGCGGGAGAAATACCTTTGAGAGCGATCATCGATACCAACATTGTGCTTGATGTTCTGTTGGATCGCGATCCTTTCGTAAAACCGGCCGCCAAGATTTTCAGCCTTGCCGAAGAATCTCGCATGGAGGCCCTCATTTGTGCCACGACCGTCACCACCATTGATTACCTGCTCGTAAAATCTCTTCCGAAATCAACGGCTCGGAATGCCCTGCACAGGCTCATCAGCCTGTTTGAAATTGCCACCGTAAACAGACCGGTTATCGAACGGGCGCTCGTGAGCAAAATCCAGGATTTTGAGGATGCGGTGTTGAGTGAGTCCGGTCTGATGGCTGGGGCTGATGTTGTTATCACTAGAAACCCAAAAGACTTTGCCGGTTCTTCGCTTACCGTCTGCGACCCTGACGAATTTTTGGCGTTATCGAAGAGATGATATTACTTGCCCGGGGCTGCCCCCTCACTATCCTGCGTGATATCTTTTAACTATTTCTTGAACGTTGGAACACACCTCATCAAAGCGGCTTCCTGAGGTATTAATCTGGGCTCAGGGCCGGCGGGGCGGCGAGGGCCATGCTTTGCTTTTGTGCATGGTCCGTGACGCCCCGGCCGCGGCCAATAATACGGAGCGACTTTTCTCGCTGCGGAGTCTCCCGGAGTGCCCGCAGCCGGCGGAGAAGCCGGCGATCAAAATCAGACAGCTGCTTACCGCAAGTGTAGTCCCGGCCCGGCGTGATCCTTGCTTTCGATTATATAATCCGAATTACCGGATGTTGCCGTCTTTCCGCGGAGCGGCTTGCAATGTCGGATAATTGAGGTCGGATTATGTAAGAGAACGCAGGCGGCATGACGGGCGGGGCTTTTCAATTGACAAGCGGCGCCGCATTTTTTGTTTTTGTTCGTGTTTGACCGATTGTTTTATACGGATTGTTACTTTCCTTCATAGGCGGAAATGAAATCGTCAGCGGTGATGCCGGCCTGCTTGATTGCGCTTCTGAGCGTTCCAATTGCAAGGCTTTTGTGTCGTGGAATCACACAGCCTTTATCAAGCCGGCGCATAACGACATGGCTGCCTTTCTGACGGGCCTCATAAAAACCAAGCCTTTTGAAAACCTTGATGGCTTCGTCGCCAGAAATCCTCGGCAGCTCAGGCATGAACCGGCACCTCGAAGGTGGTCAGAATGGAGCGGCAGGTTTGCTTCATGGGAAACTCTTCCAGATACAGCTCCGTGGCTTCCTTAAGATTTTCCACGGCCTCCTCGATGGTCTCGCCTTGACTGGCCGTCCCCACCTCAGGGCATTGCGCTACATACAGATCGTCTTCTTTGTAAACGACAGCGGTAAATGTACTCATCGGGTTACCTCCTGACCGGCCTTCAGCCATGCACATTCAAACTTTCTGCGCTTGATAAACGCATCCAGAAACGAAATTATCGTTTCCTGATCCTTACCTTTCTTAATTTGGCTGGAAAATCGAATGACAAAACAGTTTTTTCCTCTTTCATAATGACACCTGAATCTATAATAAAGCAGGAAGTCGCAAAATTAAATTAATTTTTTCTTGAAAGATAGAAAAAGCGTAAAAAAGTAAGTCGAAATTTCTATAAAGATTTTGGATTTTTTGTCTTGGATTTTTTGTCGAACAGAGGTAAAAACTTGAAAAAATAATAAAAGAGTGGTTTTTTGGGGGCTAAAAAGTTCTAGAGCTATCTTTTGGGGGGGGTAAAAAGTGGCCTCTAAGGAAAAAAAGTGTCGCCGACTTCTGAATGAATTTGCAGTCAATCCATCAACATGGAATTCACCCATATCGCGCCCGGCACTTTCATGATGGGCCGCCCTTCCTCTGAACCCGAACACCAAAGCCATGAGATCCGGCATGAATGGTTGTATATTTTGTCAACAACGATCCCGAATAATTGGTGCCCATGAAAATATCCGTTATCCTCGCCCATCCCGATCCCGGGAGTTTCAATCATGCGCTTGCGCGAACCGCGGTCGAACAGCTCCAGAAGAACGGGCACAGCGTTTTCTTTCATGATCTGTATGGAGAAAACTTCGATCCGTTGCTTACCGGGCCGGAGATTCCAAAGGACGCACCACTACCCCGACTGATCAGGTCCCATTGCGCGGAAATCGCGGCCGCCGATGGCATTGTCATCATTCACCCGAACTGGTGGGGGCAACCGCCGGCCATACTGAAAGGCTGGGTCGATCGAGTGATTCGTCCCGGAATTGCCTACGAGTTTCTGGAAGGCGATTCCGGTGAGGGCACACCCAATGGGCTGCTCCGGGCGAGGACCGCCGTTGTGTTGAATACATCGAATACGGAGCCGGAAAGAGAAAAAAACGTTTTCGGGGATCCGCTGGAAACGATCTGGAAGAATTGTATCTTCGGTCTCTGCGGTGTCAATGCTTTCCACCGCCGGACGTTCAGCATTGTCGTCACCAGCACAGAGGAGCAAAGAAAACACTGGCTCCATGAGGCCCAGGTAATCATGGATTCACTCTTCCCAAAATCGGTTTAGCGATTCGAGATGAAAAGAATATCGACCGAAATCGCCAGTGACCGGATATGCCGTTGTTGTCAATCTATTAATTGCTCGACACTAATTCCCATTGCTTCTGCCAGTTTTGACAATGTGGTTTTTCTTGGGCTGGCATTACCGCTTTCTATCCTTGCTAAGGCTGGTTGTTTCATTCCTGCTTTAGCGGCCAATTCTGCCTGGGTAAGCTTGAAATATTCACGCCATGCCTTGATCAGGCTTTCACCTCGAACATTGGCCTTTACAACCTCATTTGGAAACCAGACATCGGATTCATCAGGCTCGACCTGTTTATGAATTAGAGCCTGGTATTCACTCCAAGGAATGACTGCAAAAGCGGGTTTGCCGTTTTGTGAAATGATTTGAGGATCAGTACGTACGCTCATCTCGTTTTTTTTACCTCTTGTATCTCTATAATTTTAATGATTTCATTCATCGAAAATATATAACATAATATATCATTATGTCAACACATATAATAACATATAATAACAATTTGCGGGTTAAGTTTATTTTTCTGGGGCATACCGTATTTCTCACCCGCCGTTGTGGAGCGTAGCGGAACACCGGTCAGGTGCAGAAAATGGTTCGATGCTCCATTATTCCAGATATCCTTTTGCTCTGGACATCTCAGGATTTGGGAATAAACCCATGCCCGTTTTTAAGTTACCAAACCCAAATTTGCGATAAAAATCTTGTTTTCCGGGTGCAACGTATATCAACACGGGGCCACTCTTCGGTAACTTCTCTAAAAGTGCTTTCATGATTAATTTGCCAACGCCTTGATTCTGAAACTCTGGCAATACGACTACATCATAGATGGCTGATTGATATTGGCTATCTGATATTGCGCGTCCAAAACCAATGATTTTCTGATCAACATATGCTGAACAGACCGTGTGACTATTTCCTGCCGCAATCTTCAATTTATCAGGTTCACGAGTGCCGAGGGGCGCAAGCCTGAATATTTCGCACAATGCCACCCAATCAATATTTTCAATACCGTATTTGAAGGAGATATTCATAGTTTTTCAATTCATCGAACATATTATCGGCTGTGATGAAAAACAAGGCGAAAGGCCGTCCGTACCGGGCATGTTACCGCGATATGATCGTTTTGATATAACCTCATGTTTTTCCAGAGCGGGTCGACATTACGGAGCCGGGTCCGGCCGCTGACCATCCGAAACCGTCACCGCAATCTCTTTCCGGACGGGTTTTCCCCCGCAGGCTGCCGCAAGACGCAGGCCGTTGATGCCGGCCGGAACGATCCCCGGGCTGATGCCGCCCTGGTCCGGGGCGATGTTCCGGTCGCGCATGGGGGCCAAGGCCACCAGTTTCAGGGGCGCGATTTTTTTGGTGAGGCTCCGGCCCGGAGCGACCACCTCGTCCGGGATGGTTTGTTCCTTGACGGTTCGGGGGTCCATGCCGTAAAACACAAACCCGCCGGCCGCTTTCCCGTTATAGATGTATCGGGTCCGGTTCCAGTCGATCACGATGTCCCGGTCGGACCGATTGACCACTTCCAATTGAAACCAGGTGAAAAACGCCTGATTCTCCTTTATAAGCTCCAACCGGACGGTCATGCACGGCGTTTCCAGCGACCGCACGGCCGGGACGCTGGACCAGTTCTTTTGCGCCGGGGCGCATCCCATCAGCAGCAGCATCGCCGCGGCCAACCGGAAACTCCATGCCATCCGCCAGGACCGCCGGCATTGTCTTTTCATGGGTTCCATCGCTTGCATTCGTTTCCTCCCCAATCCCCCGTTTCAAAAATCGCCGGAACCGGGGTCCGATTTCTCCGCTGACGCTTTCTTTTCCCCGGCCAGGATGGTTTGAATGGCGGCTGCGCCCGCGGCGGTCAGGGTCTGACCGCCGGAACCGGCTTCGGCATCCGTCCGGCTGCTTCCGTTTTCCCGTTTCTGTCCATCGGCTTTCAGGGCTTCGGGCAAATCCACGATCACTTTCCGATGCGCGTAATGGATGCCCTTCTTGGCCAGGGCCTCGGTGATCCGCCGAAACGCCTCCCGGCGGATGATGAAATGCTTGCCGGGTTTGGCCGTGAATTTCAGCCGGAAGGTCATGACCGAATCCCCCACGCTCCTGACCCCCTGGGATTTCAACGGCCTGATGAAATCCGGCCCCATTTCCGGGTCTTCCTGCATGGCGGCGCCGACTTTCTTGATGATTTTCCGGACCTGCTCGATATCCGTGTCATAGGGCAGTTCGATATCGAATTTGACCACGATGCCCCCGCGCATGAAATTGGTCACCGAACCCAGGTCGCTGAAGGGAATGATCTGCAACATGCCCCGGTGATGCCGCAGCATGACGTTGCGCAGGGTGATCTGTTCCACCACCCCGGAAACAGCTCCGGCTTCGATGTATTCACCGATGCGGAAGGCATCGTCCAGCAGATAGAATACCCCGGACAGCACGTCGCTGACCAGTTTCTGGGCCCCGAAACCGACGGCCAGGCCCACGACGCCGGCGCCCGCCAGAAGGGGACCGATGTCCACGCCGATGGACGACAGGACAATCAAGGAAACAATGACCACGATGGTGGAGCCCAGAATTTTTTTCAGCAACGGCAGGAGGGTATGGCGGCGGTCAGCCGCGGAGGCGGCGCCCCACTCATCCACGTCCGAATCGGCTTTATCCGTTTCCGGAGGCGCGCTTTCCATGAGCTTCTCGTTGATGAAACGCCCGGCGGCCACCCAGACGACATGGGCCAATATCAAGGTAACAAAGATATTGAAAGCCGCCCGCACCAGGGCTGCGCCAAAGGGTATCCGCATGTCCCAGAGTTGCAGCAACCAAAAAACCAGGGAAATGACGAGAATCACCCGCACCGCCATGGAAGCCTTGCGGGCATAGCGGGTTTCCGGTTCCCCTGCCGCGTATGGCGCCGGCGTCATCGCCCCGGCCAACGGCGGCGGCTGAACACCCTCCCCGGCAGGTTTCAGCGAGCCGATGGTGGTCTTGACCAGCCATTGGCTCGCCTGGTCCAATACCAGATAGATGGGGCCGATCAGAAGGCTGATCAAAAAGGCCCCCCTGGCGCGGGTCTCCAGAATGATCAATTTGTTCATCCCCAGCAGCCAGATCAGAAACAGATATCCATAGGTCAGCCAGGGCCAGACAGCCGCCAGCTGCTGCCGGATCCACGAAACTCCTTCCGTGCCGGAACTTCTCTCCGGAAACAGGGCGGAGGTGATGCCGGCTCGATGATGTCCGATCACCAGGCCAAGGGTGAAAAGCAATGCGGTCCCCAGGATCAGCACGACAAATTCGCTTGTATCTTTATGCACTGCCAGGATATTCAGAACGGCATGCAGGGTGTGGGCCATGGCGGTGTAAGCAGTGAATCCGATGATGTAGCGGTGCAGATTCCGCGCCGTGACGTCGTCCATGTCCAAAAAACGTAATTCAGGGTGGCCGGGGGAGCACCAGATGCGGGCAAGAGCGGCCGCGAACCGGCCGGCCAGCAGGGGGATCAGCAAACCGAAGAAAACCAGCCGGGCGGATGCGACCCGGGAACCGGGCAATACCAGAAAAACCAGCAATGCCGCCAGGGCGAACAACAGGACACCCATGAAATCGAAAAGGCCGTATAACCCATGGACGCTCATTTTCTGCCATCCGCCGGGCCGCGGACCGGAAACGAAGCGCCGGCGATGATGCAAGACCTTCCGGAAAATGATGGCTTCCAGCCCCAGTCCGGCGGCCACGGCAACCATGGCGGTCAGCAGCAGACTTGCGAATCGCGGTAACCCGGCGCCTTCCGTCAGACGCGCCCATGCCTGTTCGAGCTCCTTCGGCAGATGCGGGATATGGGCGACAAACTCCTTCAGCCGGCGCCGAATCCGATCCGTGGCGCCTTCCATGCGATCCAGATAGGAGCCACCTCCGGTGTCTTCCGGCCGGCCGATCTCCCGGCGCGGGTCGGTCGCCTTCCGCAGCTCCGCAAGGAGCAGCCGCCGGGCCTGTTCGTCACTGAGTCCGGCCAGGATTCTCTCCACCTGTTCCGGCGCGGCGTTTTCCGGCAGTTCCAGGACCGCGTCCCCGTCCGGGATCAGCGCTCCGCTGACGGCGGCGGCGCTTCCGGCGGCCGCAGCCGCGACACCGGTGGCGGCGAAACAACCCATCCAAAACAGGGCCTGAAAAAGCAAATTGCGGCGGCGTTTCATCATCGGAACCCTTATCGGCTGCTTATTTCATCTGCAGCGAAACCGGCACCCAGCGGCCGATGATGGCATCCAGCCGCCCGTTCTTTTTCCAGGCGTCCAGCACGGCGTTCAATCGGTCGGCAAGGGCTTTGTCGTCCTTGCGGACGGCCCAGGCAAGCGGTTCCCGGGTCAGGGGAGCCGTCAACGCCATGAGATCGGAATAGGCCGCATTGGCGGGAATTCGCCAGGCCGTGGGGGAATCATGGATAAAGACTTCGATACCGCCGTCACGGAGGGCCGTAAGGCCGAATTCGGCCGAATCGAATTTCACCAGCTCGGCCAGCAGCAATTTCTCCACGGCGAAGGCCATGCCGGTGGTGCCGCTCTGGTATCCCACCCGCAAGCCATTCACATAGATCGCTTCTTTCGGCTGGGCGAACCGCTGCCGGTCTTCCTTGCGGATAATGGCCATCTGGCCCACATGCATATACGGCCGGACGAACCGGACCAGGGCTTCCCGCTTGGCCGTCACGGACATGCCGGACATGATCATGTCAATTTCCCCCCTGACCAGGGAGCTGATCAATTCCGGGAACGGCTTTTCCACAAACACCACCGGCGTTTTCAGTTCCGCGCTCAAGGCCTCGGCCAGATCCGCCTCGATACCGGAAACCTTGCCGTTTTCCAGGAAAATCACGGGGGGATAAGTGGGCGTGATGCCCGCCCGGATGGGCCCCCGGATTTCCTGCCCGGCGGTTTCCTGCGGCGCCCGGGATTTCTGAACAGCCCCGCAGCCCCATGCCGATAACAACGCTCCGGCCATGAAGACGGTCATGGCCCGGATGACAACTGCCCTTCGTCGCATGTTCATAGTCGCCCCTCGCATTTTTCTTGCACCCTCCGGTGCGTTATTGGATTTTCCGCCCATGCGTTTCCCGCAGGTCAGGCGCCTATTGTGTAGGTCAGCATGAACTGGACGGCTTTCACATCCTGGGTGCCGGCGATATTGCCGAAATCCAGTTGCACGGTGTACACGCGAACGCCGAAACCCATCAGGGAATTGTCCGGCAGCCGGAATTCAACCCCGGCCCGTCCGTAAAACCCCGGACCGAATACCGAGTCCGAATCGCTGCGGGCCTCGATGTACTCTTCCACGCTGTCGGTTTCCTCGGCTTCCAGGGTATAGGAACCGCCCATGAGCATGGGGCCGCAGGCGCCGTAGAGCCGGACCTTGTCCTTCACGTTCACGCTGAGATACGGCCCCATGGACAAATCCACCAGCCACAGGGAATTCTTGAAATACACGGTGACGTTTCCATTCTGGCCGTGAGCGTAGGTGCTGTCGCGTTTCCAGCCGCCCATGAGACCGCCCTCCAGGCCGAAATCCATGCGATTTCTCAGGATCGGCAGCTGGCCGCTGAGGCCGATGAGCGGAAGCCAGGTGAATTCCGCCTCGGCCGTTGTCGCGGGGTCCTGGGCGCTCTGCTCCTCGAAGACCAGGCCGTCGTATTTGGTCGCCCCCAGCATGACCTGCACCGCCATGTTCTTTTCCAGGTCGGATTCGGCCCGGGATACCGCAGCCCAGGCCAGTATACAAATCAGAATGATACCGGAGGTGGTCAGGTTGCTTGCAATGGATTTCGTCATGCCGCTTTCCTTTCGCTGATGGGGTTCGTTGCTCGGTTGCCGCTGTCACTGGATATCGTTTTCCTTACTGGAAACCCGCCTTGATTTCAACACGTTTCAGTCGAAATAAAAAAAGAGCCCTTAACACGTAAGGCTGTGCATCGTCCACCGGTATCCTGACCGCTTTGGTAACTGATTCTCTTGAACAATGCCTATTTGTAATCGTATTTTAAGAGACAAACACGCTTTTTAAGGATCACCCCCATTGGGGGCCGCATTCCACCCACTCACAAACAATTCTCTTGAAAATTGCTACCAATATAATTATATTTATAAAATAATGGCCATTGGTAATCATTTTTTGAGATCCGTAACGGTTTTTTGAGGTGCGATGACATTGGACACGACACAGAACCGGCTGGCAGGCTATGCATTTCTGATAAAGCAACACGACTTGAGCGCTTTGCCAAACTGGCACACGTCCTCCGTCAGCCCGACGGGGACGCTACGCTCGACCATTCAGGATGGGCAGGTGGAATCCGTCTATCCCCAGTCTTATTGGCCTGGAGACCGGACAGGTGACCATCTGGAGTTCGCCCTCAAATATGATGGCGTCAACTTGGGGCTGCTGTCGGCCCTTTTCAAGGTGGTCCCGGCTGACGAGATAGCGGCCTGGGTCAGCTCGAAACCGACCGGGAAATACGCCCGCAGGGTCTGGTTCCTGTATGAATTTCTGACCGGGCGTGAACTCCCGCTGCCGGATCTGACCAAGGGAAATTACATCGAGCTGCTTGAGCCGGACCGTTATTACACCGCAGCGCCCGGCCGTCGCGTGCAACGTCAGAGGGTCATCGACAATATGCTTGGCGGGAAAAATTTTTGTCCAATCATCCGGCGTACCGAAAAACTCGCCGCCATGGAAGAGATCAACCTGCAGAAAAGATGCGAAGAGGTCGTGACCTCCTATCCACCGGAGCTTCTAAGACGGGCACTAAGCTACCTGTATAACAAAGAGACCAAGTCCTCATTCGAGATCGAACACATCAAGCCGAGCGCCTCCCGGACAGAGAAATTCATCGGCTTGCTGGAGAAGGCCGAGCACAAGGACTTTTGCGAGAAGCCGCTCCTGATCGACTTACAGAACAGCATCGTCGATCCCCGGTTCCGGGACACGGACTACCGGGCCAACCAGAACTACGTCGGTCAGACTGTTTCCTACCAGAAGCGGCTCATTCACTATGTCTGCCCAAAGCCCGACGACCTCCCGGAATTGATGGAGGGACTGCGCACCGCCCACCAGGTGATGAAGGAAGGCGCGGTTCCCGCCATTATCCATGCCGCCGCCATCTCCTACGGATTCGTCTTCATGCATCCCTTCGAGGACGGCAATGGCCGTATTCATCGGTTTCTCATTCACAATATCCTGTTCCTGCGCGGCGAGATCCCGAAGGGACTCATGTTCCCGGTCTCCGCCGCCATGCTGAAAAAACCGGCGCTTTATGATCACTCCCTGGAGGCGTTCTCAAACCCGATGATGCGACTGGTTGAATACGACCTGGACGATCTCGGCCAGATGACCGTGCCGGGTGAGACCGGACCACTGTACAGATACATCGACATGACCGCTCAGGCGGAGGCGTTGTACGATTTCGTCAAACTCACCATCGAGCACGAGCTGGTGGAAGAACTCGATTTTCTGGCGAATTACGACAGGACCAAGCAGGCCATTCAGGAGATCGTAGACATGCCTGACCGCCTTATCGATCTCTTTTTCCAGCTCTGCCTGCAAAACAATGGTCGTCTTTCGGCGAGAAAGAGGGAATCGCATTTCGGGTTTCTGACCGATGGCGAGTTGGCCGACATGGAAAATGCCGTCCGGGAAGGATTGCGGGGCCTTCGAACTTGACAAATTTAACCCGCTGCTAATATGATAAACTGCCATTTACGCGAGGAAAACCAAAACGGCAGGTCTTTTCAGGAAAGGAACAACATGAATCCGCAAACCGTCCGACCAGGCGATTCCCGCCCGATACCCACTGTTGCGAAACACATTTTTCACGGCCTTTTCCTGGTCTTCCTGGCCATCCCGGCGATGCTGGCGATATCTTCCGAGCAGGCGACCGCCGATCCTTTCGGTAAGGGCATGGTCCGCACCTCGCTTTCCGTGGGGTGGGGCAGCGCCTTCCAGAACGACTATACCATCATCGGTGGCGGCGTAGGCTATTATATCATCGACTGCCTTGAACTCGGCCTGGACGCGGAATACTGGATCGGCGACAGCCCCGTCATTTACAAGGTGAGCCCGGAAATGCGCTATGTCCTGCGCCTTCAATCCGCCTTGAAACCGTATGCCGGGATCTTCTACCGCTATACCGCCATCAGTCTCTCCTACGATGATATCAATTCCGCGGGATTACGGGCGGGAGTGTATTACAACACGGGAGGGAACCTGTATATCGGGGCGGGCGTGGTGTACGAGCAGTATCTGGACCGCGACGAAAAACAATATGATTACGGGTCCCAGACCTACCCGGAAGTCTCCCTGACCGTGGCGTTTTAAAAACAAAAGCGGCGCCGATACCCATCGGCGCCGCGAAGTTCCCCCGAACCGGAGATCCGCTTTCAATACACATCGAAGGAAAAACCCAGATTGAGACCCCAATACGTATAATCGATGGTGTCGCCGACGCGGAACGCGTAATTGTATTTGGCATTCAGAAAGAGGGAGGTTATCCGCCACGGCATGCCATGCCCCTTGAACGGATAGATAAAACCGATTTCCGGCGCCATGGCCCAGTGCCAGTTGCCTTCGTCCACGGTATAGATGCCGAGATATACATCCTTGCGGATATTGATGGTACCGGCGTTCAGCCCCATATAAAAACGGGGTCCGTGGCCGCCGATGTAGTAGTGACCGTTCACCATGATCGGGAAGGCGTTCAGATAGGTCCGTTTCGTTCCGTAAATATGGCCGTTCTGGATTTCAAAAACATTTGAATACCGGTCCTCGAAGGAATTCCAGCCGGACATGATGCCGAAGGAGATGTTGCGTTTGGCGAACTTGCGGTAGCCGAACTCGATACCTCGATAGCTTTTGTCCTCGACGACATCGGTCATGGCCCCCGAGGGTTGCGCCAGGCTGTAGGTCACATGGAAGAGACCGTCCTTTGCGAAAGCGGATCCGGTCGACAAGAGTAGGAGCATCACTGCGGTTAGATATTTCATGGTTGTATCCCGATCTTCTGTTCTTCTATTCGGTTGCTGACGGATGTCGTAAATAAGGCGACTGCGAGAATGCCTGGTTGATGCCGCTTTGAATGCCGGAAGAGACGGATTTCCCGGCATTCAGCACACCGTTGAGGGCCGCGAACCAGATGGACGGAACCACTTGATTCTCTTCGTCGATTTCACTGGTCTTGACCATATTGATGAATATCGTTCCCGTGGAATAGGCGTATTCGATGGTGGAATAGCAGTCATAGCAGGGATACCCCCAGTACCAGCCGGTCCCCCACCAGCCGTACGAATAATAATCCCAGTAGTAAAAATAATCCGTCGTGCTTTGGGATACGGTAAGATAGATATCCGGCGGATTGGTTCTAGGATCCTCTTCCCGGACGTATCCATAGGCGTTCATGTGGGACTCGATTTCCGCCAATATCAGGCTGTCATAGACATGGTCGGAATCACCGGAATCGTCTTCCGGCGGCAGCACTTCCACGCTATTCGGCAATGCGTATGTCCGGTTGGCCTGAAAATCCGTTTCTTTGTCGAACGCGGTCAGTACAAGGCCGTAATCTTCGTAATCGTCGCCCGATTCTCCGTAGCAGGACGCCAGGCATAGAATGAAGGCGATCAGGATCAAACGGCCGGCAGTTGTGAACTGGTCTCTCATACAGGATTCCTCTCCCTATCGTTATTCAACCATCCGGAACCATATTCATAAACGTAACTAAAATCAATGAAAAACTTGGCCGCGTTTCCATTCCCCTTCCGCCCGGCCGCGGAATGGTCCGCAACCCCGCCTTAGCCCGATCCATCCGCTACGGTCCATGCCATCCGGAGCTAGGGCCGGGCCCAGGCACTGCCGACCTGGATATAGAAAGCGGTGTTTTCCGGCGCGAAGGCCACGTCAAACCCCATATGCAGTCCGTATTGGCGCGCGATTTCATAGCGCAGGCCGGCCCCTCCGGTCACAATGGACTGGGCTGATTCAACTCGTTCGAAATCGTTCCATGCCGCTCCGCAGCCCGAGAAACCCACGAGACTGAATCGCTTCCAGAATTGCCAGCGCAGCTCCGCCTCGATTTGCGCGGCCTCCTCGCCCTGATAGCGCATGATCGGCGCCCCGCGCAGGTAAATGAACGGCCGCAGGTAAAACGGCGCATCGTTGAAACTGGCCCCCGCCTCGCCGCGGATGCCGAGGAAAAGCTGTTTTCCCAGGGGGATGAATTGCATGGCGATGAGCCGAGCGCGCTGAAACGAGTCGTCACTGCCCAGGGCCGCACCGAAGAGCCCCAGCGACGCCTCCACATAAGTCCCGCAGCTCGGGGTAAAGATATTGTCGCGGGTGTCGAAGGTCAGGGAAGGCGTCACCCCGCCCACATCGGAATCGCGCTCGAATTCCGGCAGTCCGGGTCTTTCAGGCTCATCGAAGGATACGTTCGTGACGGCGTAGACATAGCTGAGGCCCAGCCACAGGCGTGAATTTCCCATCCGGTATTTTCCCTGCACCCCGCCGCCTTTGGGTTCCAGGGTGTAGCCCAATGGATGGTCATTCAGGCGGCCGTCTTCGCCGATACCGTGAAAGTCGAGATTCACGGAGGCGCAGACAACTCCGGCCAGGGACTGAATCCGACCGTCCATCCAGTAGCGCATGTCGCCGGCCGCAACCCCGCGGGTGCCGTTCTCGGTGGCCGCCCCGCCGACGAACGTCAGGTCGGGGCGTTCATATCCTGTCCGGACGTTGCCCAGCGGCTTGCTGATGAACAACAATCCGCCGGCGCCGCCGTACCCCACCGCCGGCTCCGTGATGGGCACAACCACCGGCAGAAACCCGTATTTTTCGTCCAGGAATTCGCTGACATCCAGCCAATCATCCTCCCCCGACCAAAACTTGGACGGCTTTTCAGTCCCGTTGAGAGAGTCCATGGCCTCCGCCCGTCCGGGACCGATTAGTCCGCCGATAACAAGCAACATGCTGATGAAATTAATGCAATACACGTTTTTCGCCTAACCGGTGGGAATCGTCACAACACGAGCGGCCTCTCTTTCTCCCGTCGCCACCAGGGTGAAAACGAAGACCCAAAAGGCAACAATCTGTTTCGGCATTCGATATTCGGCAGCTACACCGGCTCTCCTCCCACCTGCTCCCTGACGATCCGGTCCACCAGCCGCCCGCGCTCGCTCTCCAGCAGGGTTCCGGAGTCGATACGGCCGAAAAAGTCCAGCAGGGGCGCCATCAGACCGGTCCACCCCGTCTGATGGCTGGCTCCCAGCCCCGCGCCGTTGTCACCGTGGAAGTATTCATAAAACAGGATCAGGTCGCGCCAATGGGGATCTTTCTGGAACTTGTCCGTCCCTCCGTATACCGGCCGCTGCCCCTTCGCATCGCGCAGGAAAATACCCGCCAGCCGGTCGACAATCTCCTTGGCCACCTCGAACAGCGTCTTGTATCGGCCGGAGCCGGTGGGGCATTGAACCGTGAATTCGTCGCCGTAGAAGCTGTACAAGTTCAACAACCCCCGGACGATCAGGGTATTGACCGGCATCCACACCGGGCCCCGCCAGTTGGAGTTGCCGCCGAACATCCCGGTATTGGATTCCGCCGGCAGGTACTGGACCTTGTACTCCTCATGCCCCACCCGGAAGGTGAAGGGATGATCCAGGTGATGGCGCGAGAGGGAACGGATGCCGTAAGGCCCCAGAAATTCGTTTTCGTCCAGGAGGTAGGCCAGCACCCGTTCCAGCTTTTTCTTGTTGAGGATCGACAACAGCCGCCGGCCTTTGTATCCGATGAAGCCCGCCTCGGTGGGGGCCACATGGGCAACCAGCTCGGGGTGACGTTTGCGGAACAGCTGCATCATTTCCATCAGCCTGGGAAACCGCGTCACGGCCTCCGCCTCGAATACCGTGGCCGCGCACAGGGGCAGCAACCCCACCATCGACCGGATTTTCAGGCGCATGGACTGCCCGTCCGGAAGCCGCAACAGATCGTAAAAAAAGCCGTCTTCCTCATCCCACATTTCATCGTGATGTTCGCCGATACGATCCATGGCGTAGGAAATCCACATGAAATGCTGAACGAACTTGAAGGCGACTTCCTCGTACATCGTATCGTATTCGGTCAGGATCAGGGCCATTTCCAGCATGCACTGGCAGTAGAAGGCCATCCAGGCCGTACCGTCGGCCTGTTCCAGGGTGCCGCCGGTGGGAAGCTGGGCGCTCCGGTCGAAGACGCCGATGTTGTCCAGGCCCAAAAAGCCGCCGGCGAAGACGTTGCGCCCGGCGGGGTCCTTCCGGTTCACCCACCAGTTGAAGTTCAGCATGAGCCCCTGAAACGACCGCTCCAGGAAGCGCAGGTCCGCCCGTCCCAGCGACAGCTCATATTTATACAGGTAAAGCGTGGCCCAGGCGTGCACCGGGGGATTCACGTCGCTGAAGTTCCACTCGTAAGCCGGAATCTGCCCGCTGGGATGGAAATAGAGACTGCGCAGCATCAACAACAGCTGCTCCTTGGCGAAATCGAAATCCACCAGGGACAGGGCGATGGTGTGAAAGGCCAGATCCCAGGCTGCGTACCACGGATACTCCCACTTGTCCGGCATGGAAATCACATCGGCATTGAGCATATGGAACCATTCCGTGTTCCGCACTCCCGGACGGGCGGATTCGAGCAGCGGATGGCTTTTGTGCTCACGCAGCCAGAGCTCCAAATCGAAGTAATAGAACTGTTTGCTCCACAGCATTCCCGCCAGGGCCTGGCGATGCACCCGGCGCTGATCTTCATTCAGCGAGTTGGGCGTTATCCGTTCGAAGAATTCATCGGCATCGGCGATCCGGTTTTTGAAGATCTTCTCAAAGTCCTTGAAAGTATTGCCCGCCGGAGCGGCGGAGAGCCGCAAGCGGACCGTCCGGCTGCCTCCGCCGGGAACTTCCAGGGCATAGTGGGCGGCCGCCTTGGTTCCCGTCTTGGCGGTATTCACCGCCTCGGCGCGGCCGGAAATGACATAATCGTGAAAGGCGTCCTTGACGAAGGGAGAAGCGTTGGGCTGGCCCCAGAGCCGCAGCGCGTTGGTCTCGTTTTCCGTGAATAACAATTCCGGGTCTCCGTCGCAATGCAGGAAATAATCCCCCAGATCCTGGTGGGAAGCCTGTATCGAACCTGGTCGCGCCTCCCGGAGCATCGGTTTTCGATGCTTTTCATCCGCCGACCAGGTGTTCCGGAACCACAGCGTCGGCAGCAGCCGAATCCCGGCCGCTTCCGGACCGCGGTTGTGAACCGTGACGCGGATGAGGATATCTTCCGGGCCCTCCTTGGCATACTCCACGAATACGTCAAAGTATCTGTCGTCGTCAAAAACGCCGGTATCGAGGAGTTCGTACTCCAATTCCTCCCGCGACCGTCGCCCGTTGGTTTCGATCAGGTCGCGGTAAGGGAACTCCCGCTGCGGGTATTTGTAGAGATACTTCATGTAGGAGTGGGTGGGAGTGCTGTCGATGTAGAAGTAATACTCCTTGACATCCTCGCCGTGGTTCGCCTCGCTGTTGGTGAGTCCGAAGAGGCGCTCCTTCAGGATCGGGTCGTTTCCGTTCCATAAGGCCAGGGCGAAACACAATCGCTGTTTGTCGTCGCAGATCCCGCCGAGCCCGTCCTCCCCCCAGCGGTAGGCCCGCGAGCGCGACTGGTCATGGGTGAAGTAATTCCAGGCGTCGCCGTTTTCGCTGTAGTCCTCACGGACCGTGCCCCACTGTCTTTCGCTGAGGTAGGGGCCCCATTTTTTCCATGGGATTCCCGCCTCGCGCGCTTCGTTTAACCGTTTTTGCTCCGCGACATCGATGATTTCCTGTTTCGCCATGATCCCTCCTTTACGCAAACAGCCTGGTTTTTTGCAAAAAGCGACTTGCGGGGAAAAAATGACCGCCGATCTGAAAATGGCTTCCGGCACAGAAAGAACACCCTGACCATGGTGTTCACGGCTCCCGAACGGTTCATGCGTGTATGGATTTGAAAGCCCATGAATACCAGCAATGCCGGAAAGTATCAAGCCGCATTTTTCTAATGTCGACAACTCCCGGGAAATTCCTATCCCTTCGATTGAATGGATTCTCACTGCAATTCGCCATGAAATCAGACGTATTTCCCGCGAAGCCAGGGGCGGGGAATGGATGGCCGGGAATGGATGGTTGACATCGGAAGCGGATAAAAATATACTCCCCCCCAAGGAAATTGTTACTTTCATTGAAAAAAGCAGGCCCCTCATGGATGGAAAAGTTCTGTTGAACTACCGCTTTCAGTCGCTGCTGATGATTCTGCTGGTTTTCATGGCGGTGATGCCGTTTTTCAACCGGACTTTATTGACCGATATCGCCGTAACGTCCATTCTCATCGCCGCCATTCCCAGCGCCGGCGGGAACCGGAAACTGTTGACCGCCTGCGCCGGGCTGGCCCTGCTCGCCGGGCTGGCCCTCTGGGCTTCCCACTGGGCGCCGGGGAATCGCCTTTTCGTGCTTGCCAACAGCCTGGATCTCGTATTCATTCTGCTGATAACCGGCATGATTCTGGCGCAAGTCTTTTCGTCGCCAACCGTCACCCGGGAAACCATCGCCGGAGCCGTCTGCGCCTATTTTTTTATCGGCCTGATGTGGGCGGACGTTTACGCCATCCTGGAAACGCTTGCGCCCGGCTCGTTTTCAGGCCCCGGCATGGAAGCCGGCCGGTTCGCGCTGCTGTCGCCACGGGCGCGGCTGTCCCATTTCGGTTATTTCAGCTTTGTCACCCTGAGCACCCTCGGTTACGGCGATATCACGCCGGTGACCGTGCCGTCCCGGAACCTGGCCGTGCTGGAGGCGATCCTGGGGCAGCTCTACCTGGCCGTATTGATCGCCCGCCTGGTCGGCCAGCAGGCGGGATCGGGCGACAACATTCGGAAAAAACATTGAAGCCATCCGGATGGCGCCTGATTTTTCCATATCAACTCGATCCTCATCGTTGCCGGAGTGCGCATGCGGCTTGATCTGACCAATCGAAAATTCCCGTTTTATGTGGGTCTTACGTCACTGGTGTTATCGATTGTCCTTTCCATGACCGGCCTGTTTTTCTGGATCAGCTACCGGGAAAGCACTGCCGCCGCCATCGCCACGGCGGACCGGCTGTTCGCCGAGATCAACGAAAAAGTCATGGAGCGGTACCGGCATGCCCTGGGATCCGTGTCCGTTCTGGCCGGATCGGCGGCGCTGATGCCCGGCATGGCGACGGCACCGACCCATGACGGGTTGTCCCATCCAGGGCTGCCACTGATGCTCAAGGCCCTGGAGCATTACGAATATCTGTTTTCGCTGTACACCGGATACGACGACGGCGGTTTTTTACAGGTCATCGCTCCCCGGGGACGTGCGGACATCCAGGATCGCTATGGCGCGCCCGGGAATACTGCCCATATCGTCCGGGCGATCACCCGCGACGGGAGCGGACAACTCCGCCAGCACTGGCGGTTCCTGGATCGCTCCGGGAAGGTGGTGGGTAGCCGGGATGAACTGGAGCCGGATCTCACGCCCGCCACCAGGCCCTGGTACAAAAAGGCGCTCGAATCGGACACCGCCATATACACGGAACCCTATGTATTCCAATCCTCGCGAGCTCCCGGAATCACCTGTGCGAGGAAACTGCATTTCGGCCCGGGGGTTTTCGGCGCGGATATCACCCTGGAGCGCTTCGCCCTTTCACTGAAAAGACAACGGGTTTCGGAAAACGGCGCCTTGTTCCTGTTCGATCGAAAGGGACGGCTGATCGCCCACCCGAAGGAAGCGCCGGTCAAAACCGTGAGCGCCGTCGATGGGCGAGCCACTGAATCGCTGGACTTCGCGAAGGCTGCGGAATCGAAGGACCCGCTGGTCCGGGCGATTGTCGGATCGTATCAGGAACGGCGGCAGGACCTGTTCCGGCGCGCCGCCATCGTGGATATCAACGGCGCCCCGCACCTGGTACACCTGTCCGCCATGGATGCGGCCTTGAAATTCGATCTGATCCTGGGCAACGTGGCGCCGCTGTCGGATTTCACCGCGTTTATAAAGCGGATGCAGATTCGAACGGCGATTTTTGCCGGCCTTTTGCTGATATTGGCGCTGCCGCTGGCCTTCTGGCTGTCCAGAAAAATTTCCCGTTCCCTGGTGTTGCTGGAAAAAGAATCCGAGAAGATTCAACAATTCGATTTTTCCGAATCGGCGCCCTTCGATTCCATGATCAAGGAGATCCATGCCCACATCCAGGCCTTCCTGATCATGAAGGCCACCATCCGGGCCCGCACCGACGCGCTGATCGCCACCCAGAAAAAACTCGAAAAACTCGTGCAGAGCGGCATCGCCCTTTCCGCCGAGGATGACATGGACAAGCTGCTCAAGCTGATTTTCGACGCCGCCAAGGAGCTTTCCAACGCGGACGGCGGCACGTTGTACACCCGGGACGAGGCCGATGTCCTGCGCTTCGAGATCATGCGCACCGCCTCCCGGGAGATCTTGAAACCTGCGGCGGGGGGCGAATCCGGCGAAAGTATCGCCGGCATCCCCCTGTATCACCCGGAAAGCGGCGCCGAGAACCATGACCGCGTGGAAAGCCACGTGGTGTGGACCGGCGCGACGGTGGTCATCAACGACGTCGCAACCGAAAACCGGTTTCGACTGGCCGAAACCTGCCGGATGGATGCGGCTGCCGGCACGGCCTGCGATACCTTCCTGACGGTGCCCCTCAAGCCCAGGGAGGGCAAAACCATCGGCGTCATGCAGGTGTACAACGCCCGCAAGGCTGAAACCGGCGACATCACGGCCTTCGACAGCGAAATCGTGGGGTTTGTGGAGGCCCTGGCGGCCCAGGCGGCGGTGGCCCTGCACAACAAGAAACTCCTGGATGAGCAGCGGAAACTGTTCGACGCCTTCATTCGATTGATGGCCGGCGCCATCGACGCCAAATCCCCGTATACGGGCGGACACTGCGCCCGGGTGCCCGAAATCGCCGTGATGCTGGCCCGGGCCGCCCACGGCGCCGCGGAAGGCCCCTTCGCCGATTTCCGGCTGCATACGGAAGACCAATGGCGGGAATTCCGGGTGGCCGCATGGCTCCACGACTGCGGCAAGGTGACCACGCCGGAATATGTGGTGGATAAAGCCACGAAACTCGAAACCATTTACAATCGCATTCATGAAATCCGCATGCGCTTCGAAGTGCTGCTGCGGGACGCGGAAATCGACTACTACCAGAAACGGCTTCTCGGCCAGACGGATGAGCGCCTGCTGGAACAGCAGCTGCGCGAGAAGCGCCGGGCGATCATGGAGGATTATGCGTTTGTCGCCGAATGCAATGTCGGCGGGGAATTCATGGGGGACGACGAAATCGAGCGCCTGAAAGCGATCGGCTCCCGGAAATGGCGGCGCCATCTGGATGACCGCATCGGTATTTCCCAGGAAGAAGCGGAACGGAAGAACCGGGTCCCGGCCGGGCAACTCCCGGTTTCGGAGTTCCTGCTGGCCGACAAACCCGAACATGTCATCCCGCGCCTGAAAGCCGATCCGTTTGAAGGCAACCCCTTCGGTTTCCAGATGACCGTGCCCGCGCATCTGTATGATCTCGGCGAAGTGTATAATCTGTCCATCCGGCGGGGAACCTTGACGGAGGAAGAACGCTTCAAGATCAACGAGCATATGATCCAGACCATCCTGATGCTCAAGCGGCTGCCCTTCCCCGTCTACCTGGAGAACGTGGCGGAGGTTGCCGGCGCTCACCACGAAACCATGATCGGCACCGGTTACCCGCGCCGGCTGAAAAAAGAGGACATGTCCGTATCGGCCCGCATCATGGCCATTGCCGACATTTTCGAAGCCCTGACCGCCTCGGACCGGCCCTACAAAAAAGCCAAGACCCTGAGTGAATCCCTGCGGATCATGAGTTTCATGCGCAACGACCGGCATATCGACGCCGACCTGTTCGATTTGTTTCTGACCAGCGGGGTTTACCGGACCTATGCGGAAAAATTTCTGCAGCCGCGACAGATCGATGCGGTCAAGATCGAGGAGTTTCTGAAACGCTGATGCATCCAAACGGACATGGAAAGGAGGCTGTTCATGGGAACCTGGCCGAAAAACCCGCTCATTTACGAGATCAATACCTGGGTCTGGCTGGCCGAGCTCAGCCGGAAAGCAAGTCGCCCCATCACCCTGGCATCCGTTCCCGAGGCCGAATGGGACCGCATCGCCGCCATGGGATTTGACGCCGTCTGGCTCATGGGCGTCTGGGAACGCAGCCCCAGGGGCATCGAAATTTCCATGGACAATGACAGTCTGCTGGCTGACTTCCGGCGGGCCCTGCCGGATTTCACGGAACCGGACAATGTCGGCTCGCCCTATTGCATTCGTAGCTATTCCGTGGCCCCGCATCTGGGGGGACCCGCCGGACTGGCCGAGGCGCGCTGGCGCCTGTCCCGGCGAGACCTGCTGCTGATCCTCGATTTCGTGCCCAACCATGCCGCGCCCGATCATCCCTGGGTTGAGCGGCATCCCGACTTTTTCATCCAGGGAAACAAGGACCACCTGCGGCAGGATCCGGACTCGTTCCTTAAGATCGACGGGACTGTTTTCGCCTGCGGCCGCGACCCGTTTTTTCCCGCCTGGCCCGACGTCCTCCAGCTGAATGCCTTTCACGACGGGTTACGCTCCGCCATGAAGGCCACCCTGATGGAAATCGGCCATCAATGCGACGGGGTCCGCTGCGACATGGCCATGCTGCCGATGAATGCGGTCTTTGAAAAAACCTGGGGATTTCTGACCGGGCCTCCCCCGGCGGAAGAATACTGGCCCCCGATCATCTCCGGCGTCAAGGACCGGTATCCGGATTTTCGTTTCATTGCCGAGGCTTACTGGGACCTGGAATGGGAGCTTCAGCAGCAGGGATTCGACTATTGCTATGACAAACGGCTCTACGATCGGTTGGAGCATGGACCGGCGGAGAGCGTGCGGCTGCATCTATGCGCGGACACCCCCTACCAGGAGAAGCTGGTCCGGTTCATCGAAAACCACGACGAACCCAGGGCTGCCGACGCCTTCGCTCCCCTGAAGCAACGGGCCTTGGCGGTGACCGCCCTGACCCTCCCCGGCGCCCGGCTTGTCCATGAAGGCCAGCTGGAAGGACGGCGGGTCCGGCTGCCGGTCTTTCTGGCAAGGCGGCCGGAGGAAACGCCGGTTCCCGAAACCGTGGCTTTCTACCATCGGCTCCTGGGGTTCCTGCAAGGCGATGTTTTCCAGCGCGGTGTCTGGCGGCTCTGCGGGTGCACGGGATGGCCGGACAATCCAAGCTGCGGCAACCTGGTCGCCTGGTCCTGGGCCCATGGGGCAACCCGCCGCCTCCTGGTGGTGAATCTCTCCGCCATGCCGTCACAGGCCCTGGTCCTGATCCCCTGGGATGACCTGAGGGGCGGCCACTGGCGTTTCGAGGACGTTTTCACGTCTTCCGTCTACGAACGGAACGGGGATGAGCTGGCGGATCAGGGCCTTTTCGTGGATCTTCCAGCATGGGGTTTTCACGTTCTTGCGGGGTCGCGCTGAAGGAAGCGCCCCCGGCAGGGTCACCGGATCTCCTGCAACATCGGGGGCTGCCAATGGCTAGGAACCGCAGATTCTCGGCAACGAATAGGATTCACGGATATCCATCAGTTTCTGGGAGGCCTTGCGCATGGTTTCCTCGGCCTGGGCTTCCGAGTCGATCTTGGGATCTTTTCCCACAATGGCCGGGAACAACTCCCGGGCCTTGCTTTCCTGGCGGCTGTCGGCATAGGTCAGCACCTCCAGCCACAATCCGGCCAGGGCGTAATTTTCCTCTTTGCGTTGCGCCGCCGTCCGGGCAAAGGCAAGGGCCACTTCATGCTTGCATTCGGCCAGGGCCTTCAAGCCGCTGAAGGCGTCTTCACCGATCCGTTCCTTCAGTTTTGCCATTTCCGCATCCTGCTGCTCCTTTCCGGCACTATCCTCCATGGCACTGGAAATGGCCGCCGCCGTGGCGCCGGTGCTCGCCCCGTAAACCGCTCCCCGGGCGGCGCTTTCGGCGGGATTGCCGCCGAAAACCAGCCCGGTGACCAACCCGCCGACAGCGCCGACGACCCCACCGATCACGGCGCCCTTACCGGCGCTTTTGGCCGTCTTTTTCGTGCAGGCGGGCATCACCACCAGGCAAGCGATGACAAGCCACACGGCGGTTCCATCCAGAATCCTGCTGTTGTTCCTCATCCGTTCACCTCGCTATTTAACGGTGTATCCCCGTCCTTCCAGGCAAGCGCATTTGGCCTTGTTGTAATGTTCCAGCTTTTCCTGCTGTTTTTTCTCCGCTTCTTTCTGAGCGTTTTCTTGTTCATGCCGCTGCTGCTGCTGCTGGGCTTTCCCGGCTATCACCCCGACTCCGGCGCCTGCGGCAGCGCCTTTTCCGGCATTCCCGCTCAATGACCCGATGCCCAGACCGATCAGCGCTCCCCGGGCCGCCCCTTTTCTCGCGGCACTTTTATCGACCTTGTCTTCCTCCCGGGATTCCGGCTGCTGGCTGGTCGGATCGTACCCGGACTGCTCAACCGCCCATTGGTGGCATTCGTAGGTATCCTTCTTTTGCAATTCGGCGCTTTGCCCTTTGGCCGGATAGATGATCAGCTCCGCCTCGGCCAAATCCGCATTGCCGGCCGCCGCCAGCAGACCGGCGGCGACGACTGTCATTCCTAAATTTTTCCATCGATTGGTTCTTTTCATGAGTCGCTCCTTTTGCATCACTTATTCCGGCATCCGCCAGAACATTCTCGTCACGGCAAAGTCCAGCCGCTTTTTGATCGCCTCTTCGTCGATATCCTTCTGCACCTCCGCGGTTGCGGTTCCCATCCAGATCACAAATCCGGTTTCCGTGTCCACAAGCGCCACCACCAGCGCGCCTTTGGGCACATTTTTCATGGCCGCCATCTTGGTTTTCGGATCCGTCTTCAGGCCCAGCGCGTCCATATCGACACCCAGGGCGAAGGCGACCCCCATATCCGGATCATTCCGGTTCTCCTCCATGCCGCGGTTGCGGAGTTCCCGGTCGATCAGATACTTCACGTGCGCATCCGCATCGAATCCGGGAGGCTCCCAAAGGCCCTCGGCGTCATTCAGAATCGCCGTCGATCCCAGCCAGGTATAGGTCTTATACCCGCTGAATTTCGCCTTCGGATCGGCCTCGATGGTGACATTGATATCCTTGAGCGGAACGCCCCAGGTGCAGGCGGACAGTACCAAAACACAACTTGCTGCCATCAATAACATTTTTCTTTTCATTCGACTGGTTACCTTTCCTGTTGAATTGTTGTTTTATACGGCTGCGGCCGAGCGGCGCGCAACCGGCTGCTGTCATCTGGGCGCGGCGGCCATCACTGAATGGAGCTGCGCGAGAACGGCGGCGCTGGTCAGGATGGTGTCATGGTCCTCGTTAAACGCAAAAATCCGTTCCGCTTCCCGCTGCGCACGGTAGTCGATTTCGCTGGAGATTTCAATGGTGCCGTCGTTATTGGCCATCATGACGCTGCAATCCCCTTTCACGCCGAAAAACAGGTAAAAATGCAGGCCCGGCGGCAGGCTCTGACCGTAGAGCCGCCGGATGAATTCGCTGTCCGGGGTCACATCATACCAGCTGGGAACGGCCACCGGCGCTTTCTCCACCCCGCTGGCGGCCGTGGCCACGCCGCCCCAGGGGGTGGAGAGGGAAATGAACAGCTTCAGATAGGACGGGTTGTTTTCCAGGTGGTTCTGGATGATGAAACTCCGGGAGACCAGCCCCCCCATGCTGTGAGCGATGACATACAGGGACTGGAATCGATATTCATCGTGCAGGCGTTTCACCAGATAGTTCAGAACTTTCGAACTGGCCTCGAGTCCCAGGCCGCTGGGATAATAATAAAACCAGGCCTGGTAGCGACGGCTGTCCAGACGGTCCAGGATCGTTTTCCAGCCCGCCGGCGTGCCCACGGCTCCGTGGACGAACAGAACCGGAATTTTTCCCGGTTTGTAAGGCTCGTTGAAGTAAATGCCGAACCCGATTTGCCGCAGGAACGTATACGGTTGCCAGTATCCCATGCTGCCGTTGGCCGGGTCGAAGAGCGCATCGTCCGGATGGGCGATCCGGCCGGTGTGGACAAATGTCTTTCCATTCAGCTCGCCCGTGTTGACGATGGCCGGAAAGCCTGCGGGGAAAGGCGTTTCCCTGTCCAGCCGGATATCCAGATTCTGGATGGCCTTTTTTCGGTGAAAAACCGTTTTTCCCCTGATGACATCGATGGGGGTGGGAACGCCCCAAAATCCATGCCGCTCCCCCGCATCGCAGATAAAGTTTTTATTGGCGTCCTCGAAGGCGCCGACATAATATCGGCCCTCGCCCACCACCAGGGCGTATTGCCCGGTCTGGTCCGGCAGGGCATAATCCTTGATCCGCCTGCCGCCCTGTTCATCCGCAAACACCACGACCACGACGGATTCCGGTGATCTACCTTCGGCAATGTCGATCCTTCCCATCAGGGCATAGGCCCTTTCGAAGGCTTCGGATTCTTTTTTCAGCTCCCGGAAAGCGCAGGCGTTCAGTAGCAGCACGAAGGCCGCCGATAAGACCGCCGGCATCATGCCATACCGAAGAGCGGGCAGACACCCGGTTCGGATCATACAGACCCCTCCTCAGGGAAAATACGCGGCCTCTTGTGGAGCCCCATTCCGGTTTGAATCCTGGGCTGACGCCGCTTCCACCACCCAGCCGCCCCCCATGGCCTTGTAGAGCGAGACCAGGGAACGCAGCAATCCCGCCTGGATCTGGGTGTAATTCAACTGTTCGTTGAACAGGCTGCGGTCCGCGTCGAGCACTTCGATATAACTGGTATAGCCTTCATCGAACCGCATCCGCGCCAGGCGGGCGTAATCCTTCAGGGCATCCACCTGGCGGGACTGGGCTTGAAATTCCTCCAGGGATTTGCGCTGGTCGATCAAGGCGTCGTCCACCTCGCGGAAGGAATTCTGGATCGCCTGGCGGTAACGGGCCAGGGCCTGCTGCTGGACGGCCTCGGAGGCCTGGACCGATCCGACGATTCTTCCGGCCGTGAAGATCGGCACGGTGGCCTGGGCGCCGTAATTCCAGACCCCGGCGGGACCGGTGAACAGATCGCCGAAGTCCGCGCTCACCGCCCCGGCGAATCCGGTCAAGGCGATGGAGGGGAAATACTGGGCCTTGGCCGCTCCGATGCGGGCATTGGCGGCGATGAGCTGGGCCTCGGCCAGCCGGATATCCGGCCGGCGCTCCAAGAGATCCGAGGGAATGCCCGCCGGCACGGCGGGAATGGTCAGGGTGTCGATGTCCCGGCCCCGGGTGATGGGCGCCGGATTCCGTCCCAGTAAAATTCCCAGGGCGTTTTCCGTCTGCAGGATGCTTTTTTCGATACGCGGAATCGTGGCCAGGGCTTTTTCATATTCGGATCTGACCTGGCTCAACTCCAGTTCGGAAATGATGCCGCTGTCAAAACGCTCCTTGAACAGCGCATAGGTCTCCCCGCGGGTAACGGCGGTCTGCCGGGTGATTTCCAGTTCGCGATCCAGGCTGCGCAGGTCGATATACGTGTTGGCCACGGCGGCCACTACGGTCAGCACCACCGCGTTGCGCGCCTCTTCGGAGGCCAGCAGGTCGGCCCTTGCGGCCTCCGTTTCCCGGCGCAGGCGGCCCCAGATGTCCATTTCCCAGCCGGCGGAAATCAGCCCCTGAAAGGTGTTGTCCACCGCGCTGACTCCGGCGGGCAGCGGCGTCCGGCCCGCCTGGCTGTATCGTTCCCGCGCGCCGATGGCGCCGGCGCCGATCTGGGGAAACAGGGCGGAACGGGTACCGCCGTAATATCCCAGATACTGCTCCACCCGGGCGGCGGCGATCAGGATATCCGCATTTTCCTTCAAGGCCGCCGTCACCAGTTCATCCAGCACCGGATCATTGAACTGCCGCCACCAGGCGGTATTGGTGAAGTCCTTGGCGTCCTGGTATTCAAACCGCCACTTGTCGGGTGTATTCACTTGCGGCCGCTGATAATCGGGACCGACGGCGCAGCCGGCGGACACAACCATAACTAAAAAAAACGGAATCAGCCTGAACGTTCTGCACATATCAATCTACTCCCTTATGCGGTTGGGCTGCACCCGGATGCGACTGGGCGGATTTCCCACTCTTCCCATGAGCCAGCTTCTCAACGATATAGAAGGTCACGGGTATGATGAAAATGGCGATAAACGAAGCGGTGAGCATGCCGCCGATGACGCCGGTACCCATGACTTTCCGGGAAACCGCTCCGGAACCGCTGGCGATGGCCAGCGGCACGCAGCCGAGAATAAAGGCAAAGGACGTCATCAGGATGGGCCGGAGTCTCAACCGCGCACCCTCCAGGGCCGCGTCCACCACCGATTTCCCCTTATCGAATTCCATCTTGGCGAACTCCACGATGAGGATGGCGTTCTTGGCCGCCAGACCGATGAGCATGATCAGGCCGATCTGGGCATAGAGATTGAATTCCATGCTGCGGATGAAAATACCGGCGTAGGCGCCGAAGATGGCGATGGGCGTTCCCAGCAGAACGCTGAACGGCAGGGACCAGGATTCATACTGGGCCGACAGGATCAAGAACACGAACAGCAGCGACAGGGCGAAAATGACGGAAATCGGCACGCCTTCCTGGGCTTTCTTTTCCTGATAGGACATGCCGATATAGTCAAACCCCATTTCCGGGGGCATGGTGCGGCTGAACACTTCTTCCAGGGCCTTCATGGCCTGGGCGGAACTGTAGCCCGGAGCGGCGCCGACATTGATCTGGGCCGAGCGGTAGAGATTGTGCCGCATGGTGAATTCGGGTCCCAGACGGGGCTCGGAGCTGGTGAGCGCCGACAGCGGCACCATGTCGCCGTCATCGTTGCGGACATAAAACTGACCGAGCTGTTCCACCTGGGTGCGATAGTCGCCCTCGGCCTGCACGTATACCTGCCATTGCCGCCCGAAGCGGTTGAAGTAATTGACGAAATAACCGCCCATGAAGGCCTGGAGGGTCCGGTAGACCTGGCCCAGGTCCACGCCCTGCTTGAGCACCTTGTCCCGGTCGACGTCTATGAAAACCTGGGGGATGGCCGGCAGGAAGGTCGTGGTCACGGAGGCGCACTCCGGACGCTTCCGGGCCTCCTCCATGAAGGTCGCTACATTCCGGGCCAGGAAGGTAATGTCCTTGCCGGCCCGGTCCTGGAGCAGAAACGTCACGCCGCCCGCGGCGCCGATGCCGGGAATCGCCGGCGGCGAGAAGGCAAAGGCCACACCCTGGGGCAGGCTGCGGAGCCGCTTGTTAAGGCTGGCCATGATGGCGCCGTATTGCTCCTCGGGTTTTTTCCGCACCCCCCATTCCTTGAGGGTGATGAAGAAAAAGCCGCTGTAGGTGTTGGTCACCCCGCTGAGCAGGCTGTACCCGGAAATCGCCGTGCAGTATTCAACGCCGGGGGTTTCCATGATGATTTTTTCCATTTCCTTGCAGGCTTCGTTGGTTCTCTGGAGCGAGGCCGCGTTGGGCAGCTGGATGCCGGCGTACAAATACCCCTGGTCCTCTTCCGGCAAAAATCCCCCGGGCACCTTGCCGGCCAGCAGCCCGGTGCCCAGGACGAACATCAGGAGAAAAATCATGCTGATGAGGGTTTTGCGGATGCACCAGGCGCAGACCTTCACGTAGCCGTTGGTGGCGCTGCCGAACATATTGTTGAACCACCGGTAAAAGGCCCCCAACGGGCCGCGCGTCTGTTTCTTGGGCTTCAAGAGCAGGGAAGAAAGCGCCGGGCTCAGGGTCAGGGCGTTGAAAGCGGAGAGCATCACCGATATGGCGATGGTCACCGCGAATTGCTGATACAGTTTACCCGTGATCCCCGGAATGAAAATGGTGGGCAGAAACACCGCGGAAAGCACCAGGGCGATGGCCACCACGGGGCCGGAGACTTCCTCCATGGCCTTGATCGTCGCTTCCTTGGGCGACAACCCGCCGTGTTCCATGTTGTGCTCCACCGCCTCCACGACGACGATGGCGTCGTCCACCACCAGGCCGATGGCCAGCACCATGCCCATCAGCGCGATGGTGTTGATGGTGAAGCCGATCATGGGGAAAACGGCGAAGGTGCCGATGAGCGACACCGGCACGGCCAGGGCCGGTATCAGGGTGGCCCGCCAGCCCTGGAGGAAGACGAACACCACGATGATCACCAGGATCAAGGCTTCATACAGGGTCTTGAGAATCTCTTTCAGACCCTCCCGCACGCTCTGGGTGGTGTCCAGCGCGATGACATAATCCAGATCCTGGGGAAAGGACTGTTTGAGCTCCTCCATCAGTTTTTTCACCCCGTCCACGGCCTTGATGGCGTTGGTGCCGGGGAGCTGATACAATGCGAGGATGGCCGCCGGTTTGCCGTTCAGCCGGCCCTGCATGGAATAATTCTGGGAGCCGAGTTCAATGCGCGCCACATCCTTCAGGCGCACCATGGACCCGTCGGGATTGGCCCGCAACACGATTTCGCCGAATTCCTCGGGGTTTTCCAGGCGGCCCTGGGCCCGGATGGCGTAAGTATATTCCTGGCCGGGCGGCGCCGGCTCGCCCCCCAGCTGGCCGGCCGGATTGACGGTGTTCTGCTTTTTGATGGCATCCACGATTTCCGGGATGGTGATATTGAGCTTGGCCAGCTGGTCCGGACGGACCCAGAACCGCATGGCGTACTGGCCGGCGCCGAACACCGTCACGCTGGCGATGCCCGGAATGCGGGTCATCTGATCGTTGATGTTGATATAGGCATAATTTGCCAGAAAGGTTGCATCATACGTCTCTTTTGGGGAGGTGAGGGCCACCACCATCAGCGGCGCCGAATTGGATTTTTTCACCGTCACCCCGTAATCCCGGACTTCCGCCGGCAGTTTCGAATCCGCCTGGCTCTTGCGCATCTGGGCCAGCACCTGGTCGATGTTCGGATCGGTCTCGACGTCAAAATTGACGAACATCCGGAGCTCGCCGTTGTTGGCGTTGAGGGAATACATATAGTTCATGTTGTCGACCCCGCTCATCTCCTGTTCGATGGGCGTGGCCACGGATTGTTCCACGGTCTGGGCATCCGCGCCGACATAGAAGGTATTGACGAAAATTTCCGGCGGGACGATCTCCGGATACTGGGCGATGGGAAGCCCCAGGAGGGCGACGATGCCGACAATGACCGTGATGATGGCGATCACGATCGCCACGATGGGTCGGTTGATGAAAAACTTGGCCATTCGATGTTACCTCTTCAGTAGGATGGTCATCATTGGTTGGTCGTTGCCGCGTTACCCGCCGCGACAAATGCTTTTGGCCGCACTGTCATTCCGTCCTTGACTTTTTGAACGCCCTCGGCCACGACCCGCTCGCCGGGGTTTACACCTTCCTGGATCATCCACAGAGTATCCATGCGCTCGCCGACCTTGACCGGCCGGATGCTCACCTTGTCATCCGCACCGACCACCGCCACCAGATAACCGCCCTGGAGTTCGGAAACCGCCCGTTGCGGCACCAGCAGCGCATTTTTATGGATGTCCACCTGGGCGCGGATCCTCGAAAACTGCCCGGGGCGCAGGATATTCCCGGGATTGGGGAACAGCACCGCCACCCGGATGGTGCCGGTCTTGACATCGACCTGCCGATCGGCGAAGGCGAATTGACCGGTGTGGGGATAGGTGGCGCCGTCGGCCAGAATCAGCTCAAAAATGGTCGCCGGCTTGTCCGGGTTCCTGTTTTCAACGGCCTTGAGATACTCCTGCTCGCTCAGGGGCACATAGACTTTGATGGGGTCGACCGTGGACACCGTAGTGAGTTCCTCGATCTGTCCGGGCCCCACCAGATCCCCGATCTGGGCCTTGGCAATGCCGGAGATTCCATCGATGGGGGACTGGATTTTCGTGAACTCCAGATCAAGCGAGGCCTTTTCCACGGCGGCCTGGGAGGAGAGCACCAGAGCGTGGGCGGACTGCTCCATACCCACGGCATTGTCGAGATCCCGCTGGCTGACGGCGTTTTTAGCCGCCAGGGGCCGGATACGGTCGAGGTTGGATTTCGCCGTGTTCCAGCTCGACTGGTGCTGGGCCAGGACCCCTTTGGCCTGCTGAAGGCCTGCCTGGAATGTCCGGGGGTCGATCTCAAACAAAACCTGCCCCTTTTTGACGAAATCACCTTCCTTGTAATTCTGGGCGATGAGATAGCCGGTCACCTGGGCGCGGATGGTGGCATTCACCATGCCGTCCGTTGTTCCGACCCATTCGGCATGCACCGGAACATCGCGCTGGAACACCTCCGTCACTTCCACTTCCGGCGGGGGCGGCGGCGGCGCCTCCTCCTTCTTGCAGCCGAAAACCAGGGCCGAGACAAACAGCAGCGCCGAGACATACACCATCGGCATAAATTGTAACCTGAAAGCGAATTGCGGCCGTTGACGATAGTTGACCATTGCCCACTCCTTTATCCGTGATGACTGAATTTTTGGTATGGTTGGTTTCCGGGGTTCATATTCCCGATTGCCCTGTTTTTCAACTCAAATCGGTGGTCATTCGATGATTTCCGCGTTCTTCAGGATCCCTTCCGGCAGGGCGTCCGGCGCCGGGGTCACCTGGATGTATTTGACGTTGGCAACCGGGATGACGATCATGCTGTCGTAGGTCTGCACCACGATTTTATCGTGTTCCAGCGCTTTTTTGACCTTGGAGGCGATGGAGGCGTCCTCCCTGCCGTCGAGTTTGTCGTATTCGAACACGATCTTGCTGCCGTCCATGAAATGGATCACCATATGCGCGACTTTTCCCATCGGAATGTCTCCTTCTTCGTTTTCCGTCCATTGATCAGGCGATAATATTGACCCCGCCGTCCACATACATGGTTTCGCCGGTGATGCGGCGGGCATAGGGGGCTTTGGATTTTTCATTCAAATAGGTGACCGCGATGTCGGCGCCGAGCTCCCGGAAAGCCCTGGCGCATCCATAGGCGATGGAATATTCGTTGGCGATGCCGGCGACCAGGGCCTTCTGGCCTTTCAGCACCGGCCTGGGGATCTCCATGTTCATCATCAGGCTCCTTTGGTTTCTTTCAGAATGTTCCGGGTATGGCGGGCAATCATGAGTTCCTCATTGGTCGGGATGACCCAAGCCGCCACGCGGCTTTTTCCCGTGCTGATGCGCGGGCCGCCTTTGGCGTTCGCGGCGTCATCCAACGCCACCCCGATCCAGGCCGCATCCCGGCAGACGCGGCGGCGGATGGCGGCCGAGTTTTCCCCGATCCCGGCGGTGAACACGATGGCGTCCAGGCCGCCCAGGGTCGCCGCCAGGGCCCCGAGTTCCCGGCGGATGCGGTAGATATACAGGTCCAGCGCCAACCCGGCCTTGGGGTCATCGCTCTCCAGAATGGTCCGCATGTCGCTGGAAACACCCGAAACGCCCAGCAGACCCGACTGGGTATAAATCAGTTTCTCGATATCCCGGGCACTCATGCCCTGCTGGTCCATGAGAAACAGGAGGACGCCGGGATCGAGGGAACCGCAGCGGGTCCCCATGGGCAGGCCTTCCACGGCGGTGAAGCCCATGGTGCTGGAGATGCTGCGCCCCGCCTCCAGCGCGCACATGCTGGCGCCGTTCCCCAGATGCAGCACGATGGTCCTGCCGGCGGCGGCCCTTTCGTCGAACCGGGGCAGCACCGAGGCGATGTATTCATAGGAAAGACCGTGAAAACCGTAGCGGATCACGCCGGCGTCGGTGAGCTCCGCCGGAAGGGCGAACAGCTGATGAACCAGGGGGGTCGTGCGGTGGAAGGAGGTGTCGAAGCAGGCCACCTGGGGCAGGTCCGGCAGCCGCTCCAGCAAACGCCGGATGGGCGTAAGGTTGTGCGGCTGGTGCAAGGGCGCCAGGGGAATGAACTGCTCCAGTTCCGAAAGGACGGTTTGATCCACCCGCACCGGCTGGGTGTAGCGCTGGCCGCCGTGCACCACCCGGTGCCCCACGCCGATGAGTTCATCGTCCGCGAGTTCGGACCGCAGAAACCCCACGATGTGTTCGAGGGCGCCGTCATGTCCCAAATTGGTGCCCGCGGGCCAGGTTTTTTCCGACAGCAAGGCATTGTCGGCTTTTTTGGCCGTGAATCGCGGCGCCGTGTATATTCCCTCCATCTGTCCCCGGCAATCCAGGCTGAGGTCGTTCCCGCGTTCCAGAAACAGCGAAAACTTGATGCTGGATGATCCGGCGTTGAGGATGACGATGGCTCTGCTCATTTTTTCACTCCCTGTTGTTCCAAATCCGATTTGACCCGCCGGGATTCCGCCAGCAGCGCCATGACGGCGGTGGAGGCCATGCGGGTCCGGATGGAATCCGCCCGGCTGGTCAGCACGATGGGCACCCGCGTGCCCAGCACGATGCCGGCGCTGTCGGCGCCGGCCATGTATTGCAGCTGTTTGGCCAGCATGTTGCCGGCCTCCAGATCCGGCGCCAGCAGAATATCCGCCTTCCCCGCCACCGGGGACAGGATTTTTTTGGTGCGCGCGGCCTCCAGGCTGACCGCGTTGTCGAAGGCCAGCGGGCCGTCGAGGATGCCGCCGGTGATCTGGCCGCGATCCGCCATTTTGCATAAAATGGCTGCGTCCACCGTGGCCTGCATGATGGGATTGACCGTCTCCACCGCCGCCAGAATCGCGACATGGGGCTCCTGAATCCCCAGCACGACGGCCAGGTCAATGGCGTTCTGGATGATATCCGCCTTTTCCTTGGCGGTGGGCGCGATGTTGATGGCCGCGTCGGTGATCATCAGCAGGCGGGGATACGAGGGCACGTCCAACACGAAGACATGACTGATCCGCCGGCCGGTTCTCAATCCCGTGGCCGAGGGCACCACCGCCTCCATCAGCTCGTCGGTGTGCAGGCTTCCTTTCATCAAGGCCGCCACCTCTCCGGCCCGGGCCATGGCCACCGCCTGGCTGGCGGCCGCATGGCTGTGCTCCGTATCGACAAGGCGATACGGCGAGATATCGGCGCCTTCCTGCTCGGCAACCGCCTTGATTTTTTTGGCCGGCCCCACCAGGACGGGCGTGATCAACCCGCGGGCAGCGGCCTCCAGCGGGCCGAGGAGGGAGTCCCGGTCGCAGGGGTGCACCACCGCGCAGACCACCGGCGGTATCTTTTCACATTTTTTAATGAGTTTGGCCAGTTCGTCACTGCGGCGCAGAATGACTTCGGGCGTGGTGACGGCGTCGAAACGGATGTGGGTGGTGGGCGCCGTGACTGTCACCGTCCCGGTCAGAATGTCTTCCTTGCCGTTGTTCACCCGGCAATCGAAATCGATTTCATGCCCCTTTTCCCGCTTGGCCGTGACGGTGATGGTCCCGGTCAATTCATCGCCGACATTCAGCGCACCCCTAAACACCAGATTCTGGGAAAGGATGTTGCTGCCTGGTCCCGGCAGGCGCCTGTTGATCATGGCGGCGATCAGGATGGCGGCCGCCACGGGTTCAGCGGTCAAGCCGCGGTCCCCGTCATCATCGGTTTCCGTGAAAAAAGGGTCGATCTCGCCGGAGGCGAAAACCAGCAGTTCGGCGTCCGGCTTGCTGATCCGGTGGGAACGTGAAAACGAGGCTCCCACCTCAATTTCATCGAATGTATGGTTGATATAGGTCTGCATGGTTATTTCTTTCCTTGTTTCTGTTTTTTCGAAACAAGCAGCGCCTGGATCCCCTCGACCATGGCCCGCTGTTCCGGGGTCAGGTTTTCCGGCGCAAACCGGGGTTCGGCCAGCAGCCCGTCCAGTAACGCCTTGAACCGTTTTTTATCGTCGGCGTCCGCCAGGAGTTTCGGGAGGGCCAGCAGGGCTTTTTCCGGCTCATACCGGCAGATGATTTCCTGTTCCCCCCGGATGCGCCGCCGCTCGTCCGCTTCCAGTTCCGGTAGCAGATCCTTGTATTTTTCCATCAGTTCGTTCTTGACCTCCAGACGCGCCAGGGGGATGGGGATTCCCTTGCGCGCCAGCAGATAACCGGCCCGGGAGAGGGCTTCGGCATAGCCGCCCTTGTCGATGGATTCCAGGGCTTCGCGGACAAAGGGCAGTTCCCGGGAATCCGCTGGCATTTCCCGCTCCCGGCCCCCGGCGTCCGGTTTATCCGCCAGGTACAGTCCGAACATGGTTCCATATGTCTGGAAGAACAGGGCCTCACTGGTGGCATCCCGCAAATCCCGGTAGTAATCCAGCGAGGCGCTGATCCATTCGGAAACCATTTTCTCGGTTGTCCGGAATGTCTGGTCCGGACCTACGGGCTCGCGCTTCTCCTTGATCCGCTCGGCAGCCGGTCCAAGCAACGACAGGAAAGGATTCAGGTCGGAAACGAACCAACGCTGAAATCGCAGGGGATGGAAATCCCGCCCGAGCTTGGCAGCGCCCTCGCCGGTCAGGGCCTGGACCAGCGGCTGCGCGAACAGTTCATAGGCCTGCTGGTTGAAGGCCGAGATTTTTTCAAGGGCCTGGAAAGGTTTTTCATCGCGCCGCTCCAGACGATTGAGGCGTTTCACCACCTCCTCCAGCCGGTGTTCGACGAATTCCACCTCGTATTCCACCCGCCCGTCCTTGCCTTTTTTGTCCAGAATTTTCATTCCGTACAGACCGGGCGGGAGGGCCTCGATGGATTTCAGCACGGACACGATCTGGGCGTGTTCTTTTTTGGCGATCTTGCCGGAAACGAAAATACCGAGATGCCCGATATCCTGATGCACCAGCCCGACGATCACCTGCCCCCGGGCCTTGATCTCCTCCGTGGAGCCGTACACATCCGCCACCCAGTTGAACGCCTGCTGGGGAGGCGTGATGTTGTCTCCCAGAGACGCGAACAGGACGATGGGCGACCGTATCTGCTTCAGGTCAAACACCCCGCCCGCCTGATTTTTGACATCCCCGGACCAGAGCTTGTTGCCGACAAAGAGATTTTGAACGATCCATTCGATTTCCTCCTTGTTCAACAGGTAGAATCCGCCCCACCAGCGTTCAAATTCCAGGAATCTCGGAGGTTCGGTATCGATATTGGAAAACAGATGGTAGTACTTATCCCAGAACGTATTGGCCGGATTCAGATTCTCGAAGTTCTGCACCAGATGCGCGCCGTCGAAAACGCCGTTGCCCAGATCGGCGCTGAAGGATGACAGCCAGCTCCCGCCGAGCATGCCGCCGGCATAGCGCATGGGGTTGTCGCCTTCCCCCGCGCTCAAGGCCCCACCCCAGTAGGACATGGGCGCGCCGTTGATCACCACCGGACCGGTCTCATCCGGATCCGAGGCGGCCAGCATCATGGCCGCCCAGCCTCCCTGGCAATTGCCGATGAGGGCCGGCTTCGGACTGTTCGGGTGCAGTTCCCTGACCTTATGGACAAACAGTTTTTCGGCGGCGCATACATCCGGCAAGGTCTGGCCCGGCTCGGGTTCCGGGAAAAAAATGACGAAGTACACCGGGCACCCGTCTTTCAAGGCGACGCCCACCTGGGAATCGTCCTTGAAGCCGCCGATGCCGGGACCGTGCCCGGCCCGGGGGTCGATGATGATATAGGGACGGCGCTCGTTGTTGACGATGACGCCCTCGGGCGGAATGATGCGCACCAGGGCATAGTTCACCGGCTGCTCGAATTTCCGGGCGTCCAGGACCATTTCATAATCGAAATTCAACACCGGCGGTTTTCCGGCCCGGTTGTGCTCCACATACGCGTTCCCCCGGCGGCGCAGGGTGTCCCAGAACAGAAACGACCGCTGGGAAAAATCCACACTGTATTGGTTCCATTCCTTCCATATGTCCCATGGTGTCATCGGCCTGGAAGCGACTTTGCCCATCAGGTCGCCGGTGGCTTTCCGGACATGCTCCTCGAAGCGTTTGGCGGCGACTTCAGCGCGCTTTAGAAATAATTGCCCGACCTTGGCGGAGAGGTCGGAGGTTTTCGCCATGATTCCAGTGATGTCGGACATTAATTTTCTCCTTATGTTTTCAAGGTTGGCAGCTCTGTTTTTTTAAAACTGGTACTTGAGGAAACCCATCAGCCCGACATTCCGGTAGTTGATTTCACCGACGAAATCCGCGGGCGGATAACTGCTGTTTTCCGCGTTGACCTTCAGATTGAAGGTTTCAAAACCCAGACCGGCGCTGAAACGCTTAAAGAACATGTACTCCAGGGCGATATTCAGATTGGTGATCCCGCCTTTGTAAGAGCCGATCTGCATATAGAACAGATCGATCCGGTTCAGCAGATACAGCTTGGGGGTGATGGCGAAATCGGTGCGCAGGGTGATGACGGGCAGCGGTGCCGTGAAGGATTCGGATTCGTTCTCCTGGACGCCGCCCACGGAGCTGAAAGCCAGTTCGATGGGCATGACATACGCCCCGATGCCGGCGGCCAGATCCATGCGGTCGTCCTGGAACAGGGAATAGCTGTAGGCCAGTTTGTAGATATCCAGGTTGAAAGACGATGCGACCGTGGTGCCGGTCAAATAAGTGGTGTCGCCGATGGTCAGATCCTGGGTCAATCGCCGGAGCCCCTCGCGGCGCAGGGCGTACCAGCTCAAATCCAGGCGGTGTCGCCGGTTGGCGGTGAAGCGGTAAAAGCCGTCGGCCCGAAAAACCGTATAGGAAACGTCCAGGTCCAGGGCCTCTTCCATGTTGATATTCGTCTGGAGACCCTTCAGTCCCAGGCCCACTTCACTGTCGATGGCCAGCATATATCCGCCGATACTCAGGCCGGCCCGGCCCCAGGCATCGGCTTCCGCTTCCCGGTTTTCCGCGGCCGCACCGTCCGAGCCCCCAGCCAACAGACACAGGAATGCAAGCAGCAGGAATCGTCCGCGAGCTTTCGTGCCAATCATAGCCCCTCCCAAATTGTAAACCATCGCTTGAAGAACGAGCGGCTCATCCGGTATTCCCCGGTATCGGGCGGCGGCCGCTCCTCCTTTACGGCCCTTACGGCATCAACGGAATGCGCGCCGCCAGCTCGAATTTCACCGCCGCCCGGATTTTGTTTTCCAGTTGCAGGTAACGGACGGCCTTCAGCGCCGGGATCACTTTGCTGAGTTTCGGAACATAGGCGGCCATGAGATCGGCCTCGGCTTTCTGAATGGCCACCAGTTCCTCCATGAGTTTCAGGGCCTTTGCGTCGGTGAGGGTTTGGGCCCGATAATCCGCGGCATAGCTCTCGATGAGGGCGGTGGAGCGCTGGTTGATGACGTCCAGGTCCTTCTGATATTCTGCATAGACCACCCAAAAGTTCTTCGCCTCGGATTCGGTCAATTCCATGTTCTGGGCCACGAACAGCTTCTTGTCGGATTTGATTTTTTCCTGTAGAATCTCCATGTTATCGGCCGGTTGATCCTGCGCGAAAACAGGCATGGCCCCTGCAATCAAGATTCCGGTGATCAGAAGGGCGAGGGCAACAGTGGTTCTTGGTTTGTTCATCTGGCGGTTCCTTCTTTTTTTCTTAGGGTAAATGTCAAAAGGAAAGGAAATTTATACTGCCCTTATATTGCAGACAATGCTTCAAAATTCAATCTATAATTTTTATATGCCTAATAACCGCCGCCCGGCTCAGAGCCCGGCCCCCCAGCGGATCTGCCAGGCAACACCAAAAGCCCTGTAATCGTTACCGATCCTCGTATGGACGCCGCTGCTGGCGTACAATTTGATGGAATGGTTGCGGTGCAAGGGCAGGGCGATGGTGGCGCCTCCCCGCCAGTTGCTCTCCAGTTCGGGGTTCCGCACGCCGTCAACGGTGGTTCGCCCGCCGTAATCGTAAGTGGCGCTCAGCGCTGCCCATGGGCCGCGGCCAAAATGGTAGGCGGCATGCACCTGGGCGGTATAGAGGGGATCCTGCCGCAAGGTCTGGCCGCCGAAGTACTCCCTGTTCTCGCTGAACCAGAAAACACCGGCGGAAAACTCGGTCACCAGCGGCCCCCAGGCCTTGGAGATTCCCAGATCCGGCTTGACATACCAGCGGTTGTTGCCCAGGTTCACCAGCCGGCCCTCGTCATACTGGCCCAGGGGCGCCGATACCTGGAGGCTCGCCCCGACGATCAGATCCTGCCGATAATCGGCGAACTCCTTGAGCGACAGCGCCGGAGCGCCATATAGATTGACGGAAAAACGCAAGCGCGGGTCATGGAATCCGCCGACGTTCCGTTCGGCCGGCAGTCCCTTGACCGTGGCGGTTCCGGAGAGCCGGGAGTACGGCAGAATCAAATCGATTTTCCCGGACTTGCCCCATACATCCAGGGAGCGCGCGCATGCCAGCACGCTGGAATGAATCCGCAGCCGGGCGTCCTTGATCGGCGACGACGCCTCGGTGGACAAGCCCCCTTCGGAAACGGAATATCCCAGGATCAGGAAATTGATCCCCACCGGGGTGTTGGCATAGGCCCGCGGCTCGATCTCGCCGGCCCCCGCCGCCGCCGTCGCGGCCAGAAAGAACAGCATGGCCGGCAATATGTACAAACGACGGCAGAACATTTTTTCCGTTCCTGGTGGGATTACGCGCCCGCGCCTTCCAGCCAGCCGCGGGCCTGGTCGAGTTGATCCAAGGGAAAGTACTTGACCGGCGCGCGGCGGAAACCCGCGCCGACGAACATCAGCCATTCCGTTTCCCAGCGCGGGTCGCCCACGAACGCTATCCGGACGACCTGATCGCCCAGGGTTTCAAAAAAGGTCATGTCGCCCCAGTCGGCACCCCGCTCCCAGCCTTTGAAATCCGTCACGATGATCAGCGCCTTCACTTGGGCGGCAGGGACCAGCCCTGTCATCTCGGCCGCCAGGGCGGCGTCCATTTCCGACTTCCGCAGCAGACCCGTGACCCGCAACACCCGCAGTTCATCCTTCTCACGCTCGATCTTGATCCCCATGCTTTCCGCCTCCCCCATTCCACTCCATTGATAAAACGAGCGCCGCCGGCGCCCGGTCTGCCGGTTCCCGGACCGCTGCTTTTCGCTTTTCCATACTACTATCCGTTGCCGCGACATGCCATCAACGGCTGTTCACAGGCGCATGGCGTGACGGGCGGCTCCGATCAGGGCGATCCCGGTGTTCAGGATCACCCGCACGGGCATGGCCTGGAGCAGGGGTTTCATCCGCCCTTTGGCGGTGAATGCATTCATGAATACCGGCTCCCGCAATTTCGCGACGATTTTCGGCGCGATGCCGCCGCCGAGATAGATCCCGCCGGTGGCCATGACCTTCAAGGCCAGATTCCCGGCCTCGGCGCCGTAAAGGGCGGTAAAAAGATCCAGCGCCTCCATGCAGAGCGGACTTCTCCCATCCAGGGCGTTCCGTGAAATGACCGCCGGCGGGTCCTGCTGCCGCAGCTGTTCCGCCAGCCAGTCCTGTTCCACAACATTTTGTTTTTCTTTTAAAAATTGATAAATATTCAGCAACCCCTGCCCGGAAACCAGCCGTTCGACGCTGACCCGCGGATGCCGCTTCAACAGAAAGTCCAGCAGCTCCATTTCCAGCCGGTTCCGCGGCGCGAAATCCGCATGCCCCCCTTCGGACGCAAACGGCCGGTACTCCGTTGCGTCCCAAATGAGGACGGCTTCTCCCAGCCCCGTGCCGGCGGCAATGACGGCCTGGTTTCCCCGGACGTCCGGAATGCCCGGATTGAGGGTTTCCAGTTCCTCCGGTTCCAGGTCCGCAATCCCGCAGGCCTTGGCTTCCAGATCGTTGATCAGGCCGACCCGGGAAAGCCCGAATTCGCTTGCGATTTCATGGGAATCGATGATCCACGGCAGATTGGTGGCTTCACAGCGGCCCTGGCGAACCGGTCCGGCAACGCCCAGCCCGGCCCTTTCAAGGGGGAAAACGTGTTTCCCCAGGAATTTCCGCAGGGCGCTTTCCAGGCTCGGCTCTTCGCGGCTCGCAAAGGTTTCCTCGGCGACAATGCGGACCCGCCCCTCCACGACAGCGACGATCGCCAGCCGGGTATTGGTCCCGCCGATGTCTCCGGCAAGAATCATGTGACGGTCCTCCTGTTATTCCAAAACACCATACTGCTTCCACGCTGTTTCAATCCGCCTGGTTCTTGCCGTGTCCGCGATGCTCATCAGGACTTTATCCCGGTCCCAGTCCTCTTTTTCCTTCCCGCCGATCCGATCCCAGAGGGGCTCCAGGCGCACGAGCAATTCCTTGATGCGTCCCAGGGCCTCATGGACCGCGATGTGCACGGAAGCCAGGCCCGGATCGCTGGTCGCCAGCGCGCGGACGGAAACGATGGCGCCGATAATGGCTTCCCGGATCTCCCTGGGCCAGGCATGCCGGCGGGCTTTCCGGAACAGATGCCCCAGGATGGCGGCGGATACGTGCAGGTCCTCGATGGTCCGGAACGGCTTGATATACTCCAGATAGCCGTCACCGGGAAGCAGGTCGGCCGCCTGGACGCTCACCTCCCGGAAGAAAACCTCGCCGTGACTGATTTCCGGCACCAGGCGCAGGTTCCGCATCAGCTGGATTTCAATTCCCGGTGTTTCCCGCCGGACGGTGACCATCCGGATTTGGTTCTTTCCGTCCGGCGAAGGCCCTGTTGAGGCAGCCACCAGGAACAGGTCCGCTTCAGCGGCGCAGGTAATGAATTTTTTCCGGCCGGTGACCGTCCACCTTTTACCGCCTTCCGCACCGCCGCCGGCTGGCGCCAACGACGTTTTGATGAAACGCGGATGCCCGCCCCCCTCTTCCGTGATGCAGAAACAGGCGATTTTGTCCCCGGGCAGTCCCGGCACCAGGGCTTGAAGCGCGGCGCCGTATCCCGCGGCGAAGGCGTAGGCCGTGCAATCGGCGATGAAACCGCCGATAACGGCCCGGTCAACCGGGACCGGCCATGGGGCGGCTTCCGCGTAAAAACACCGCCGCCACCGCCCGAATTCCCTTTCGGATGTCGTAACGGTCGATCCGGGGGCTGATAACAATCGCTGGAGGATGTCCGCCGTTTGAGATTCCATCCGCATGATGTAGCTGCATTCTACCCGTAATGCAACCGAATTATGATGAAAACCGATTCCGGATGCTACCGCACCGGCTTCTTCCACTCCCGGGCAAAAATCGCCGCGATTTGATCGATCTGACCGGCGTCGATCTTCAGGGCCTTGGCCACTTCCGCATACAGGGTTCTGCGGTCGCGGTTTTCGGCTTCCACCAGGCCGTTCAGATCCCGTTTCTCCTTGAGGTTCAGCCCGCCGGCATCCACCGCGGCAAGATACCCATTGTCCCCTTCCTTCAGGGCCCCTTTCCGGTAATAGGGCGTCAGCGCCTGAAAACGGGCTTTCATTTTTTCCTTCAGGGAGCGGATCGTCGGGTTGGAAACGGTTGTCTCGCTGCCGGCCCAGGCAACGGCGGGAGCAAAAGCCCCCCGGAGCCGGTACAGAAACCCCTGGAGCTTGCCGGCCTGGTCTTCCGTTTGCGGCGGCTCATTGCCCCGGATATCGTTCACGATATCCTCGGCGGCGGATTCGACCTTCTCGGCCGGGAAATAGATATTGATGGTGATGCAGGCCGACAGGGTCAGCAGGACCAACGCCGCTGTCTTCCAGAAAAATGGTTTATCCCTTTTCATAAAACCCTCCCCCGTTACTGGATCACCGCTCCATCCTGGTGGGCGATCCGTTGAATTCGTTTCACCATGTCTTTGAAGTTGATCCGATTATCCGGATTCTGGTTGACGATGTCCACCCCTGAAAAGCCGCGCCTTTTGACCAGGTACTCCGTGCCGCCTTCCCGGATGGTACCGTTGATCATGAACATATCGTTTTCAAGCCGCGCCCGGATGCCGATTTTTTCATAGGGGAACGGGTCCAGTACGGCGGCAAAGGCGCCCGCGATTCCCATGAACGGGCTCTGTCCGCCGCCGATCCGGGCGATGTTGTCCACCGCCGCGATGCTGATGGTCTGGGGTATCCCCTTTTCCTTCACCGTTTCCAGCAGCAGATCGAACCGCTGGGGCTGACCCCAGGCAATTTCGCCATCGCGGATATGGCCCTTCAGGACCCCCTCGATCCTGCCGAAAGCGGTATCGGACGTCATTTGGCTCAGCTGCAGCTTATTCCAGCCCGCATTGAACCGCAAAACCGGCGCGGCGGTGAATATCCCCGAAGCCCCCAGATCAGATAACCATATGTTGCCGCCGAACACAATGGCCGTGATTTCCCCCTGGCTGGTGACGGCGTGCCGCTCATACCGGACAGGATCCAGTACGCCGCCCAGGCGGCCCGCCACCACGGCAGCCGCGGGAATTGCCCCGATTCCGGCAAGGAAGGAGCGGATGTCGATTCCGTCGAATGCCAGGCGGGTATGAACGGAAACGTCCGGGGAAAACAGATTCCGGACCTCCACGGCGCCCAGCAGGAGTTCTCCCCCCGGAATCCGGATCACGGTGGGGGCGTCCACGGATATCCGGTTGGTTCCGGCATTCAGAACGAGATCCAGGGCCTGTTCCGGCAGCGGGGGCAAGACCAGGGACCGAATCTCGAGCCTGCCCGGGAGGTTTTCGGCCGGGGCTGCGGGCAATCCGGTCTCATAGCGGAAAGGCAGATCCAGAAAAATCCCTTTTGCGGAAACGCCCCTTCCTTTTTCGATCAGCTCGCCCCCGCGCCACCCGATGCGGCCCTCGGCCAGCCAGGCGTCTGCCCTTTTTCGCAGCCGGCATTCCGCCGAAAGAGTCCCTCCGGTCGCCAGCGTTTCCAGAACGGGATTTTCGGTCTTATGGGGTTCCCGCAACAGGTGATGGAAAACCGGCTCCATCGGGACCCGGGGGACGCTCACCTCGACATCCGCTTCCCGAAACGCCGCGCCCCGGGTGAGGGAGCCCCGGATTTCCACCGGCAGGATATCCGTCAGCTCGAACCGGAGCCTGGAAATCCTCAGGATTCCTTCCTGAAACCGGCACGTCCCCTTGCAGGCCGAGACCACGGGGTTCTGGGCGAGGTTCAGGTAATACCGGTCATACAGGATTTCGCCGGTATTGGCGGACAGCTCCGCATCAAAGGTCATACCGGCAGCCTCCGGGTCGACCACCCCCCTGGCCGAGGCAGCAAGGGAGATCTTCTCCCCCGTCAGGCGCCCGTCCTTGTTTTGCAGGGCAAGATCCGAAAGCGTTACCGCCGCGTTTATCCGCCAGGGGCCGCCTTGCGGACCCGCGACTTCCATCCGGAAGGCATCCCGGGCCGCAAGTGCCAAATCCCGGGGGAGAAGCTGCCGGGCGGCTGCTGCTGGAAGCAGCGCGGTCTTTTTTCCCTGGAGCAGCAGGTGGATTCCGCCGTCTTTCACATCCATGTCGAGCACCAGGTTTTTCAAGCCCAAGGCGTCGAAGCGGACCTTCGGCAGCGCCATGGCTCCGTTTTCCAGGTCCAGGCGGCCGTCCGGGATCGCAAAGCGGATATCTCCCATGGGGATGTCCCGGATTTCCGTGCCGCCCTTTGTCTGGAGGGAGATGTTGTCGGCCCGGAGGACGCCGCTGAAGGTCACCTCCCTGCCGCCGACCCCATGGTCGCCGCTGAAGGACACCCGTGGCGCCGTGACCTGCAGATGCCGGGAGTTGTTCCCGACTTCCAGGGCAAAGGATACGCACAGCGGTCGGTCGGCACCGGCCTCGGCATGGAGTTGACGGGCCTGGAGGAAGTAATCGCCCCGGGAGATTGCCAGGCGTCCATCCAGAATCTCCCCGGACTGAAAGCGGATGTCCCTGAAAAAAAAGAACCCGGCAAGGCCCTGGAGCAATCCGGCCGGGAAAGAGCCGTTTGGTTCCACCGGCGAGAGAACGGGTAAGGCGCCGGTCAGGGAGATGCCGGTAACCCGCATGTTTTTCAACAGGAGGGTTTTGCGGCCAAACGGCCCCTCGAGGGCCAGCTCCGTCCGGATGAACGGGATTTCCATGGAGGCGGCCGGGTGGGGCGGCCGGGTGGTGAAACAAATGCCGCCCGCCTCCACAGCCAGGGGCTGCAACGAAATGGCGAAACGCTCGATGGTGCAGGCCGCCCCGGTGGCTGTCGAGAGCGCCCTCTCGATCGTCGGTTTGATCCATTCCGGATGGGAATGGAGATAAAAGCCCATGCCGCCGAGGCCGATCAGGGTAAAACCCAGAACGATACCGGCTATCAGGACAATGTTTTTACAAAACCTCATATCTTAACGCGATTCGGGCCATGATCAATAATAGGGCCGTCCATGAGTTCACGCTTTTCTGTCAAGTCAGATCAAATTGCGGCCTTCAGGCATTGTTGGATATTTCCAGCACCTCCCGGACTTTTTGGGCTAGCGTCTGGATGGAGAAAGGCTTTTGAAGGAAATGGACGCCGTCCTCCAGCACACCGTGATGCGCAATAACATTGGCCGTATAGCCGGACATATAAAGGGTTTTGATTTCCGGCCGGAAAGCGGCGATCTTCTCCTGCAGAATCCGGCCGTTCATTTGGGGCATCACCACATCGGTGATTAACAGATGGATCGGGCCCTCATGCCGTTCCGCCAGGGCCAGGGCATCCTCCGGCTTGCGGGCGGCCAGCACCGTGTAGCCGTAGCGTTCCAGAATCGCCTTGCCGAGCTTCAGAATCGATGGTTCGTCTTCCACCATTAGAACCGTTTCCGCGCCGCCGGTTGGTTTTTTCGTGGTCTCCGGGGTTTCCGCACCGGAATCGATCCGGGTTCGGGGCAGGTAGATTTTGAAGGTCGTGCCATGGCCCGGTTCGCTGTACACATTGATGAAACCCTCGTTTTGCTTGACAATGCCGTAAATCGTCGCCAGCCCGAGGCCTGTACCCTTGCCCAGCTCTTTTGTGGTAAAGAACGGCTCGAACAGATGCGCCAGGGTTTCTTTTTCCATGCCCGAGCCGGTGTCGCTCACTGCCAGCAGCACGTATTCACCGGGAAACATGCCGGCATGGGTCAGGCAATAGGTTTCATCGAAGACAATGTTTCCGGTTTCAATGGTCAGGTTCCCCACGCCCGTAATGGCGTCCCGGGCATTGACGGCGAGGTTGACCAGAATCTGGTCGATCTGGGAGGGATCCATTTTCACCGGCCAGAGTTCGGTGAATGGTTTCCAGACCAGCTCGATGTCCTCACCGATCAGTCGCTTAAGCATCTTGATCATGCTGGAAACGGTTTCATTCAGGTCCAGCAACTTCAGGCTGACGGTCTGCTTCCGGGCGAATGCCAGGAGCTGGCGCGTGAGATCCGCCGATTTCCGGGCGCTGGCGAGGACCTCTTTCAATTGCGCGAAAACCGGCGACGACGGGTCGGTTTCTTCCATGGCCATTTCGGTATTGCCGATGATGATCATGAGCATGTTGTTGAAATCGTGGGCCACACCCCCGGCCAGGCGGCCCACGGATTCGATTTTTTGCGCCTGGATCAGCTGGGCGTTGAGCTTGTCTTTTTCTTCTTCGGCTTTTTTCCGTTCCGTGACATCCAGGATGATGCCGTGCCAGAGGATGCTGCCGTCGTGCATCCGTTCCGGATGGGCCTGGGACCAGCGCCAGCGCAGGCCTTGGCGGGGCAGGAGAACCCGGAATTCGCAATAAAAGATTTCCAGGGTCTGGGCCGATTCCTGGATGGCGGCGACCACCTGATCATAATCGTCGGGATGCAGGCGCCCGTAAACCGGCGTGGCGTCTTCCCGGACTTCTTCCGGGGTCACCTCATAGATGTCATTCATGCCGGGGCTGGCGTAAGGAAAGGCCGAGCTGCCGTCCGGATACAGGCGATACTGATAAATGACCCCGGGCACCAGGCGAGCCAGGTTGGTGAGCAGGTTGTGGCTTTCCGTCCGCTGTTCTTCGGCCTTTTTGCGGTCGGTTATGTCCATGATGTTGCCCACGACCCTGGTGATGCGGCCGTCTGTTTTCACTGCTTCCGCCGTGGTGCGGATCCAGAGCCGCCGTCCTTTGGCCGTCGTAAAGGGCATTTCGAAATCGTAGGGCTCCCCCTGTTCGGCACAGCGCTGAAAGGCCGCCAGAATCCGGTCGCGATCTGCAGGATCGTAACAGGCCAGGCTTTGGGCGACATGCTCCGGGGAACCCGGTACGAATTCCGCCGGGTCCAAATCATGGATGCGATAAACCTCGTTTGTCCAGTTCATGGCTCTTGCCGCCACGTTCCATTCCCATCCGCCGATCTTGGCCAGATGCTGGCTGGCCGTCAGAATCCGTTCATTCAGTTGCAATACTTCCTGGGCCTGTTTCCGTTCGGTGATGTCTTCCACGTATCCGAGAAACCGGTCATTGCGCAACCGCACGGCGGAGATGGTGCAATGGCGTTTCCGGCCGGACTTATCGATGAAGGCGTTTTCCCCGGTATAAAACCCCTCGCTCATGAGGTGCTGGAAGGATGCGATAACGGCTTCCAGGCTTTCCGGGGGCAACAGATCGGATATGCGCATGCGCATCAATTCCGGTTCGGCATATCCCGTAATCCGGCCGGCTGCCGGATTGATATCCACGAATTTTCCTTTTCCATCAACGACAAAAACGCCATGGGGCGCACTCCGGACATAGGCGCGCCATTTTTCCTCGCTTTTTTGCAGCTCCGCTTCCGACTGTTTTTGTTTACCCCGGTTTACCATGAGCATACCCAGGATGGCCGTGGCCAGCGGGTAGATCACCATCACCGGCAGGGTGATTTTGGCCAGCACCCCGGCGGCCACTACCCAAGGCAGGGTGAGCATCCAGCCCAGCATGGCGACATGCGCCACGATGCCGAGGAGGTACAACTCCCCCATGGACGGATTGTCTTCGTGGTTGCGGCGGAGATACCGCCAGGTAAGACCGATGCCGCCGGAGGTAACAATCACGGCCACGCCGGTCCAGGCCCCATTTCCTCCCGTCACCAGGCGGAAAGCGCCGGTCATCAGCATCGCCGATACCGCGGGAACAGGTCCGAAAAAAAATCCGGTAATGCAGAGCAGCACCGAACGCGTATCGAACAAAACCCCCTGGCCGAAATCCCATGGGTTCATCATAATGGCGATGCCGATGCCCCCGACAATGCCGCCTGTCAGAAGCTGCCGGAACATGGATTTGTCGGACCAGATCCTATACCCCATCATGTCGTACAAAAGACCCAGGGCCAGCAACAGGGCGGCGTTGTTCACCAGCCCGATGAAACCCGAACTGATCATGATTCGAAAACTCCTTTAAAAAATCGGAAAGCGGCGGCGTGTTTCATTTCTCATCATTTCCAGCCATGCGTGATGCCGACGGATATGAACAGACCGGGTCTCGGCGCCCCTTTGTCCGTATGATGTTGCAATAAAATGTAATCATCGCCCTGATCATAGAGTTCCACCGTCGCGCCACTGGGGGACAGGGAGCAAGTGATTCGCGGCAGCACCGCCATTTTTGAATGCGGGATTTTCCACGATATGGATTGCCCCGGCCGGCCGGCCTGCTCGATGGAAAGTTTCACCAGTCTGAATTTCATTCCGTTGAAATATGCTTTCGACGCCTCGATCAGTTCTTCATCGGTGTCCATTTTCGGCTGGATGAACGCGAGATACCCTTTCAGGATCTCCCCATAATGCAACGCAATGGGTGTATTCGTTTCCTTTACGACCATCGGCTGGGCAGGGCTTTCCCGGGCCAACAGGATAAGTCCGATGAGAACGCAGGGGATGGATCTTGACAAGTTCATAAAAAGTCGGACCCCAATGATCAGCTATTGTTTCTCCAACTGCCGCAATGTTTCTTCAAGAACAGGGAGCCGTTGTTTGTCTTTAGGGTCTCTGGAGGTCTTCTTGAGCTCTATCAACTTTTTCATATCGAGAACGCGAAGGGTATAGCCCCTGAAATCAATTTCTACTGTATACTGTAACAGATCTTCCTCAGATCGGTGGTTCTTGTTTTTTTGTTGTTGGTAGGCATTTCTCAATTCCAGAATAGTGCGTACGGCATTATCATTTGACATCAGGCGCTCCTCTGGCGACATCTTGAGAAACATTGCGACCAACCCTTTATCAACGCCTGAACTGTCTTGGACTTTGGTTGTTTCATCCATATCTTCAAAGATTGCATCGGGGTCATTTTTAAATATAGAGGCATATTTTTTTCTCAAATCCCTGGTCTCTTATACAATCGGATCTTCCCACATCATTGATCCCTCCATTAATAGCTATGCTCTCGAAAGAAAATTTTCCAAAACAAAAATCTTTCTTCTTCGGAAAAATGCGGGACTTTCGGCGATGGATATTGCCTTTAAATTTTCATAGCCCGAGACAAACCATGGTTCTTTGCAAGGAGGAATATTCCAGATCCAGTCAGGAACCTCAAGCCCCATTTCATCACACAAATATTCCGCTGTCGAAGCCAATAAAGAATCAAATTTTTCATCGCCCAATTCAAAAGGCTTTTCGATCAAGGAACAATCATGTGTCCTTCTAAAATCGTCCACAAACTCCATAAACGGAATCCGCCAGTTATCGCCGTTCTCCACCATGGCGTTTTTAGTCTCTTGAATCGTTCTGCATTTCATCAAAAAGCTCCTCTAAAAAGAATTGAGTCGCCGGCTTGATTATTCTACGAGGATAGTATTTATCTATTATTTTAAAAACATCCTCTACCGATTGAATATTCAACTCTTTGATTAAAAATTCAATATCGCCGCTATCCGTTCCATCTATCCTTGCGGAGAGGGATTTCATGGCAAGCATATATTCAGAATCGGCCACCATAACTACCAAATTGGATAATTTCAAAAACACCTTCTTGGGATGATCCACAAGAAAACCTTTTACGCCATCATTCAACCAATCATCCGCCAATTCATATTCATTTGAAATCTCTTTGGCAACTCGTCGTATTGTTTCGGCAGGATGAAAGATCGCGTCAACATCCTTTGTACTCGGTCTTGCATCGAATACAAGACACATTACAGCACCGCCATACAAACAAATTTCACCCTTGACATTTTTTTGCTGTAATTTATCGTTTATTATATTCAAATATCGGATTATTTCATCTTTTAACATGATGCTCCCAATTAAAAGGGTTGGCGTGAACACGCGAACAAGCGGCTTCATCCAATCGATCCGCTGGGATTGGTTGCTATCCCACCAGGTAGCCGCCGGTTTCTCCATATCCTGGTGTAAGGCATAAATCGGTCAGGCCATTCACCCCATTTTTTACCTCAAAAAGCTTGATATAGCCCCATTTTGATAGGTGTAAAAAAGCCTATTCTTTATTTTAATAGCCAGTTATCTTGGTCCGTCCCCGAATCGGTCTTCAAGGTGGCACCCTGAATTAAGCCCAACAACAATAGCTTCGGCATCCGATTCGTCTTCCCAGAAGTGGCTCACATAGAGTAGTACTTGCACATCCTCCGTCGTAAAAATGCGTGGCGTTCCCTTTTCAGGATTTGCTGAAGCTGAAAGATTGTCGCGGAATTGATATGCCCATGTCTTAAGCTGCTGGATATCGATTCCCAATATTCGGGCTGTTTCGGTAACGCCATATTTCATGATGTGATCACCTTGCAATATTGAGTTGTGGCGGCAAGAACAACTATGCCACCGCACTCATCAATGTGGCTGCCAACGTCAGGTTTCACGGGGCGCGGCGCTTTTTGCCGTGATCCCGTGCAAACCTTCGTTATGATTATAACGGCTCTTTGAAGAATCGTTCAATTGTCCTTTTTTTCTTCAGAGAAATAAATAAGCTTGCCCGCATCATCATCTCTGTCACGGGATATCATAGAGTCTCGCTCAAGCTTTTCACCAAACTTTGCGACTTTTTGCACGAAGCATCCAACATCGTCTGCAACTCTTCGGGCCAAAAGTTTATCAGATCTTCCAGCTGAACGGATAGCCCCAATGATTTTAATTTCCTCTTCAGTAAATGTTGACTGAAAAAAGGTCGATGGGACCAGCCTAAGGTCTGCGCGATCTTTTGGACAGAAATCAAGTGTCTTTCCGGCAACCTGTATCTCGTTTTGCTTATATGTTTGCCCACATTTAGTGCATTCGTAAATTGGCTCATTTGAATGCTGATAATAGCGTTCAAAGTATGGCAGGACAACGCTATCGTACACAAAACGCTGTTGCCGGAGAACGTTCTTGTCCAGCGTAAATCCGAGATTGTTCTCAAGACAAATCCCATAGTCAAAGCAATAAAGGCTACGCGCAGAGCTATCCTTTTTTGTTGTCCTGCCCTTCGTTAATAGATGAACAAGGAAGAACATGTTAAGATATTTGATGACCGGCTCATATTTAGCCGTCAGAAGGAAATGGCTGGCCTCTTTGTTTTCTTTCTGCCTTTCCTCTGTTGCCCTTTCCTGAAGTGCAAACCACAGTTCAGTGATATGGCTCGGGATTGCCGCATTGTCTCGGCTGGCTCCTAACATTTGTGTGAGATATGCTTTAGATGCGTATCGTATTCCATATTCAACGTCGGTCTTTCGAATTTTAGTGCTAACTGCTCTTCTGCGATTCCATGCCTGCTGTAGCACGATACCAAGTGTACGAGGCACACCCATGGATGCCCGTGATAGCTCCATCCATATGTCGGGCATATCTGCGAAGAGCTGTTCTGGATCCTGGCACTCGTAAGCCTGGAGTCTCTTGCGAACAATCCTTTCGGTGTGTTCACGAAGACCGTTCATCGCGTGGCCAAGGTTGTTGCTACGTTCCACATATGCATCAAGATCAAGGGAAATTTCGAATAGGTCCCGCTGAAGGATGATGGAGCTCCCGAGTGTGTAGTTGTCTGTAATCGCACAAAGCTTAAGAAAAAGCCCTGCATGTGCACCCAACATCTTGCGCAAGAGACTAGAGAACCGACCCTGCAATTCAGTGGACAACGATGAATATTCATCAATAAAAACGAAGATTGCCGAGATCTCGGCTTTTTCACGTAAAGACTGCAACAGTCCAAAAATGTCAGAAACTGAGAGTCTATAGGCTACAGCCTCTGTCCCGCTAACCTTCTCAGTGTACTCCGATTCGGATTCCTCGCTACCTTTCACATCTATCTTTGGGGTTGCAGATACTGTTGCATCTACACCTGCGGTTTCTTTGCGTTTATTTCGGCCAGTGGTTTCTCGGCTTATGGTACCATGCGAAACAATGCGCGGCAGACCTGTCTTGAGTAAGGTGGCAAGTTTGTCGAGTTCCTTCTTGACCTCACCCTGTTTTTTCTGATTAGCACTGTTGAAGAGCTTGTCTAGAACGCCCGGCTGCTTCTCAAGTTCGGGCCAGAATCGTTTGAGTTGATCGCTGATGGATTGGCACATCTCACTAACAAACATATGCTCAAAATGAGTAAAGTCAGAAGTGGAATAGAGAGATTGGCACTTGCTTAAGTCAATATAGATCCCTAACGTTCGGCTCTTGGCAAGTTCGGGCCGATCACCCCATGACCGCATGCACTCGACAAATGCCCTGTATAAAAGCGTTGTTTTCCCTGTGCCTCTCCTGCCAACTACGAGCTGGTCTGTTTCGCTAAGCACTTGTGGCAAGTAACCAAAGTAATCGACATAATACTGGGAAAGCAAATTCATCTTGTCTATATCGCCAAGCGCAATGTAATCTGTCCGGAGCATCGAATTAAATGCTTCCGATACCCTCTGATCTATCTGTGCGTACATGATTTGCTCCTAAAAGGTTGGGCATCCTGGCTTTTGTAGTTTGGATTGCGGGATGGCAGTAACTACCCACTACATAATGATTATCAATCATCTCGCGGTAGGAATGCCAGTTACCCGGCACCCCCCGCACAGACCCGGACGTGCGGTTTTCCCGCATCCGGTTCCTCGGTTGTACTCGCTTTCGCGTAAGGCGCTTGCCTATGTAAATGCCCGAT
>JBMORA010000016.1:0-24597 GCA_049320885.1 Thermodesulfobacteriota bacterium | reverse complement strand
TAAAGATGGATTTTTGTCCATGGATTTCGGCTTGCGGGAATTCGGCGTGGCGGAGGCAACGGAGAGGGTGCGGCTGTATCGGCGGTTTTTGTATGAAGCCGGAGGGATAAAGAAGGGGGAAGTTGGAAGGGTGACGGGGGAAAGGGGAATAAAACAGGAAGTCATCGAACGGGAGCGGAAGAAGGGGTATCGGGTCACGCGGGTGGACCGGTTCCGGTTCCGGACGCGGTATTTTACGGATTCGGGGATTATCGGGTCCAGGGAGTTCGTGCGGTTGCAGTATGAGCGGGTGAAGGAGTTGTTCGGTTATGAAAACGAGAAGAAACCGAAACCCGTTGCGGGATTGGCGGGGATGTATTCTTTGAAGCGGTTATCGGAGGGGTAGAATTTTTTGGCGCGGATTCCGCGGATTACATATTCGATGGGGCATATGGCGTCCCGTAAAAGAAAACGGGAACAGGACAAACCGGATGAATTAAAAATCAGATAAGGGGTGTTTCCAATCAAGGCCCGGGAACCGACTGAAGTCTCTGTCCGTAGTGACCCAGGTATTGCCGGACTCAATTGCCAAAGCGGCAAAATATGCATCTGGAATGAGATTCCCTCTGGCTTCGGTGCGCTTGCAGAGGGTAGTAAAAATTTCCCAGTGGCGATTTCCCGGTGAAACGAGAACCGCCTCGGGATGACCGGTAATTTCTTCTGCAAATTGTACTGCAAGCTCAAGTGGTGTCGGCGGGTCGAAAATCTTCGGATGCGTGACTACCCGTAGGAATCCGCTCATAACCAAGGAGGACACGCCGAAAGCGCTGTCATTTCCGATCATATTAGTAACAAACGCCTTGATCTTTTTATGATTCGGGCTGTCTTCCCGATGCGCGTAAACCCAAATGTTCACATCCGGCAGAAGCATTATTTTTTTTCCATCAAATCGAGCAGTGCGGCGGAGTCATCAAGATCAACGCCATATTTGAGACCGTGACCTTTATAAGTCAGCAATGCGAAAGGCTTTCGGTGAGTTTTTTTTTGGCGCTTTGACAACATTTCCTTGACGGCCGTTTCAACAAGGGCGGACAGGGTAGTATTGGTCGCCATCGCCATTTTTTTGGCTTCATGCAATAAATGGTCATCTATTCGAATCGTTGTTCTCATAATCAACGTATATATAATGATGCATCAAAATGTCAAGAAGATACATCATGATGTCAGAAGATATCTGGGGGCGGCCGCGACCTTTTTTTTGACGGTTCGTGAATAATATTCCTTCTCGGTTTTCGTCAAGAGCGGACCATCCAAATTTTTCCGGAACAATTCCAAAAGGAAAGCTTCCAAACAGGTCGATTTCCGTCAATTTAGCGCTTGACGTTAAACGTGCAACGATATAATAGTTGTTCATGATCAAGACATTCCGATGCAAGCACGCTCAGGCATTGTTCGAAGGCAGATGTCCACGCAAGTTCAAGGCATTTGCAACTGTTGCTGAGCGTAAACTGCAAATGCTGGACGATGCGTATGCAATTGAGGACCTTCGTGTCCCGCCGGGTAACAGGCTGGAGGCTTTGCGCGGTGACCGCAAAGGTCAGTGGAGTATTCGCATCAATGAACGTTGGCGGATCTGTTTTCGCTTCGAGGAAGGCAATGCCTTCGATGTCGAGATCATCGATTACCATTGAGGAGATACCGATTATGAATCCGACAAACCAAATGCGGCCGGTTCATCCCGGTGAAGTGTTACGGGAAGAGTTTCTTGTCCCATTTGGACTCAGCGCCCATGCATTGGCGATGGAACTCAAAGTTCCGGCTCCGCGCATCAATGAGATCGTGCGTGAGCGCCGTTCGATCACTCCCGATACAGCCCTTCGGCTTGCCCGGTATTTCGGCACAACGCCCCAGTTCTGGCTGAACCTGCAGACAAGTTACGACCTGAAGGTCGCTGAGCGGGAAATAGGCTCTAAAATTCAGCGCGAGGTTCCCGTAAGACTCGTAGCGTGAAGCACAGGTCGAGGGTCGCCCCCGTAAGTAAAAATATAAATAGAAAGCACACGTGGCGGTCAGCGAGCGGGAGAAGGGGGCTCGGGTTATGCGGGGGGATCGGTTTCGGACGCGGTATATTACGGATTCGGCGGATGAATTTTTTTGATGGCGTCTTCCAGCAGGATTTTGCAGTACCGGCAGAGCTGGTCCGATTTGTTGTCCACGTCGGCAATGCAGCGGCAATAATGCATGCTGCAGGCGTGATCCGGGCAATGCCGCAGATTGAACGTATGCCCAAGCTCATGGATCGCCTCCTTGGTGATCCGTTCCACGAATTTCGCCTCGGTGTTGACGGGTGAAATCCCCTCGCTGAGGCGGTGGATGGAAACGATACAGGCCTTCCCACCAAGCTGCGCTTCCCCGTAGACATAAGTGAGGATTGGGATGAACAAATCCACTTCCGTGATACCCAGAACTTTGGCGGCTTCGGGCGGGGCAGCCGCGTCCAGTTTTTGCAGAATCATGGTGGAATTGTATTGATCGCGATCCAGATCATAGGCGAAAGACACATTCGGAAGCAATGATTGAATCCGGACGGAAAAACCGAAAATACGCTGGATCTCCAGCGAAACGGCAGACAGCATCGCGGAGCTGAAATTTCCGATGGGCGTGATGACTACGATATGGCCGGGAGCGGAGATCAATGGGGTTTCTTGATGTCGTATAGTCGGATCTTATTATACAGGGTGGTTCTGTCGATATCGAGTATTTTTGCGCTTTTGGATACATTCCAACCGTTGTCTTCCAGAACCTTGGCGATATGGGCCCTTTCCACATCCTTCAGGGATGCGGTCGCCGGCACACAGATTTCCGAGCGGAAAAGCGGCAGATCCTCCGGTTGAAGGTTGCGCCCCTTGGCGACGACGACGGCTCGTTCGATGGCGTTTTCAAGCTCACGGACATTCCCCGGCCATTCGTACAGCATGATTTCATCCATGGCCGGCCGGCTGATTTTGTCGATGGTTTTTTTGGTTTCCTGGGCGAAGCGGTGGAGAAAATGTTCCGCCAGCAGCGGTATGTCCTCTTTTCTTTTTCTCAGCGGAGGCATTTCAAAGGAAACCACGTTGAGACGGTAGTACAGATCTTCCCTGAAAATACCCTTGCGGATGGCTTCCTCCAGATTCCGGTTGGTGGCGGCGATGATGCGGAAATCGACTGTCATGGGCTGGGTGCCGCCGACCCGATAAAACACATGGTCTTCCAGAACCCTCAGCAAGTCTATTTGCATGCGCATGCTGATTTCACCAATTTCGTCCAGGAAAATAGTCCCGCCGTGGGCCAGTTCCAGTCGCCCCTTTTTGGTTTCATGAGCGTCCGTGAAGGCGCCTTTTTGATGACCGAAGAGTTCGCTCTCCATCAGGTGCTCGGGAATGGCACCGCAATTGACGACAACGAACGGTCCTTCACAATGGGGGCTGTTGGTATGAATGGCTTTGGCCGCAAGTCCCTTGCCGGTTCCCGTTTCGCCGGTAATCAGCACCGTCGAGTCGACCGGCGCGACATCCTTGATAAGGTCGAAAATCTTTTGCATGGCTGGAGACTGGCCGATCATGCTTTCGAAGCGCGTGCGTTCCTTGTACTCCTCGCGTAAAAACAGGTTTTCCCTGGCCTGGGCCTGATCCCGTATAATTCTATGGATCAGCATCCCCAGTTCATTCGGATCGAAGGGCTTCAGCAGATAATCATAGGCGCCGTTTTTAATCGCCTCGATCGCCGTCTGGATGGAGCCATAGGCGGTGATCATGACGACGGCTATATCCGAATCGTTTTCCTTGACCTGTTTGAGGACGTCCAGGCCGCTGATGCCTTCCATTTTGATGTCCACGAGCAGGATATCATAGCGGGTGGTCCGGGTTTTCGCCAACGCTTCTTCTCCGCTGCTGGCCTTGTCGATGTCGTGGCCGTCACGTTCCAGCCAGCCGGCCAGCGATTCCCGCATGATCAGTTCGTCATCCACTATCAGGATTTTAGTGTTGCTCATAGATACCTCTATAACCGCTGCTTCTCTTTTCCGAGGGCTTGAGGGGTAACTGAATCAGAAAGGTGGTCCCTCTGCCGGCTTCTGAATCAACGGAAATCGTCCCATCATGTTCTTCAATGATTCCATAGGCCACGGATAAGCCCAGTCCCACCCCCTTGCCTTTTTTTTTGGTGGTGAAAAACGGTTCGAAAATATTCGGCAGATTCTCCCGGGGAATGCCAATACCGGTATCCGTGAACTCGGCAATGACCGCGCCTTCCCTGCGATCGGTTGTTGTTGAAATTGTCAGAACGCCCCCACCCGCCGTTTCGATGGCCTCGGCGGCGTTGGAGATTACATTCATGAACACCTGCAGGAGTTGATCCTCCGAACCCAGGACTTCCGGCAGGCCCGGGTCGAGGGAGGTGACGATTTTCGCGCCGTCGATTTTCAGCAGGTTTGAGTTCAGGAACAGGGTTTTTTCAATCAGTTGATTGATATCGACCTGTTTCCTTTCCATCTTGGATTGACGGGAAAAGGCCAGCAGGTTGGAAACGATCCGGCTGGTGCGGCGGGTTTCCGTTTCCATAAGAATGAGGTATTGATTGAAACGGTCGATATCGGCTTTCTCCAAGGCTCCTTCCGTGATCATCCGTTTCATCAAAACGATGAGATTCAGGATCCCGGCAATGGGGTTATTGATTTCGTGCACGACCGAAGCGGAAAGTTTCCCCAGTGAAGCCATTTTGTCCTGGTGAAGGAGTTTCGCATGGGTTTCACGCAACTGGCTGGTTCGCTCTTCCACCATTTCTTCAAGCCTTCGGGTGATCTCCGCTTCTTCTTGCTTGTGCTGAGTGATATCGCGGCTGATATGAATGAATTTTGAAATTTTGCCGTCTTTTTCCCAGATGGGGTAGATGTTGACTTCATAATACCGGGTTTCGCCGTTGGGCATGAGACGGGTTTGAACTTGGCGGCACTGTCTTTTATTGCGGATGACGTCCTGCAGGGGGCAATCCATCTGGCTGGATTCGCAGGGCTTATCTATCTTATGATAGATTTCGTAGCATTTGCAACCAATGACTTCTTCACGACTGTAGCCCATTTTGGAGAGAAACGACTGATTCACTTCGATTACTTCCATGGTCGGTTTCATCACCATAATGAAGTCTTGAATCCCGTCTATGATGGTTTCAATTTCCTTGGTCCGCTCTCTCAGCTTTTTTTCCTCTAGACCGATGGCCGTCCATAATATCTCGAAGGTCTGAAAGGACAGCAACCGGATATTGCCGGGTTTGTTGGCCAGGATATCTTCGAGAATTTCCGGATCCGGGGTCATGAGAATAATGAGGTCGATACGGTAAGCCGGATCGTAGAAGGTAGTATAGTCCGTTTCGGTTTTGATGCCCAGTTCCCCGGCCAGTAAAATTCCGGGTGCGTTTTCGTCCGGATCGGAGACGGCGACGATGCGGGCGGAGATTTCCCGGCGATAATCAAGGGTGGACTTTTTCAGGAACTCCCCGCAGAAGGAGCCACCTCCGACAAGGGCAATATTGATGATCCGGAGTGTTTTTTTCGTCATGGAGCAGCGCCTGGCGCCCAGAAGCTGGAGCGCCTGTTAGTTGGTTTGAAAAAATCGATACCGGATGAAACGATTCGCCTGGGGAAATCAACGCTCACAACAGTAGCACGAGGCCGGGATGGGATTCAAGGTTATTTTTGTGGGAGGATTGTGCCGAAAATTTAGCAATTTTCCATGGGGCCGGATACCGCATGGCGCCGGAAATTGGGGTTGACAAAAACCGTGAAGCAAGGGTAAAAACCATGTCACGAGTTCAGAACGGCGTCCTTTTTACAGATCAAACTTCTTATCTTTGTCTATAATGCAACATGGGGTGTATATGACCACAAAAGCAGTCGGTTCCGTGATGGTGGTAGGAGGCGGCATCGCAGGAATGCAGTCCGCCCTGGATCTCGCTAACTCCGGTTATTATGTCTATCTCCTGGAAAAATCATCGGCCATCGGCGGCCTGATGAGTCAGCTGGACAAGACGTTCCCCACAAACGACTGCGCCATGTGAATTATTTCTCCAAAACTGGTCGAGGTCGGCCGGCATCTGAATATCGAATTGTTGACGAACGCCGAATTGTCGAATCTTACCGGAGAGCCGGGTAGATTCAAGGCGTTGATCAGGCAGGAAGCTAGATATATCGATCCCTCCAAATGCACCAGCTGTGGGGAGTGCGCCAAGGTATGCCCGGTAGAACTTCCCAACGAATATGATGAGGGGCTTTCCAGAAAACGGGCCACCTACAAGAAATATGCCCAGGCAATTCCCGGCGCTTTCGCCATTCAAAAGACTGACAAGGCTCCCTGCCGTCTGGCCTGCCCGGCGGGTTTGAATGTCCAGGGATATGTTCAGATGGTGAAACAGGGGAAATATGCCGAAGCACTGAAAATCATCATGGAAGAGCTGCCCTTGCCGGGCGTCTTGGGGCGGATTTGCCCGCATGGTTGCGAGGAAGCCTGTCGGCGTTGCGAAGTCGAGCAGCCCGTCGCCATACGGGACTTGAAAAGGCTGGCGGCCGATAAATTCGATCCGCGTGAGATCAAGATCGGATGCAAGCCCCGGCGGCCGGAGAGGGTGGCGATTATCGGTTCCGGTCCGGCCGGTCTGTCCGCCGCCTATCATTTGGCGCGGAAAGGCATCGGTTCCACGATTTTCGAAGCATTGCCCAAACCGGGTGGAATGCTGCGGGTCGGTATCCCTGCCCACCGATTGCCGCGGGAAGTTCTGGATCAGGAAATCGAGGTGATCACCAATCTGGGTGTGGAAATCAAAACCAATTCACCCCTTGGACCGAACATGACCGTCGATAGCCTGATGAACGATGGCTATCAGGCTGTTTACCTTGCCCTCGGCGCCCATAAGGGGATTGAAATGGGGATTCCGGGCGAAAAGGCCGAGGGCGTTCGCCAGGGGGTTGACTTCCTTCGCGAATCGAATCTTACCGGCAAGGCGACGGTCGGCAGGCGCGTGGCCATTATCGGCGGCGGCAATGTCGCCATTGACGTGTCCCGCTCGGCAGTTCGTCTGGGCGCCGAGGAGGTCACCATCATTTATCGGCGCACCCGGAAGGAGATGCCGGCTTGGGAGGAGGAGATCAAGGCGGCGGAAGCGGAGGGGGTCAAGATCGTTTATCTGGCGGCACCCCAGGAGGTGCTGCTTCAGGACGGAAAAGTTAGAAGCCTCCGCTGCATCCGCATGGAGTTGAGCGAGCCGGATTCATCGGGCAGAAAACGCCCCATCCCCGTGCCGGGAAGTGAATATGACGTTGAAGTTGATCAGGTGATACCCGCCATCGGACAGCGCCCGGATTTGTCGGCATTGGAGGATATCGCCGGTCTGACCTTCACCCGCTGGGGAACAACCGAAGTCAATGCTGTTACCTATGCCACGGAACGCGAGGGCGTTTTTGCCGGCGGCGATCTGCAAACCGGTCCGTGGATCGCCATCGGCGCCATTGCGGCCGGTCGCGAAGCGGCCGAGTCCATTGAAAGGTATCTGGATCATCGCGACATGGCGGCCGGCCGCGAAAAACCGGCAGTTGAAAATCCGATTTACCGTCCCATACCCGAAGGCGAGCCCAAACGGGCGCGGGCGAGAATGCCGGAGCTGCCGCCGGAATCCCGGAAGGGCAATTTCCTGGAAGTAGAACTTGGTTTTCCCGAGGAGACCGGCCGGCAGGAAGCGTCTCGTTGCCTAAACTGCGGGTATTGCTCGGAATGCTATCAGTGCGTGGATGCTTGTCTGGCCAAGGCCATCGATCACGAGCAGCAGGCCCTGATCCGGGAAGTCGATGTCGGCGCGGTATTGTTGTGCCTGGGCAGCGAACCCTATAATCCCAGCAAACTCGATCAATTTTTCCATTACAAGACCAACCCGAACGTATTGACCAGTCTGGAATTCGAAAGGATTTTAAGCGCCTCGGGCCCCACCATGGGGCATCTGACGAGACCTTCCGACGGGAAAGAACCGAAAAAGATCGCCTGGCTTCAGTGCGTCGGTTCCCGGGATACCAATAACTGCGGTAATGGATACTGTTCCTCGGTTTGTTGCATGTACGCCATAAAAGATGCCATGATCGCCAAGGAGCACGCCCACGGCGAACTGGATTGTGCCATCTTCAACATGGACATCCGGACCTACGGCAAGGATTATGAAAAATATTATCTGCGCGCCAGGGAGGGCGCGGGCGTCAGGTTCATCAAGGCGCGGGTGCATACCATCGACGAAATGAAGGCTGAAGGTGATTTGCGGATTCGATACGCCAATGATTCCGGCGAAATTCGGGAAGAGATTTTTGACATGGTCGTTCTTTCCGTGGGCCTGCAAATACCCGAAGCCACCAGGGACCTGGCAGAGCGGCTTGGAGTCAAGACCGACAAATACCGTTTTGCCCAAACCAGACCGTTTACACCCATTGAAACTTCCCGTCCCGGTGTCTATGCCTGCGGCGTTTTTCAGGAGCCGAAGGATATTCCAAGTTCGGTCACTGAAGCGAGTGCCGCGGCGGGAGCGGCCGGGGCTTTCCTGAGCGCTGCCCGCTGGACCAACACGAAGACAGTCGAGGTCCCCGCGGAAATCAATGTGGAGGGCCAGGAACCGCGGGTGGGCGTTTTTGTCTGCAACTGCGGGATCAATATATCCAGCGTGGTCAACGTCGCCCAGGTGGAAGAATACGCCAAAACCCTGCCGGGAGTGGTTTTCAGCACCCAGAATCTGTTTACTTGTTCCCAGGACGCCCAGGACCATATGAAGGCGATCATCCGGGAAAACAATCTGAACCGGATAGTGGTGGCGGCCTGCACGCCCAAGACCCATGAAGGCATTTTCATGGACACGCTTGCCGCCTGCGGACTGAACAAATATCTGTTCGAGATGGCCAACATCCGCAATCAGAATTCCTGGTCCCATTCGAACGATCCGGAAGCCGCCACGGAGAAGGCCAGGGACTTGGTGCGCATGGCGGTTGCCCGGGCCGTGACGCTCAACCCGCTGCACGAGAAAAAGATACCGGTCAAACAACGCGCCCTGGTGGTAGGCGGTGGCGTGGCCGGAATGAATGCCGCCCTGACCATGGCGGACCAGGGGTTTGAGACGGTTCTCGTTGAAAAGGAAACCGAACTGGGCGGCATGGCCAACCGGCTTACGGAAACCATTGACGGCTCATCCGTCAAGGATTACATCCGAGAGCTCAGCGCCCGGGTCCGGTCGCATGGCAAAATCCAGGTTCTGACCCAGTCGCTGATCGTCGGTTTCGAGGGGTTCAAGGGGAATTTCGTTACGGAAGTCCTGGTGGGTCCCGGCATGTATGAAAGGAAAATCAGCCATGGTGTCGCCATCCTGGCAACCGGAGCGAGTGAATATCAGCCGACGGAATATCACTATGGAAAAGATGCCCGGGTCCTGACCCAGGTGGAACTGTCCCAGCGCTTGGAGGAAGCCGGCGCCGAGGACCTGAACCAAGTGGTGATGATTCAGTGTGTCGGTTCCCGCAACGATGACAATCCGAATTGTTCCCGGATCTGCTGCCAGGCAGCGGTGAAAAACGCGCTGCACATTAAAAAACTGAATCCGGACGCCAATGTGTTCATTCTCTACCGGGATATGAGGACTTACGGATTTTTGGAGGAATACTACACCGAGGCCCGCAAGCAGGGAGTGATATTCAGCCGTTTCGACAAGGACAATCCGCCCACGGCGGAGGCCGGTCCGGATGGAATTCAGGTGCGCTTCCGGGATCATGTGCTGGGCAGGAGTGTGATTGTTAGCGCCGATCTTTTGGCGTTGAGTGCCGGCATGCGCGCTGAAGACACGGAAGAATTGTCGTCCATCATGAAGCTCGCCAGAAATGCCGAGGGCTTTTTCATGGAGGCGCATGTCAAGTTGCGGCCGGTGGATATGGCCACGGAAGGTATTTTCGTCTGCGGAACGGCCCACAGTCCCAAACTGATCGGAGAATCCATTTCCCAGGCATACGCAGCGGCATCCCGTGCGATCACCTATCTCTCCCAGGAATACCTGACCCTGTCAGCCGTGACGGCCAAGGTGAAGCAGGAACTGTGCGCCTCCTGTCTTGTCTGTGTTCGTTCCTGCCCGTACGGCGTTCCCAGAATCAATGAAGAGGGTGTCAGCATGATCGATGAGGCCTTATGCCAGGGCTGCGGCGTTTGCGCGGCCGAGTGTCCGGCCAAGGCGATTGAACTCAGCTGGTATGAAGATAATCAAATTATAAGCAAGATTGACGCCTTGCTGGAAGGGGTTCTATGACGCAGGATTTCAAGCCCATCATTATTTCCTTCTGCTGTAATTATTGAGGGTACACGGCCGCGGACCTGGCAGGTTCGATGCGAATCCAATATACGACCGATATCAAGATCGTGCGCGTGCCCTGCACTGGGAAAGTCGATGTATTGCATATCCTGCGTGCGTTTGAAAAAGGCGCGGATGGTGTTTACGTGGTCGGCTGCATGGAGGGTGATTGCCATTTCAACAAAGGAAATTTCCGGGCACGCAAACGGGTTGAGCAGGCCAAAGGGATACTCGATGCCATCGGCATCGGCGGCGGGAGGGTGGCGATGTACAATCTCTCCTCCAGCGAGGCCCCCCGTTTTGTGGAATATGCCAAGGAAATGGATCAGCGGATTCGAGAATTGGGCCCCAACCCGATCAAGCTGGCCAAGTCAACCAGGGCGGCGTAGAAATAATTTCAAATGTCAAATTTGAAATTTCAATTCGTGAAAGGAAAGGTTGGTATCTATGATTGTTGCCGATAAGAAACCGATCGAGGAAATCATCAGCGAAGTTAAAGACTATACGAAAATTCTCATTCTGGGTTGCAACGAATGCGTGACCGTGTGTGAGGCAGGCGGGAAAAAAGAAGTCGGGGTTCTGGCTTCGGCCTTACGAATGTATTTCATGAACCAGGGAAAATCCGTCACCATTGACGAAATCACCCTGGAAAGGCAATGCGATCATGAATACCTGGAGGAAATCCGTGACCGGATCGACCTGTACGAAGCGGTGGTTTCCCTTGCCTGCGGCGTCGGCGTTCAGTTCATGGCGGAGAAATATCAAAACACTCCGGTTTTCCCGGGTGTGAATACCTGCTTTTTGGGGGCTACGGAAAAGCGCGGACTATGGACCGAACGCTGCCAGGCCTGCGGTCAATGCATATTGGCGTTTACCGGCGGGATTTGTCCCATATCCAGATGTGCCAAACGGATCATGAACGGTCCATGCGGCGGTTCGACCAAAGGCAAATGTGAAATCAGCAAGGATATCGACTGCGCCTGGCAGCTGATCGTCGATCGCCTGAAAGCATTAGGCCGGATCGAGGATTATGAGAAATTATTTACGATCAAAGACTGGTCCACCGACAGGGCGGGTGGTCCGCGAAAAGTGGTAAGGGAGGATGTGCAGGAATGAACGTGAAAACACCCAGTAAATTGGAGAAAATCCTTGCCGCCGGTCATTTGGCCGTGACATCCGAGTGCGGACCGCCGCGGGGCAGTGATCCGGAAGTGATTATTGAAAAGGCGAATCTGATCAAGAATCATGTGGACGCCATCAACATTACCGACAACCAGACTTCCGTCACCAGAATGTGCAGTCTGGCAGCTTGTATCCGGCTGAAACTGCTGGGATTGGAGCCGGTTCTCCAAATGGTGACCCGCGACCGCAATCGCATTGCGATTCAGAGCGATATCCTTGGCGCCGCATCTTTCGACATCCATAATATTTTATGTCTGTCCGGTGACCATCAGAGTTTCGGGGATTGCGCCAAGGGGCAGAATGTGCATGATCTGGATTCCATGCAATTGATTCAAACGGTCCGGCTGATGCGTGACGAAGGCAAGTTTTTGGGCGGGGACGAGATCAAGCGTCCGCCGCAGATGTTTGTAGGTGCTGCCGCCAATCCCTTTGCGGATCCTTTTGAAATCAGGGTCCCCCGTCTGGCCAAGAAAATCGCGGCCGGGGCTGAGTTTATTCAAACCCAGTGTATTTATAATCTCGATAAATTTGATACCTGGATGAAACAGGCGGGTGATCGCGGCCTCCTGGAAAAAGTCTCCATTTTAGCCGGGGTGACGCCGCTTAAATCAGCCGGTATGGCGAAGTACATGAAAAATCGTGTTCCCGGGATGGATGTGCCGGATGAAGTCGTCAAGCGCATGTCCGGAACCCCCAAGGAGAAACAGGCGGAAGAAGGGGTCAAGATTTGCATCGAATCCATTCAGCGCCTGAAGGAACTCAAAGGAATCAAAGGATTTCATATCATGGCCATCGAATGGGAGGAGAAGGTGCCGGAAATTGTGGAACAGGCCGGTCTTTTTCCCAGGCCCTCGCTGGCTTGACGCCATCAAGAGCTCTTGACATCCCACGGGGGGGCGGCTATAAAATCCTTGTGTGGACAAAGCTTGTTAACCGAAGGAGAAAGATATGAGCGAAAAAAAGAGAATTCTTGTGGTGGATGATGAACCGGATTTTGCCGCGATTGTTCAAAACAACCTGAAAAAAAGTGGTTTTGCCGTGGAAGTCGCCTATGACGGAGTGGAAGCGCTCGAAAAAGTAAAGGCCAATCCGCCGGATGCGATCGTCCTGGATGTCATGATGCCGGAAAAAGACGGCTATGAGGTCTGTGCCGAGCTGAAGAAAAGTGAAAAATATCGGGATATCCCCATCGTCATGCTAACAGCGGTGGCGGATCATGTGGGTTCGACAAAATATTCCCATCATCATGGGATGAGCATGGAAGCCGACGACTATCTGCCAAAACCCGCTTCGGCGGACGAGATATTGCAGAGTGTTAAAAGACTTTTGGAATGAAGTCGTTTTTCCACTGTGCGCAATCGAAATCCTCTCCTCACCTGAATTTATATAGATATGGAGGCCGATCTTCTCATGCGGGAGAGCAACCTGTGCTGAATATCCGACAACCGGCGCCGCTTTCCAGCGGCGCCGCTGCGTCAGCTAAGCGAGACCGGGCTTGAAGATCTTTTGCATCCTAGGCGATGAGCGCGTTTTTCGTTCGAAGGCCCCGGCCATCTATACAACCATATTGAAAAAAGTCGGTATCCGGGGCGCCTATGTTCCGCTGAAGGTGGATCCGGGGCAAATCGCCCCAGCCCTTCATAGCCTGCGGGTTTTGAATATCGACGGCGCCAACATCGCCGTGCCGTATAAGGAAGTCGTCATTCCCCACCTGGATATTCTTTCGGAAGGCGCCAATATCGTCGGCGCCATCAACACCATCGTACGCAGCGGTGATACCTTGAAAGGCTATAATACCAATGCCATCGGTTTCATGGATGCATTGGAGGAGGTCGGTTTTGAAGTTCCCGACAAGACGGCCCTGGTTTTCGGCAATGGCGGAGTGGCCAAGGCCGTGGTGTTTATTTTGAATTGGCTGCGGGCCAAATCCGTCATGATTGTCGGCCGAAATGAGGAAACCAGTCGTACCATCGTCCAGCGAATCGGCGGGGAAAGCAGAACCTTTCAATCTCTCAATGGACGTCCGATATCGGCGGACATCGTCATCAACGCGACATCGGTGTCCAGCCGGGATGAATCACCCGAGCTGGCGGCGGTGGTGAAAAAACTCGACATCCGCAACTGTGAGCTGGCAGTGGATTTGAATTACGGTCGGCGCGATAATTTCTGGCAGGACATGGCCAATGACCGCAAAATAAGGTTTCTTGACGGACTGTCCACCCTGGCGCATCAGTCGCGGCGTTGTTTCTCTTTATGGACGAGGATCGATGTCGAGCCTTCGGAATTTAAAAAAGCGCTGGAAGCGGAGTTGTAGGCGGTGATAAGGAGAGCGCCCGTCGGGCCGCGACCTGGTTTCCATCCTTTCCACGGAGCGATACGGGAAGATGCGGACTGAAAGAGAAAAAGAATATCTCATCAAGGCCCTGGATTCCACAAGACGAAAATTCTTTATTGTCACATCCGACTATGAATTTGTTGCTTCCAATGAACATACGGAAAAGATATTACCTCCGGATTTTATCGGCCGGAAATGCCATCAGCTGTTTTATGGGTTGCCCAAGCCATGTCTGGAGTGTCCCGCAGCTCATGTCATGCGAACCGGCAGACCGTTTTTACGCAGCAAGCATATCGATCTTACGGAAGAACAGCTGATATCCTGCCGTTATGCCTATCCGATTCTGGCGGATGGCCGTCTGGACACCGTCGCCATCCTGGAATTCGAAAATCCTTCCCGGGAGGAGATGGAGGAGGAACTGCAACGTTCCAATGCCTTTCTGCGCAACCTGATCCTCAGCTCCGTGGATGGCGTCATCGCAGCGGACAGAACCGGGAAAATCATCGTATTCAACGAAGCGGCTGTGGAAATCAGCGGATATACCGTTGTGGAGGCCCTCGGCAGTCTGAACATCCGGGATGTGTATCCCGGCGAAGGCGCCCGGGACATTATGCGCAAACTGCGCAGTGAGGAATATGGCGGCAAAGGGAAACTGAAGTCATATAAAGTGGACGTCTTGCGCAAGGACGGTGAAATCATTCCCATCCGGTTGAACGCGGCGATTGTTTACGAGGGGGAGCGTGAGGTGGCCTCCATCGGGTTTTTCCACGATATGCGCGAGGAAATGCGGATCAAGTCCCAACTTCAAAAAACCCAGGTCCAACTGCTTCAAGCGGAAAAAATGTCCTCCCTCGGCAAATTGAGCGCCGGGGTCGCCCACCAGCTGAACAATCCGTTGGGCGGCATCACCCTGTACGCCAAACTGATCCTGGAGGAATATGATTTGCCTCAATCCGCCCGGGAGGATATGGACCGGATTCTGCATGAAGCCCAGCGTTGCCGGGATACCGTGAAAGAATTGCTGGAATTTGCCCGCCAGACAAGTCACCTGATGAGAAACCAGGACATCAATAAGGCAATTTCCCGGACCCTGTTTTTGCTGGAAAATCAGAGTTTGTTTCAAAATATAGAAATTATAAGAAAATTCGATGAAACCCTACCGGAAATACCCGTGGACATTCAACAAATGAACCATGTGTTCATGAACATCATCCTGAATGCGGCCCAGGCCATGGAAGGCAAGGGCCGACTTTTCCTGAAGACCGGTTTGACGACGGACAGGGAACGGGTGTTGCTTGAAATCACCGATACGGGACCGGGCATCCCCGAGGATGTGATGCAGCATATTTTCGAGCCGTTCTTCACCACCAAGGAAGAGGGCAAGGGAACCGGACTGGGGCTGAGCATGGTATATGGTATTGTCGAGGATCACGGCGGCAAGATTTCTGTTGAGAGCCGACCGGGGGAAGGGGCGACATTTTCGATCGAACTCCCCCTGAAACGGAAAGAAAAAGAAGGAGAAGGGTGTGGAGCTTAATCTGGATCGGACCGTCGTGCTGGTCGTTGATGATGAAAAAGTATTACGGGATGGAGCGGAAAGAATCCTGTCAAAAATGGATTGTCAGGTACTGAAGGCCACTCGAGGCGAAGAAGGCCTGGAGATCCTGCAAAAAGAACCGGTCGCCATCGTTCTGTTGGACATGAAAATGCCGGGCATCGATGGAATGGAGGTTTTGAAGCGCATTGTCGAGATGGAGCGCGGTATCCTGGTGATCGTCATCACCGGTTATGCCACTGTTGAAACCGCGATCGAGGCCATGAAACGCGGCGCCTATGATTTCATTCCCAAGCCCTATGAGCCGGACCAGTTACGGATAGTCGTCAACCGCGCCCGGGAGAAACTGCAATTGCAGCGGGAGGCCGAACGGATGGCCCAGGAGCGGAAAAGAACCCTGCTGGATTTGCATACGGAAAAAAGCCGCATTCACACAATCATCGAATATCTGCCCAACGGGGTCATCGTAACGGACGCCACGGGCCATGTCGTTTTGATCAATCAGGCCTTATACGAACTGTTGGGACTGCCCAAATCCCTGGGGCCGGGAAAAATGATTGACACCTATCTGTCGGATCCGGGGCTATGCAAGATGATCAAAGAGATATCCCAGGGTAAGCATATTGATTTCGACGATATCCCGACTTATGAACTGGAGCTGCCTGGAGACAAATTTTTGTTGGCCAGAGGGCGTCCGGTTTTGGGTGAACGGCGTGAATGCCTGGGGGCTGTGGTAAATATAGTGGATATTTCCGCCATGAAGGCCCTGGATAAAATGAAATCGGAATTCGTGGCCAAGGTTTCCCATGAACTGAGATCACCGCTTTCCACGATTCATGAACAACTGGCCCTGGTCCTGAGCGACATGGTCGGCGGTTCCTCCCAGGATGACGTGAATATTCTGTCCCGGGCCAAGGAAAAGACCCAGGGCTTGATATCGACCATTGGCGACCTGCTGGATCTGTCACGGATTGAGGCCGGGATCGCCGCCAAGGAGTCGACGCCCATTCAACTGGAGGTGTTGCTGAGAAATGTGGTGGACTTTTTGGGAGTAAAGGCCAAGGCCAAAGGCCAGACCCTCACCCTGGAAGCACCGAAAGAACCGTTGCCGGCCATGATGGCGGATCCCTTGGCGCTGGAAAGCGTTTTCGGCAATCTGATCACCAATGCCATCAATTATACCCAGGAAGGGGGAAAAATCCAAGTTCTGGTGGATATGGCCGGTATGAATTTCCGGGTGATCGTAAAAGACAACGGCATTGGTATTCCGGCCAAGTATGTCGACAAAATATTTGAACGATTTTACAGGGTCAAAAACGAAAAGACGCGTTATGTGACCGGTACCGGACTCGGCCTGCCCATTGTGAAAGGAATTGTCGACTCCATGGGAGGCTATATTGATGTGGAGAGTGAGTCCGGCAAGGGCACGGCCTTTACCGTCATTCTTCCCAGGAAATAGAAGCCGCTTCAAACCTTCCGCATGCCCACGGGCGCGAACGGGGGAAAGAGGGGGGGGCATCCTTTGTCAGTGGGCCGTTTTCCAGCCGGGTGATCTCCTTTTCGGATTTTCGCTTGTGTATTCCCACCAGTTTTACTATATAGTGCCAGAACAAGAGCGCCAACCCTGCCGAGATGTTTTTATTTATAATAATTACTGAATGTTAGGCGGGAATCTGAAGAAAACGAGGGTCTCATATCTGGGGGGAACATGAAGGTATTGGTGAGCGATAATTTAGGCGAAGTCGGCATCCAAATTTTTCGGAACGAAGAAGGAATCGAAGTCGATGTGAAAACCGGTCTGTCCGCCGATGAACTGAAGGCGATCATCGGTGAATACGATGCCCTGGCGATCCGCAGCGCCACGAAGGTTACGGAAGAACTGCTGAAGGCGGCCAAAAAATTAAAGGTAGTCGGCAGGGCCGGCATCGGACTGGACAACGTGGATATTCCGGCCGCCACCAAGAGGGGCATCGCCGTCATGAACACGCCGGGTGGAAATGTGGTCACCACCGCCGAACATGCCATTGCCATGATGATGGCCTTGACCCGCAATATCCCCCAGGGAACCGCCTCGCTCAAGGCCGGAATTTGGGACAAGAAAAGGCTGCAGGGCAGGGAAGTGTACAATAAGGTATTGGGCGTTCTGGGTTTCGGAAACATTGGATCGATTGTGGCCGACAGGGCCCGCGGTCTTAAAATGCGTGTTCTCGTTTACGATCCGAATGTGACGGCCGAGAGAATCGAAAAAGCGGGATATGAATACGCCAGCCTGGAAACCATTTATCAGCAGGCCGACTATATCACCGTGCATGTCCCGAAACTGAAAAGCACATTGGGATTGTTGAACAAAAATGCGTTCAAGCAGATGAAAACGGGGGTCATGATCATCAACTGCGCCAGAGGCGGCATTGTGGAAGAGGCTGACCTGTATGATGCCGTCAAATCCGGAAAGGTGGCCGGTGCGGCGCTGGATGTATTCGCCACGGAGCCGCCGGGGCAGTCGCCGCTGTTCGAACTGGACAACGTCATCGCTACTCCTCATCTGGGCGCTTCAACCCTTGAAGCCCAGACCAATGTGGCGGTAGCGGTGGCCGAACAGATCATCGCTTTTCTCAAGCACAATACAGTGATCAATGCGGTTAATGTGCCCTCCGTAACCGGCGAGCTTCTGAAAAAATTGGGGCCCTATTTGTCCTTGGCCGATCGGATCGGATGCCTGCAGGCGCAGCTGATTTGCGGTCCGATCAAGGAAGTGGCGGTGGAATATGCCGGCGATTTTCAAGGCATGGATTTGTCACCCGTGACCACTGCATTGATTAACGGATTGTTGACACCGCTGGTCAAGGATGATGTCAATGCCGTCAACGCACCCCTTATCGCCCAGGAAATGGGTATTAAAATAACCGAAACCACCAGTGCGGAAGCCGTCGATTACACCAATTTGATCACCGTAACGGTGATCACTACCGAGATGTCCAACCGGATTGCCGGCACCATTTTCGGTAAAAGCGATGCCCGGGTGGTTCAGCTGAATACGTTCCGTCTGGAGATGATTCCCAAGGGGCATCTGGTGCTGATCCACAATATGGACAAACCGGGCGCCATTGGCAGCATCGGCACGACATTGGGAAAAAACAGTATTAATATCGGAAGGATGCAGGTTGGGCAGGAAGCGGAAGGCGAACGCAACATCATACTGTTAAGCACAGATACATCGTTGCCTGGAAACGTGGTGGACCAGCTGAAGGCCTTGCCGTTGGTAAAAACAGTCATCCCATTGGAATTGTAGCGATATTTTGCGACAAGGAGGCGGAGAATGACAACCGAGGAGAAACAATTCACCATCCAGGAAGGCCAAGACGCGCCCGGGGCCGATGCGAAAACGAAACGGGATGCTTCGCCGGCAGGAGAGCCAGGCGGATCCGGGAAGGAGCCTGGGGAAAAAGTCTGTCATGATATCCACATGCCGGAGATTACCTTCGCCACCTTTGTATTTTCCTTGAATTCGTCCGCCTTGGTAAATCTGGGCCTGGTCGAGGAGCCCACCACCGGTAAGAAGGAAAAGAACCTGCTGCTCGCCAGGCAGACCATCGACATCCTGGGGATGTTGGAAAAAAAGACCAAAGGGAATCTATCCAACGAAGAGGAGCAGCTTCTGAAAAATATTCTGCACGACCTCCGGATCATGTATGTGAAAGTCTGCTGAATCGAAGGCTTGTCGTCGAAAAACGGATTCGTCAAATCAGCAGTTTGAGGGATCCGTTTTGTTTTTTATACTTATGCCGAATAAAATCAATACGATTGAGCTGTTGTCGCCCGCCAAGGTCAATTTTTTCCTGGAGGTTACCGGAAAACGGGCGGACGGATATCACAACCTGCGGACATTGATGTGTCCAGTCGGGCTATTCGACACCATCCGCCTGAATTTTGAAACCGACAGAACTCTTGTCATCTGCGACCATCCAGAGGTGCCCGCGGATTCCAGCAATTTGGTCCATCGCGCCGCTGTCCTGTTTTTCCATGAAATCGGTATAGAGCAGCCAGTTGTGATTACCATCGAAAAAAAGATACCGGTGGGGGCGGGACTAGGCGGCGGCAGCAGCAATGCGGCAGCCGTGTTGCTGGGGCTCAATAAATATTACAACTATTTATTATCAAATGACAAATTAATATCGATGGGCGCGCGTATCGGGGCGGATGTGCCGTTTTTCATTTTGGCGCGGCCCGCCCTTGCAACCGGCATCGGTGAGCGACTGTCACCCTGTGGTAAATTGGTACCGTATACGATGCTGCTGGTGAATCCAGGATTCCCCGTATCCACGGCCCTGGTTTTTAAAAATCTGAATTTAAGATTGACAAAATGCAAAAAAAAAATTAGTAACCTACCTTTTAAGGAAGATTTCCTGGATGTGCGGGAGTACTTGTGCAACGATCTGGAAACCGTTACTGCATCCATGTTTCCTGAAATCGACGGCATCAAGAGATCGCTCCTGGATCTTGGAGCGAGGGGAGCGCTGATGTCCGGGAGCGGGCCTACTGTATTCGGGCTCTTCAGCAATACCCGTGAGGCTGAACAGGCATCCCGGAATTTGCCGTCATGTGGATGGAAGCATACATTTGTGGTGGAAATGTTACAGTAGCGCCGGATAAGAGGGAAGATACATGGCGACAGTATTGGGGCGTCGTCAAGCGGCTAAGACACAGGATTTTGATTCCTGCATTCGGAGGTTCGAATCCTCCCGCCCCAGCCAGCTCTTTTGATGCAGCGGCTATTTCCCGGATGGACAGGGTTTCCCGTGGATTATAACGAGGAGGGTGCCTAAAACCCCAATGAACAACGATCTTATCATTTTTTCTGGTAATTCCAATAAATTATTGGCGCAAGAGATTTGCGCTTACCTGGGGCTGCCGCTGGGCGGCGCCAAGCTAAAGAATTTCAGCGATGGTGAAATCCAGATCGAAATCGATGAAAATGTCCGGGCGAAGGACATCTTCGTGATTCAGTCAACCTGCGCACCGGTTAACGATAATCTCGTGGAACTGCTGCTGATGATTGATGCCTTGAAACGTTCCTCGGCGAAACGGATTACGGCGGTCATGCCTTATTACGGATATGCCCGGCAGGACAAAAAAGTGGCGCCGCGGGTTCCCATCAGTGCGAAACTGGTGGCCAACCTGTTGACCATCGCCGGTGCCAACCGATTGATAACAATGGATTTGCATGCCGGACAAATCCAGGGATTTTTTGATATCCCGGTGGACAATTTGTTCGCCGCGCCGGTGTTGCTGGAGCACCTGCGGGAACGCTTTCCCAGCAATGTCGTCATCATCTCGCCGGATGCGGGCGGCGTGGAGCGAGCCCGGGCTTTCGCAAAAAGGATGAAGGCGGATCTGGCCATAGTGGACAAGCGACGCGAAGCGCCGAATAAGGCCAAGGCCATGGCGGTTATCGGTGATGTAAAAAACAAGGTCGCGATTATATTGGATGATATGGTGGATACGGCCGGTACGCTGACAGAAGCGGCCAGCGCCATCAGGAATGAAGGTGCCATGGAAGTGCATGCCTGTTGCTCCCATGCGGTTCTGTCCGGTCCGGCCATTGATCGAATCAATAATTCCGAATTGCAGACGCTGGTGGTCACGGATACGATTCCCCTTGGGGAGAAGCGGCTGGCCTGCGATAAAATCAGGGTTTTATCCATTGCAAAGCTGGTCGGGGAGGCCATCATACGGAGTCATAGAGGAGATTCGGTCACCTCTCTGTTTGTATAATTTGAAAAATTCGGGGATAGGCAAGGAGGAACATCTGTTGGAGGTACAAAAATTACGAGCTTTTACAAGAGCCAAGGCAGGCAAGGGCGCCTCGAGGGAACTTCGGCGAAATGGCCGCATACCGGCGGTTCTGTACGGACCGGGCAGCGAACCGACCCTCCTTTCCGTCGACGGGCATGAACTGGAGATGATGCTGAAGAAGATATCCATCGGCAAGCAGCTGATCCAGCTGAGCCTGGGTGAAGGTCAGTCAGAGCGGACGACCATGATCAAGGAATTGCAGCAGGAACCCCTTTCTCGGCGGATGCTGCACGCCGATTTCTATGAAGTCTCCATGGACAGAAAGATCCGGGTGAAGGTTCCTGTTCGGACAATCGGAAAAGCCAAAGGCATCGAATTCGGCGGTATGCTGCAGATCATTCGACGCGAATTGGAGATTCTGTGCCTGCCGCTCGAGATTCCGGAGATGATCGAAATCGACATCAGCGAACTGAACATCGGTGATTCCGTTCATGTGGAAGATATTCCCACCAAGGGCGGGATTGAGATCCCCCATGAGGTCAATTTCACCATTCTGACGGTTCTGAGCCAGGCGAAGAAAGAGAAGGAAGGCGGGGAAGAATCGGAGGGCGCCGAGGATTCCGAACAGGCTGCAGCGGGGAATGCAGGCGCCTGATGGGCGATTGAATTCCAGGATGCCGGGTTAGCAAAGAGATGATGCCGCAGATTCGTATCCGCCTGCTGGTCGGGTTGGGAAATCCCGGTGGTGCGTATGCGGAGACCCGCCATAATATGGGATTCATGTTGATTGATCATTTGGCGGCCCGCTTTTCCGTTGCGATCAACCGGGAGAAATTCGATGTCGCTTTCGGCAGGGGACGGGTTGCGGACAACGAGGTCCTGCTGGCCAAACCGATGGCGTATATGAACAGAAGCGGTCCGCCGATCCGTCGGCTGGCCGATTATTTTGGGATTTCGGGCGAAGAAATGCTGATCGCTCACGATGATATTGATCTTGCTTTTACTAAATTGAAAATAAAAAAGAAAGGAGGGCATGGGGGACATAATGGCGTTAAATCGATAATCGATGCCTTCGGCAGCCGGGACTTCATCCGGTTGCGCATGGGCATCGGCCGACCTGAGGCTCGGGAGCAGATGGTCGATCACGTTCTGAGCCGCTTCATGGCGGCGGAGCGCGAACTGCTCGGACAGGTCATCAGCCGGGCCGGGGCGGCGGTTGTAGAGATTCTTGGTAACGGTGTAGAAAAAGGGATGAACCTATTTAACCAATAGAACTTGATGTTCAGGATCAAATGGAGGAACGTATGGATTTTATTTTGGGAAACCTTCCATTGGTATGTACCCTCACAGGCGTTGTGGGTATTCTGTTTTCTCTGGTGCTGGCCGGACTTGTAAAAAGCGCTCCGGCAGGGAATGAAAAGATGCAGCAGATTTCAGGCGCCATTCAGGAAGGATCGATCGCTTATTTGAACCGTCAGCTGAAAAGCATGTCCGCTGCCGGTGTTGTCATTTTTGCCATTATTTTTTGGACCCTCGGCTCCAAAACAGCCATCGGATTCGCCATTGGCGCAATTGCTTCTTTCTGTGCCGGTTATATCGGGATGCGCGTTTCGGTTATTGCCAACGTTCGTACCGCGGAAGCCGCCAAAAACGGCCTGGCGGCAGGCCTTTCCATGGCTTTCCGGGGCGGCACGGTAACCGGTATGATCGTCGCCGGCCTGGCGTTGACCGCTGTTGCCGGTTATTACACCTACACAAAAGATGTCATCGCCCTGGTCGCCCTTGGTTTCGGCGGCAGCTTGATTTCCATTTTCGCACGTTTGGGCGGCGGTATCTTTACCAAGGGTGCCGACGTGGGTGCCGACCTGGTCGGTAAAGTCGAAGCCGGCATTCCGGAAGACGACCCCCGCAACCCCGCCACCATCGCCGACAACGTCGGTGACAACGTCGGTGACTGCGCCGGTATGGCTGCCGACCTGTTCGAAACCTATGCGGTCACCATGGTTGCCGCCATGCTGATCGGTCATTTGCTGTTCCCGAAATATGAAATGGCCACCCTGTTCCCGCTGGTGCTCGGCGCCATTTCCATCGTCGCTTCCATGATCGCCACTTTCTTCGTCCGCTTGGGCCGCAGCGAATACATCATGGGCGCTCTGTACAAAGGCATGTTCGGCGCAGCCATCATCGCCGGCGTGGCGTTCTACTATGCCACCGTAAAATTCATGGCGGAAATTCCTTCCGGAACCATGAACATTTATTACTGCACCCTGATCGGCCTGGTCCTGACGGTGGTCATCGTCATCATCACCGAGTACTACACCGGTAAATACAAACCGGTCAAGGACATTGCCGAAGCGTCTACCACGGGTCACGGCACCAACATCATCGCCGGTCTGGCCGTCAGCATGCAGGCCACCGCAGCTCCGGTTATCGCCATCTGTATTTCCATCTACCTGGCTTTCCATTTTGCCGGTCTGTACGGAATCGCCATGGCCGCGATTTCCATGTTGTCCATGACCGGTATGGTCATCGCCATCGACGCCTATGGCCCCATCACCGACAATGCCGGCGGTATCGCCGAGATGGCCAATATGGATGAAAGCGTCCGCGCCGTCACCGATCCCCTGGATGCGGTCGGCAACACCACCAAGGCCGTCACCAAGGGTTATGCCATCGGCTCCGCCGGTCTGGCCGCTCTGGTTCTGTTCGCCTGCTACGTTCTGGAATTCAACTTGCACGGTGCAAAAGGTCAGACCATCCGTTTCGATCTATCCGACGTGGATGTCATCATCGGTCTGTTCATCGGCGGACTGTTGCCCTATTTGTTCGCCTCCATTGCCATGCGGGCGGTTGGAAACGCCGGCGGGGCCGTTGTGGATGAAGTCCGCCGTCAGTTCCGTGAAATTCCGGGCATCATGGAAGGTATCAGCAAACCGGATTACGGCGCCTGTGTTGACATCGTCACCAAGTTCGCCCTCAAGGAAATGATCGTTCCGGCCATTCTGCCGGTTGTCGCCCCCCTGGTTATCGGTTTGCTCCTCGGCAAGGTGGCTCTGGGCGGTCTGTTGATCGGCAGCATCGTTACCGGTCTTTTCGTGGCCATTTCCATGACCACCGGTGGCGCCGCCTGGGATAACGCCAAGAAATACATCGAAGACGGTCATCTGGGCGGCAAGGGCAGCGATGCCCACAAAGCCGCGGTCACCGGCGACACTGTCGGCGATCCCTACAAGGATACGGCCGGTCCGGCGGTCAACCCCATGATCAAGATTCTGAACGTCGTTGCCTTGCTGATGGTTCCTTTCTTGATGTAATCGCCGTACAAATGTAATTGCCAGCACTGGGGGGCCGGCCGCGTCCGCGG
>JBMORA010000015.1:17549-24700 GCA_049320885.1 Thermodesulfobacteriota bacterium | reverse complement strand
GCACCACGTCATCACGTCTCAATCCCCTCATCGTCGGGTCAACGTTTCGGACGGAAAATTCAAAAGCACCGAAAGTAGAAAAGCAAGCGGTCTCAATCCCCTCATCGTCGGGTCAACGTTTCGGACCAACGTCCAAGTAAATGGCAAAGAAAAGACCGGCGCAGTCTCAATCCCCTCATCGTCGGGTCAACGTTTCGGACAGTAGTTATTCTTGCTGACCCTGATCCTGATGGATCTCAGTCTCAATCCCCTCATCGTCGGGTCAACGTTTCGGACTTTTCTTTGGGGGCGGGCTGACATTGTTTGTCGGGGTCTCAATCCCCTCATCGTCGGGTCAACGTTTCGGACTGATGATGAAGACGATGAAGACGATGACGAGTCTGATGACGATGTCTCAATCCCCTCATCGTCGGGTCAACGTTTCGGACTTTCGTCGACGCCGATGAGGAAACCTTTTTTGTGAACTGGTCTCAATCCCCTCATCGTCGGGTCAACGTTTCGGACAGGAATGAATTGGATGGTTGCTATCATAGTTGCAATCGGTCTCAATCCCCTCATCGTCGGGTCAACGTTTCGGACAGTACTGCTTTTTTATAGTATGATTTCATTATATTAAAAGCCACTTTCCTGTAACCTCCATTTTGAAGCTTCATTTTCGCCTCTGAATCATCCGTTTTGCCGATCAAATACATAAAATATAACAAACATATCAGATATATATGAAAATCCTGTAACCTCCCCCTTTTTAAGGGGTCGAAAATAAATCCGATCTGATAATGAAAATATTAAATAATATAAACATCTTGCTCTTCAGTTACGCAACCTTTCCCGATGATTTGGATGGTTTTTTCACACTGGGCGCACATGGCGTAAATCCGGACGCTGTCTTCCTCCTCCTCAACGATTTTTCCGAGCCGATCCACCATTTTTTCCAGAAGATCGGCGTCCAGAATGCATTCAAAGACGCTGTATTGAACCCGGTCACCGAAATCCTTGATCGTCTTGGCGATCTTCAGGCGCCGTTTATCGTCCGGAATATCATAGGATACAAGATAAAACATCAGCCCTCTAAAGAATTTGATGGCTTCTTCGTTGAACTTCTATGCGGTACCGCATTAGAGATTTTTTCTTGAAAAGCCCGGATTTTTAGGTCAGAGCCCGCGGTTTTATGGATAAAGTCCGCGAAGGATGAAAATTGATCTTTGCGGGCTACATATTCCGCCATCAATTCAGCCTGAACACGTCGTTTCATTTCTACGCAATCAAATGTCTTCGTTATACGCATAGGCCAAATCACCGACCTCATTGTCAATTGCTATGTTTCCCACCAAATCGGGCGGCAAATTCTGCCAGACCGCCTGAACTGAATCCGGCGATCTGGAAAGCTCCCTGAGGGTTTGCTCAGACAGAATGACCGAAAATTCTTCTGCTTGAACCCGCTTGAAAAAACTCCGGCTTTCTTCAGAGAATTCTTCGTCCTGAGTTCCTCCAAAAACAGATGTGTCCACATAAACTCGGATTCTATGCATGCATTCTCTCCTCACGCAGAGATTGTCGACCCCGATTATCACTTATAGCATATTTAATTTTAAAATCAATCGGATACATATTTCTGCAACCCGCGCTCATTTCCCGGACCCGGTCGCCGAAATCCTTGATCGTCTTGGCGATCTTCAGGCGCCGCTTGTCATCCGGTATATCATAGGAAACAAGATAAAACATCAGCCCTCCAAAACAAAGGGAACATATACGGCATCATGCTGGACCGCCTGCGCCATTTTTTCCGCCTGGCTCCTGACGCATTTTCGAAGCGTTGTTCGCTCACGGGTAGCCGGATGGGTAAACTCCTTGTTGATGAAGGCTTCATATTCACTGAAATATCGCTTCAGGGGATCGCGTTTGAAATACACCCCGCCTTTGGGATTTTCCTGAAAATCATCGGCCCGGAATACACCCTGATTGACAAGATTGAGCGTCAACCGGTCGCCGACCGGGGCGCGGAATTCCTCCACCAGGTCGGCGGCCAGGGAAGGGCGGCCATAATCGACCTCGTGAAAAAAGCCGAGGAAGGGGTCAAAGCCCATGCCGTCCAGCAGCGAGGAAATTTCATTGAAGATCATGGTATAGGTCAAGGACAGCATGGCGTTCACCGGATCGGTGGCCGGGTGTTTTTTACGGCCCGGGAACTTGAAGTCGCTCAATATCATCCTGCTGAAGGCCGTGAAATAGATTTTGGCGCCGTTGCCCTCGACGCCCAATAGTTCATCAATCCGGCTTGCGGATGGAATCCGGTCGACCGTGGAAGACAGGGCGGCTGTTTCTGGGCTGACATCGATGTCCGGGTGGTTATAGGAAAAATTGCGGATAAGGTTGAGACCGTTGGCGATCTTGGCGCGCACGATGATCTTGGAGAGATCCAGCCGAAAGGCGTCATCCTTGTATTTTTCGAATTGTTTGATCCGCAGGAATATATTCTTGGTGACCGGCGAGGTGATCTGCCCGATCAAGCGCCCGGTCCGGGACAGAATGGCCATCTCGATACCGTGCTCGAACAATTCGTGCACGGCCTGGGTGGTGAACTGGACGTTGCCGAATATGAAAACATTCTCTAATTTATGGCACTGCACATCCAGGAGCACCGTATCGTCCTTTTCCACGATCAGACGGTCGCCCCGTTTCCGCAACACGGAATTTTGTTCGGTGAGATACAGATTAGCCAATACCAGCGCCTCCTTTTTTGGTTGCAAGATAAGCCTTGATGTCCATGGGCGGCGGATAATACAGTACATCCCGTATTCTCTTGGGCGCATCGAAAGGGGTGAGGGCCATATCTTTTATAAACATCACACCGAGATATTTGAATCCTTTATCGAAGTGAACGATATCCTCCTCATCCAGCACCAGCAAAAGCTCCTCCAGTTTTTCTTTCGATAGCGCCAAAGCTTTTTCAGCTTCATCGGTATTTTTGCATAGCACGATGAAATCATCGGCGTAACGAAGATATTTGTATCCTTTTTCAAGAAAGGTTTCATCCAATTCATCCAAAAACAGATTGGCTAAAATAGGCGAGAGCGGCGAACCCTGGGGGATGCCTTTTTCGAGCATGGCGATTTGTTTGCCGTCCCATACATCCGCTTTTACCCATTTGCGGATCAGGGACCGAATGTTTCCATCGCCGATAATCTCGTCAAATTTTATTAAAAGCCGATGATGGTCCACATTATCGAAAAAATCATCGATATCCGCGTCAACCACCCAACGAAATCCTTCCTGATAGCAGGACCGGATTTTATAGACGACTTGTCTAACCGACCGGCCTTTCCGGTAGGCATAGCTGCAATCCTCGAATTCTTTTTCCAGAATCGGTTCGATGGATTGCAGAACCGCTTTTTGCGCTACGCGGTCCCGCACAGTGGGAATGCATAGTCCGCGGGGTTCTCCGTTTTTTTTGGAAACCTGGATTTTCAGGAGGGGCAAGGGAGTATATCGATTGCGGTTGAGTTCATTGGCGAGCATGGAAAGATTTAATTCCAATTTTTTTTCAAAGACCGCGATGGTCACACCATCCACCCCGGCGCAGCCTTGGTTGGCTTTGACGGCTTCGAAGGCGGTACGCAAGGTTTTCGTTGACAGATCCATCATGGCGCAGCCCCCTTTAAAAAGGGTTATGATCGAAGATCAACACATCGCCGGTGACCGGGGAACGGTAAACTAATTTTCTTGCTTTCCCGTGCAGTGCATGGGCGACGGCCAGATAGAGCCAGACCGGCGCTTTTCCGGTAAGGATGATATCGTTACCTTCTCCTGCTATTTTTATGGACTGATCAATGTAATCGGGCAGGTCGGAGATTTTACCATTATTTGCATATAGCGTTGACAGATCGATAGTGATCATAACCCAACTCCTTCAGTGTCTGAAGAAGCTAAAATAACATCGTAGCTCACGACATCACAATTACCGCCTGTTTGTACGTATTGGGCTTTAATTTTACGATTAAAAGATAACGCAGCCGCAACAACACTAGTCACTTTTTGTCCGCCGGTGAAATCGACGATGATATCTTTTTCCAAATGCTCTTTATTGATAAATTTTTCTAGAAAACACCATAGGGCATTAGATAGTTCATCAAAGCTTTCAAAATCCCAGCCCATGCTTTTGTCAATATTTTCATAAGATGCAGTCACAAGTTCCGGCCTTTTCTTCTTCAATAGCAAATAATATTCGATATCCTTAAAGATATCATAACGTTTGCAAATATTAAGGAAAGAATTGACCTCATTTATCGACTCTCTTGAACAGACAATTGTCGATGTTTTCAATACCCCGTCTTTTCTATGGTACCAAAGGGCTCTTAACGGCATTTCCCAATTCCAAATTATTTTTGATTCTTTCGGCAACTTTTTGAGTCTCATCATCTCTTTAAGATCGTTGCCAAAATCGGTTGTAAGCGTTAGTCCATCCGGTATGCCATCCTTATATTGATAATCGGGATTCAGCGTAGATAGAAAAAACAAAAGGTGCTTGCGGGGAGGCGGATTGGTTTTATTTTTTAAATGTCTTGTTCTGGGTCTAAAAAAAACATTTCTCTGTCTGTAAATCAAAACTACACAGGTTCCAAAAAGCAGAATAGATATTGTTTTTAAAAGCGAAAAAGATCCCAATTTTAACTGCGACCACAATTCAAAAGTTTCCCACAAAGCGTTTGAAGCCCAATTCGAACTCAGAACTGCCAGTACAGCTGTAATCCATGGGAACAGTTCTTTCAGCTTCAGCCATATGGGCCTCATTATTGTATTTATATCGCTAAGCATATCCCCTCCACCTTCAAATTTCCAGTTGATTGACAGTTTTTATCACTGGTTTCAGTTACCTAAAGGTTTTTAAGCGGTACTCCAATATTTGCAGTATTTTTAAACCAATAATATTCAGGGTAGTGAAAATCCCGTTTATCTGTCTCATCCCAAACCATCATTTTCCGCAACATCTGCAAAGTCGGGGATTGATCTTGCACATGTGGCATGATTTTTTGCTCAATTTCGCGGCGTAAGGAGTCACCATCCAGGTCACGGTCACATGGAGATGCCATGGTGGCGAATCGTTGGGCAGGAGGTGATAGATATGTCAGCTTGGTCACATGAATATGGCAACTACCCAATCCAAAGGGCTTGGCGTTGCCGATCTTGTGTCGCATGGGACCTTTATGTTCCAGCTTTTTTTCTTTTCCTTCCTCTATAGCGACCGATACGTTTTCCTCAAGGCAAAGAATGTAAAGAAGCAGGGACAGTTCAGGGGCCGTTAAGCTGGTAAATTGGACTTCAAAATCAAAGTGATGACCAGGGAGAAGCGCATCGATCTTCCACGAGTGTTTTTGTATATTCTCAGGAATCGGGCGTAGCGTTTCATTACGTTCTGGCTGATGAAAATAGAGTTTGCGGGCACGGCCGTCGAGTTTTCGTGTTACGGGTGAGCGATAGAATGGTTCATGCCTAACGCCGTTATTAGATAAAAGTACTTGCATCGGTTTTATACGCATGTTTGTCTCTCTAATTAACGCATCACCAATACTAACCTTGCCTTTGTGGACACGAGCATTATGCCCGGATTCCATGGCACCGAACATCCTACATGCGATGCAGAGTTGATTTATTTGCCTGCAACGTTCCATCCCAAATGGAACAGGGCTTTTGGGAATTTTTTCTGTATCTTTATCATTGCTGACCACAAAGCAACCACCACCCACAATTTCAGCCAGGGATCTGAGCATGCCTTTAAGGGAGCTACCTGGAATCACACGCTTGTTTTCTCGTAACTGAGATGGATGATAGGTGCCGGAGGATTGTGCACCGATAAAGAGTGGTGTCAGGTTCTCAATTGTACAAGTGATGCGTCCGCTGTGGCCCCGGAATCTCTCATCGGTCCATGGAGTCGAGCGTTCCACTTTTTCTTTTACTGGAATCAGGCGAAAGGGATTCCAGTACTTTTCATTTTGTGGCATGTTGTTTGTCTCCTTCCACCTCAACTATGCTGTGATATCGGGTAAATTTTGGTAGGCTGGCGTTGTCGGACCAGTATTCCACTATAAGGGCGATACGCCCCCCTGGAAAATGGGATGTACTGATGGGATAGCCAAACCGGTGCGGAACTTTTTGTTCCAACCACTCATTCTGGGTATTCGTGCGTTTGCCCCAGAGTAAAAATTGCCTCTCGGTCCGAGTTAGACCGGCCAGTTCACTGGAACAATCCGGCAGTTTTAGAGGAACCAGTCCATCTCCTAAATAAACCACGCGCATGACTTGGCCTATGTTTCTCCAACAGAGTTCACCCACGGTGCAGAAAATCCGCCCTTGTTCAGTCTGGAGCAGAAAATCGCTATCGAAAAGGTAATGTTCGAAGCGGGCTTCGGCTGGCGTAAAGGCCACCAAAAAAGTCTCTTTTGGCCAACGAAAGGCTTTGCATAGGGATAGAAAATCGTCCATCGGTACATCGCATGCAGAAAGATAGGCCATCACGGTCTCCTTTCAGTATAGTTCGATATATCGTTAGGCCAGCTATCCACTCTGATATAAGCCACAAGATCTTTTACCGCTGGTTCCAGAGCTGTTTGCCATGTGTCGGTTAAATCATAAATATATCTCAAGCCGTTGGGCTGAGCATCTGGCAGTGGTATGCCTGGTTCTGTTTCCGGGAATAAACCATATAAAACGCTTTCTTCAGCGGGGCATCCGGTTGCTAAGCCGGTGAGTTTTTCCTGAGGATTGCCGAAATAGCTGACTTCGAACCGGCTCACATCCGTTTTAATCCGCCCGAGCCCCCTGCTTTTACCCATACCGATACGCAATAGGCCCGCGCACATATCCCTTAACACCAGTCCAAGTAGGCCGAGTTGCCAGCGTTCGAAATTGCGTATTTCAAGCCGCGTGCCGAATTCGCCCTTGGTCAAAACCTCCAGATCATACTTGGCCCTTGCCACAGGCCCTCCGGTAAGTCGGTCAATGGCTACACCGTCACGGGTCTCCAACAGAGCCTTACCATGTTTTTTCTTGAATTCCTTTGTGAGATAGCCATCTGAAGTCATCAGGCGGCCGATAAAATAATGTGATCCGAACATACGACAGGCCGGGCAGGAAATCCGGTAAATATCGCGAGTTGG
>JBMORA010000015.1:0-17539 GCA_049320885.1 Thermodesulfobacteriota bacterium | reverse complement strand
TTCATCCTGTTCGGTTTTTCTTAGAAAATTTTTTATTCGCGAACCGCAGGACGCCTGATTTCGGTCTCCATTTTGTTCATTGTCTCTTTCGAGGTACGGTAGGCAAACCGGTACCGGATTTTCTTTTAGGCTGCGGCAGATTTTTTCTCCGTAAGAACGGATTACGCCTTTAAGTGAACTACCTGGGATAAAGGGTTCCGGCTCAGTGCCATGCATGTAGGTTCTGACAAAAGACATGTCCACGCCGCTTACGGTGGCTTGGCCGGACTTGATTAACATTGGGTCAATGGGCAAGATGTTCAGGTCCACCAATGCGTGATTAACCATTTTTTTCAACATGACACACCTCCCTGATTGATCAGGACATTTTGCAGGGTTTGGGGGAGCAAGCCATCTGCTGGCTGCATCCGACGCAATAACAAATAATCCTTCAGATGAGCGGCGTTTCTATAATCCACCTGCTCGGTTTTGATATTGGTCAGTACTACGCGGCCCAGTCCTCTGGAAGTGAAGCCACCCAGGCGGAACCCGCTTTGCCATTCCGATAGGACCGCGCCTACTATAGCCAATTCCTTTGCTTCCGGGTTTTCCAGATCAATGCATATTTCAAAAGCTGTGTCACGAGATGCCACCTCGAAATTATATTTCAACCTGGGTCGAGCAGTACCGGAATCACGGTCGATGACCACACCGTCACGCACTTGGTATCGGCCCTGCCATCTTGACAGTTTGCCGTCGCTGAAAAAAATGCGCGAGGCCTGCAAGGGCGAACCGAACAGTTGGCAGATATTGCAGGTGTTTTTCTTGAGCCAGTTCAACTTGTCCATTTCGCTCTTTTGGGACTTAAAAGTTTCGTTTACTTTTCGAAAATACTGTTGATCACCAACACAGCGTTGACCTGAGATATCGTTGTCAAGCATGCATGCGGACAGTCCCAGATAACTTGCAAGTTTTTCTGCGCCGGCGCGGAAACTGCCCTTCAAGGTGGAGCCAGGCAGCACAGGCCAGTCTTTCTCATCCTTAAGCACACCCATATCGGTCGCCAATTCTCCTTCCCTGCCAGTACCGATATGAAAAGCCGTATCAAAAATCAGCCTGCCCGATATTCTGATTTGTCGTTCGAACCGAGTTTGGTTCATCGTAAACCTCCATGGGTTTTATAGTAATAGTGGCAATTGAAATGCTCGAAATAAATGCCTAAAATTCGGCTCATCACCATTTCAACCAAATCCTTGTTTCTTTTCCGAACCTGTTTTTGGTCATTTTTGTCTTGTAGATGGTCTTCGTTTTCAATCAAGCCACGTTCGAGCAGGTAGGTCTTAAGAAATCGAAAAAGGGAGATGGCCGATCCGCCTGTATCGGATAAAAGTCCGTCGATTTCCAACCAGAAGTCCTTGTTGACATTGTTGATATTTTTCTCTTTTTGTTTTTTTACTAGGTGTTTCAGGCCTGAAAGCCCTGCTCCCTGTATCACGCTTGGGATGGAATGCAGTTGGTGACGTGAAATCGCTTTTTCACTCTTGCAAATAATAGCATCGACTGCCTTGATTGCTTCGATTCTCAATGCTTCATCCATAAACATTTCGAAATCCTGTGAAAAAAGGAAATCATTCATCATCGACGTGCCCTCCTTTAATTGGGGCTTTATAAAAATAGTGCGCTACCACTTGCCGAGCCCACCCCCTGGCCAGGTTTAGTTTGATTTCCATCTTTAACGCCGGACTTATTGATCTGATTTCATTGGCTTTGATTTCAATATCGTTAAGCTGATCTAACAGCAGGGGGCCTACGGTCTGCCATTCCGTCTTTTTTTTGCCGGTTTGGTTTTTGATGTAATTGACAATCTCCGAAAACCGTGTCGTTGCGGTTATCAGGTTTTCCAGACCACGGACTTGGGAGGTTTTCAGCTGGCTGTTCACCATTTGCTGGCCAGCTTCTTGTGTTTTTCCAGATTCATAGAACGCTTCTAAAAACAGATCGATTTCTTGTTCCGTTTTTTTATCCAAAACAACGGTTTCATTTTGGGCGATGCTCATCAGATGATATCCTCCTGAATATGCAAGGGGTTGCAAACCTGGATGCGGCCAAATCCTTCGGGGCGTCGAAGGCCGATCCCATTTATTGCCAAGTTTTCTAAAAAAGTCTTGAGTCCTTTGATATCTTTGCCTTCATATCGAAAAAGATATACTCCTCCCATGGCTACGGCAATATCCTCTGGCTTGGGGAGCCGCCAGCTCGATTGCCAGCCCCTTATAGTCTGCTTTCTGATCATCCGGGTAACCACTGAGACTTCAGGATAACCAATAGTAAATTCACAGCTTGGTCTTAAATAACTGTCAACAAAGATTGCGTGACTGGCAAGTCCGATACTGAAGTAAAGTCCGGCGGGTATTTCCCTCTGAGTCAATCGGCTCAATTTTTTACGAAAGCTATGGTTCCAGTCCTGTAGGTCAAAATCGAAAGGTGTCGCTGGATTCAGTTCTATCCGCATTTCTCCCATCCCCCGGGTCCGGTCTGCACCGGCAAAAATGCTTGTGCTAAACTGATTGTTTAAAAAGGTTAATTGGTTTCCGTCTAAAAATACACCGGCGGTCAGGTACTGTGGATAATGCACCAGGTCATCCCCAATGCGGTTATCGGCGATACCCTGGGTAATATAAAAAATAGAAGGGGCCACGGTGCCTGTATGGCGGTCAATGCCCGTATGCCGCTGATATACGAGGGTTGGTTCAGTTTTTTCAGGAGCAATTGGATCACCGTTCCAAAATCCATGAAAGGGCTTCATGTCCTGCTGACAGATATCACAGGTGTTACTGATAGGCCGCCCGTCAAAATCGGCGGCAGCCAGATCCGCCAGAACATCGCCGACACCATGGCCGTTTTTCGTTTTAAATCCGGGGGTGCGTTTGCAGGAACATGCTGTTGCGGGCAGGGAATAAGATATTGTGTCTGGTCTCATAGCCGGTAACATGTCCGGGAAAAATATTGGTTGATTAATGAACATCTCTCTGAAAATTGCATCCTGGGGTGTACCAGCAGTACGCAAATAATGTGCAGCAACAGATCCCCGAAGACTGCTACCCGGTAGATAGGGTAGACCGCTTGGCGCGCTGGTCTGGCGGTTTTCCTGGATCATCAAACAGGCCATCAACTCGGCGCTTAAACAATAGTAGTTCATATTACTCCTTTCATCTCCAGGTAATTCTGATACGTCAGGAGTTCAAAGTCGATTACCTCTTCCAAGTTGACAGGCTTTTGGTTATATGCGGCGTACTTGATGCGGATAGGACCATAAAGATGCCCGGCCCCTGTACTCTTATCGCCACCGATACGTTCCACTGACAGAATCCCGGCAATTAAAAAGCAATAGGCAAATGGCGGATAGGAGTCATCTATGCTTACCAGGTTGTTATGCCAGCCGTCGATTCTAGTGAATAAGACTATCCCTTCCGGGATGTATTCAGAGGAAAAAAGATGCTTGTCTCTGACTGTTTTTAATATACGGTAGCGCGCGGTTCGGTTGCGGGTAAACGATTCAAAGTAATCCGTATCATTCCTTGGGCGAGCGTCTCGGAAAAAAAGCCCACCAGGTTCAAATTTGGTGCCGAAAATAAGATCAATGGGCGAGTTTACTTGTTTGAGAGGGACGAAAGCCTGATTCTGATTCAAATCAACCTGATGCGGGTCTGATGGATCCGGAAACCCCAGTGTACGGGAAACTTTTTCGCAGTTTTGCCGTACAATGCCTTTAAGTGTACTGGCTGGTATAAACGGTTGGTTCCGGGTACCCCGGCGTACCAGGCGGTCTGTCGAAAAACTGCCCTCTCCCGAACCGGCGTGCCAGCGTGATGAAAAATTTATTTCGAGATCAAGTTGGATGTTATGGTGCATAAGGGTGGTTCTCCTTTTTAATGAATTCAGCTATTTTTAACAGATCCACTATCACGGTTGTCGTTTCCGATGGATCGATTTTCCAGGGAATGACAGATGTGCATCCAAAATGATCAAGTGCTTTAATTAAAACGTTTCTTTGTGACTGGCTCTCGCAGCGGCCTAACAGAGTCATGGTTTCAATTGTTGCGTTTACCTTTCCCATAAAAGGGGCATCCCCCATTCGATGAATCCGGGAACTGGGCATCCCGCTTTGTTTCAGCTGGTAGGCGTGATGAAAAAGTGCCTCGGCTTCATCCAGGGTGTAGGGACCGCGATAGAGACGGATTTTTTCGTTAGACGATGTTTTTTTTATCAGGTGTTGGCATCGACTATCTGAAACGGAAACCTGGTTGAAATGGTTGGAAAAATGAAAATCAAGACAAGCTGGCGTATAACTACAACCGTCAGCCAAATCGGTGCCTTTTTTCTTTGCTATCTTAAGCAGTTCTTCGGCTTGGTCAACCATCATGGAAATGGGAGTGTGGGATTTTGCATATGCGATACCCAAAGAAAGCGTCAGTCCACGACCGTTAAGATTTTTTCTGAAAAAATCGTCCTTGCCTTCGATGCATAATTTTTGGCGGGTTTTTTCTTCGAAGCGTTTTGCTGCTTCAATGGCAAAGGGCAGCGCCTTATCCGCAGTAAGATATACTATTATATCGTCCCCACCAAGCAACAGGATATCCGAAGGTATTTTCCCCGCAATTGGTTTGTTATAGCACAGCCATAAGGCCTCATAGCAGGCATCTCGCACCGCCTCGTCCACGGTTTGAGAAAATCGTTGAAAACGATCTTGTGTATTGATCTGTTTTACTAACTGACCCATAGCATTTCCATCTCCATACACCAGAGCTGTATAACCGGGTCGAGCTTCACAGCGGTCGCCGATTTCCTCAAAATTGCTTGGCCGCCATTCAAGGGTCTGGTTAGGGTCTCTTCCTTGTTTTTCTAAATGTACAGAAAATTCTTTCCACAACCCCCGCTGTCGTCCCGCATTTTCCTTTTTTATACATACCTGGCATAGCCATCTATCCTCCCCAGCATATTGTGTCATATCACTGGCCATGCCAGAGCAGCTTTCACACTCTTTAATAAAACCAGTGTGAAAAGATGAACAAGGCCTGAATGGGTGTTGCTGTATATTTCTTTTTAGATCAAAAAAAGCCTGTTGTATGGCTTTATGGTAATCGTCCTGATACAATGCTATCCCTGCGAACAGATTCAGTGCTCCACCGGTCTTTAGATAAATTTCTCCCTGGACTTTACGAATTTTCTCTTTTGTGCTTACGGGGGTGTCATTAACAATGAATTGCGCGGAACCGCCTCCCGAAAAAATCGTTTTAAATTGTTCGTTTCCAAAATATTGCCGCATCAATTCGGGGACATGTTTGCGATTGAGCTGATCCAGCAGAGCACTGGCTCCACGGATTTCAACCAACCGGTCCGTGCCGAAAACATATTGTTTGATCCCAGGAAAATCCATTACCACCAATTGAGAACGATTCATGTCCATTGAGCCACCTCCACTTTCAACTCTTTCTGTATCCGATTTCGATACACCGGAATATTTTTTCCCATTAGTTCCTCCATGCTTTGTATTTTTCGCTTCAGTTGGAGCAGAGTCTATTTTCTTCAACCCGAATGGTGTTTTATTCTCAAAAGTATTTTTTCGCTGAATGCCGGCAACATCAGGAAATTGGTAAGGCCCTCCGCATATGGAAGTTACGATGGGGCAGCCCCTGGGTATGCAATCTGTCGCAAGAAAGGAATAAATCCCTTCGAAAAGTCCAGCAGAAACTTTGAAACTCACTCTCTGGTATTTTTATCGCTTGATAAATCTTAAAATTTCGTTGTTGATGAACTTTGTTTACTTAAAGCAAAGCAATCCAATTAAGTCAAGTACCATTAATTCTTAATCTTCTGGCCAACGTTTCAAGCACCTTTCGGTCTACAGTCTATAGCCTTCAGTCTGTTTTCTCTCAATCCCCTCATCGTCGGGTCAGGTGTTCGGACGTTATTATCGGGACATGAAGCTGGCACGAATAAATGAGTCTCAATCCCCCCCTCATCATCGGGTCAGGTGTTCGGACCTTTTTCAAAAGGCCGTCAATACAGCGGTGAGCCTATTCGTCTCAATCCCCTCATCGTCGGGTCAGGTGTTCGGACTGAACTATCAGATAATTTTCTCCCAAAACATTCCGGAGTCTCAATCCCCTCATCGTCGGGTCAGGTGTTCGGACTGAACTATCAGATAATTTTCTCCCAAAACATTCCGGAGTCTCAATCCCCTCATCGTCGGGTCAGGTGTTCGGACGTCCTACGCAGTCAGAGAATGTGGGTATCGACGGTGTCTCAATCCCCTCATCGTCGGGTCAGGTGTTCGGACTGTTTTATGCCTTTTGGGCATAGGTGGGTCATTAAATCGTCTCAATCCCCTCATCGTCGGGTCAGGTGTTCGGACCGGAACATATATCACAATTGATAAGGATGTAGTTCTGTCTCAATCCCCTCATCGTCGGGTCAGGTGTTCGGACCAATGCAACAACTGTTTAAGCGGTTCGGCCTGGTGATGTCTCAATCCCCTCATCGTCGGGTCAGGTGTTCGGACAGTTTATTGTGGACCACCGGAAGATGTTTTTTAAAAAAGTCTCAATCCCCTCATCGTCGGGTCAGGTGTTCGGACCGTCAAGAAAAAGGGCTTGATGTCGTTCTCCCTTTTAGGTCTCAATCCCCTCATCGTCGGGTCAGGTGTTCGGACTGAAACAACTGCTATACTGCGTTAAATTATGGTTAGAGTCTCAATCCCCTCATCGTCGGGTCAGGTGTTCGGACTGAAAAAGTTCTTTATGTTAATGAGTGCTCTCGCGATGTCTCAATCCCCTCATCGTCGGGTCAGGTGTTCGGACTTGAATATGAGTTTGAAGTCCGCATTCGTGATTCTTCCGTCTCAATCCCCTCATCGTCGGGTCAGGTGTTCGGACTCAGAGCGGACATTTCCAGGCCGCCGAAACGAGCCGCGGTCTCAATCCCCTCATCGTCGGGTCAGGTGTTCGGACAGTACCATTTTTAAATGAAATTGATTCAGTTGGTTATATGCCATTTTCCTGTAACCTCCATTTTGGCGTCTTGTTTTTGCTGAAAAACGTCCGGGTTCGATCATCATCCATACCATATTAAACCGTAAAAACAATCAGATACCGGATTCCTGTAACCTACCCTGTTTTTGGGGGTCCGGAATAAATCCGATCAACCACATGAATTTATATAAAATATAACAAATTCTCGGCCGATCGCGCCTGTCACTCCGCAATGTGGGCATCCGCCTTGATCCTGCCCAGACCGAAGGTGGTCTGCTTGCCCAGGTGGACCTGTTCGGCAAAGGCGATGAGCGGCAGGAATTCGCCGATTTTCCCTTCATACATGACAGAACCGGTCATGCCGCCCATGAGCATTTCCTGCTCCTGGCGGAAGGAATAGCGCCGCCAGTCCAGCCAGGCGGTTTCATCGCGGATGATCCGCACGGATTCGGCCCGGTGGACAAGGCCCGGATAATCCAGGTCCGGTTCACCGCCGTCGTAATGCTGCATCAATGTTGAAACCCGGCGCAGCATGGCCCGCACCAGAACGTGAAAAGGCAGGTCGGCCTTCAGGCGGTTGTTGAACTTCAGCCGCAACGGGGTTTCCAGAGTGATCCCGAGACGGCTCTCCGCATCCGGATGCGGGCAGGCCATGTCCAGTGTCAGCGTGTCATGCTCGGGCGGCATGCGCAGCTGCTGATCCTTCAAAGCGTAAATGGGCCGGCCGTTGAAGGCGACCTGTTGAAGCGTGAAGGCGCCCCTTCGCCCGGCGATCTTCCGGCCGATACCGATGATTCCCATCTGCTGGAAGGCGTAAATGAAGTAGGGCAGGTAGTCGTTGGCCGGTCCGAAGAGCAGCAGGTTGAAGTCCAGGAGAGCGCCGGCGGAAAAACGCGTGTCCGAGGCCAGCGGCGGTTCGATGACAAAGGGATGGGGTCGGGAGTTGTTGCCGGCCCGGCCTTCCGGTGAATCGGCCCCGGGAGTTTCAAAGACCTGCACATAGATGCATTTGTTCTTGAGCAGGCAGGGGCCGCAATCGTTCCGGGGCAGGGCGCAGACCACTTTTTTCAAGGCCCGGCCGAACACGCCCCGGAAGGTGGAGCCCTTGTAAGCCGGGAGTTCCGCATCCGTATCCAGCCTACAAGTGAAGGTGTATTTCCCAAACAACATTTTCCCTCCAAATGCTTCCCGTGAAATACCACCTGTTCATTATTATAAACATTGCAACCAAATCGATCGAAAGATAATACGCAGGCGGGCGATATGTCCAGAAAAATTTCCATGACCATATAAAATCAATTACGAATTACGAATGACGAATTACGAATGAAGGATGGGGTCCATATTGTTAAAAATTCGAGTGATTCGGGGCAATCTGTTGCAACAATCTGCTGTATCAAAGCGATTCATAAAGCCGACCGGAAGGAAACGCAGGGTTTAGCTATGTAGGATACGAATTTATAACTACAGCGACCATCCCGGGTTTGGATCAATTCTTTTTTGGAGTAATCGATGTAGCTTCCCAGAACGGGTAGCGTGTCATATAGCTCTTCCTATTGATGTAGATAATTTTCGTCAAATGAAATATAGAGGATTATTCTGGTTGCTGGAAGCGCGCTAAAGGCGCTGTGATGATATAAATATGAATAAAACCGATGTGTGGAAAGCAAGCCGGCCGGACAGGCGGTGAAGTCGGCAACCATGGTGCAAAAAAATAATTATCGTTACGAATACGGTCAGTTGGCGAGGATTTGATGAGAATACGGAGCAATCCATGGGACATTTTGCCGTCAACCCGAAAGATATTTTCTTTATTTTGAAAGAGCAGCTTCGCTACGGCTCCCTGTGTGAATTGGAGCGTTACAGGGAGCTGAACGAAAAAACCCTGGATCTGCTGGTGAACGAGGCGATCGGGTTTGCCAAAGGGGTTGTGGATCCGCTGCAGGAACTCGGTGAAAACCCCGGCCCGCGGTTCGAGAACGGGATTGTCAGGGTGCCGCCGGAATTTGCAGCAGCATTCCGCCAATCCGGAAAAGACGGCTGGATCGGTGTGGATCTGGATGAGGAGTGCGGCGGCCAGGCCTTCCCCAATCTGCTGACCATCGTCAAAAACGACTTGTTTTACGGCGCCTGCCAGGGGTTCAATATGGCCCTGGGGCTTACCAGGGGCGCCGCGCATCTGATCGACAGTTTCGCGGCCGCCGACCTGAAGAAAGTGTACGTGCCCAGGATGCTCGGCGGCATCTGGTCGGGCACCATGTGCCTCACCGAGCCGGACGCGGGCTCCAACCTGGCGGAGATCACCACCATCGCCAGTCGTGCGGGAAATCATTTCAAAATCAAGGGCGCCAAGATTTTCATTTCCTGGGGCGATCATGACATGACGGACAATATCGTTCACCTGGTCCTGGCGCGAATCGAGGGCGCCCCCCCGGGCGTCAAGGGGATTTCCCTGTTCATTGTTCCCAAAAACCGGGTGAACGCGGAGGGCGTTGTTATGGGCGCCAATGATGTGGTTTGCAGCGGAATCGAGGAGAAGCTCGGCATCCACGCTTCACCCACCTGCACCCTTCATTTTGGAACCCGCGACGACTGTGTCGGGTATCTTTGCGGTGAGGAGAACATGGGGCTGGCCCATATGTTCCAGATGATGAACGCGGCCAGGATCAACACGGGGGTCGCGGGTCTTGGAGTCGCATCCACCGCCTACCGGAACGCCGTCGCCTATACCCGGGAACGAATTCAGGGCCGGGATATCGGGCACCGGAAAGCGGGCAACGTGCCCATCATCGACCACCCGGATGTGCGCCGGATGCTGCTGTGGATGAAGGCCGTGGTGGACGGCATGCGCTCCATGGTGTATTCCGGCATGTACTGGGCGGATCTCGCCAGGGCGCTGCCGGAAGGCGAAGAAAAAAAGCATTACCGCGGTCTCACGGAATTCATGACGCCGATCATTAAAAGTTATTGCTCTGACATGGCCTTCCGGGTCTGCGAAACCGCCATGCAGTGCTACGGCGGATACGGCTTCTGCAAGGAATATCCCCAGGAGCAATATCTACGGGATGTGAAAATCCTCTCCTTGTACGAAGGCACCAACGGGATTCAGTCCATCGATCTCATGGGCCGGAAAATGACGATGCAAGGCGGAGCACCTTTTATGGCCTTTCAAAAGGAAATTGCCGCATTTTGTGACCGGCACGCGGATCATCCGGGACTCGGCGGCAAGGTCCGGGACCTATCCGGCGCTGCCGGCAAGGTATGCGCAGGCGCGCGTAAGCTCATGGAACTCATGTCCTCCGATCCGCTGCAATGGGCTTCCCATACGTTTCCGGCTTTGATGGTATTCAGTGAGATCATCCTGGTATGGCGGCTCCTGGACATGGCCCTGATCGCGTATGAATCGTCCCTGAAAAGCGGGAAGCAATTTGATTTTTACCGGGGGAAGGTATTCCAGGCGACATATTTCGCGGACATCACCTTGCCGCATATCCTGGCCACCATGCAGTCATGCCTGCGCCCAGGCCGTGAAATTGTCGCCTTCCCGGACAGCGCTTTCTGAAAAGCAGGCGGGTAACCGCCTAACCGATACGGGAGACATGGACGATGAAAGAGGTGGTGATTATCAGCGCGGTTCGAACCCCCGTGGGCCGTTACATGGGGGCATTGAGGACGGTTGCGGCCTATGATCTCGCAGCCCTGGTGCTTACTCAGGTTGTCCGGAGAATCGGTTTGTCGCCCGATCGGGTGGATGAAGTGATCATGGGGCAATCCTATCAGAACGGGGAATACGTGAATATCGCGCGCATGGCGCTGCTTACCGCCGGTTGGCCGGAAGCCGTTCCCGGCATCACCATTGATCGGAGGTGCTGCACCGGTCTCGATGTGGTCCGTTTCGCCGCATCCCTGGTGCGGACCGGCCAGGCGGAAATCGTTGCGGCCGGCGGAGTGGAAAGCATGAGCAACGCGGAATTCTATCTTCCGGGAAACATCAAATGGGGCCTCGGCGGCGGCAAAGGCATGCCCCGGGGCCACGGGGATCTGAATATATGGGGGCTACCGTTTTACGACCGGATCCAGCGCGCGCGGGTCATGTCGCAGCCCGAAGCACGGTACGGCGTCCTGCCGGCCATGATGTCCTGGGCGGAAACCGCTGCCGAGGAAGAAGGCATCTCCCGGGAAGCCTGCGACAGCTGGGCCCTTGCCAGTCATCGCAAGGCCTGCGCCGCCATGGAGAACGGCAAGTTCGCGGAGGAAATGGTGGCCGTCCCAGTGCCAGGGGACAAAGGCGCGCCCGCCATTGTCGACCGGGATGAAAACCCGCGTGCGGATACCACCATGGAACAACTGGCGCGCCTGAAACCGGTTCTGGGAGGGGTTTGCACCGCCGGAAATTCCTCCACGGAAAACGACGGGGCCGCCGCGGTGCTGGTGACATCCGCCGAGAAAGCGGCGGAACTCGGGATTTCGCCATTGGCCGTTTTTCGTTCCAGCGCCGTGGCGGGCGACGACCCCCGGCGCACGTTCATGACCGTCCCGCGCGCCGTTGCAAAAGCGCTCGCCATGGCGGGACTGGATATCCGCCGGATGGATCTCATCGAAATCCAGGAGGCCTTTGCCGCCCAGGTGCTGGCGGATTTGAAACACATGGGCATCGGGCCGGAGGATTACGCCAGGGTGAACGTGAACGGTTCGGGCATATCCCTCGGTCATCCCATCGCCTGTACCGGGACACGCGTGCTGGTGACGCTGCTGCACGAAATGCAGCGAAGCGGTGCCCGTTACGGTCTGGAATGCATCTGCGGCGGGGGCGGGCTGGGGATCGCCGCCGTCCTGGAAAACAGCCGGAACAAGTGAGCCTTCGACAGGAAAGGAAAAGGGAAAATGGACTTCCAGCTATCAAAGGAACATGAAATGCTCCGCAAGGAGATTCGGAAATTCGCCGCGGAAAAGATCGCCCCCCATGTGGATGAATGGGACGCAACGCATTATCTGCCCATCGAGGAGGTCATCCGGCCCTTGGGCGGACTTGGCTTTTTCGGTGCCGTCATTCCCGAGGAATACGGCGGGGTGAACATGGGATTCCTGGCCGCGGTGATCATCACGGAGGAAATCGCCAGGGTGTCCAGCTCGCTGCGCGTGCAATACAACCTGCTGGAACTCGGCTGCGCCTATCCCATTTATCTATACGCCCGGGAAGAAGTGAAGCGGAAATATGTGCCCAAACTCTGCAAGGCCGAATACCTGGGCGGCTTCGCCATCACCGAGCCCAATGCGGGATCGGACGTGATGGCCATCGAGACCGTGGCCGAGGACAAAGGCGACCACTGGCTGTTGAACGGTTCCAAGACCTGGATTTCCAACGCCCATGTGGCGGACGTGATCATCTGCTACGCCTATACGGATCGTTCCAAAAGGGGCAAGGGGCTTTCCGCCTTCATCGTGGAGCCCAAGAATTTCAAGGGGATCAAGACCACCCAGCTTGCCAAACTGGGCTCCCATTCCTCCCCCACCGGGGAACTGTTTTTCACCGACACACGGGTGCCCAAGGAAAACATCCTGGGCCAGCCCGGGGATGGCGCCAGGATCGTCTTCCATTCCCTCAACCAGACCCGGCTTTCCGCGGCCGCCGGGGCCGTTGGCTGTGCCCAGGCCTGCCTGGAAACAGCCGTGCAATATTGCAGCGAACGGAAGCAGTTCGGCCAGGCCATCGGCCAGTTTCAGATGAACCAGGACCTCATCGCCCAGATGTCCGCCGAAGTCGAGGCTGCCAGACTCCTGGTGTACAAAGCCGCCTGCCAGAAAGACCGGGGCTTCACCGGCAACGGGTTCGAGGTGGCCCAGGCCAAATATTTCGCCGGCGAAACCGCCATGAAGTGCGCGAGCCATGCCATGCGCATCATGGGCGCCTACGGCTACTCCACGGAATACCGGCTGGCCCGTTACTACCGCGACATCCCGACCTATGTGATCGTCGAGGGCTCGGCCAATATCTGCAAACAGATCATCGCCCTCGATGAGCTGGGGATCCGGAAAGCCAATCGCTGATCCGTTGTTGGGAGAGGAAGAAATGATAGCTATCACGGAAACGGTAACGCTGGAAATCGGCAACCAGATCGCCTTGCTGGCAATCGATAACCCGCCCGTGAACGCCCTGGGAATTACGGTGCGCCAGGGGATCGCGGAAGGAATCCGCCGGGCCGGGATGGACGGACGCGTCAAGGCGATCATGCTGGTCTGCCGGGGAAGGACGTTTTTCGCCGGCGCCGATATCCGGGAATTGGGCCGGCCGCCGCTGGAACCGATGTTGCCCCAGGTGCTGGAGGCGATCGAGGTCTGCCCGAAACCGGTGATCGCCGTGATCCACGGCACAGCCTTCGGCGGCGGACTGGAAACGGCCCTGACTTGCGACTACCGGGTGGCGGCCCCGTCCGCAAAACTCGGGTTGCCGGAAGTAAAACTCGGGGTCCTGCCGGGGGCCGGAGGAACCCAGCGATTGCCGCGGCTGGTGGGTCCTGAGAAGGCGCTGGAGATGATCGTATCCGGAAATCCGGTGAGCGCCGGGGAGGCCTTGCGGATCGGTCTGGTGGACCGGATCATCGCGGGAGATCTTCTGCAAGGCGCCGTTGCCTTCACGGAAACAGTGATCGCCGACGGGCAACCCTTGCGGAAGGTCAGCGGCATGAATCAAAAAGTCGAGGCGGACCGGGGCAGGCCTGAAATTTTTGCCGACTTCCGCAAATCCATTGCCCGGACGGCCCGGGGCTTCGAAGCGCCGGAAGCCTGTATCCAGGCGGTGGAGGCCGCCGTGAACAGACCCTTTGCCGAGGGCCTTGCCGTGGAACGGGAGCTGTTCCGGAAGCTGGTGAGCGGATCCCAATCCGCGGCCCAGCGGTATCATTTCTTTGCGGAGCGGCAAGTGGGAAAACTGCCGGACATTCCCAACGACACCCCCCTGCTGGATATCCGCAAGGCGGCGGTCATCGGCGCCGGCACCATGGGCGGCGGCATCGCCATGAATTTCGTGAACGCCGGCATTCCCGTGACCCTGGTGGAGGCCAAAGCGGAATTCCTGGAGCGCGGTCTGGGGGTGATCCGGAAAAATTACGAGATCACGGCATCCAAGGGGAAAATGGCCCGGACAGAAGTGGACAAACGAATGTCCCTGATCACGGGGACGGTTTCCCTGGAAGCCGCTGCGGGCGCTGACATCGTCATCGAGGCGGTGTTTGAAAACATGGAACTCAAGAAGGACATTTTCCGCAGGCTGGACGCGTCCTGCAAGCCGGAGGCGATCCTGGCCACCAACACCTCCTATCTGGACGTGAACGAAATCGCGGCCGTGACCGGCCGGCCGGAGAAGGTGCTGGGCCTGCATTTTTTCAGTCCGGCCAATGTGATGCGTCTGCTGGAAATCGTCCGGGCGGAAAAAACTTCCAAGACGGTTCTGGCCACCTGCCTCGGGCTGGCCGCGACTATTCGGAAAATCGCGGTGGTTGTGGGTGTCTGCCATGGTTTCGCGGGGAACCGGATGTTCGCCCAGCGGGAACGGGAAGTCCAGAAACTGATCCTGGAAGGCGCACTGCCGGGCCAGGTGGACAGGGTGATGTATGACTTCGGCTTTCCCATGGGACCGCTGGCGCTCCGGGATTTGATCGGGCTCGACCTGGGTTGGAGCCGGGAGACCTCCACCGGTTCCACCATCCGGGAAGCGCTCTGCGAAATGGGCCGGTTGGGCCTCAAAGCCGGGGCCGGATTTTACCGGTATGAAACGGGCAACCGCACCCCCATCCGCGACCCCGAAGTCGAACAGCTGATTATGGATTTTTCGAAAAAACAGAACATCCGGCGCCGGGAGATTTCCGACGAGGAAATCCGGCAGCGCTGCATCTATCCCATCATCAATGAAGGCGCGAAAATCCTTGCGGAAAAAATTGCGGTCCGGCCCGGCGACCTGGATGTCATCTGGGTGAACGGCTACGGCTGGCCGGTGTACCGGGGCGGTCCCATGTTTTACGCGGACCTGGTGGGCCTGGATACGATCCGTGACGCGCTGAAGAAATTCCAGCAGGAGTTCGGCGACGAGTGGCAACCGGCGGCCCTGATCGAGGAGCTGGTCCGGACGGGTAAAGGGTTCCGGGATTTGGATGAAAAGCAGGCTATAGAAAGAAGACAATAGGGGGATAGGCTATAGGCTATAGGAAAAACAACCTTATCACCTATTCCCCTATCAGCTATTCCCCTATCAGCTCTCCCTCATCTATGGTTCCGATACTGCTTGGGGGTTTTGCCGGTCCAGCGTTTGAAAGCATGAATAAAGGCGCTCTGCTCTGAAAATCCCAGCAGGAAGGCAATCTCGCCGAGGGGGATTTCCGGTTTTTTCAGATAGGTCAGCGCCGATTCCTTCCGGACCCAATCCAGTAAGGCCTGAAACGAGGTTCCCTCCCCGCGCAGCCGGGTTTGCAGGCTGCGGGTACATACGCCCAGTTGCCGGGCAATGGCAGGGAGCGCCGGTTTTTCACCGGGCAGTTGCCGGCCGAGCAGACGGATTACTTTGTCGGCCCAGGAATCCGCCAAATAGATCCGATGCGTCAGAGCCACGGCGTGGCGCTCGACGCTTTCCAGGAAGCCGGGATCGGCAAGAAACACCGGCGTTGCCAGATAGCGCCGCTCCAGGACTACGGCGTTCCGGGCCTGGCCGAACTCCAGGCGTGTGTTGAAAATCCGCTCATGCTCCCGGATGTCCCGTGGCCGGTCGTGCCGGAAATGCACGGCAACGGGAGTGAACTTCCCGCCGCTGAGATGGTGGAGCACGGCGTTCAAAACACACAACAGGGCTTCGGAAACATGCCGGGAGGACCTTGAATGGGGATCGGCGGCTTCCCAGTAAAGGAATACCAGATCGGCTTCCGCTGCCACTTTCGGCTGGATCGCATCGTTCAGAAGGTGATGGTAGCGGCAGAATTTTTCCAGGGCCACCCCCACCGTGGGACTGTTCATAAATATGGCGAAGAGGAGATTCCCGCCGGGTCGGTTCCGCATGGATTCACCCAGATGCAGTCCGAAATGGGGATCGCGGGTCCCGGCTACCGCCGCGGCCCACAAAGCGTCCACCCGGGCCACGGCGATCCGGGCGTCCGGGTCATCCAATATCCCGGAGGCGATGCCGGTCTCCTCCAGCAGGACCCGGGGATCGATGCCGGATTCCTCCACGAATTTCAACACCATTTGAATCAAACCCACCGACGTGGTGCGCTGCATGGGAACCATCCTGTTTCGGGAGCGATGATGGCCGGCATTATGCCATGTCAGCGCGAAAGATCAATTTATTTTCGTCATTCAGCGATACGGACGGGGCGGTTGGGGGTATTGTGGGTGAAATAAGGAGTCAGGAGTCAGGAGTCAGAAGACAGGAGACAGAATTACATGACGGATCAGGGAAATGAAAAGGAGGGAAGCACGATGGAGCACATGAACGCGAAACGGATTGCATGCCGCCATGAGGAAAGGATCCATGCATCGGCCCGGAGCATTTTTCCGCTGTTATGCCCCACGGCTGAATTGAAATGGATCGAGGGCTGGGACAAGCAGCATGCGATGATCTATTCCGTAAGCGGCGTGAACGAGAAACATTGCATGTTCAAGGAGTATCTGTCCGGGCCTTTCTTGACGGATACGCCGCTGACGACCTTCTGGATCACCACGGTGCATGATCCGGATGCGGGGCGCATCGAATTCGTACTCCTCATCGGCGATGCCGGCATCATGACCATCGATCTCACGGTCACGGAAACAGGCGCGTCCCGGTCATCCTGCCGCTGGGACATGACCTTGACCACCCTTGACCAGACCATGCATGCAATCCCGGACCAGACCATACGGGAAAAGATGCTGGTGACGGCCGCCACTCTTTCCCGGTTGCTGAAGCACTATTGCGAGACCGGCAGCATGATGGCATTCGGGGCAGGGTAGGAGGGGAGGGGAGGAGTCAGAAGCCAGAAGCCAGGAGACAGGAGGGGGAATTTAATATGGAATATTACAAGCTATCTCAAAAAAAAACTTAACCATGCCGGGAGCGACGTCGTCGCGTAATTGACTAAAAAGTCTTTCAAATACAGCGTGTTGTAACTGATTAAAAATATTTAAAATAAAACTAGACATAACGTCCTGAATATGCAATATAATTAGGATGGAACTTACAAACGAACAATGGAATTTGGTAGAGCCCATAATAACTGCAACAACCCCAGTAAAAGACCCGCGTGGTCGCAAGGGACGCGATCCCCGCGATGTCATGAACGGGATATTATGGATTTTGCGAACCGGCGCTCCCTGGAAAGATTTACCGCCAAGGTATCCGCCATACCAGACATGCCACAGGCGCTTCCAGCAATGGGTACGGCAAGGAGCTTTTCGACTCATCGCCCAAAAGCTTGCACAAGACCTGTATGAAAGAGGCGGAATAGATATCCGGGAGGCCTTCATCGACGGGACCTTTGTGCCGGCAAAAAAAGGGGTCTTGCTGTCGG
>JBMORA010000014.1:0-149611 GCA_049320885.1 Thermodesulfobacteriota bacterium | reverse complement strand
TGGAAAACGGCGAAACCCTGATCAACTGCCTGGCCTATATCGATCTCAACCCCATCCGCGCCGGTCTCGCGGCCCGGCCGGAAGAATACCGCTGGAGTTCCATGGGCTATCATTTCCAGACCGGCAATCCGGATGATTTCCTGTCATGGGAGTTCGGGTTGACGGAATTCGGCGTGGCCGGCAAGGAGGAACGACTGCTGCTCTACCGGAAATATGTGTATGAAGCCGGAGGCATCAAGAAGAGCGAAAGTCAAAAAGCAATAAAAAAAGAAACCATCGAAACGGAACGAAAAAGAAACTATCAGGTCTCGCGGGTGGACCGGTTTCTGTTCCGCACCCGCTATTTTTCCGATTCCGGCATCATCGGCAGCAAGGCCTTTGTTTCCGGCCTGTACCAGCGGTTCAAGGATCATTTTCACACCAGCCGGGAGAAAAAGCCCAAGCGTATCAAAGGCCTTGATGGGATTTACTCCCTGAAACGGCTTGCGGAAGCATAACACCTGGCCAAAAAAAGAAACCCTGAAGGAAGCGGCTTCAGCGCATATCGTTTCAACCAACACGCGAATTGAGGGATTTCTCAAACCCTGTGCCGATGTCAAGCCGTCTTTTTGAATGCTCCAGATGAGCAACCGGACAGGTACGGCCGAATGATCCTGTTTTTTTGCCAGCCGGATGGTTTTTGCCGGCAATCATCGAGGTGAAATGGTCATATGGCCCCGGGACCCCGTTATTTCTGTCCCAAAAAGCGGAAATCGCCTGATGAACCCGCCAGAACAGCCTCTTTACAATCCCCATATATATGGTAAAGTCAATACCATTAGAATCGCAAAGACAATATATTAGGCACTGAGGATGAACTTGGACGAATACAGACGGCATTAGGTCGGACCAAGCCAACTGGTTATCAATATAGACAACAGGTCTAATTTACCCCCTCAAAACAGGACAATATTGCGATTTCCAGAGCTAAAAGCAAACTCTTAAGGGCGTGAACCCAATCACCATTATGCAGACAAGCCGCATATGGGGTTATGCAATGGGAGGCAACTGTCATAAAATCTTTGACAGTTAGAGAAGGGCAAACGAAAGATAAAAAGTTACAAATGATAGCATTTAATCCAAAATTCACCATCACCAACCGCATGACCGCGGCCATCACGCAGATTGAACGGGCGCGCGGTTTTCTGGAAGCAGCCCGGCTCTCTGAGGATTGGGTTCGGGATATGGGTAACAAAGCCCTTATCAAAGAGGCGCATCATACGACCCATATTGAAGGTACTCAGTTGACTCTGGATCAAGCAGAACGCTTGTGGAATGGAGAGGAAGTGCCGGAAGCCGACCCGGAAGACACCCGGGAACTCCTGAATTATCGTTCGGCCTTTGAATTCGTTTCCGAATGCCTGGACAGTGGTGACCCGATCACGGAAGGACTGATCCGGGAGATTCATCGGAAACTGGTTGAGGGAGTTCGTGGCGGGAAAGCTGATCCGGGAAATTACCGACGTATTCAGAACTATGTTGCCAACTCTTCGACCGGTGAAGTGATCTATACACCGCCATCCGCTGTAGATGTGCCGATCATGATGTCGGAAATGGTAAAGTGGCTCAACGCTGACATCGAGATACATCCTGTTTTTATCAGCGGTATCGCCCAGTTCCAGTTAGTACATATTCATCCGTTCCTTGACGGCAACGGTCGCACATCCCGCCTGCTGTCAACGCTTTGCCTCTACATGGCGGGATACGACTTTAAACGTCTTTTTACCATCAGTGAATATTATGACCGAGACAGGCCGACCTTTTATAAATCGATCCAAAGCGTGCGTGAAAACGGCATGGATCTGACCGTATGGCTCGATTATTTTATCACAGGTTTGGAAACCCAAATGATCGAGGTCAAAAAACGAGGAGAGCAAATCATACGGCGAGATCTACTGGTTCAGAAGCATGGACTGAATGAGCGGCAAGGGAAGGCTATTGAATTCTTGCTGGGCCACGGGAAATTAACCATTCAGAATTTTGAGGGCCTTTGCCCTGATGTAAATCGACGCAGTCTACAACGAGATCTAAAAGGAATGTTGGACAAGGAACTGATTAAAGAAAGCGGAGCCGGACCGACCGATCCAACCCGTCACTATGCGTTATTGGAGCTATGACAAGCTGCGACACGGAGCTGTGACATTACTATGACAACCGCTGTGACACGCACCGGGGGCACCATAGTAAAGAATCCACCCCCATAGGGGGTGGATTCTTTACTTGCCGGATTAATATATAGGCAAACGCATGGAAAAGAGCGATGAAAACAATGGTCAGATTCACTGCGGTGATGATTACGGTGTTGTTCAGTGTCCAGTCCGTTGGGGCGGAACGAATGGTGATCAAAATTACGAATGGCGAATGGCCGCCGTTTCTGTCAGAACGGGCACCCCATCATGGTCTGGTGAGCCATATCGTAACCGAAGCGTTCAAGCTCGAAGACGTGACGGTTGAGTATGGGTTTTTTCCATGGAAACGAGCGTATGTGACTGCCCAGGATGATGATTGGGATGCGTCAGTGGCTTGGTATTGGACAGAAGAACGCAACCAAAGCTTCTTATTCAGTGATCCGGTGTTTATCGAACAGCAGATGGTGTTTTATTTAAAGAATAAGCCCTTTGAGTGGAACACCATCGCGGATTTGCAAGGCAAACAGATCGGTGCCACGATTGGCTATTTTTATGGCGATCCCTTTCAAAAAGCGGAAGAAAGGGGGATGTTACAGGTGCAGCGAGTCGCGACTGATGAACAGAATGTGAAAAAATTGCTTGCTGGTCGGGTCGATGTCGTGGTGATGTCCTTGCAGGTAGGCACCTATCTGTTACGTACCCAATTTTCATCAGAAGAAATGGTGCAAATTGCCTATCACCCACAGCCAGTCAATAAAGATGCGTTATATGTTATTTTTCCCAAATCACATCCGAAAAGCCAGGAATGGGTGACGATCTTTAATCGCGGGTTAGGCAAGCTGAAATCCAGTGGTCAAGTCGATCGATTTTTTCAAGAGGCGCTGGATGGAAAATATTACGAATAAGGAAAATTGGGATATTCTATATTCCAGTTTTAAGAAAAAATGACGACTAAAAATCCTTATTAATTGAAAATGTTATAATGCAATATCGTTTCAGGGCATACCTTCATCGTGCGGCAAACAAATTTCGGACAAATCCAACAAACATAGGAATCGGGTTCAAGGCAATGGCACTAGCATGCCCATCGGTTGATTTATGCGCTGAGCCGATTCTGATGTTTATTCCGTTTCATACCAAAATCTATCTGGCGATCGGCGAAACCGATATGCGGAAATCCATCAATGACCTTCCGATTTTGGTGGAAGATCGGTTTGAGATGGACCCGTTTTCCGCTCAATTGTTTGTATTCTCCAATCGCAGGCGGAATATGGTGAAAATTCTGTAATAGGATCGGAACGGTTTTTGTTTGTGGCCGAAGCGATTGGAGAAACATCGTTTCAAATGACCGGAGCTGGCCATAGGGGCCATGGAGATCGATCAATGCCAGTTAAGCTGGCTGATTATTTTAATTTTGCAACAATTTTATCATAAGTGCCATTTTGCTTAATTTTTGCAAGTCCCGCATTGAATGAATTACGATACTTGTCCATATCAGGAAATTTTTTTGAAAACAGCAGATGCAGCGGCTTGTCCTGGAAAGCGGTCTTTGACATACCAAATTCCGATTCCCGGCCTGGAAACAGCTCTCTAATTAATCCAGCCATCACCGCTTCATTTTCACACATTAAATCGCCACGGCCTTTTTCAAGTTTTCTTAATGCAGTTTCAGCGTCCTTTGTTGAGTCTGTATTTAATCCAGCCTCTTGAAACTTTTTTTCATGTGAATACCCGGCGAGGGACATCAATTTGTATTTTTTCAAATCCTCTAAATTTGTATAATCAAAATCAGGAAAGTTTTTTTTCATAAAGATAAATACCTCTCTTGATGATACCATTGGATCGGATACGACTGCAAAAGATCTTCGTTCGGGTGCATCTGACCAGCATGAACTCCCTAGTGCCGTACCGCTCTCAATCATGAATTCGGCCCTTTTCCAGGGATAATATTTGAAAGTAACATCAATGCCCTCTAATTTATAAGCTTCTGTAATGATTTCATTTACAGGGCCGCCAGCCGAAAGATTTTCAGATATAAATGGTGCCCATTCACCCGTGACGATCGTGATTGTTTCTGCATTAGCAGAAGTAATCGATAAAAATGCAATAAAAGAAATGACCAGAATGGATTGAATGAGACGCATGTATCAACCTCCATAAGTTAAGGATAGTATAAAAGCAGCTAATTGGAACCTATTCTTAAAATAATTCTGTACATAATTGAATAAAGGGAGGTACAGTTGACGATTTTGCAATCGATTGTTTATGCAAGAAGGGCAATTTTTGATTTTAATTGGTTTCAATGATAAAAGAAAGACAACGGCATATCAAGAAAAAAGTTACTATCGGATGTAATCAAAAATGTCAGAGCGCAGTTTCCGGGATAAACCGCGCGAGCGGCTTCGATCCCTTGCTGGGCGTGGTTTTAGCTCATGATCTGCTGTAAGGCCCAACCTTCATCAACATAGTTCCCATGGTCCTTTATTAATAAAAAACGGGCTGAAGCGATTTTGGCCCAGAACTTTCTTAATGGTCTGTATTCACAATATTCTTGACACGGAAAAGACGTTTTCATAGATTTCAGTATCAACAAGGTCACGGTTTGTGGCCGGGAAGGGGAAGGCTGAATCCGGAATGTTTCATTCAGCCGCCTCGGGCGTGACTGAAAGCGGGAAAGTGATTATAATGAACTACGTAAAATTACTTCAACTATCGGGAAGAAAAGAACCGGCGCCATCCCTGAAACCGCTGAAATGGAGCCGGGATGAAAAGGAATGCATGGATAAGGGAATATGTGTGGCCTGTGGGCTTTCACCTTCAGGCAGAACCAGTTATCTCTGCCCGGCCTGCGAGTCCCGCGTTACCTGTGACGAGATCCAGGCCGAGATCGGGGCCGCCAGACAGAAAATGAAGTTGCCATCTGACATAAAAGCTGTTGAGTGAGATCGGCATGGTCGTGCGAAATTTCCCTTGATTTTTTTTGTTTCTTGCCATACGGGTTCATTACGTCCTTATTACAATCGAGACCGACACCCTACCCCACGAATTTGCATTTCGCGTATTGCATTCATTGAGTTTCTTCCCACCCGGCGAACAGCCACCGGCCTGGAGCGATTCGGGCCATGGAACAAACAGGAGTCGACGGTCGCCCCGGAACATACCGGGAGCCCGCTGATGACCCGTGGGTTCGCCGCGCATTTTTCTTTCCTCGTTGGGCAACCATCTGTCGGCAATCGAGCAAAACCAACCCCGCAATCGGAAAGGAGAAATCGCATGAAGAAGAAAGCACTATTGGTGGGCATCAACGACTATTCGCCGGTGGGCGCCGGCGGCCCGGATTTGCAAGGTTGTGTCAATGACGTGAAAGATATCGCCCATACCTTGAACGCCCTCGGCATCGTCCCGGCGACACCCGGGACCATGCGCATCCTCACGGACCGCCGGGCCACCCGGGCGGCCATCCTGGAAGGTCTCAAATGGCTGATCAAGGGCGCCCAAAAAGGCGACACCCTGATTTTTCATTACTCGGGCCACGGCTCCCAGGTCGCGGATACCGGCGGCGATGAAATCGACGCCAAGGATGAAACCATCTGCCCGCATGATTACGCCGCCGCCGGCATGATCCGGGACGATGATTTCCGGAAAATCTTCGGCGGTCTGGCAGCCGGGGTGAACCTGGATGTGATCCTGGATTCCTGCCATTCGGGCACCGGTACCCGGGAACTCGACACCCGCTCCGGCGCGCCCGAGGAGCAACGGGTGACCTGCCGGTATATCGAGCCGCCGCCGGATTACGGCTTTTTCCTGGATTCGGATCCGACCATTCCGTCCCGGCGGATCCTGAAACCGCAACCGGGGGAACGGGAACTGGTCATCGTTGATGGATTAAACCATGTGTTGTGGGCCGGCTGCCGTGACTATCAAACCTCAGCGGAGGCCGCCATCGGCGGTGTCCACCGGGGCATCTTCAGCTACGCCTTCTGCAAGGCCCTGCGGCGGGCCGGCATCGGCGTCACCCGCGGCAAGCTCGACGCTCTCGTCTGTGCGGATATCCGACGCATGGGCTACAGCCAGGTTCCCCAGCTCGAAGGAACCAAACGGTCGGTAGCGGAAAAAGTGTTCACATAACGATGGGAACCAAGCCAAAGAAGGCTGGTTGTCCCCGTTTATGATTTGAAACGGCGCTGGCCGTGGCGCCTGCCAGGCGCAACGGCCAGCGTCCGTGAAACCGAAAACCATCCGCCGACCCACCCTTGCAAGCCCTTTGCACAAATTGCACATTTTTCTTGACAAGCCTTATTGACTTGGCATAAATGGCACAATATGCTGAAGCCGATTTACGACTATGATTGTCTGGTTCTGGGTTGCGGCAATCCCCTGATCGGGGATGACGGCTTTGGACCGGCGGTGATTCAGCATCTGGAAGAACACCACCAACTGCCGGACTCCGTTACGGCCATCGACTGCGGCACTTCCATCCGGGATCTCCTCTTCGACATTCTGCTGTCACCCCGGAAACCGCGGAAAATCATCATTATCGACGCCGCCACCGCCGCGGGCTACAACGCCGGCGATATCCGGGAAATCGACATCGGGGAAATCCAGCCGGAAAAAATCGGCGACTTCTCCCCGCACCAGTTTCCCACCACGAACATGCTCAAGGAACTGAAGGAAGAATGTCCGGTGGAGGTGAAAGTATTGGTGGTCCAGGCCCCAAACCTGCCCGACGAGGTCACGGTCGGACTTTCAGAGCCGGTCCAATCGGCCGTGCCGCGCATGTGCGCGCGGATCATGCGGGAGATCGGCTGAACAACGAGCGGAAGGAGTTGTCTATGCAGATGGCATTCCGTGTCGGCAGACTCGCCCGAAAACTGGGCGTGCATCGCAATACCGTGACGAACTGGATCCAGTCCGGAAAACTGAAGGCCTCCGCCACGGTGGGCAAGAAATACCTGATCGATCAACACCTGTTCCTGGACTTTTGCCGGGAACACGGCATTTCCGAGAATATCCTGCGGGAGATCACCGACAGTGAAGCATCCCCTGCCATGGGTGATTCCGCAATCGCCCCAACTCTTCACCACAATCCCAAAGAGGTGCCTATGTCAGCAAAGCCCATCGGATCGGTATTGGTAGTGGGTGGCGGCATCGCCGGTATTCAGGCGACGCTGGATCTGGCCAACTCCGGCTATTTCGTTCACCTGGTGGAAAAAACCGCCGGCATCGGCGGTGCCATGGCCCAGCTGGACAAAACCTTCCCGACCAACGACTGCGCCATGTGAATCATCTCCCCCAAACTGGTCGAGGTCGGCCGGCATTCCAATGTGAACCTCCTGACGCTGTCGGAAGTAGTGGCTGTATCGGGAGAAATCGGAAACTTCGTCGTCAAGGTCAAAAAAAATCCCCGCTATATCGACATGGAAAAATGCATCGCCTGCGGGCTGTGCGCCCAGAAATGCCCCCGCAAGGTGAAAGACGAATTCAACATGGGGTTGAACCAGCGCACCGCCGCCTACATCCGCTACGGCCAGGCCGTGCCCTTGAAATACGCCATCGATGGTGAAACCTGCATCTATCTCACCCGGGGAAAATGCAAGGCCTGCGAGAAATTCTGCCCCACTTCCGCCATCAATTTTGAGGACCGGGAGGAAATCACCGATCTGAATGTCGGCGCCGTCATCCTGTCGCCGGGCTTCAAACCTTTCGATCCGTCCGGATTCGACTTTTACGGGTACGGCAAAATTCCGGACGTGGTCACCAGCATGGAATATGAGCGCCTGCTGTCCTCCGGCGGCCCCTGCATGGGCCACCTGGTGCGGCCCTCCGATCACAAGGAACCCCGCAGCATCGCCTGGATCCAGTGCGTGGGTTCACGCAACACCAACCGCTGCGACAACGGTTACTGCTCCAGCGTCTGCTGCATGTACGCCATCAAGGAGGCCCTGGTCACCGCCGAACATGTCCAAGGCGACGGACTGCGGCAAAGCATTTTCTACATGGATATCCGCAGTCACGGCAAGGATTTCGATCGCTTTTACGAAAGCGCCAAAGCCAAGGGAGTCCGCTTTGTCAGGGCCCGGCCCCACTCCATCGAGGCGGGAGCGGACAACTGCGGCGTAACCATGCGCTATGCCGACGAGGACGGGAGCATCCGGATCGACGAATTCGACATGGTGGTGCTGTCCGTGGGGCTGGAGGCCACGGCAGACGGCAAGCAACTGGCGGATTTGTTCCGCCTGGATCTGAACCAGTATCGTTTCGCCAAAACCTCGGATTTCTCCCCGGCCTGCACCAACCGGCAGGGGATCTATGTGGCCGGCGCCTTCCAGACCCCCAAGGCGATTCCGCGGGCGGTGACCGAAGCCTCCACCGCCGCCCTGGAGGCGGCCACGGCCCTGATTCGCTCGCGGGGGGATCTGACCAGCCGCAAAACCTATCCCGCCGAGCGGGACATCGCCGGCGAGGAAGTCCGCATCGGCGTGTTCATCTGCTCCTGCGGCATCAACATCGCGGGAATCATCAACGTGGATGAAGTTGCCGAATACGCCCGAAGCCTGCCCCATGTGGTGCTTGTGGAAAACAACCTTTTCAGCTGCTCGGCCGACACCCAGGAAATGATGGCCAAAAAGATTCAGGAAAACTCCCTGAACCGGATCGTCATCGCCGCCTGCACGCCGCGCACCCATGAGTCCCTGTTCCAGGAAACCCTCCAGGAGACGGGCCTGAACCCGTATCTGGTGGAAATGGCCAATATCCGCAATCAAAACGCCTGGGTCCACCAACGGGAGCCGGAAATGGCCACGGCCAAGGCCAAGGATCAGGTGCGGATCGCGGCGGCCAAGGCCGCCCTGAGCCTGCCCATCGAGAGAACCAGGATCAGCGTCGTCCCCAAGGCCCTGGTCATCGGCGGCGGAGTGGCCGGCATGCAGGCGGCCCTGAGCCTGGCCGAGCAGAATTTTCCAGCCGTTCTGCTGGAAAAGTCCGACCGGCTCGGCGGCAACGCCTGGAAAATAAACACCACCGACCAGGGGCTGGCCGTCCGCCCCTTCCTGGAAGACCTCATCCGTAAGGTGGAAACCCATCCCGGCATCCAGGTGTTCACAAACGCCGCCCTCGCTTCCGCCAAGGGGTCCGTGGGAAATTTCACCAGCGACATCCGGGTAAACGGCGGGCAAAGCGAAATTTCCTACGGCGTTGCCGTGCTGGCGGTGGGCGGCCGGGAATCCCGCCCGGAGGAATACCTCTTCGGCCAGGATGAACGCGTCATAACCCATTTGGAACTGGACGCCTTGCTGCGCGACAATCCCGCGGCAATCAAGAAAATCCCCAGTCTGGTGTTCATCCAGTGCGTCGGCTCCCGGGACGAACGCCGGCCCTACTGCAGCCGTATCTGCTGCACCCACTCCATCAAATCCGCCATTCAGCTCAAGGGCTTGAATCCGCAGATGAACATCTACGTCCTTTTCCGCGACATCCGCACCTACGGTGAGCGCGAGGATCTCTATCGCCAGGCCAGGGATCTGGGCGTGATCTTTATCCGCTACGAAACCGAAGGGAAACCGGTGGTCCGCCGGGACGGCGATGAACTTGCCGTGGACATTTATGATCCCATCCTGCGCATGCCGATGAGCATCGCGGCCGACCGCGTGGTGCTGGCCGCGGCCATGGAGGCGAACGAGACCCACGAGCTGGTGGAGCTCTATAAGTGCGCCGCCAATGCAGACGGTTTTCTCAACGAGGCCCACCCGAAACTGCGTCCGGTGGATATGTCCGTGGACGGACTCTTTGTCGCGGGTCTTTGCAACTACCCGAAACCGATGAATGAAACCATCGCCCAGGCCAAGGCGGCGGCAGCCAGGGCGGCGGTGGTTCTGTGCCAGACGGAAATGACCCTGGACGCCATCAAATCCTTTGTCACCGACAAATGCGACGGATGCGCCCTGTGCCTGGATGTCTGCCCGTACAATGCCATCGCCCTGACGGAATACCAGACCGATGACGGCCGGACCCGCGCGCGGATCGCCACTGAAAAAGCCCTGTGCAAGGGCTGCGGTCTATGCTCGGCCACCTGCCCCAAGGGCGGGGTTTATGTCCACGGGTTCACGATGGATCAATTGCGGGCCCAGGTCATTGCGGCCCTGGAAGATGCCGCCTGAATTACGGGCATAATTCACTAATGAAGGAGAACGCTATCATGGCTGAAAAATTCGAACCGGTCATCCTGGGATTTCTCTGCAACTGGTGCGCCTATGCCGGTGGGGATCTGGCGGGTGTCGGCAGGCTGCAATACCCGTCCAACATGCGCGCCGTGCGGGTCATGTGCTCCGGCATGGTCCACCCCGATATCGTGCTGGAGGCCTTCAACCGCGGGGCCGACGGCGTCATCATTATGGGCTGACATCTCGGCGAATGTCATTACCTGGAGGGTAATCACAAAGCCTTGAACCGCAGTGAAGCCGCCAAAATCGTGCTTGAAATCCAGGGCGTGGACCCGGAACGCTTTGCCGTCGAATGGGTCTCGTCCGCCGAAGCGCCCAGATTCGCCGAAATCGTCACCCGTTTCACCGAAAAGATCCGCGCCCTGGGGCCCAACCCCATGGGCCGCCGAAAAACGGCCGCGCCGGAAGTGCGTGCCGAAGCCGAAGGGAGGTGAGGGACCATGACCGTCCAACCCGTCAAAATCGGAAAAGAAAACAAAAGCATCTTCAAGGATAAGGTCATGCAGCTCCTGCCCGACGGCGGGAATCTCAACGCCTGCCTGACCTGCGGCGCCTGCGCCTCCGGCTGCCCGGCCACCGGCCTGGCGGACATGGATCCCCGCAGGTTCCTGCGCATGGCCGTCATGGGCCTGGATGAACAAATTTTGAAAAGCGAGTGGGTCTGGAACTGCACCCTCTGCTGGCGCTGCATTTATGTCTGCCCGATGAAAATCGACATCCCCCAGCTCGTTTATCACGCCCGCAAGAGCTGGCCCAGGGATACCCGCCCCAAGGGAATCCGCTCCTCCTGCGATATGGCGCTCCTCGACGAGGGTTGCAGCGCCATGGGCGCCAAGCAAGACGATTTCCGCATGGTGGTGGAAGATGTCCTCGAGGAGGTCCGCTCCAGCCAGCCCGGCTGGGAAAACCTGACGGCGCCCATCAACAAGGCCGGAGCCGAGTTCTTTCTGAACCAGAACTCCCGGGAACCGGTCACCGAGCCCGATGAGATGGTGCCCCTCTGGAAGATCATGCACTTCGTGGGCGCGGACTGGACTTACTCCACCAAAGGCTGGGCCGCCGAAAACTACTGCATGTTCCTGGCCGACGATGAAAACTGGGAGCGTATCGTACGCATCAAGGCCAAGGCCGTGGACGACCTGGGGTGCAAATACTGGGTCAACACGGAGTGAGGGCATGAACTCTTTGCAGTCCGGGCCGGACTGAAAAAATTCAACATCCCCCACAAATTCGAAATCACCACCATCGTGCAGCTCTACGCTCAATGGATCCGCGAAGGCCGCCTGAGGGTCGACTCCGACTGGAATCGGAACCTGAAGGTCAAATTCACGGCCCAGGATCCCTGCAATCAGGTGCGCAAGACATACGGCGACGCCTATGCCGAGGATCTGCGCTTCGTCATCAAGAAAACGGTGGGCGAGGAAAACTTCGTGGACATGACCCCCAACCGCTCCAACAACTACTGCTGTGGCGGTGGCGGCGGGGCCTTGCAGGCAGGATATGCGGAGTCCCGCCGAACCTTCGGCAAAATCAAGTTCGACCAGATCGAGGCCACCGGGGCGGAGTATTGCATCGCGCCCTGCCACAATTGTCACTCCCAGATTCATGATCTGAACGAGCACTTTAACGGTAAATACCATACGGTTCACCTGTGGACCATCATCTGTCTTGCCATGGGGATCCTGGGTGAAAACGAAAGGGCTTACCTCGGGCCGGATTTGATGACGGTCGGCCTGTAAACCCTGCTTGCGCGGACATTTTCGAAAAGGAGCGGGTATGAAAACCTTTTTCGACCTGATTCAGGATGTACAGAAACCGGGCCTGTGTCACCGTTGCGGCGGCTGCGTCACCTTCTGCAGCGCCGTGAATTACGGCGCCCTCGACCTGGATAAAGACGGCAAACCGCGCTACGGCGAAATCGAGAAATGCATCGAGTGCGGCCTCTGCCATGCCATCTGCCCGGAAGTCGACGAACTGGAAGCCGAAACCATCGAGCGGGCAGGCTGGACCGCGCCCATGGGCCGGATCATCGAAACCACCGTGGCCCGTTCCGGGGATGCGGCGGTTCGCAAGAACGCCACCGACGGGGGCGTCGTGACGGCCCTCCTTTTGCATCTTTTCGAGCGCGGCCGCATCGACGGCGCCATCGTCACCAAACAATCCGGGTCCTTTCAGCGCCGGCCCTTCCTGGCTACCTCCACCGAGGAGATCAAGGAGGCCGCCGGCTTTTTTTTCGACACCTCCCATGGGATGAAAAATTTCAGCGACCAGTACCAGACGTTTTCCACCATTGAGGAATTTGATCCGGTCATGAAGAAAGGACTGAAGCGGGTCGCCCTGGTGGGTACTCCCTGCCAGATCAAATCCGTGCGCCGCATGCAGACCCTGGGCCTGGTTCCCTCGGAAAACATCAAATTCTGCCTCGGTCTGTTCTGTTCGGGCAACTTCCTTTTCGGGGAGACCGAACGCCGCGCCCTGTCGAATTCCGGCGGGTTTGACTGGAATGAAGTGCGCAAAATCAATATCAAAGACGATTTGATGGTGCATCTCAAAAACGGCGAAATCCGGCATATCGCCATGTCTGAATTGCTGGGAATCCGGCGTTTCGCCTGCAGCTTCTGTCCGGACTACTCCTCGGAATTCGCCGACATTTCCTTCGGCGGTCTCGGCGCCGAGGAAGGCTGGACCACCGTCATCACCCGTTCGCCCCTGGGAAGAGCTGCTTTCGCCGATGCCCGGGGCGCGGGCGCCATCGAGGAACACAGCGCTAGAGACAATGCCGAATTCGCCACCCGGGCCTTGACCCTGGTCCGGACTTCATCAGCCCGCAAGCGCCGGAACGCCCAGCAGGCCAGACGGAAACTCGGCAAAAAGGGAGTACGGGTAAAGGGATAAACGATACTTCATTGGTAACAGGAGGCAACAACCATGGGAGTCCGAGTTTCAAGTGAATGGTTGAATTCATGCTCCGGATGCGAAATCTCCATCATCGACACCGGCGAGCGATTGCTCGACATTCTGGCCGTGGCGGACATCGTCCACCTTCCTGCGCTGGTGGACAGCAAATATTACGGGCAACGCGGAGACCAGCAACATCTATCCCTGCCGGAGGCGGATGTGGGGATCATCAGCGGCGGCATTCGCAATGAGGAGCATCTGGAAGTGGCGCTGGAAATGCGCAAAAAATGCGGCCTCATCATCGCCCTGGGAACCTGCGCCACCCACGGCGGCATCCCTTCCCTGGCCAACACCTATGCGGTGGACGAGATCATGGAACGCGTTTATTCCACCGAAACCACCGACCGGCCGGATGCATATCCGTCCGACGGCATTCCACCGCTCCTCGACGCCTGCTACGCCCTGGATGAAAAAATCAAGGTGGACATCCATCTGCCCGGCTGCCCCCCCCACCCGGATCATATCTTTTCCGCGCTGGTCGCCCTCGTGCAGGGAAAGCCCCTTGCGGTGCCTACCAAAAGCGTATGCGACACTTGTCCCACCGTGCGCCAGGGCAAGGGCGATTTGAAAAAAGTCAGGCGTTTCCTGACGGCCCCCCAGTACGGCGCTCCGGGTGAGCCCCTCGAAAACATGCGCTGCCTGCTGGAACAGGGCTTCCTGTGCATGGGACCGGTTACCCGCGCGGGATGCGGCGGCGACGCCGTCACTCCGCGTTGTATTTCAGCCAGGGTTCCCTGTCGCGGATGTTACGGCCCGGTGCGCCATGAGGGCAATCAACTTCTGGACATGCTGAACGCCCTGGCCTCCAACGGCATTGATATGAAATCCATTCCCAACAACCCCCTGCTGCTCCGTTTTTCAGGAGCCCATGGCTTGCTGAAATCACCGGTTAGCCGCGAAAGGAGATCGAGCTGACATGACCAAGGCCATCACCATTCAACCGATCACCCGTATCGAGGGGCATGCGTCCATCAACATCTGGCTGGACGACGCGGGCAACTATCAGGATGCCCGGGTGAACTACATGTCCCTCCGGGGTTTCGAAAAATTTGTCGAAGGCAAACCGGCCGAGGAACTCCCGGACATCGTCTGCCGGATTTGCGGCATCTGTCCCTGGATGCACCATCTGGCCTCCAACAAGGCCGTGGACAGCTGCTTCGGAGTCACGCCGCCTCCGGCCGGTCACAAGTTGCGCGAACTGATGCAGTCCATCGCACATGTGGAAGACAAGCTGTTGAACTTCTATTTTCTCGCCGCCCCCGATTTCGTCATCGGCCCGGATGCCGATTACTCCGTGCGCAACGTGGTCGGCATCGCCAAGGCGAACCCGGAACTGGCCCAGCAGGTCATCAAGACACGATATCTGGTCAAAATGATTCTGGACCGGTTTTCGCGTAAAACCATACACCCCGTTGCCGGAGTGCCCGGAGGATTTTCCAAGCCCATGCTGGAGGAAGAACGCCGGGAAATTCTGGATAAAATGAAGCAGGTTCTGGAATTTTCAATGTTTTCCCTGGACTTCGCCAAGAAAAACGTTTTTCCGAAGTACATGGACACCATCAAGACCCTGGGGGTCATCACCACCGGTTTCATCGGCACGGTGGATGCGAACGGCGCTCACAATCTGTATGACGGCAAACTGCGCCTGATGAAACCCGATGGCACCTATACGGATTTCGAAGCCCGGGACTATGCCGACTACCTGGGCGAGCATGTGGAACCTTACTCTTACGGCAAGTTTCCCTACGCCCGCTGCTGGAATGAGGGCTTCGACCTGGATGTGGATAAGCCGAAAGGAATCTACCGTTCCAACACCCTGGCGCGCATCAATGTCTGCGATCGCATGGCCACCCCGAAGGCCCAGGCCGAGCTGGAGGAATTCCGTTCCCTCTTCGGCCGGCCGGCCCAGGCCACGCTGCTCTATCACTACGCCCGGCTGATCGAGGGGGTCGCCGCCGGTGAACGCGCCATTGAAATTCTGAGTGATCCGGACATCACCGATCCCGATATCCGGGCACCCTATGAACCCGGCGCCGGCCGCGGGGTCGGATGCGTGGAGGCCCCCCGTGGAACCCTGATCCATGACTATTCCACCGACCGGAACGGCCTGATCACCCGCGCAAACATGATTGTCGGCACCACCCACAATCTAGGGCCCATGAATCTGAGCGTCAAGCAGGCGGCGCGGGCCTTGATTCATGACGGTAACGTAACGGAGGGGATCCTGAACCGGATCGAAATGGCGGTGCGCGCCTACGACCCCTGAATCAGCTGTGCGACGCATCGCCTGGACGGCGATCACATCGTATCCATCTCCATCATGGACGCCCGCAACCGGGTCATCAAAAACTGGCCTGAACCAAAATAAAGAGCAGGGAGGATCATCATGGGCGGAAAAACACCCGTAGTGTATCTGGCATCCCCCGTCTTCCGGGAGATCGCCGACAACCCGAAGGTTTCGGTGAAGTATAAATACATGATCAATAAAGCCTGGAGCAATCTCAATACCGCCGCCGAGGTGGTCGTGGCCGGAAGCCGCTTTCCTTCCGAGGAGGAAATCATTCGAACGGTTACGCAAATGGAGGCTGATTTCATCGGCTGCCACCTGGGACACCAGATCACCGAGGAAATCCTTTCCATTCCCAGCGTCAAGGCGGTCAGCACCAGCAATGTCGGCTGGAACCACATCCATCTCCATCCGGGAGTCATCGTCACCAACACACCCGGTGTTCTTGCCGGCACCATCGCCGACTACACCGTTTCGCTGATCCTCGCCAATCTGCGCAATATCGTCGGCCTCAACAACCATGTCTGGAACGGTCAATGGGCGCCCGGTGAAAAATGGGAGCTCGACCGCCATATCGGCAAGAACACCGAAAACCTTACCTACGGCATCCTCGGTCTCGGTGAAATCGGAAGGGAAGTGGTGCGCCGGGTGGCTCCCTGGGGCATCCACATCGCCTACAGCGATATTTTCCAAAGCCCTGAAATGGAGGAAACCTATCCGAATCTGACCTATTACGAGGATGTCGAACAGCTCTTCAAGAGCGCCGACATCATTTCCATCCACATCCCCCTGGATGAAAACACCCATCATTATGTCGGCGAACATCTGCTCCAGCTCATGCGGCCCCACGCCCTGCTGGTCAATACCGCAAGGGGCGGGATCGTCGACACTTCCGCCCTGATCCGGCTCTTGAAAAACAGGGATATCGCCATCCATCTGGCGTTGGATGTTTACGAGGACGAACCCCTGCCGGCTGCCACGCTGGAAGAATTCCGCAGGATTGCGATGGACAGACCGGAGCTGCGTTTTATTTTCACGCCCCACAGCGCCACCGCGGATGCCGATACGCGCGCACGAATGTCCGCCACCATGCTCGCCAACCTGAACGCCCTGGCGCGCTCCTCTTCCCCGCGGGATATCAAGGAACTGAACGTGGTTCCCCCCCTGGCCTTTCTGAAAAAAGAGCCGCGGATGGTGGAGGATTTCCGGCTTTTCCGGTGGTGGCAGAGCAAATGACCCGGAATCCGCGGGAGAACAGACGGATAACCGGCCGTTCTTATCCAGGAGGTGCTTCTCCCGTTGCCGGCGCGGCTACGCCGGTTACATGGCGAACCTGATCCGGTAAATATCCAGCAAACGGGCTTTATCCGGTTCGATCAGGGAAGGCTGGCGTTGCTGTATTTTGGCGAGAAGCACCAGGATGCTGCGGGCGTTCGCCTCGGATGAGGTATATCCGAGATCGATTTTATCGAGCAGGGGCAGCAACAGATCGGCGGCGCGCTTCAGTTCGCCTTTTTCCAGCAGATTGGCCGCCTTGAAGTAGTGTCCCCAGCTGATGCCATCCTCATGGCGGCCCGTTTTACCGATGATCTTGTCGGAAAGCGACAGGGCCTCGTCGTGATTCCCGTCCGCTATTTCCACGGCCAGACTCAATTCCAGGAGACGGTCGTCATTCCGATAGCCATCTTCATTGGAATGGTTCTGGTATTGCTGAACCAGCCGCCGGGCCGTTTCCACCTGTCGGTGAAAGAGAAGATAGATCGCGTGACGTTCGATCTGGTCCCATTGAATGGACCATTTTTCGGTCAGGTCCGGGGCCAGTTCTTCCCGCCATTGTTGTTCATTCCACGGCAAATATCGAAATCCGTTCGCATGCAGCTCCTCCTGATTGAGCTTCAGCGCGTCCACACCGAGCCCTTCCGCGATTTGATGCCGGTCGCCGTCTTCCCAATAGTTGTCCTTTTGCGCATAGTAATCGCTGATCATGGCTTTTTGATACAGCTGGTGAGAAGCGGAATGCCGAATCATCCCGGGGACGATGGCCGCCAGTTTTTGTTCTTCTCCCTTTTTCACCACCACGCTCATCAGAAATCCACCCTCCATCCAGTCACGCTGAAACTCGAAAAACGGCGCATCATCCCAGCGATTGCGTTTCGCCGTATTGTAGCAGAAGAATATTTCCATCCGCGCATCATATCCGTACAGCGTATAGACATGCCCGGGAACATAGATCAAGACCGGAAAACCGGCCTCCAACAGGTCTATCAGGGTTTCCTTTCTTTCCCAAAAGGTGGTCATCAGCCGGTAATCCCGCTGGTGCAAAAAAGCCTCCACCTTCCAGATGAACGTCCCCTGGCTGAAACCCTCCTTGATGGCATAACTCAACTTGCGGGTGCTGATGGGGGTGGTTTCATAAAAATTCAGAATCACCGACAGGGAATTGGGGAAACAGGATGCCGCTTGTTCGAAGGTCCGGTGACGGACCGAAAGAATCTTTCTGCCGCCTTCCGGCATCGATCTGTTTTTCCGGTAGCTTTCCACATACCGGCTTGCCTTGCTGTAAACATCGAACCCCTCGGAATAGTCCGCAATCACCTTTTTGAACGAAGCCTCCGCCGCGTCGTAGTTTTCGTTGAGGACATTCAATACTCCCTGCCGGTGGTGCAAGGAAGCCAGCAACGGATCGTAATCGATGTACGGGATGGTTTTCGCGTACCGTTCCTTCGCGGCATTCAGTTGTCCCCGTTCCTCCAGGATCGAGGCCGCAATCAGGTTCAGGGTGGTGGCGTACCCCGACAAAACAATGGCGTGCAGCATGATCATAGGCACGGCGGCCATGACTACGAGGACGGTTTTCCGCATGCCGGTGTGCACGCCTCCGGGCAGGAAAAACAAAACGGCCAGCAGTATCGACAACCCGTTGATAATGTAAAACGCGACATCGGCGGTTTGCGGCGTATATGAAATCGGCGCCAGCCGCTGCAGCGGATACACCACCAGAAAAAGCGTAACGATGCTGAAAACCAGGATCAGCAGGAAAACCAGCGCCAATGAAATCCCGAAGGTTTTCATATCCCGGTTGAAGTACTGGTTGGTTGCATCTATTCCGTAGATAAAACCGAATATCAGACCTACCAGAACCCATGAGCTGAATGGTCCACCGGTCGACGAGAAATACACCATGACGTATTCGCCGAAAACCCAGTAATTGATGATCTGGACGGCCTGGGCAAGGCTGAAAAATACGGTTCCCATGAACGTCATCCAGGCGATGCCCCTGGAGAAAAGAATTTTCGGACGGGGCGAGGATTCCCGGGATTTGTTCGCCGACGCCACGGTCCAAGAGAAGATAAACACCGCAGCGAAAATGACCGCCAGCAAAAAAATATACAGGAGGATGATCCAATTGGGGCTGGCGGAAAGAGAGACGGCGAGCCAGGCGCAGAGCAGCAGAACCGCGGGCGGCAACGTCACCAGGAATCGGATCAGCGGATAGGTTTTCCGATATTGCCAGAGGTGCAGGCAGAGAAAGATCGGTCCGAGAAACAAAGTATAAACGGTGAGTTTCCATCCGCTCAGTGGATTGCCCGGTTTCACTATAATCCCTCCGGTGAAGGAAAAAAATACCTTTCATCCAACGGTTTTTGAAAATACGTTTCCAGGAGATGATTGGCCATGCAGTCGTGACTGTCCCTTTCCACGGCCTTCTCCAGGCGTTTCCGCGCCGTCGCGGATTTGCCTTCCCGGATATCCAGGAGCGTGCGGTAATAGAGCCAGGGCCCCGGCTGTCTCTCCGGCAGGGACCGGAAATCGGGCAGGTCCCGCTGCAGTTTCAATCGAGCCAAATGATACCAGATTTCGTACGCGGAATCATAGGGATGCCGGTTATGGGCAATGACAAAGTAATCCATGGCCTCCTGATAATGGCCCATCAAAAAGAGCCGGCGGCCGATATCGAAAGCGTCACCGCACCCCACCATGTTCGATGACACCGGAGCCGGCGCCGCCAGACGCATGAACAGCCCCGGCGCCGATTGCGCCAGCTTGTTGTCCAGCAGGTAGCGGACCATGGGGATGCGGTCCATATCGCGCAAGCCGCCCATCGCCCGTACCAGATCTTCCGCCTGTTGAAGCCTGGACGGCCAGCTTTCAGCCGAGTTGAATCTCTTCGGATCGGGCAGCAGATTGAAATCCAGGTTTTTCGGCGAGATCAGGTCATACAGCCGCACCAGGGATCGCATATAACGGGCGTAATCCGAACCCGGTTCGGGAATCGTCTGGCCGGAAATGCTTTCCAGGGAACGCTGGGCGCGGGAAACCAGACTCATGGACTGCCGGATGTCCTCGAGGGCTCGGCCAGTCAGGCCTTCCGGCAGGTCGGCGCCCAGGCCCTCCTTGCCCAGAACGGCGATGGGCTCACCGATATGCGGCACGATGGCTTCCAGATGGGTGAGCGCCATGGGAACCATCAGGTGGGTGAGGATGACCTCCCGGTGCCGGCCGGATGAACTTGCATCAAAATGAGCCTGAATCGCTTTTTCCATGGCATTATCCGTTGCCACCCGGAACCAGGCGATGCCGGCCGGTTTGTCGATCACCAACAGCGCGCCCCAGCGGGTCTCGCCGCTGAAGGGCAGCGCCAGAACGGGAATCCGCTTTCTTGCCAGAAGCCATTCGATGTTCGGCATGGTTGGGGGCAGAAAATCAAGAGCGGCGCCGGTGGCCATGGCCACATAATGAATATCGTAGGTCGAATCCAGCTCCGGCAGATGCCCTTCGGAGGATTTGGGCAGAAGAGCTTTAAATCCCGCGATGATTTCGGAAACATCGGCGGCCGAAAGATCGCCCTGCCGGATCAGGGCGGTCATGAAAACATCCCATGCGCCCGCCACCGGACGGAAAAAGGGAATCTCCCCGGTTGACAAAGCGGTGTTGGGAAATGTCCCGGCTTCCAGCAGTTCTTTCAAACGCCAGACATCGTCACCAGCGGGAAGCAATTGCGCTTCCTGCCCCTGCATGATCCGGATGATCCGGCCGGCCATTTCCGGGCGGTTACCCAGCAGGGATTCGGCGAACAACTTTCGTAATCGGGAAAGTGCCTTGTGGCCGTTCTCAAACCGATCCCGGTCCGTGAAAATCAGGCTGTCATAGGGTATCTCCATGGGCAGGAATTTTGCCTGGTTATGATAATACGACAGGTAGGCGGAAGCGGTTTTTTGCGGCAGGCCCAAAAAGCAGAGCCACAAAAAAAGGAACGACAGCCCCTTGGTGCAGGTCAAAAGCGCATACCGCCTCGTGAACTGCCCGAAGGTCGTCGCATCCCGGTAGTCCAACGCCAAAACCGCGGCCAGTGAAACCGCCGTAAGCTCCATCGGAAACCCACCCGTGAGATGAAGCCATCGACAGGCAAACAACAGGATGATGCCGATCTGTGAGGCGATCACGATAAAGCAGGCGTACAGAATGATGATCCGGTTGAGAGAAAAAACGGCTGTCGTGCCGGTGACATACCCCGCCAGCACGATAAGCGTTCCGATGGCGAGAATGACGGCGCTTTGCCACAGCGGAAGCTCCCGCATCCACTCGGTGGATGTCTCCGCCTGGCCGTGCTGCAATTCGATCAAATCCACCTCCGGCAGGATGTGGATGACAGTCAATACGATCAGGAACAGCAATAGCGCCACCGCCTGGCGTCGATCCAGGGAAACAGACTGCATGGGCTGAAACTGCGCGATGGTTCGGCGGTTCAGCACCGCCACGAGTATTCCCGAAAGAATCGGCAGGATCATCCACAGGCGGCCGATCGTCGGAAACAGGATCTGCAGCAGGGCGGCCCCCGCGAGGACAGCCAGCAACACGGCGGTCATGCCGAGATGCAGAAAGCTCTTTTTCAGCGAGAAATCCCTGGCCCGTAACAGGGCGAAATGGGAGGGGATGGGAAACAAGAGCAGATTCAATCCCACCCAGAAACGGCTGCCTGTCTGTTGCCTGCGTTCTTCGGATTTTTCTTCTTCGGATATCATTTCATCACATTGCCGGCAGTCGGAGCGCATTCATGTTGGGAGTCGAAAAGCGCTTGCAATCAACGGGCCGTGAACGTCTCATTTCGTTTTTCACAGGGAGCCGTCCCGGCGGTTTCGGGAAACGAGCATATGCCAAGCGCTACCCAGTGTCAATAAATTTGTGAATACAGCATGTTGTGTGGATAGTGGCCTATTGTTCAGGGGAAGACGGTTTCCGCCGGCAAAACCAGTCAATCAGTTTTCCGGCGATGCTCATTTTTGAGGGAATCCGCGGCAGGTCGTCCGCCGGGTACCAGCCCGCATCCGTGATTTCCGCCGGGTCGGGGGCAATTTCTCCTCCGGCATACTCCGCAGTGAAGGCAATCATCAGAGAATTGGGAAACGGCCACGGCTGACTGCCGAAATATCGGATATTCCGGACCCGGATACCGACTTCCTCCTCAACCTCACGCTCGACACAGGCCTCCAGAGTTTCTCCCGGTTCCACAAAGCCGGCTAGCACGCTGTAAATCGGTATCTGAAAGCGCTTATTGCGCGCCAGGAGGATTTTGTCGTCCTTCAATACGGCGACGATCATGGCCGGCGATAATCGCGGATAGTTTACCAATCCGCAGGCGGTGCAAATTTTGGCGCGTTCGTCGGACTTGTCCTGGGTCGGACGGCCGCAGGCCCCGCAATAAAGATGGGTCTGCTGCCAATGGACCAGCTGATTGGCCCGACCCGCCGCCCAGAAGATCTCTTCATCCATTTCCGAAAATAAAGACCGCAGCTCTCTCAATTCGTAGTTCTCCGGCAGAAAACCGCCGGCGTCGGCCATTTCAGCCGCGAAACAGGGGCGCTCGCCAAGGGAGCCGATCTGCTGCCTGCGGATCACGGCGATTCCGCAGCGTTCCAGATCGCCTTCTTCGGGGATGCGGATCTCCTGTGCATGCCGGACGACCAGCAGACGGCTGTCATCAAATACGAAAATCACTTCTCGATACCCTCCCTGGCCTGGATGCCTCTCTGGTAGTAATGCTTGATTTCCCTCATTTCCGTCACCAGATCCGCCGCCTCGATGATGCGCGCATCCGCTCTTCTCCCCGTAATGACCAGCTCCACGGACTCCGGTTTCTCACGGATGACTTCCAGGAGCTCATCGACGCTGAACAGATTGTAGAAAGTGGCGATATTGGCCTCGTCCAGGATCACCACCTGATATCTTCCCGAACCCATGATCCGTCGCACCTCTTCGAGAGCTTCCCTGGCTGCCGCGAAATCCTCCGGTTGCGGGACATTTCTGATGAAGCATCCCCGGCCGTATTGTTTGATGGTGATGTGATCCGCCAGTTTTGCAACGGCGTCGAGTTCACTATATTGCATGCCTTTGACGAACTGGGCGATATAGACGTTCAAGCCGGCGCCGTAAGCCCGCAACGCCAGCCCTAAGGCCGCGGTTGTTTTCCCCTTGCCGTCGCCGGTATACACCTGCACATATCCTTTCATTGATCCATTCCTTGTCAGAGTTCGAACCGTATTCCCTGGGCCAGCGGCAAATCCGCGGACCAGTTGATGGTATTGGTCTGCCGACGCATGTAAGCGCGCCAAGCGTCTGATCCGGCCTCCCGGCCGCCGCCGGTTTCCTTCTCACCGCCGAAGGCGCCGCCGATTTCGGCTCCGGAAGTGCCGATATTGACATTGGCGATCCCGCAATCGCTGCCGGCGCAGCAAAGAAATTTTTCAGCCTCCTGGAGATGCCGGGTGAAGATCGCCGACGACAGCCCCTGGGGCACGTCATTCTGGATGGCAATGGCTTCCTCCAGGGAATCACAGGAAATCAGATAAAGGATCGGCGCGAATATTTCCTCGCGGATGATGGGCAGCTCCCGGGGGACCTCACATATACAGGGTGTCACATAGGTACCGGCTCTGTATTTGCCGCCCTTCAGCACCTCTCCGCCGTACAGAACCCTGCCGCCCTGGCCCTCGATGGTTCCAAGCGCCTTCCGCATGTTGTCCACCGCCTGGCGGTCGATGAGCGGCCCCATCAACACGCCTTCCTCCAAGGGATTGCCGATGGTAACCTGCCGGTAGGCTGATAGAAGCGCCTCCTTCAGTTCCTCATAAATCGCCCGATGGGCGATCACCCGGCGCGTGCTGGTGCACCTTTGCCCGGCGGTTCCCACGGCGCCGAAAACAATGGCGCGCACGGCCATTCCTAGATCGGCCTGGGGCGTGACGATCACGGCATTGTTGCCGCCCAGTTCCAGGAGAGTCCTGCCCAGGCGCCCGGCGACTGTTGCGGCGACCGCCTTTCCCATGCGCACGCTTCCGGTGGCGGAGATCAGCGGAATCCGGGTGTCCGCGACCAACGGCTCACCGATATGTTGGCGGTCGCCGATAAGCAGACAGAGGATCCCCTCCGGCAACCGATTTGCCCGGAGAACCCTCCAGGCGATTTCCGATACGGCTATGGCGCACAAAGGCGCTTTCGACGAAGGCTTCCAGATCACCGTGTCTCCGGCGATCATGGCGAGCATGGCGTTCCATGCCCATACCGCCACCGGAAAATTGAAAGCGGTGATCACGCCGACAGGTCCCAGGGGGTGCCACTGTTCGTACATCCGGTGGTCCGGGCGCTCGCTGTGCATGCTGAGTCCATACAGCATCCGAGACTGCCCGACAGCAAAATCGGCGATATCGATCATCTCCTGTACTTCCCCTTCGCCTTCCGTCAGGATTTTCCCGACCTCCAGACTGACCAAGGCGCCGAGTTCCCTTTTATGCTCCCTCAGGGCTTGCGCGATCTGGCGCACCACTTCCCCTCGTTTCGGCGCCGGAATCCGCCGCCATTCCATGAAACCGCTCACCGCCTGGCGTATGACCCGTTCATATTCTTTTTTCCCCGCGCACCGGATCTCGCCAACGGTCTTTCCGTGAATGGGGGAAACGGAGGCAACGGATTTCCCGCGGCAATCCAGCCATGTCCCGGCGCCCGCCCCGGAAAGCGGTCCGGAAAACCCCAGCCGATCCAGAATGGATTTCATCAGGTATCTCCTTTCAACGGGTCTGGCGGATGACATCATGAAAAATGGACAAACAGGCATCGATTTCCGGCGATGAAACGGAAAGCGCCGGGCAAAACCGCAGGCTGTTGATGCCGCAGCCCAGCAGGAGCAGCCCCTTCTCGAAAGCCCCGCGGATGATCCGTCCGCGCTGGTCGCCGGCCGGCTTTTTGGTTTCACGGTCCGCCACCAATTCGACGCCGATCATCAGTCCCTTGCCGCGGACATCGCCGATGCATTCATGCTCCTTCTGGATTTCGCGGAGCCCGGCCATCAGCCGCTCGCCCTGCCGACGGGCGTTTTCGATCAAATTCTGTTCTAGCAGTTCGATGGTTTGCAGCGCCGCCTGGCAGGAAAGGGGGTTGCCGCCGAAGGTGGAGGCATGGGAGCCGGCTTCCCAGGTCATGATTTCGGAACGCGCCACCATGGCCCCCAGGGGAAGGCCGGAGGCGATCCCCTTGGCCAGGGACATGATGTCCGGATCCACGCCGAAGTGCTCCATGGCAAACATTCTGCCGGTCCGGCCCATTCCGGATTGGACCTCATCGGCGATGTAGAGGATCCCGTAACGCTGGGCCAGGCGATGAAGTTTCTGATGAAATTCCGGCGGCGGAACAATATAACCCCCCTCGCCCTGGATGGGTTCGACGAAAATGGCGGCGACTTCTTCCGGCGGGATGGTTGTCCGGAACAGGGTGTTCTCCACCCAGTCCACGCAGGCGATATCGCATTTCGGATAGGTCAGATTATAGGGGCAGCGGTAGCAATAGGCATAAGGAATATGGGTGATACCCGGAACCAGCGGGTTATAATGCCGTTTCTGCACGGTTTTACTGGCGGTCAGGGAAAGGGCGCCCATGGTCCGGCCGTGGAACGCGCCGAAAAACGCGATATTCAGCTCCCGGCGGGTATGCCACCTGGCAAGCTTGAAGGCTGCCTCAACGGCTTCCGCACCGGAATTGCCGAAATACACCTTTTTTACCCCTTTCCCGGGGGCGATGGCCGACAGTTTTTGCGCCAGATCGATCTGTGGCGTATAGTAAAAATCGGTCCCGGACATATGCAGCAGCCGTTTCGCCTGCTTGACGATGCTGTCCACCACCTTGGGATGGCAATGACCGGTGGCGCAGACCGCGATGCCGGAAGTGAAATCCAAAAACATGTTGCCGTCCACATCATGGATCCAGACCCCCTTGGCCTTATCCACCACCAGCGGATAAACCCGGGTATAGGAAGGCGATACGTATTTCTGGTCGACCTTGATGCGTTTTTTGGCGTTGGGACCCGGTAACGGGGTCTTGATGACGGGCATTTTCATACCAACCTCCTGGAGAATGATGGCGTACGAACAAAGGCCTCCTGAATTTCCATACCAGACACATGAACAAACCGTGGGGGTCAGACAAGTCCCTGATCAAGCATGGCCTCAACCACTTTCACAAACCCGGCGATGTTGGCGCCGATGACATAGTTCCGCGGCGACCCGTACTTTTCAGCCGCCTCCAGGCAGCTTTTGTGGATGTTCTTCATGATCATCCGGAGCCGGTCCTCCACTTCCGCCTTGGGCCAATGCAGCCGCATGCTGTTCTGGGACATCTCCAGGCCGGAAACAGCCACCCCGCCGGCGTTGGCCGCCTTTCCAGGCGCATAGAGAATCCCCCGGTCCAGGAAGACATCCACTCCTTCGGGCGTTGTCGGCATGTTGGCGCCTTCGGCAACCAGGATTACGCCATTATCCACAAGATGCTCCGCATCCCGGCCGTTGATCTCATTTTCCGTTGCGCAGGGAAACGCGCAATCCGCCGGTTGATTCCAGATGGGATTGCATTCCTCCGTCGGATCCCGGGGAATGTAAATCGCGTTTGGATAACTGTCCGCGTATTCCTTGATACGGCCGCGCCGCACATTCTTCAAGGATTTGACAAAGGCCAGTTTTTCCGCGTCGATGCCGGCCTCGTCGACAATGCAGCCGGATGAATCGGAAAGCGTGATCACCCTGCCGCCCAACGCCAAAATTTTTTCAGCCGTGAACTGGGCGACATTTCCCGATCCGGATACCAGACAAATCTTGTCCTTCATGTTCTCATTGCGGGTCGCGAGCATTTCCGCCGCGAAATAGACGCATCCGTAACCGGTGGCCTCCGGCCGGATCAGGCTGCCCCCCCAGTTGAGGCTTTTACCGGTCAACACGCCGGTAAACTCATTGCGGAGTTTCTTATACATGCCGAACAGGAAGCCGATTTCCCGCGCGCCCACGCCGATATCTCCGGCCGGAACATCCGTGTCGGGTCCGATATGCCGGTACAGTTCCGCCATGAAACTCTGGCAGAACCGCATGACCTCGTTGTCGGATTTTCCTTTTGGGTCGAAATCGGAGCCGCCCTTTCCCCCTCCCAGCGGCAGGGAGGTCAGCGCATTCTTGAAAACCTGTTCGAACGCCAGGAATTTGAGAATCGACAGATTCACGGACGGATGAAATCGAAGTCCGCCTTTGTACGGTCCGATGGCGCTGTTCATTTCAATCCGAAAACCCCGGTTGACCTGGGGTACGCCGCGATCGTCCATCCATGGCACCCGGAAAAGGATCACGCGCTCCGGTTCCGCGATTCGTTCCAGAATTTTTTGGTGGCGGTATTCCGGATGCCGATCCAGGACGGGTCTGACGGATAAGAATACTTCGCTGATCGCCTGGTGGAAGGCTTTTTCCCCCGGATCCTTGGCCTTGATCTTGTCCAGTATGTCTTCCATTCCTGACCTCCGTTATCAGATTGTGGGTTCGGCGTCCGCGATCACGGCCGCCATCGATCGTCTTCCATCCACTTTGACGCGCATGCCGTTCCGCAGATGAACGTGGCGGATAAATTCGGTTTCGCTTTCCGCCGGCTGCGACAACAGCCAGTTCCAATCCAGAAAATCCTGTCCATCTTCCTTTACGGTGATATAACTGATTCCAAGGGCCGTGATATTATGAAAAAAATGACTACCCTGGGAAGGCTCCGCCGGCATATTGGGGGCTATTGTTTCCACAATCGCACCGACGCCCGCGATATCTCTCCAGTCAACGGGAATTCCCAGCCAGCGATCGGCCGATCCCCAGCGGCCGGGGCCGATCAACAGATAAGGCCTTTGCAGCTCCGTCAGCGTCCGGTTCATCCCGGCGATCGGGGCAACCATCTCCATGGTGCGGGCCGGATCAAAGGTGTCGGGTCTGACGTACAGAATGTCCCTGACATCCGTTTTCTGGCCGTTTCCCAGCGCATGCCGGGAAAAACAGAACGCGGTCTTCCGGTCCCGCTCATCGATTTCCACGACAAGGCGTTGACCGCCTTTGATCATGGGGCGGATCTGCAACAGGGCGAATTCAACCGTTTCCGGCTTTTTCATCCCGGCATTGACGGCGAATTCGATTTCCACCGGGCATCCCATGCCCCGCCGGCCCAGTTCCAGAATGTCCCGCAGGATCTCCGCCAGGGGAAAGAGATTATATTTCAGCACAGCAGCGAAGGTCACCAACTTTTGTCCCGCCAGACCGGTTGCATCGCGGATGCGGTGATCCTCGAACACATACGTGCTGGCCATCCGATTCACCACCGGATGATCCGCCACCTCCTCAACGGAAAGCAGCCGCATGAATTCATCCGGGGACTGAGGATCGGGCTCATGCGCGTCCGGAAGTCGCAGGGCGTAAAAAGACCGCTGGGCGTTTTTCAGGGTGGCCTCCACGCTGGTGAACTGCGGCAGCAACTGGGGGTAGAGCGGTGAAAAGCGAAGACAGACGCCGCCGTCCATCACGATTCGGCCGAACCCCAGGGCGATATGGGCCACGCCCTCTTCCGCTTTCATATGTCCCATCGGATAGAAGTTGATGGACTGCGCCACCCCGGAAATCGCCGGATAATACAAGCCGTTCGTTTCACTGCCGATGATCTGCTGGATGATCACGGCCATGCGGTCTTCTTCCGCGCGATACTGGGATTGCCGGACAAAAGCCTGGGACGAAGCCGAATAGGTCGAGGCATATACGCGCTTGACGGCGTTCTCCAGATGGAAAAGCCGACGGCTGCGATCCGGGTGATTGTTGGGTATCATATAGGTCTTATAAATACCGGCGCTGGGTTGGGAGGGGACATCCTCCAAAAGCCCGGAGGAACGCACAGCCAGCGGATAGTCCGCGAACGACAGGAATAGCTCCAGTTCCCGCCGCAACTGATCCGGAACCCGGGCCTTCAGGAACAATTCCTCGATGCGGGCGTCATCCAGGTCCTTCATTGAACCGAATGCCAGATCGTTCTCATTCAGAAAGGACTCGAAGCCTTCGGTGCTGATGACCAATGTACTAGGAATTCGAACCGTCATTCCGGGATATTTCGAGAAAAGCGCCTGGTTGTTTTTCAACAAGACGGCCAGAAAAGCCAGCCCTCTTGCCTTGCCGCCCAGCGAACCGTTGCCGATCTTCACGAATTCGGCGGAAGGATCATATCCGCTTTCGCTGAATTCGATGATGACGCCCCGCTGCCGTTCCCTGCGCTGCTTCCGGATCGAAGCGAGCAGGTATTGCTTTACATTCCGAATATCCTCAAAATCATTCACCTTGACCTGGCGAAGACGGGATGCCAGCTCAATTTCCGACCGGGCCATCATCCAGGTGGAAAAATCCTCGCGGCCGGCATGAAAAAGGATGGACGCTTCCGGAATTTCCGGTAATATTTTTTCCATTTCCTTCAGATTGGCGGCCCGGCCGACTTCTTCCCCTCCCGGAAGTCGAAAAATGAAATCGTCAAAGCCCAGGTTGCGGGTGAAAAATTCGCGGATGTCCCGGTGCAGGTTTGGTGAATTCTTGTTGATGAAATGTGCCTGGATACGGATCGCCTTTTCCTGATTGGCCGGCTCGGAGCTGAACAGCAGAAGCGGCAAATCCGGTAATTCCTGCTTTATTTCCGTAAGGAGTTTCATTCCGGCTTCCTGGTCGAGCTTTCCCTTGTTGGGGAAACGGGCATCGCTGAGCACGCTCAGCAAGTAGGGGCTGAACTGCCGGACAAGCCGTTGCGCATCTTCAAAAGTTTCAGCGATGAGAATCTTGGGTCTGGCCCGCATGCGCAGGATTCGGTGCTCCTCGTTGATGGACTCGTCCATGGCCGATTGGGTCTGCCGGACAATTTCTTTATAGAGAAACGGGAGCAGGGATGACAAGTAGACCGGGGAATCTTCCACCAGAATGATCACCCGGACTCGCGCTTTTTCCGTATCGGAAGAAACGTTCAGCCGATCCTCGGTACTCTTGATCATCGCCAGCAGCAGATCGGTATTGCCCAGCCACACAAAACGACGGTCGATATGCGTACACAGCGGATCCTCCATTCCGTCCAGAAAGCGGCTGGTATCATGCGCCAGAAAATAAATCGACAGATCCCTCCGGCGTGTCTTGATTTCCCGGCACAGAAGGGCGGGCTCCATGTCATCAATCCTCGGCATGGTGATGACCAGGTCGAATTGCTTTTCCGTCAGCATCCGGAGCGCATCCTGGCCCGTTGACACCCAACTGATCCGGGGCGGGCGGGTCAGGTTCAAGCCCCGGTATTCGTGTATGATCCGGCCGGCGATCCGGCCGTCCTCCTCCATGATAAATGCATCATAAGGGCTTGAAATAAGAAGGATTTCCCGCACGCGCCAAGCCATCAGCTCGTGGAAGGTCTTGAAAGACTCGTCGTATCGATCGCCGTAACGGTTTTGCGACATGGCCCTCCTTGCTGTCAGGATGAGAGACATGGCTAGTGTCGGGATATTCGCAAATGATGTCAAGCCTTTTGTGACGAGACTTGAAATTCGGTCGTTTCTGTGGTAGTTTGTCATCAGATTTGGCACGGAAACCGAAACAACTTTTTTTCCCTTATATCTGCTTCTGTTCACGGAGAATACACCAAGGATCCAGAGTTTGCCGCGTTTTCTTCCTGCAAACGCCTTTCCAGGCTATTGCCTGACCGAATCGGCCGCGCCCGGAAAAGCGTTCGACACAAGATCGTCAAACAGAACCAGCCATTCGAGGTGCCATGAAAAAGAGAAGCAGCCGTCTCATACCGAAGCATGCATCAAAATTTTTTGCCCGGTCTCCGCTAAGCCATTCAAAAAAAGACAAGGAAGAAAGGGCGCTCCGTGTGATGGCGCGGACCGCCGAACTGATCAGAACCAATCGGCAGCTCAAACTGGAGATCAGGGACCGCAGGCGGGTTGAAGAAGCGTTGCGAAAAAGCGAAGAGAGGTACCGCGCGCTTTTCGAACACAACCCCATCGGCGCCATCATTGTCGATCAAAACGCCAGGGTTATCGGTTATAATCTGGCCAAAAGCGAAACCGATAGCCGGGTGCCGAAAATCGGCGACATCATGTATCAGGATTATGCCGGCAAGCATCGCATCGACATGCTTGCGGAACTGAAAGACTGTATCCGCTCCGGAATTCCAAAAGAATTCCCGGAGCTCCAGTATAACGACACATTTCTTCATATCCGGATCTCCCCGATATCCGGAGGGGCGATCATCACCAGCATCGATATCACCGATCGTAAGAAAGTGGAAGAAGCTCTGCGGGAAAGCGAAAAACGCTACCGCGACCTTGTGGAAACCATTCCCCACGGGATTCAGGAAATCGATCTGGAAGGAAGGATCACCTTCGCCAATTCCGCCCTTGAAAAAATACTCGGCTACCGCAAGAACGCCCTGATCGGCAGATCGATCCTCGATGTCATGGCCGTCCCCATGAAACGTGGGGAAATGCTCCGGCTTCTCAAAAAAATGGCCGAAGACGAATCCCTGCCGATCCCCTATTTTCTCAAGTGCCGCAAACCAAACGGCGCCGACGTGGACATCAAGGCGGATTGGAACTACAAATGCAATCCATCCGGCAAGGTCATCGGGTTTACCGGCGTCATCACCGATATTACGAATCAACTCCGGGCCGAGGAAGAAAAAGAAAAACTGGAAAGCCGGCTGCGCTATGCTCATAAAATGGAGGCCATCGGAACCCTCGCCGGGGGAATTGCGCACGATTTCAACAATATTCTCGGCTCCATCCTCTTAAATACCGAACTCGCCCTGGACGATGTGGAAGAAGGCTCGGAAACCGCCTATTCTCTTGAACAGGTCATCAGGGGAAGTCATCGGGCCAAGGATCTCATCGAACAAATCCTGACCTTCAGCCGCAGATCGGACGTGGAATCCAAGCCCCTTAAAATCAACACCCTGATGAAAGAGACATTGAAGATGCTCCGGGCCATGTTTCCTTCCACCATCGTTATCCACCAGGAAATCGAGGAACGAATCGATCCGGTGATGGCCGATCCCGACCAAATTCAACAACTGGTGATCAACCTGTGCAATAATGCCGCCCAGTCGATGCATGCCGGGGGCGGCACCTTGAACGTGTCCCTAACTAATACCATGCTTCATGAACCGCCTTCCGGATCGGACCTTATGCCCGGCCGGTATGTCCGAATCGCCGTCAAGGATGGGGGCTGCGGCATCCAGCAGGATATCAAGGACCGCATCTTCGATCCCTTTTTCACCACCAAGCAACCGGGCGAGGGGGCGGGACTGGGACTTTCCGTCGTTCACGGAATCGTCATCAATCATAAAGGCGGGATCACCGTCAGCAGTAAACCCGGCGAAGGAACAACGATCGAAGTGCTGTTACCGGTCTTCCAGGAAAAAGACGAGCACGAGTCTCCCGGAGCATCGGCGGAACCGCCTTTGGGGATGGAACGGATTCTGTTTGTCGATGATGAAGAGGTCGTCGTGGATGCGAACAAGCGGATTCTGGAGCGACTCGGCTATCACGTCACCGCCGCTACCAACGGGCAGGAAGCACTGGATCTGTTTCGGAAAGCACCCGATGCGTTTGACCTGGTCATCACCGATATGACCATGCCGTCCATGACCGGAATCGAGCTGGCGGGAAAAATGATCCGCATCAAACCATCGATACCGGTCATCCTGTGCACTGGATATAGTCAATTCATGACCATCGAGCAGGCAAATGCTTTGGGTATCAGGGAGTTTATCATGAAACCGTCCGCCCGGAAAGAAATTGCCGCCGTCATTCGCCGGGTACTGGATATTTCGCCTTCCCTGCCGAATTCCTGATCAACCCGTCAGCCCTCATTGGGGCCTGAACGGCTTGGAAGAAGCGGACTGGATGCCGAAATATCATCCTCCGGATGGTCAGTGGAATTGAATCCCGGAATCCTTTTTGACATCGCTGCACCCCTCGATAAAAAGACTCAGGGAAGCTGCCTGGGAATCCGTCAGATCGCCGAACTGCAGACTCGCCCGCCGCAACGGTTTTGATACAAAAGACAGCATCGGGCTTAAATCGATATCCGATACGATTCGATACGGTATTCGCTCCAGTTTTGTACCATCCGAACAAATAATGGTCAGCTCGGCCTGCGGGGGGTGATCCGTGCATTTTTTCTCTTGAAGATAATGAAAAGCGAGGCCGCCCATGCTGATATCGATTACCTGGCCCATCAAAATCGGATATGGTTGGAAAACGGCGATTGCCGTGCCTTCCACCGGAAAACGTCGGCTCTTTCTTCTGTCCGCGCAGGCTTCCATATCCGCCTCCCTTTTCATCTGTTGATCTTTCAATAGCACGCCCCTTCTCCTGCTGAGCGGTCGCGATGATCATCAACCCAGATAATGGTCCTTGTATCGGGTGGCGCTGTCATAAAACGGATTGCTTTCCGGCATGGTATCGCAAATGGGGCAAAAAATTTCGTGGACCGCTCCGTTATTGGATATCGCCATCGGCGATTTGCATCTAAAACAGCGCACGGCATTCGTTTCCGTTTCATGTTTTCCCGAATTCGGCGCCTCCCCCTGTTGGACCGGTTGCGGATTCGGCGCCGGCTGATCATCCGCCACGTTTTTTTTCCCCGACACAGCGGCTTTTTTTTCGTTTTGTCCGGTTCCCACATCATAGCCGATGAACGCCATGATGGCTTTGCGCAGACATTCCCGCTCATTCAAGCCGCCGACAGCCATCAATTCTTCGTATTCTTCTTTTGAAATCACGATGCTAACCTCCAAACGCCGGGAATTTTCCAGGGCGATTTTGAGCCGCTCCAGGGCCGCGGCAAGCTCGGCGAACCGGTAGTCTCCGGATTTCATTTTTTCCTGAATACGGTTGCTCAGCATCTCCGCCGAACACCATTCATCACCGAATTTGATTTTTCCCTCATCCAGATTCAGATTCTGCATACCCTCCTCCTTACATGCTTGCGGTTTGTTTTCGCCGGCCATACTGGTTACGAATAATTCATGGATTGTGCCAGTCGATAATAAAATGATTGATCTAACGGAATTTATTATATATATAAAAATGAATAATCAAAGCAGGTGTTGTATTGGATGAAAGCGGATCATTCTTTATCAACACAATTGTTTATATTTCAACATATCGGTTATATGTCGCCATTTTCATGGAATCCCAACCCATTCACCTATTGAAATCCTTTTCCGATGAACTGGACCCGGCCAAACTGCGGCACAAATTTCTGACAGCCCTGCTGAAACTGCAAAACGTGGAGCGGGGCTCCATCTGGATCAAACAGAACGACGCATATGTCTGCATCGAATCAGCCGGCCTGCAAAGTGAAAACATCAAAGGAACGGTGATCAACGCCAGCCAGTCGAGTATTGTGGGCTGGGTGATTGAAAACGGCAAGATGACCATCTCCGATCCCAGGGTGGACCCACGGCATTATCGTGAGCTGGAAGAAAAACTGGCGGTCAAAAGCAGCCTGATATTATGCTTTCCGTTGTTTTTAAAAAACGATAAAGTATACGGTGCCGTCCAAATTATCGACACCACTCCTGGAAAAACCAGCATCAATCTCGATCACGGTCACCTTCGACATATTCAGGACCTGGTGAACATCGGTTCCATCGCGCTCAGCAACGCGATTCTTTTCGACGAGCAGCGCCGAGAAACGCAATCCCTGCGCCAGGCGCTGGAACAGATTCGGCAGGAAGACCGGCTGATCGGCCAGAGCCCCTCTTTTCAAACCTGCATGGGGATGATCCGCAGCTATGCGCGAACCGACTACCCGATCCTGATTTCCGGTGAAAGCGGCACCGGAAAGGAGCTGATCGCCCGAAACATCCATCAACTGAGCCCCCGCAGCGAAAAACCGCTCTGGATTCAAAACTGCAGTGCGATCCCGGAAACACTTCTGGAAAGTGAATTGTTCGGTTATAAGAAAGGCGCCTTTTCAGGAGCCGCCAAGGACAAACTCGGTTTGTTCGAAGCCGCGGACGGCGGCACCGTTTTTTTAGATGAAATCGGCGACATGCCCCTCAATCTCCAGGCTAGAATTTTACGGGTGATCCAAAACTCCGAAGTGAAACCGCTTGGAGAAACCAGGGTCAAGAAGGTGGATATTAAAATCATATCCGCCACCAACCAGAATCTCCCGGATATGGTGGAGGCCGGGACCTTCCGGAAAGATCTCTTCTATCGGCTATCGGTATTGCCATTGCATATCCCTCCCCTGAGAAACAGAAAAGAGGATATCCCCCTGCTGTTGAAACATTTTTTACAAAGAGAAGCCTTGTCCATCGGCGTGGCTGAAAAACGAATAAGCAATGAAGCCCTGCAGGCATTGCTGGAATATGATTGGCCGGGCAATATCCGGGAGCTGGAAAATCTGATCCGATACTTGCTGGTCGTGACGGATAATGAGCGGATTCTGCAATCCGATCTGCCGTCGTATATTCGGGGTCATGGGGACATACGGCCGAAATCTTCCGGCCTGAGTCCGACAGCGGTTTCTCCTGCATGCAAGGATCTCCCGTTCACCAACCGGACATGGGCGGAGGTCGAAAGGGAGTTTGCGCTGCATCTGCTCAACAAAAACAACTGGAATGTCGCCCGTTCGGCATCCGACGCCGGTCTGAACCGTTCCACCTTCGTATCCCGGATGAAAAGACTCGGCATCGGCCGGCCCCAACGGTCCTCCGAACTTCCGGGAAAGCGGGAGGGATAGCCGGATGTTTGGCTGGCAAGGGCGGATCGCCCGGATCGATCTGACAACCGGAAAATGGGAAGTCGAGGAACCGCCGCCGTCCCTGTTGCATCGTTTCATCGGCGGACGGGGCCTCGGCGGTCATTTACTGGCCCCCTTCATCACCCGCACCTGGGATGATCCGGCCATGCCGGTGATTCTGCTCACCGGCCCCCTGGTGGGAACCGCATCCCCCACATCCGGACGCATGGTCTTCATGTCACGCTCGCCGCTCACCGGAACCGTCACCGATGCATCGGTGGGTGGAACTTTCGGCACGGCCATGAAAAACGCCGGGTTTGACGGCCTGATGATCACCGGCAAAGCCCCGCGCCTCTGTGGCATCGAAATCACCGACAACCGCCTGGTCATCACGGATGCATCCGCCCTCGCCGGACAGGGCACGACGGCTGTTTTTCAAATCCTGAAAACCAAAGGTTCCCTGGCTGCAGTCGGGCCGGCGGCTGAAAATCGGGTCTTATTCGCCAATATCATGGTGGACGGTCATTTTGCGGTCGGACGCAACGGTCTCGGACTGGTCTTTGCGGAAAAAAACCTGAAATACATCACCGTGAGCGGCCACGGCCGAACAGCCGTAAAGGATGCCGCATTGCTGCGGACGGCCAGCCAGGACATATACCGCCTGGTGTCCGCATCGCCGGCCCTGTCCGGCCGATTCGGGATTTCGAATTTCGGCACCGCCGCACTTTATGATCTCATGGATTCCCGCCATATGATGCCCACGCGGAATTTCCGTAAAACGAGATTCTCCCATGCGCCGGCGATGAACGCCCATGCCTATCATCGACAATACAACCCCGTGCGGACGGGCTGCCGCGGCTGCCATATCCGCTGCAAACAGCGTTCGGAAAAGGGGCTGCCGCTGCCCGAATTCGAAACCATGTCCCATTTCAGCGCGCTTCTGGAAAACGAACGGCTGGAAACGGTGATGGAAGCGAATCGAATCTGCAACGATCTCGGTATGGATACGATTTCGGCGGCGGCAACCCTTGCCTGCCATTCGGAAATCCTTGACAAAAGGCTTTCCCCGGATCTCATTCCGGCCTTGCTGGCAGACATCGGTTATGGAAGAACGCCGGGTCGCCTGCTGGGCCAAGGATCGGCCCGGTATGCCCGCGCCTGCCGCCGACCGGAAGCCGCCATGACGGTCAAGAATCTGGAACTTTCGGCCTATGATCCCCGCGGGGCATACGGCATGGCCCTGGCTTTCGCCGTCTCCAACCGCGGCGCCTGTCATCTGCGGGCCTATCCGATCAGCCATGAGATCCTGCGAAAACCCGTTGCCACCAACCGTCTTTCCTTTGAAGGAAAGGCCCGCATCATCAAAATCAGCGAAGACCTAAATGCCGTCGTGGACTCCCTCACTGCCTGCAAATTCATTTTTTTTGCCGCTTCCCTGGAAGAATACGCCAAAGTTTTCGAAGCGGTAACCGGCATGGAAACGTCGGCCCATGACCTTTTGAAAACGGGGGAAAGAATTGTATACCAGGAACGGATAATGAATGCGGCCAATGGATTTGACGACAAGGACGATGATCTGCCGGGTCGTTTTTTTGAAGCTGACGGAGACCGTCCGCCCATCGATCGCCGTGCTTTTCTCACCGCCAGGGCCAATTATTACCTTGTCCGGGGACTTGATCCAAAAGGCCGGCCAACGCGTGATAAAGCCGCCGAGTTGGGTCTTGACCGGCTTTTTACCGCTCTCATCGATCGCAGAAAACAGGACACTTCCAGCAATGAACCCGATGTTTGATTTTTTCGAGAAAAAAATGGTGGAAAGCGGCCTGGTGGAAAGCGGCGCCCCCCTGTTCGGATTCCTGGACGCCCGGCTGGAATGGAATCGCCGGAATTCAGAACCGCATGGATTGGAAGAGCTGTTTACCATCCTCCATATCAACTCGCTCTTGTTCTCCCCGCCCGCCGAACCCTACCGCACCATCATCGATTACCTGGCGGAGTCCGGTGAAACCGCCATTACACCCCGGGATTGCGAGACCAGAACATTCCTGCACGATCTGCCCATCGCGGAAACACCGGAGATCCGGACACTGCAAGCCTTTCTCAAAAAGCGCAAGGGGGTTGTCATCCCCGGTTACGGCATCATCACCACCGGCAGCGTCAGCCTGGAGCAGGCCTATATCACCTTTTCTTCCATCTGCTTTGCCTGCTTTGTCAAATTTTTTTGCGATTTTCTCAACAATCGCCGCGATGGAAACATAAGCCCGCGGCAGAAAGCCGCCTTTGAAAAAGCGGTGGCGACCCTTTACCCTCCCGCAACCGAGGCCCCTTCCTTGAAAAAAGGCCCTTTCGGGTCTGAAACGGAAGTCCTGGCAGCCATGTCGGAAGCCGGAAAACAGGTGGTAACCCATCGCTTGGTGGACTCGTATTTCGGGAATATTTCCTGCCGACTGGATGGAACCCTGTATATCAGCCAGACCGGCAGTTCCCTGGACAACCTTGACGGCTGCATCGATCCCTGCCCCCTGGACGGTTCATCCTGCACCGGTCTCACCGCCTCCAGTGAACTATCGGCCCACATGGGCATCATCGAGAAAACCGGGTGCCGGACCATCCTCCATGGTCACCCGCCGTTTGCCGTCATCCTTTCCATGGACTGCGAGCATAGGGACTGTAACGGCAGGGAAACCTGCCACCTGAAATGCCCGCATCATCGATTCGTCTGTGGAACCCCCGTGGTTAGCGGCGAGGTCGGAACCGGACCCCACGGCCTCTGCCATACGGTGCCCAAGGTCATCAGCGAAGAAAACGGTGCCATTGTCCACGGTCACGGCCTGTTCACCATCGGTCGGATGGATTTCAACCAGCCTTTCAAGCGCCTTCTTGAAATCGAAAACGACTGCCGCCGGGAGTTTTTCAGGCGTGTCATCGCCTGCGAAATCCCATGAAGTATACGAAGCGAAAAAGGAAGGCCTCCGGGTGGTGTAACTGGCGCCGCATGTCAAATCCGGCTGCCGCTCCAGCGCAGTTTGGTCTTGAGGACGTCAAAATAGGTCTGGTTGGGCACGGTGATCATGTGGATGGGATGGGGACTTTTGGTCACAACGATCGTATCCCGGTGATCGATCCGCAGCCCTTTCTGGCCGTCGAAGGTCAGCATGATATCGGTTGATTTTTTTGCCAGACGCAGTTTGATTTCAGCTGTATCCGGAATGATGAGCGGACGGTTGGTCAAGGTGAAGGGGCAGATGGGCGTCAGCAGGATGGCGGAAAGGGCCGGGTGGATAATCGGCCCTCCCGCCGCCAGGGAATAGGCGGTGGACCCGGTGGGGGTCGCCACGATCAACCCGTCGCTTTTGAAGGAAGTCAGCTCGTGGTCGTCGACATAGGCATCGATGTGCGCCAGCCTGGCCAGGGCGCCCTTGTTGATGACGATGTCGTTCAGAACCGTCTCCCGGTCGATTTCTTCGCCATCCCGGATCACCCGGGCCAACAGGCGCATGCGCCTTTCCGTCTGGAAAGCGCCGTTCAGAATTCTTTCGGCAACGGACAGCAGACTGTCTTCCGCCGTGTCCGCCAGAAAGCCGACATCCCCGAATTTGACTCCGATCATCGGCAGTTCCTGATCACCGATCCAACGCGCGGCGCTTAAAAAGGTGCCATCGCCGCCCAGAACGAAAACACATATCAGATCCGCAGGCGCCGGTTCCGCAAAGGCCGGGTTCGACATCTGGGTCGGTTGGGCATATTCCATGCGCACCACCGCGACTCCGCTTTCCGCCAATCGCTGTTCCAGTTCTTCGGCCTTGCGGCTGGCTTTTTGATCCGGTTTGATGACCAACCCAACACGTTTCATGGATACCATCCCTCCTGATTTGTTCATGCGCCTTCCAGATGATCGGGATTCATCGGGACCAACCGGATTGATCGACAATGGTAATAAGGATTTGCTCAAACGGCAAGGATATTTTCAGGGCCTCGGGAAAGGCTTGTTTTCAGCTTGACTCACACCGGCCATATCATTATAGTGGACCCAATCAAACCGAGAAAGATTCCTGTTATCCCTAAACAATTTTATTGCGCGAGGAGGCGGCAATGAGGAAAAAATGTTTGGTGAAGAGTGCTGTTTCGCTGCTTTGCGGTGTCTTGTTTCTGGGCCTGACGGCCGGCATGGCCTTGGCCGGTGATACGATTAAGCTGGGAGTGGCCGGCGCCCACAGCGGTGATCTGGCATCCTATGGCATCCCCTCCATCCGGGCCGCCCAATTGGTCGTGGACGACGTCAACGCCAAAGGGGGCGTTTTAGGGAAAAAAGTGGAAATCCTGACGGAAGACGATGTCTGCAAACCGGAAGTGGCCACCAACACCGCCACCAAGCTGGTCTCCCAAAAAGTCGATGTCGTTCTCGGTCATATCTGCAGCGGCGCCACCAAGGCCGCGCTCGGTATTTACAAAGACGCCAACATCGTCGTCATATCTCCTTCGGCAACAAATCCTGATTTGACCCAGAGCGGAGATTATCCCAATTTTTATCGAACCATCGCCTCCGACGACGCCCAGGCAAAATTGGATGTGGATTTTGCCCTAACCGTGCTCAAGCTGAAAAAAATCGCCGTCATCCACGACAAAGGAGACTACGGCAAAGGATTTGCCGAATTTGCCAAAAAATTCATTGAGGAATCCGGCAAGGCGGAAGTCGTTTTGTATGAAGGGATCACTCCGGGAGCGGTGGATTATTCAGCTGTAATCCAGAAAGTAAAACGAGCAAATGCCGAAGCGGTCATTTTCGGCGGGTATCACCCCGAAGCCTCAAAAATCGTGAGTCAAATGCGAAAAAAGAGAATGGATACAATTTTCATATCCGACGACGGGGTCAAAGATGATACGTTCATCAAAGTCGCCAAAGAATATGCCGAGGGAGTCTATGCCTCCGGTCCCAAAGACACCTCCCAGAATCCATTGAATATCGCAGCTGTCAAAGCCCACCGGGACAAATTCGGTGAAGATAAAGGTGCCTTCTTTGAAAATGCCTATTCCGCAACCCTCGCCCTGCTGAACGCCATTGAAAAGGCAGGATCGACAGATTATCAGGCCCTGTCAAAGGCGTTGAAATCCGAATGGGTCGAAACCCCCATCGGAAAAATCAGTTTTGACCAGCGCGGAGATGCAATTGGGGCGGGCTTTTCCGTTTATCAGGTCAAAAATGGCCGTTTTGTCGAGCTGAAATAGCATCCGGCGTTTATGGAATCAGGGGCGGGCCTGCCAGCAGGGCCTGCCCCTGATGGTGCTTCCGGTATCCACACCCTTGTAAAGCCGTTTTTTCCAGGAAAATAAACTGTGGATTTTGGATTTTTTTTCGAGCTGTTTCTGGGAGGTCTCACCCGCGGCAGTAAATATGCCCTGATCGCCCTGGGGTACACCATGGTGTACGGCATCATCGAGCTCATCAACTTCGCCCATGGCGAAATTTACATGATCGGCGCCTTCACGGGCCTGATCGTTGCCAGCGTGCTGGGTCTCCTGGGCATGAATCACCTGGTCATCCTGATCCTGTCACTGGTCATTGCCGTGGTGTATGCCTGCGCCTACGGGTTCACCGTTGAAAAAATCGCGTACAAACCGCTGCGCAAAGCACCGCGACTGTCCGCCCTGATCAGCGCCATCGGCATGTCCCTGTTTCTGCAAAATTATGTCCTGCTGGCCCAGACATCCGATTTTCTGCCTTTCCCCAACCTGATTCCGGACGCCTTGTTCTGGGAGCCGTATGCCCACCTGATCAGTTTTCAGGAAGTATCCATCATCCTGACCACCGTCGTCGTGATGGTCCTGCTGACGATATTGATCAAGATGACGAAAATCGGCAAAGCCATGCGGGCCACGGCCCAGGACAAAATCATGTCTTCCCTGGTGGGAATCGATGTCAACCATGTCATTTCGGTAACCTTTCTGGTGGGGTCGGCCATCGCCGCCATCGGTGGGGTGCTGATCGCCTCCCAGATCGGACAGATCAATTTCTATATCGGCTTCATCGCCGGGATCAAAGCCTTTGTGGCGGCCGTGCTGGGCGGCATCGGCAGCATTCCCGGAGCCGTGCTGGGCAGTCTGGTATTGGGATGGACGGAAAGTTTTTTCACCGGCTATATTTCCAGCGATTATGAAGATGTTTTCGCCTTTCTGTTTCTGGTGTTCATTCTGATTTTCCGGCCGGCCGGTATATTGGGACGGTCCGAAACCCAAAAAGTCTAGGATCCGGCGCGCATGCTGTCTCTTGCGGAGATAAAAAAATCCCTCCTGATTTCCATCTGGTTCATTTTCTTGACCTTTCCCATCATGGTGATCCGCGTGAACACCGTGCACAACCTCATTGAATGGCGCTGGAAAAACATGCTCCTGGTGGGGACCGGCAGCTTCGTCCTTTCCTTTTTTTGGCGGCATCTCTTTAAAAAGAAAGAAAAAGCCGGCCCGGGTTCATCGACAATCGCCGCGGTGATCCAAAAAATCGGCGATGACCGCCGTCTGTATCTGCCGGCAGTAGCCGGGATCGGGGTCTTTATTATCCTGTTTCCCTTTCTCTTTTCCCTGTATCAGACCAATATCATGATATCCGCCCTCATTTACGTCATGCTGGGCCTGGGGCTGAATATCGTCGTGGGTCTGGCCGGTTTATTGGATTTGGGGTATGTGGCATTTTATGCCGTGGGCGCCTACGCCTACGCGCTGTTGAACCATCACTTCGGGATCGGCTTCTGGTCGGCGCTCCCCATCGGCGCTGCTTTGGGCGCCATTTTCGGCATCCTCCTGGGTTATCCGGTCCTGCGGCTGCGGGGCGATTATCTCGCCATCGTCACCCTGGGATTCGGGGAAATTATCCGGCTGATCCTCGAAAATTGGAATGAATTTTCATTCGGCCCCAGCGGCATCAACAATATTCCACGACCGGCGCTGCTCGGTCTAGAGATGTCCCTTGAAACCCATACCAGATATATGTACTTCCTCATGATCTTTCTGGTGCTGGGAACGATTTTTGTCGTCGGCCGGCTGCAGAACTCGCGAATCGGCCGGGCCTGGATCGCGCTTCGGGAAGATGAAATCGCCTGTCAGGCCATGGGAATCGATAAAACCAAAACCAAGCTCACCGCTTTTGCTTTGGGCGCCACCTGGGCTGGGATGGGAGGAGTCGTCTTCGCGGCGAAAACCACTTTCATCAATCCGGTCAGCTTCACCATCTGGGAATCCATCATCATTCTCTGTATTGTTGTTCTGGGCGGCATGGGCTCCATCATCGGCGTGATCTGCGGCGCGCTTGTCCTCATTCTGCTGCCGGAATACCTGAGGGCCTTTTCGGAATTCCGCATGCTGGTTTTCGGCGTGATGCTCGTTATGATGATGATCTTCAGACCCGGCGGGCTGATTCCGGGCGTAAGGCGGGCCTATCGGTTCAAACAGGAAACGGAATCATGACCTCGCCGGTACTGGCTGTTAACCAGTTGAGCATGTCTTTCGGAGGGCTTCAGGCCCTTTCCCGCCTGGATCTGGATATCCGGCAAGGTGAAATCGTCGCCCTTATCGGTCCCAACGGAGCAGGCAAAACCACCTTTTTCAATTGCATTACCGGAATTTATTCTCCCACCGAAGGGGATATACTGATCACACCACCTCAAAAAAACACGCAGCGCATCAATGGATTAAAGCCCAACAAAATTACGGAACAGGGGCTGGCGCGAACCTTCCAGAACATCCGCCTGTTCCAGAACATGACCGTGCTGGAGAACGTCATGATCGGCCGCCACTGCCGGATGTCCGCCGGCATTGCCGGCGCCGTTTTCCGGGGTCGGGCCACCCGGATGGAAGAAAAGCGGGTGGTGGCGGAAAGCTATATCATCCTGGAAAAAATGGGCCTGAGCAGGTTTGTCAACGAACTGGCGGCCAACCTTCCGTATGGAGCCCAGCGCCGGCTGGAAATTGCCCGGGCCATGGCGACGGAGCCCTTTCTCCTGCTGCTGGATGAACCGGCGGCCGGAATGAACCCCCAGGAGACCAGGGAGCTGGATGAACTGATCGTTCGAATTCGGAATACGGAAAAACTGTCCATTCTCTTGATCGAGCATGACATGAAGCTGGTCATGAAAATCTCCGACCGGATTTTCGTCATGGACTACGGGAAAAAAATCGCCCAGGGAACACCTGCGGAAATCAAATCGAATCCGGTGGTGATCAAAGCCTATCTCGGGGAAGACTTCGATGCTTAAACTGAGAAACGTTCAGGCATATTACGGCAATATCCAGGCATTGAAGGGCATCTCCATCGATGTTGAAGCCGGTGAAATTATCACCCTGATCGGCGCCAACGGCGCCGGCAAGTCGACGACCTTGATGACGATCTGCGGTATCGTGCCGGCCCGGGCCGGCGATATCCTGTTCATGGGTCGGTCCATAGGAGCGTTGAGCCCCAATGAAATCGTCACCCTGGGCATTTCACAGGTCCCGGAAGGACGCAGGATTTTTCCCTATCTTTCCGTATCGGAAAATCTTGACATGGGCGCTTTCCTGCGTAAGGACAGACAGGCGATTAAAAAAGACATCGAGTATCTTTATTGTTTGTTTCCCATTCTCGCGGAAAGACGGAATCAGGCCGGCGGAACCCTGAGCGGAGGGGAGCAGCAGATGCTGGCCATCTGCCGGGCGCTGATGGCGCGCCCCAAATTGTTGCTGCTGGACGAACCTTCTCTGGGGCTGGCGCCCCTGGTGATCAAACAAATTTTCAACATCATCCGGAAAATCAATACGGAAAGCCAAACCACCATTTTTCTGGTGGAGCAAAATGCCAATCTTGCTTTGCGGGTGGCGCATCGCGGTTATGTGCTGGAAAACGGTCGCATCATTTTAGCGGATACCGCGGCCAATCTCCTGGCCAATGAAGCGGTCAAGAAGGCCTATCTTGGTTTTTAGCTTGATCCAGCACTTGCCGTACGGTCCGGGCGAGGTCGAAAAGGGCGATGGGCTTCATCAGCAAGTCCTTGATGCCGACGGAAAGCGCTTTTTCCGGTGAAATGCTCTCACTGAAACCGGTGCACAGCAATACCGGCATATCCGGGCGGATCATCATGACCTTTTGCGCGAGTCGCTCTCCGGTCATGTTCGGCATGGTCATATCCGTTATCAATAAATCGAACTCATGCGGATGGGATCGGAAGGCCTCAAGAGCCTCAATGGAACTGGTGCGGGTTTCCACTTGATATCCCAGCAGCGCCAGCATTTGCCTCCCCAGACTCACCAGGACCTCTTCATCGTCGACCAACAGAATTCTTTCGTTCCCCCGCGGCAGCGATTCGCATGGATTTTCGGATAACTTTTCGTCAATGACCACCATGGGAAAATATACCGAAAAAATCGTACCTTGCCCTGGAGTACTTCTGACCGTGATGGTGCCGCCGTGGCTTTTGACAATACCGTGCACAACGGCAAGGCCCATGCCGGTGCCTTCTCCTTTCCGCTTGGTCGTAAAATACGGCTCAAAGATTCGTTCCATGACATCCGGCGCCATCCCGACGCCGGTATCCGCCACGGTCAGCTTCAGGAAGGCTTCCTGTTGAAATTCTCCGCCGATATCGGCATTCATGTCTTTGGAATCAACTGGCTCAAGCGCAATATCCAGAACACCACCCCGCTCCCGCATGGCATGATGGGCATTGGTACACAGATTCATCAGGAGTTGATGAATTTGGGTCGCATCCGCCATGACATGACTGGCTCCGGTTCGGATTTTTTGTCGAATTTCGATGCTGGAAGGAAGGGATGCGCGCAGCAATTTCAAGGCCTCCTTCACGATCAGATGCATCTGGATCGGCTTGCGATGCAATTCGCTCTGCCGGCTGAATGCCAGGATTTGATGGATCAAATCCCGGGCCCGTTTGCTGGCGATCAGAATCTGATCGATTTTCTGGTGGGCCGGATTCGAAGCCTTGATGTCGAATTTCACGATTTCGGCATATCCCATGATGGCGGCGAGAATATTGTTGAAATCATGCGCAATGCCTCCCGCCAACGTGCCGATGGCCTCCATTTTTTGGGATTGGCGCAATTGCCGCTCCATCTGTTTCTGTTTGGTGACGTCACCGATGAACAGCAGCATGGTGTCCGTTTCATCTTTTATCAGAACACGCTTTAACGTAATTTGTCTTTCATGCAGTTCAATCGGCTCATCCTGGCCCAATTCAGCCGGACCCGAATCAGGATCGTTGATGAAAGCGGCCAATTGAGTTCGAAATCTTGGTTCAAAAAAATCCGGAAGCATCAGACCACATAAGTCCGCAGGAGACTTTCCCAATAGAGCGGCGGCGAAGGAACTGGAGAACACAATCCGGCCGGACGCGATGCCGATGATTCCCTCGGACATACTCTCCAGAATAACCGGTAAGTGGTGAGTTATTAACCGGTCATTCTCATGATCCGTTGAACGATGATGAATGGAGGCTCGGCTCATATTGTTTAACAACGACAATTGTGGATTGGAAACAATCAAGATGCGATACAGATACGGGGTCGACACAGATATGATAATTTTGTGATGCTGCGATATCGTGAAGGAAACCCCGGGTTTTGTCAAGAAAAAAGACAAATGTTGCTGGCCGGGGCTGCCGATGAGGCATCACTGGTTTTTTCCAGCACCGACATGCGCGTGGTTCCAAAGCCTCAGCCCTCCCGGATAGGGCCATCCGTACGCCACGTTTCCGGATACATCGACTGAAAAATGCGCGTAAAAAAGAGATTCAAAATATCGAAAGCGCTCAGCCATGCGATCTCTTTCTGAAAAACCTCCTTGAAAAACTCCTTTACGGATCCGACGACAGGGATGGATACTGCTTTCAGGATATGCTCCCGCCTGTTGGTATTATATGCAAACTCGGAATACGCATTCTGCCAATAAGATCGACTGACAGTTATAAATACGTCGACTGAACAATCATTCGCACGCGACGCCTCTTGAATGGTCTGGATGATCACCGGCAGGATTTTCGCCGTATCCTTAAACAAATACTCATCAGTAACAACATGGTACATCATCGCCATGGCGGCATGCCAATCCTGAAGAAAAAAGATCTGGCGGATATCTCCCAGCGATTGCGCCAAGATTTCATTGGAAACCAGTTGGGAGGGAGTGGCGTACAGGGGTGTTCCCCCCAGCATGGGTTGTCCGAAACCCTCCACAGAATCGGCTTCCATCACGATGGCAGTTTCCATATCGATCAACCCCAGGGAAAACGCCTGGGTATCCGAAAGAAAATGGGGATATTTTCCCGGGTCGCCCGCCACCAAAATATTATCGGGTTTAAAATCCCTCAAGGCGATTCCCCTGCGGTTCAAAAACGCCAGCAAGTCCAAAATATTATATATGATTCCAGACATTTTTCCTTTATTTTGGAGAAATGTTTTTCGCTGCAGAAACGATCGGATGGTTTGATAATATCGTTCCACCGCCGAAACATTTTTTTTCACGATGGCGTGGAAAAGCTGCTCCATTTCCTCGCGGGTCGAGGCGGGGTAAACGGCCTGCTCTTTTCTGGCTTTTTTTCCGGCCAGCTCGTGAACAAACCAATCATGAAATCTGTACTGGTTGGCGGCGATGGAAATGTTTTCCCGATGGAATATGTTCTCCAGGCCTGTTTCAAATTCCCGATACAACTGCTGGAGTTCTTCCGCCACATCCACCGCGCCCCTCCCATAGCGGCCTCCGAATTCGTTGGGTTTCCACAACAACTCCCCATTGTTGATCATTTCGCCGGTCAGCTCCGCATCGCGGCCTGCATGCATGGCCTTCAGCACATCCGCCAGGATGAAATATTTGGACAGATCCATAAAAAAAACAAAACCACCCTGGATTTTAAGGTATTCCTGAAATGGAGGGTTGTCATTCAACCACTTGAAATAGCGCGCTTCTATTTCTTCGTGCGCTGTGTCCACACCGAAACCGCAGGACGGGCAAACCCGCTTCAGGATCACGGAAACGCCAGGAGTGATGCAAACCCGCGGTTTGAGGCCGGCGGCAATTTTTTGTTCTGCAAGGATACTGTTGGTGTAAACTGAAAAATCGACAATGGGGGCAGGGGGGATTTTTACGACCAGATGATCGTCGTAAATAACATAATAGCAACGGCTTTTGCTGCCGCTTCCATCTCCCAGCCGAGCAATCATCATCCTTCTGGATTTCCACGCATTTCCCTGGAGAATTCGCAGTTCAAATATGCTGCTGCCATCACGGTCGGCTGCTTCCTCTAAAAAATGACACTCGGCGGGATTGTTGCGGGAGGCTTTCAGTTGCTGCCGGTATATCTCCAGAAAAAAATGCGCCACGACGAGAATGGGGTCCTGGCGGTCGGGCACCTGTTTACAGTCCATCATCTTTCAGCTCTTGCACTTATGCAAAACCTTCAACCGGCAAACCGAATCCGGACGAATTTTAATGATAAAAGGAACGACGATCGTTTCCACTTCTGCGGTCGATAATATCCCATCTGCCACCTTCCGCCCGGCCGCTACTATCATCCCTGCGCCAACCGACCAGGCGCCTTTCTGGTTGTCGCCTGCTGTCTATAATCGGGCCTCCAGACAGGTTGGATATAAAATACTCCAGATGAAGCAACTGCGCAGGTGTCAAATTCCCGAACTGGACGCACCTTTGTCGCATTTCAAGAAATGTCGGCTGAACGGGAAAATCCAGGATGGTTCGAAAAGGAATATTTTCCAAATGAAAATCCTTGGGAGCCAGCAGGATGGCCATTTTGGCGCTTTCAGGAAATTCGGCGCTTTCCATTCCGCCGTCAAAATACCGAAACGAAAGGCCGCCCATGCTGATATCCACAACCTGCCCCATTTTTGTGTATTGATCCCTGGAAACGCCGATGGTAGCGCCATCAACACGGAAGCGGACATGTTGTCGACGTTGCACATATTTTTTGGTTTTTATCATGGATACGTTATTGATTCCCATAGATCCTCATCTCCACCGGTATGATGCACTCCTTCCATCTCATTCCGGTGCTTACAGGTTTCAGCATCCGGGCCCTCCGGCACATTTTGGGAAACGGACAGGCAGAATTCCAAACAATCCCGCCTGTTCGTTTCCGGCTGCCGGGTGTGCGCCTGCTATCTTTTGATCATTTGTCCGACCCATACTTGAAAGAAAGATTTACTCGTGTCCGATAGGCGACCACTTTGCCGTCCTCTACCTTCATGTCCATTTTAACCACATCGGCGATCCGAAGGTCCTTCAGGCTTTTTGCTGCTGTTTCAACTGCATTTTTTGCCGCCGCTTCCCAGGAAACATCACTGGTACCGACCAATTCAATAATTTTGTAAATACTGTCAGCCATTTTTTGCCCTCCTTTATTAGTGATGGTTAGCCTTATGTTCGTTGCGCATTGAAAGGACTTTCCCGCGAGGATTGGTTCCCCCGTAAAAGTGATTTCATGCGCAGTAAAAGCCAACGGCAAAAACATGGACCATGAAAAAATTCGCTTTAAAAAAGAGTGCCCTTATCCATCATGATGAATCGCCCGGATGGATCGTCGTCCGCTGATTCCAAAGGGGTGTCGGTTTATGAGCTGTAAATGATAGTGATGTGGTGCGCGAAGGCCAAGCACTGTCTTAAGATAAAATTATAGGATAAAACCATTGATGTGTCAAAGGAATTCTACCCACACCTGGTTCATTTTCAAAAAAAACAAGCTGTTATTCAATCATCACAAGCCCGCTTGACAACAGGAATCCATCCGGCAGAAAAAAAGAATTGCCTTACCGTGCTTCCGAGTATACCTTATTCGCGTTTGTCGGCGTATTTTCATTACCGTCGACCTGTATGCGCGATAATTGTATGTAAATGTAAAAACCGTTGGAGGTGTTCGGAATGAAACTTGGTATCATTGGGCTGGCGGGAGCAGGCAAATCAACTATATTTTCAGCCATTACGCACCAGTTTTCCGAACCCGGAACCATTATTGACAACAGGATTGGAACCATTGATGTCCCGGATGTCCGGGTTGACCGGCTAAGCCGGATGTACAACCCCCGTAAAACCATTTACGCCAAGGTGGAATATCTTCTGCCGGGGATCGCGGGGTCAAAAAAGGATAAAAACCAGTTCAACGCTGTCAGGGATTGTGATGCGTTGATCCATGTGGTCCGAAATTTCCAGCAGTTCGGTCTGGAACCGCCGAATCCTTTCACGGATCTTCAACAGATAAATCTCGAAATGATCGTTTCCGACCTGGTTGTCACCGAAACACGTCTGGAACGACTTGAAAAAGACAAACAAAGGGGAAGGGATATCTCCGCCGAAGAACAGTTGCTGTTGCTGGACTGTCATCAAAAACTGGAAAACGGAATTCCGCTGCGGAGTGAACCGAAATTGTCGTTTGCAAGATGCCTGCGGGGGTATGCCTTTATATCAGCAAAACCCCAGCTGGTCTTATTCAACAACAATGACAATGACGAAACCGTTCCGGAAGGATCCGAATCATTGTGGGCCGAGTCCATGGTTATCCGGGGCAAGCTGGAACAGGAGCTTTCCCAAATGGCGGATGATGAAGTCGAATCCTTTTTGGAGGAATTTCATATATCCTCCTCGGCCATGGACCGCGTTATTCAGAAGTCCTATCAGCTTCTGGGCTTGATTTCTTTTTTCACCGTCGGTGAAGACGAGGTCCGCGCGTGGACCATCGCGGCCGGAACTCCCGCTGTGGAGGCCGCGGGAGGAATACACACGGACATCCAAAAGGGGTTCATCCGCGCCGAAGTTCTGGCCTATGACGATCTCATGACCGCCGGCTCGTTTGCTGAAGCTAAAAAAAACGGAACCGTCAGACTGGAGGGCCGCGATTATCTGGTCCAAAACGGAGATATCATCAATTTCCGGTTCAATGTCTGATAGACTATACCAATCGCTTGAAGTCGGTAATTCCATATGCTCCAAGAATTGAGTATCCGAAATTTCGCGATCATCGACGATTTGCGGATTGTCTTTTCAGAAGGGTTGACCGTTTTAAGCGGTGAGACAGGCGCCGGCAAGTCCATCATCATCAACGCCGTGAATCTGCTTTTGGGGAACCGGGCGACATCGGGACTGGTCCGCAAGGGAGCCGACAAGGCGGAACTGGAAGCACATTTTATCATCGATCCCCAAGGCGGCATCGCCCATGGCCTTTTTGAAAATGACCTAGGTCATAATAATGAACTGATCATCCGCCGTGTCATTTCATCGGCTGATCGTCATCGCATCTACATTAACGGCCGACAGGCCACTATTCAGCAATTAACCCCGATCACCCAGCATCTCGCCAGCATATCCGGCCAGCACGCCAACCAGGGCCTGCTGGTTTCGGACCAGCATCTTCTTATTCTGGATCAATTCGGAGGGCTCATGCCCCTTCGAAACCGCATCGGTACATGCTACCATGCCCTGGTGCCACTTCTGCGCCTTCTGAAAGACCTTGAAGCGAGGCAACGCCGCCATAAGGAGGAGGCAGAACTGTTGGGATTTCAAAAAAATGAAATCGAATCCGCAGCAATCCTGGAAAACGAAGATGTATTACTCGAGCAAGAACGCACCAAACTGAAACATTCAGCCCAATTATATCAAACCGCTTTCAACAGCATCGAAACCCTGTACGATTCCCCTGAATCCATTTTAGAGCGCCTGGCGGCAGTTGCAAGCGACCTCGACAAGGCCGCCAGGCTGGATCAAACCTTGAAACCGACCATTGCCGATATCGAAAACCACCGCTTTGGCCTGGAGGACCTTGTCGACCGATTGAGACAATATCTTCATTCGCTGGAAACGGATGGAAATCGGTTGGAGGAAGTGGAAAACAGACTGAATACCCTGCAACAGTTGAAAAGGAAATACGGTGGGACGTTAGCGTCCATCGCCGATAAACTCAAGGAAATCAATTCATCCTTGACAGGTTATGATTCCCTGGGCGAACAGATGGTTCACACTCGCAAGGAAATAGACTCGCTTCACGAACAACTCTGCCTGCTGGCAAAGGAGATATCCCTTAAGCGCACGGCTTGCGCGAAAATGCTTTCATCCAAAGTGGAGCAGGAGTTGAGCGATCTGAAAATGCCCCACACACGGTTTCATGTGGCGGTGGAGCATACGGCATCCGAATCGCAGCCGGGAAATGCAGGCACCCATCTGTGTGTTGACGGGAAAACTCTTGATGAGACAGGATTCGATCGGGTGACTTTCATGATCGCGCCCAATCAGGGCGAAGATCTCAAGCCGCTTGCCGCAATAGCGTCCGGTGGGGAGCTTTCCCGGGTCGTTCTGGCAGTTAAAGCCATTCTATCCAAAACCGATTCTGTTGAGACCATTGTCTTTGATGAAGTGGATGCAGGAATCGGTGGAGCGACAGCGGAAGTTGTGGGGAAAAAGCTCGCCTCGCTGGCCGAGCACCATCAAGTAATTTGTATTACCCACCTGCCTCAAATCGCCAAATTTGGGGATCACCATTTTCGCATATCCAAAAAAACGGCCGCTGGAAGAACCAGCACGGAAATCATCCCGCTCGACAAAGACCAGCGTGTAACGGAAATCGCCCGGATGCTGGGCGGCGAAACCCTGACTTCCACCACCCTGGCCCATGCCCGGGAATTGTTGGGGAGCAGCAACCGGCCAAAATCTTGACAAAACCGATCTTTCAATAGTATGAATTGCCTGAAACATGAGGAGACAGATATGCCGATATATGAATTTCGATGCTTAAAATGTTCTGATATATTTGAGATTATTGTATTGAAGCCTGACGAACCGGTGGAAATGAAATGCCCCAAATGCCAATCCGATGAATTCGAAAGGATAATGAGTACTGCCAGTTATAGCATGTCTGGTTCTTCGAAAGGTTGTGCCCCTGGTGGCTCCGGACCTTCGGCACAGACACGAACCTGCTCCGGGGGCTCCTGTACTACGTATGACATACCCGGTCCGGCTTGAAACCGGATTGCCGAAGGCGCATCGTCAGAATTTCAGCCCCACTTCCAGAAACGGTCCGGCGAACTGGGCGTCAATGCGCACATCGCTTTCATCAACATCAATGACATCATGGCGGTAACCACCTGCAATGAACGCCGGACCAATGATGTTTACCCGCAATCGTCCGATGAAGCTGTAAACACTGTTGTCTCCGGCCTGCAAGCCCTTTCCCTCCACTTCCAGAGCCAACCGTTCATGGGGCACAAACTGCGCGGCAACAAAAAGCGTGGGAACAGCCAGAATGGCGCTTTCGGAATCATTGACCGCCGGGGTGTCTTGAGCGGCATCCTGGTGGATTTCCGCTTTGGTATCGATAATTCTGGCATTGATCCCGATATCAACATTCAATTTTTCTCCGGTTGCGGATTTCAGAAAGGGAATTGGATAATATAAAGTCGCATCATACTGATTCAAGGTTATCTTGGAATAAAATGCGGTATTGCTTCTGATGGTTTGATCACCGAATTGAAAGTCGGCGTTCTTCAGGCCGTTTCCTTCAAACATCATGGGGGCGGCCATCACATAGACAGTTGGTATAATCGGCAAATCAACCTTTACTCTTCCCAATATACCTTTCTCATCATCGTATTTCAGCTCCTTTTCCAGATCAAGCGTGGAAGGTAGTGAATTCGTTTCTGTTGTAACGTAAGAAAAATCTCCCGATGGAGATTGCAGCCAGCACCCTAAAGCCGCTTCAATGTCCACTAGTGGAAGGGCAAAGCCTGAAACAGTACTGATCAGGATTGTGAAAAAAAATCCAAAAAGAAACAGTGTCTTTTTCATGTCAGGATCCCTTCTGCCACCTCAAACCGTGCTCCATGGTTTACCAAAAGGCGGCAATGACTATAAAGTGGTTGCCGGTATGGATGTGATGCCGCTGGCGGCTTCAAATAAAAATGTGAAAACATCTGCTCCCGCCTTGTCCGGTTTCACCGTATGATGCATAACCTGCTGAATTGTTTCGATCTTATCCTTATCTCCATTCTTGATTTGTAAAATGGATAGAGCCAGTCGATTGGTGGCGGAATCATATATGACGTGGGGGCCGTAGTAATGAACTCCAACCGGGTCAATGGTAATTCCGCAACGAATATGGTGTGCTTGAAAAGCCAGAAACGGGGGTGGGAAAACATATTCCAGCAATTCAGCAAAAAGAGAAATGCAGGTCAGCACCTTTTCCGTATCGCCTGAAGTAACGGCCTTAATTGCTTCGTTCCGCATGTCGGAAAGGTCCGAGGGGTTGACACTCAGATCAAGCAAGGAAAGACATTCTCCATGAACAAGCCTGACGGTATCGGCTTTTTTGCAGCGAATTACATCCCCATCATTTAAAATTTTGATGATATTCCGGATACTGACCATTTCCTTTACATATGGGCTTTTCCGCAGCACGACGTCTTCCATTGTCGTTTCATATACGGCCAAATCGTTATCCAGCACGATGAATTGCGCCCGAAGCGCATTTTGGACATTCCCTCGATAAAATACATCCAGATCCCTCTTGCGTTCATGCCGGTAGTCTCCCAGCTCAAGAAGTCTCTTCATCGCCTGTTTTTCGATCCGGGACGGGCCATTGCCCAATGGACGAAGGGAATCGATGACTTGACGAGCAAGCCGGTCGATCTCCATTTTCTGTAAAAGTCGCTCTTTGAGATTCATGAACACCCAAAGCTGATGGTTTGGCCTGCTCACCAATAAAAAGAGGCAGTCAGGATATCCTCCACATCCCTCTGCCTCTCATTATCGGATGTTTTCGCAGTTACATACGGTGTTCCAGCTGAACGATTCGCGGTGTTATGAAGATCAGCAATTCATTCTTTTTTTCCGATGTGGTTTTGCTTTTAAACAACCAACCGAACAAGGGAATTTTGGATAGAATCGGCCAACGTGTTTCCCCGTCACTTTTGGAGGATTTGATGATCCCGCCGATAACGATGGTATCACCGTCATTGACCAACAATTCCGTATTTGCTTCATTGGTGGCAAGGGACGGAACGCCGTTGATCAGATCGTCCACGTCGTTTTTGGTGACCTGCATTTTCATAGAAATCCGGTTGTCCGGCGTCACATGGGGGGTAACCTTCAGTTCCAGGTCAATTTTTTTGAACTTATTGGTGGCCAGACCCGAGGAATCGCGTTCGGTGTAGGGATATTCAAGACCCTGCTTGATAAGCGCTTCCTTGTTATCCAAGGTAACGATTTTCGGTGCGGAAATGATTTTGCCGTCACCCGAAGCTTCAATTGCCTCCAGTTCCGCGTTCAATGAAAACGGTGTGCCAACAATGCGGGAGAAATTTGCGCCAATGGAACCGGAGGACCCGGTGGACGGATGATTCATGGAAACCTCAAATTCAGAGGCAGTAGCCGCTCCGGGATTGCTGGTGGCTGTTCGCTGGCCGGAAAGGTCCCATCGTGTTCCGAAACTTTGAGAAAAGTTTTCGCTGACCTCGACAATCCTGGCTTCAATAATCACCTGGGGCGTCACTTTGTCGATTTGTCTGACAATGTTTTTCGCCTTGGCCAAGATTTCAGCCGTATCGGTCATGATGATCTGATTGTTGCGTGCATCAACCCCCACCTTGCCTCTTTCCGGGGACTTGATTTCATCAAGGCGGGGTTTGATATCGGCACTGGCGCTTGCATAACTGATGGGTATGTATTCCGTATACAGCGGTTCCAATGCTTTTTTCTGTTCTTTTAATGTGGCTTCCGCCTTCAGGGCCTCCGCTTTTTGCCGCTCTTCTTCCATGAGGGTTTTCAGGGTTACGATTCTGACGATTTCTCCCTCACTGATTTGACCTAGCTGGTTCATCTTTAATATCAAATCCAGAACTTGATCCCAGGGAACCGGTTTAACCAGCGTAAGGGTCACTTTTCCGTTCACATCCTGATCAACGGCAAAGTTTTTCCCGCTGACATCCCGTAAAATACGAAGGACATTCTTGATATCGGTCTGATAAAAATCGAGGGCGATTTTTTCACCGGTATACCGTTTTTTTGCCGGCTTTGGTTTCAGCGCAGCGTCTTCCGTGATCTCACTTTCCTCTTCCACCTCTGCCGCCACATCATCCTTCAATGGGGCCATGGTGGTTTCCTTATCCGTTTCGGCTGGCATCGGAATTGCTGCTATGGTGGACGATGCACCTTCTTCCTCTGTTGAAGGAACTGTTCCTTGCGCTTCCAAAGAAGGTTCCTCCGCATGTTGTTCCAACATCTTTTTCCAGGACGGCAGACCGGCCTCCTCAAGTGGTTTCGGGGCCACGGTCGAAGCGGAAAAATCCAGCTGAATTTGATTGTCGCTCTGGTTGACGGTATAGGGAACCCCTTCACGGAGTTCGATGATAATCAGGGGGTTTTTCATCGCCCCTGTCTGGATCGGCGAAATGCGATCCACAGCACTTTCAAAACGAGTGGTTATAAGCGGTCGCTGGCGGAAACTCAATATTTTAGCATCCATCAGCTCCAGTTGAATTTTCTTTTCATCGATCTTGGTGACATCATAGGAAACAGGTCTTGTTGTTCCGATGATGACACTGGATTCCCCCTGATCCCTGCTGATAAAATCAATCCGGTTAACCAGGGCCTGGCCGCTGGATGTGACAACCGGTGACTCGGATTTTTCCTTATATTCCTCCGGTGGTTTCATGGCGATGACAGCCGGAGCCGGAGTCGCTACTGTTTCCGTTTTGGGCTCCGCCATCACCGGTTCCGTAGCGGATTCGCCTGTGATGTCTTCCCCGAGCCTGACGGCAAGGCCATTGCCGGTGGATTCGGCCTTGAACGCGGAAAGATATTCATTCTTGGTGTCAATAACCATACGAACCCGCTCCGGATAACCGAAATGACGGATGCCCTTCACCCATTGGGTGTTGACCGGAACGACTTGGGGCTTGGTAAACGGGCTTTTAACACCGTATAAATCAAAAACGATTCGGGGTGGATCGCTTAACGTAAACGACTTGTAATCCGTCACGGACCGGTCGGTTATCACCGAAACCATTATGCCGTTCTGTATTTCACTTGCGGATATGGTGCGAAGGTTATTACCGGAAGAGGCTTCCGCTCCCGTGGATCCTGCTTCCCCCTCGACGGTGACAGGTATGGCGGCGGCGACAGGTGCAGAAGAAGATGTCTGTTGATCGACCGCAGGCGCCACTGCAGTTCCGTCGCCCTCGGCCGATTCCGGCGGTTCATTCGCGGGGATCGCTTCTTCGGCAACGGTATTGCTCCCAGGCGTTTCATTTTCACTTGCCGCTGCGACGGTTACTGTGGGTGGTGATGTTTCACCAGCCGATGCTGAATCCGCTGTTTTCTTGAATGCAATTTTCAGCGCTTCCCCCTCCCGGGTGATCTCATAGGGAGAATCCGCTTTCAACGCGATGGTGACTTTGGAGGGACCATTTTCAACCAGCTCGGCGGCTTTTATGGTGCCGATGATACTGTTATCGACCTGATATTCTGTCTTGGCGATACCAAGCGATGTTTCCGGAAAATAGAAAACGATCCCCAAGGGTAACGGCTGTTTCACGGAAGTATACGTGAGCGAGCGATTCCCCACGATGGAAACGTTGATCGATTCCGGTGTATCGGCAATCCGAATGTCCGTGATGAGCTTGCCCTGCATCTCCTCCGGCGGGGCATTCGCCCCGGCATCTTCCTGCTTTGTGGTCATGTTTGAGGCACAAGCGGCCAGAACGAAGACGCATACCCAAATGAAGCCTTTTGAAATGTTATTTGCCATCTTTTTTCTACCCTCGAAATATGCCATTTGATCACTCTCCAAGAGGTTTCTGAATTTTAAGCTCTCTCTTCCGGAGGGATATTTTTCCTAAAATATTCTCTACCTCTTCTTCCACGACGATTCGATCCTTTAATATATCAACCACTCTCCCCGAGGACATACCTATATAGGTGCCATTAGTAATGACATATCCTTTCCCACTGGTATCGGCCACCATGGCCCGATTTCCGCTAGGTGCGAGTATGGTGCCCAATAAAACCAGCTGGCTCAGATCAACCTTTTCAAGCGGTGTCAAATGGCCCCGTCGTTTTTTCTTTTTATTTTGGGATTTGTCCTCTGTAACGACCTGCTCCTCCTTAAACAGGGGAGCAAAAGGATCGAGCTTTCCAGCCGGATTGTATAGTTCCAGCGGTGGACGGTTGTCTGCTGAAGCCACGGCCGCTTTTTGTTTCTGTCCATCCGCCGGAGGGGCTTGGCCGGGGGGCTGTTCCGCTGCTGATGAATTCATTGCCGTCGGTGCAGCTGATTCCGGTGTGGTTGAGCCTAGTGTGGTTGAGGCCGGTGTGGCTGATGCCGGCGGTTTGGCGCCGGTCTGAACCGTCTTTGCCTCGGTGCCCTGATCGGCTTTTGTTTGTTGTGGAATAATTTTTTTGGCCACCGGGGTCGATTGTCTGGAGGAGTCGTCCGGCTGTTTTCCGCACCCCGCGGGTCCGAACCACAGGGCAAAAAGAAAGATCATCGTCGCTATGAGCAATTGTCGATGCATGGTTTATTTCCGTCTTCTGCCTTTTTTTGTTGGTGCTTGTTTCGGGGCGCTTTCAGCATCGATAAACCGATAGGTGACGGCCGTGCATGCGGTATCGAGAGTTGACGCGCCACCGGTAATTTTGATATCCCTAACATTTACAATCCTCGACATATCTGCCACTCTTGCAAAAAAAATCGCAAGATTATGATAATTTCCCTGCATTTTCATTGCAACCGGAATTTCGGCATAAAAGCCTTTGCTGAGCTCCTTTTTCGGCTGAAAAAGAAAAAATTCCAATCCTGAATCCCGGCCCGACTGGGAAATGCTTGACAAAAGAGAAGGAATATCCTTTTTTTCCGGAAGTGTTTTTTTCACTATTTCAAATTGAACCCTGGCCTCTTCCATCTTTTTTTGCAATGATTCCAATTGCATTGCCTTGCCCTTGGTCGTTTTTAGCTGTTCCTCGACCTTGGTCAGATTCTCTTCCAGTCGGCTTTTTTCTTCATATTTCGGCAAATACAATGCGTAGACATAGACCACGGTGATCAGGACCAGGGTCCCGCCATAAATCAGATAACGCTGGAGTTTTGTCAGTTCGCCGATTTTGCTGACAAGCGGCTCCAATTTCTCAGAAAACGCATTTTTAATCTTTTCCATCTTTTCCCTACTTCTTGGCTTTCTCTGTTGTTTTCACTTTCTCTGTTGTTTTTACCGGTCTAACACAGGTAATTTGGAAGCTTTGCATTTTCTGCTTGTTGATTATTTCATGCTTGACGGATTCCAAATTAACAGCCGAGAACAGCGCTGATTCTTCCAGTCTGACCATGAAATCCGCCGTGGTCTTCGTGTCCAGGGCAATACCGGAGATGGCGACATTCGCGTCCGAAATGGAAAGGCTGTTAATCCACATTCGATTGGGTATGACGACTTGAGTCATGACGTCGAGCAATTGAACCGGTTCTTTTCGGTTTTTATCCAGCTCTTTCATGACATCCGTTCGCTTCTGGAGATTATCCAGTTTATTCTTGATGGAATCCACTTCAGACGCCTGCTTTTGATAACGCTGCAGGTCTTGAGTGGCATTGTCGACCTTTCGTTTCATCGAGCTGATTTCGGTTGCCAAATATATCTGGAAATAACCCATCACCAGAAAAATCAATACCAGTGAAAGCAAGAAAAGAGAAACTTGTCGCCGGATATTTTCGCTTTTCCGTGCCGCGCGAAAAGGCAGTAGATTGATCCTGATCATTTATCATTCACCCTTCTGATAGCCAAGCCCATGCAAATTGCTGCCTGTGGAGCCATTTTATTCAGATATGTGCTATCCAGATTTTTTTCATCAATATTCAATTTTTCAAAAGGGTTAATAATAGCCACTTCCGTGGATGTTTGTGATGCCAAAAGGGACCGAAATTCTTTGATATTAGCCCCGCCGCCACTCAACACTATCCTTTTGATCTGGTCATCGGGATAGGTGGAATAAAAGAAATCGAGGGCTCTTCTGATTTCGGTCGTCCAGTCGGATACCACAGAAGATACGATTTCATTTAAATCCTCCTGAGGCATCCGGTCCTGATTCTCGCTGCTTTTAATTTCTTCGGCCTCTTGAGCGGAACAATCTATCTGGGAAACGATTTTGTGATTAATCTGGCTGCATCCCAATGACACATCGCGCATGAAAACCGAAGCGGTACCCTTTAGGATATTCAATGATGTCTTATTGGCGCCGATATCGATAAGTGCGACACATTCATCCGTAACGGTATAATTTGTTTCATAAATATTCTGCAGCGCAAAAGCATCGACATCGATGATGCAGGGATTCAGGCCGGCGATATCCAGAACGTTCAGATAATCGTTGATCATTTCTTTTTTAGCAGCCACCAGCAGAACACTCATCTGGTTGGGATTTCGCTCACTGCCGCCCAATATCTGAAAATCGAGATTGACATCGCTGATGTCAAAAGGAATGTATTGTTCAGCCTCGAGATGGATGATCTCCTGAAGCTGAGTTTCGTTCATGGTCTGCACATTGATTTTTTTCACGATTACGGAATAACCGCTTACGGATATGGCGACGTTCTGCTCTTTTACATTATACAGTTTAAATAACTGTCGTATGGAATCAGCCGCGCCCTCCGGGTTCTTGATTCCGTCCTCTTCGATAATCCCGGGCGCAATGTCAAGAGCGCCGAATTTTGTAACCGTATAGCCGGATGCAGTTTTTTCAACTTCGCCGACCTTAATGGTCCGGGAACCGATATCCAATCCTACAAGGTGGTCTTTTTTTCCAAAAATCATAACGCGCTCTTATTCGCTGAAAATCTTATGTTGGTCAGAAAGCTTATACCCGAGAGCCAGGATTATCTTTCGCTTGGTTTCCATTCGACAGGGTTTCCCCTGTTCGATCCGAGCGATCGTTATCGGGGAAACATTCGCTTTTCTCGCTAATTCAGATTTACTCATCAAAAGCGATTCTCTGATTTTGCTGAGAGCACTTTTTCTCATAGCCCATACCTTGTTAAAAACTGGTTTTTCTGGAATTGATGATACGCATTAATTATATTAAATTAACACTAAGTCAAGTAAATTATATATAACTATAATTCTGTTTTAATCTATTTACATTATATTGTGATCACTTTTTTAATACCACTATATATAGTGGCATCAAAATTGCCGAAAAACCTGTTTCCGTCTGTCAGAATCGTTTTTCCCGGTTTAGGTACCTTTTCGAACCCCCTGAACGAGGGATGGCCTGCGGTGCCGTTGATTACCGTTTACGTCCCCGCACGTGGAGTTGGGCTTGGAAAACAAACAAATATTAAAGGAACAAATGGTTATCCGCCATGACGAATGGCAATCAACGGCGCGATCATATTCAGCCATTGGGTGCGAAGGCCTTGATAGTATTTTACATCTTCTATTATAATGGATTGAATAGCCATTCCTCGCAAGACATACAAGGTCAGGTTCAACAGGATATCGACATCGGCATCGGTTGCCTTCGTTGTTTGGAAGTGTTCCCTCCACAGATCATCCAATGTCCGAAAAAACCGCTGGATTACCGGCACCAGACGCTGTCGAAGTTCTCGATCCGTCCTGCAGGCCACATGGAATTCAAGCCATATATCCCGATATGGCCCCTGATAAAAGTTATCCCATATATAATCCACTAAATACGATAATCCGGCTTTTTCGTTTTTTCGCTTGATCATCAAATCCCGCGCGCTGTTCACAGGACCTTTTAAAAAGTGCTCCGCCGATGCGGCGACAAGTTCTTTTTTACTGTTATAATGGTGTCTCCAGGCACCTCTTGAAACACCCGCTCGCTTCAGTATTTGGGTCAACGAGGTCCCATGATAACCGCGTTCCTGCAGGCAAGCGAGAGTCGCCTCCATCAGGCGCAAGCGCATGACCCTGCTCTTCTCTTCCTGAGTCTGGTGCGTTGTGATTTTCATGGACCCGGTCATGGTTGCATAGGATCAACGGTTCGGTCTATCCTGGGATTGATGGCTGATTATAAAAAACATGATTCCCGGTGTCAACGACAGATGTCACGACAGATGTCATCCCTTTTTTTCGGGTTCGGTACCTTTAATAAACAGCACGTCCACTCCTTTTACATTCTCCGCGGAAACCGGAAGACCGGTTACTGGATCAATTCGTATTTTTACAACATCATCTGGAAAATCAAAATATTGTGTCGATTCCCGTTGCAAGGCGGCCTGCATGAAATCAATCCAGATGGGCAATGCCGTCCGTGCCCCTGTTTCTCCTTCACCGAGAGACCGGTAGGCATCATCCCCTACCCAGACGCCGGTGATAATGGCCGGTGAAAAACCGATAAACAACGAATCCCTATATTCAATGGTGGTGCCTGATTTGCCGGCCAAGGGGCCATTCAGATGATTTCTTGCTTTTTTACCGGTACCTTCATCGACCGCGCCTTTAAGCATATCGGTTATAATCGCCGCACCTTTCCGTGACATGGCAACCTGTTTATGGGGTTTGCCCCGCCAGATAATCCGTCCGGATGCATCTTGGATTTCCTGGATCCCATATGGCCGGATATAGTTCCCCCTGTTCGGAAACACAGCATATGCCGCCACCAATTCCATCAAACTAACAGCCGATGTTCCCAGAGCCAGAGACAGATCCGGCGAAAGCGGTCCACTTATTCCCAGATCTCTCGCAAATTGCATTACGGTCCCGGTACCAAGCATTTCCAACAGCTTTACGGCCGGGATGTTTTTGGACTGCGCCAGTGCTTTCCGCAGCGTCATTTCACCGCCATATCGTCCGGAAAAATTTTCCGGCTTCCAAGTGCTTCCCTTTCTGTTCCCTGGAAAGGAAGCCGGCATGTCCGTTATCAAGGTATTCTGCGGAATTCCATTTTCCGCGGCACAGGCATACACTATCGGTTGGAAAGCCGATCCCGCTTGACGCCTGACAGTGACAGCTCTGTTGAGTCGACTCTTGTCATACGATTTTCCACCAACCATGCAGAGAATGGATCCGGCCGAAATATCCAGCGTCAACATCGCTGCCTGTGGATCCGGGTTGGTAATCTTGTGATGCAGCATCCGGCCCGTCAGTGCCGCCATATGGCTTTGAATCGTGTACTCCGCTTCTTGTTGCAGTCGGAAATCCAGAGTGGTGTAAATTGAAAGGCCCCCTTTATATAAGATCGAGGAACCGATTTCCGTTTCCAGACCTTTAACGATATGGTCAACAAAATAGGGGGCTCTGATCAATTGTTTTTTGTTTTCAGCTAAACAAAGCGGCTCGTTCGCGGCGGCCTGAAATTGAACCTGGCTGATGGTTCCAGTATTTACCATCTGTTTCAAGACAATGTTTCTTCTTTTCAAGGCCAAAACTGGATTGACTAACGGTGAATATTGCGAAGGCGCCTTAGGCATCCCAGCTATCAAAGCACATTCAGACAGTGTGAGTTCCTGAACCGGTTTGTTGAAATATATCCTGGCTGCTGCTTTGATGCCATATGCACCGCTGCCGAAATAAATTTGATTCATATACAGACCAAGTAATTCGTCCTTGGTGTATCTTCGCTCCAGTTGAAACGCCAGAATCGCCTCTTTCAGTTTTCTTTTAATTGTTTTTCGGCTGTCCAGGAACAGGGTTTTACTCAACTGCATGGTAATGGTGCTGGCGCCTTCCAGGGGTTCCAACGCTAGCACATCCTTTATAACAGCCCTGACAATACCTTTAATATCCATTCCGCTGTGCGTATAAAATTTGCGGTCTTCGGTAATAATCAATGCTTTTTTTAAATACTCGGGGATAATGTGAAAAGGCACCGGATCCCGATTTTCCGCATACAATTCCGACAGCAACACGTGATCGGCCGAATAGATCCGGGTAATCGCGGAGGGCTTATACGATTCAAGAAAACGAATCTGCGGCAGGTCGTGGGAGAAAGCCAACAAAACGCCAGCGGCTGTTCCACAGACAACTGCAGTAAAAAACAATAGTATGATCTGAACCTGCCGTTTCCTTTTCATTGCATCCGCCATTGTAAACTCATTTGAGATGGATGAAACGGAAACACCTCGGATCAATCCCTTTGAAAAACATTTATCTTCTCCTCATCCAGGATTCACCCAGGCTTGACTATTCCGCTGCATTTTTCTATATTCCAGCATTGTTTTAATAATTAGGACCGATTTGTTTCGGAGAAACTATTTTCATAGTAAACAGATATTACCCCATTATACATTCCGGATATATACGATTCCAACGACAAACGATACGGCGGAGGGGCCATGGATCACCATCACCACCATCACCACCATCATGAAGCGGAACAATCCTTATCATTTGAAGAAAAACTTGACAAGATACTCCGGCATTGGATCCGACATAACAACGACCATTCGGCCACTTACGCGGAATGGACAAAGCAGGCCGAAAAAGCCGGTTTGATGTCAGTCGCGCAAAAGCTTACGGAAGCATCGAAACTGGTAGCAACCATAAACGAACTTCTTGAAGAAGCCGCAAAATCGATCGATCGTCACAAACACCCATAGCATGGTGCTTACGGACGAGGCCCGATAAGCTTCTTGATAACGGCATCCAAATGGGAGTCCCTGAACGGTTTGTGGATGATTTCATCAACACCCGCCCGTCGGATCTCTTTCTCGCTTATCGGTGCTGATGTTTTGTCCCTGGATCGTCCTATAAAATCACTTTGGGTAGTAATCATGACAATGGGTAGTTTCATCGCGTCATACATGGACCTCAACTCTTTGCTCAATTGCAATCCATTGATCTGAGGCATGTTCAAATCGGTAATAACCAACGCGGGCTTGCTTTTGTTAACGGCGGCGATCGCTTCGGCCGGATATTGAAAGAGAACCGGTTCATACCCCATGGCGTGTAATTTCTTCTGGTATAACCTCAGCATCATGGTGGAATCATCTACCGCATAAATGACGGGCCTGACCTCTTTTTTTTCAGGCGGCGTTTCCTTGATAATACGCTCCGCCAGTTCAGTCCGCCCTTTGGCCGTAAGGATGTTCAGGTAGTGGTTCTTCATTTCCGGATGCGCACCATGGACTAGGTAGTCCAGGGCAATCGACGGAAAAGGCTCCCAATCAATCAGCATGTCGAATACGGCATCTGCTCCAGAGTCGATCAATGCAGCCACGACCCTCCTGGCGTCCTGATCTTCATTGCTGATCATGTTTTTCAAACCGGCGACAAGCACATGGTTCAGATTCTTATCAATCGCCTTCGCTGCGGCCAGACAAACCTGTTCATCGGGATCACCGAGCCCGATGGCCAGGCTGATGGCCGCCTTGGAAGCGGGCAACCGCCCGAGCGCCTCATAAGCGCCAAATCGTACGTTTGGATTTTCCGGTTTTTTGTAAAGGAGCTGCTGGATGGCGGGTACTGCGGTTTTATCGCCGATTTTTCCTAATATGGTGAGCGCGTGCACCTGCTGATCTGAATCATTGGATTCCAGTTGATCAATCAGGCTAGGAACCGCTTTCGGACCGATTTTGATTAAGCTGTCGATCACCAGGCTCCGCAAATCCGCTGAATCGGATCGTAAAAAACCGCTCAGCTTTTCCATGGAATTCCGGGTTTGAATGGCCGCAAGCCCTTCGACAATCGATTTGTCACGTTTGTCCCCAACGATGGCATTGGATAAACCCTCAACCACGGCCTTGTTTCCGATCTCCGTCAAAGCGGATACCCCCGCTTCTCGCAAGGCCATATCCGCGGAATCAATATATCCCAACAGCGCCGATATGCTTTCCTGGCTGCCGATAGCGCCCAGAGCCCGGATGCATTCAACGATAATAGTAGCCGGGGACTCGGAATGAAGGATATCGATGAGTGCCGGCACCGCTTCCCGAAGCTTCAAATCGGCTGCTATCTGAATATAGATATGCCGGTGCGGGTATCCTGTCTTTTTCAGATGCTCCACAACCATTTTCGGGTTGCCATAACAAATTTCCAGAAGCAGATCATATATTTTCTGATTGATCCGACCATCTCCGCTTTCCAGACCAAGAAGATAATCCAATACCGGGAAAGCCATTTCGTCCTTGGATTTGCTCAGTTCATACAATACCCGATTTTGCGCTTTCGGATTGATTTCTGCAAAAAACTGAACCAGGGCTTTTGCTTTGACAAGATCCTCCCGGTCGATGCAGAATTTGATTTCGGCAATAAAATCCTTTTCCTTTATTTCACTCATGAACCACCTGTGTGGTAAGGTTTTTATCTTTTGAACTGGTAAAAAACCGCCCGCAAATATTTCTGCGGTTCGAAAAGGCCTGTATCACTGGTCAGCGATTCCGTTGAACCGATCATTAAATATCCATCCGGTTCCAAAACAGTTGCGATCTTCTCATACAATCGTTTTCGCTCCGCCGGGGAAAAATATATGGCGACATTCCGGCACAGAATAATATCGAATTTTCCTAACCCGATAAACGATTCCGTCAGATTCAGTTTCCTGAAAATCACCATGGCTCTCAGTTCATCTTTTATTCGATAGGAATCGCCATCCGGGTTAAAAAATTTCTTGATTTTGGGCGGTGTCAACCCCCTGGAAATTTCAAATTTGTTATATCTGCCATAGCTTGCTTGTGCTATTGCCGCACCGGAAATATCGGTCCCCAGCAACCGAATCTGAAATCGCTTGGGATCAAGATATAGTTCCTTCAAAACGATGGCGATGCTGTATATCTCCTGACCGGTCGAGCTGGCGGCGCTCCAAATGCGGATGGGTACGGGATCCGTTTTCTTCAGGCCGGCCGTACGCTTATCAATCAGATCCGGTATGATTTTGTGCTGAAGGAGTTCGAAAGGCGAACCATCCCGAAAAAAATAAGTTTCATTGGTCGAAATGGCGTCAATGATTTTTTTTTCAATTGTTTTCGTCAGATCCGTTCGCGCCCGGTGGTAAAGTTCGGCAAACGATGCGCATCCTAACTCCACCAAAATCGGATTCAGGCGTGTTTCAATTAAATATTCCTTTCCCTTCCCCAAGGCAATACCGGATATATCAACGATATACTTGGTGAATACACTATACTCATCTGGGGCAATTTTTCGCATGGACCGCCCGACTAGTAATACCCTTTAACGGTTTGGACGATTTCCTGGGCTATCTGATCAAGAGGTACGACTGCATCGGCAATGCCGATTTCAATAATCTCCTTCGGCATGCCGAAAACAGTGCAGGTGCTTTCGTCCTGGGCGATGATGAATGCGCCTTTTTGCTTCATCCGTCGCGCGCCGTCGCGCCCATCCGATCCCATACCCGTCATGATCACCCCAGTGGCCCTGCCTACATAGTGATCGGCAATCGAACGGAAAAGGTAATCAACCGAAGGCTTACAACTGTTTTCAGGAGGGTCGTCCGTAATCCGAATAATGCGGTTCTTTCCATCGGGACTGGCAGCCACTTTCATTTGTTTCCCGCCCGGTGCAATCAAGACCTTATTGGGAATTACAATCTCTCCATCCCGCGCTTCCTGAACCGGAATGCCGCATTTGGCGCCCAAGCTATTGGCGAGAGATTGGGTGAAAATGGGCGGCATGTGCTGGACAATCAGTATGGGAACACCGATATTGGAAGGTATCTGGGGCATCATTAGGGACAAGGCATTGGGCCCACCGGTGGAAATACCGATGACAATGATTTCGGATTTCGGTTTGATCCTCCCGGAAAGCCGGTGCATGCGCTGGATCACATCATCGGTGATTTCGGTCGTCGCCGTTTTTTTCAGCCCCTTTTTCATTTCTTTCGGTTTGGCGGCCGGCGTACCTCCAAGCAATATATTTTTAATCTCCCGCCGCCTCTGGAAAGCTTTCAGCATCGGAGCAAGAAAATTCTTTATCGATTCACGGTTTTCCGTCATCGTGCCGGATTGAGGCTTGGGTATAAAATCGAACGCACCGAGTTCCAGGGCGTGAATGGTGAGATCCCCACCCTCATAGGTCAACGTGCTGAGAACAATGACCCCGACCGGCAGGTTTTCCCTGCGAATGTGTTCCAGCACCTCAATTCCGTTCATTTCCGGCATCTCAATATCGAGGGTGATTAAATCCGGTTCCAGGGCGCTGATTTTGGTAAGCGCGATCTTTCCGTTGTTGGCGGTGCCGACGACCTCAACACCCGGCAACTCGGTCAGAACATCACTCACTATTTTCCGATAGACGATGGTGTCGTCCACGACGAGAATTCTGATTGGTTTTGTCTGATTCATGGTTTTCTTCGAGTTGGTCGCCGGTTTCGGCCGTTTTTGGAAAAACCGCAGATCGGAATTGACATCAGTCGTCTTTAAGTGTCGTATTGATATCGAGCACGCCCACAAGACTGTTTTCGGTCTTCAAGACTCCCTTGAAATATTTCCCCTGCAAACCGCCGATATTGGATGGCGCCGGTTCGATTTTATCGGTTTCCGCCAAAATAACGTCACTGATGCTGTCCACGAGAAAACCGATTTGTTCATCCTGTGAGTCAACAATGATATTACGGTTGTCCTTACCGGGTGAAATCGGGGAAAGGCCCAGTTTTTTCCCCAGATCAATCACTGTTACGATGCGACCCCGCAGATTAAGGACACCGAGAACATATTCCGGTGCCTGGGGAACCCAGGTGACATCCAGGTGGCGATTGATTTCCTGAATGTTCAGGATGTCGATACCGCAAAGAGCGTCACCAATATAAAAAGTCGCCAATTCAACAAGTTTGTTCTGTTTCCGCTGGTTTCTTTCATTCATCGGAAAATCTCCGTTTACCGCCTGATCGACCGGTGGTCCTTATCATACGGTCTGTTTCAACTTGACTTGATGCTGGATAGATGCCCCCGGACCGTTTCAATCAGTTTATCACGGTCCAGCTTGAGCTGATAATCGTCTATTCCGAATTTCGCACCCTTGGCGATGTCCTCGTCACCGGCCAGGGAAGTCAAAGCAACCACCTTCAGTTGCGCATATCGAGGATCGGCCTTGATTTTCGCGGTCAGCTCGAATCCGTCCATATGCGGCATTTCGAGGTCGGTCAATACGAGTTTGATCGTTTCGGAATGCTGGTTCAATATCTCCCAGGCCGCCATGCCGTCCTCGGCATCCAGAACGGTGTATCCTTCCTCCTGCAGAAAGCCTTTAACCTGATTTCGAAAAAAAGCTGAATCCTCTGCAAAAAGAATGGTGCTGCCGCCCTGCGGCGAAGCCGACGCATCGGCATCATCGAACCACTCCGGATTGACGGTTCGAACGATCTCATACATATCAATGATCAGGGTTGTATATTCGCCGATGATCGCCGATCCCATGATCCCCGTCTGTCGCAGGGTGATGGTATCGATGGTCACGACAACATCCACCGCATCCACGGGCGGTGTCACCATCAGACCGACCTCTCTTCCGGCAAGCCGGAATACCACCACTTCCAACTGATCAAAGTCCGGCAAAGGTTTCACCTTTGCGACCTGATCAATGGAAAACAGTGGAAGCGATCCGCCGCGATATTGGATCACCTTTTTTCCCCCGACGACTTCAATATTCGCCACCTTGATTCTCTCGATTCTTTCCACCAGTCCCAGCGGGACCGCGCACTGCTCTTTCTCCGCATTACGGAAAAGCAACAAGGATACTTTGTCCTTTTCGGCCTTTTTCTGCTTGGCAGCGTCCAAAGCGGCCTCACTGACCCGGTTGGTGCCCTCGAGTGACGTCAATTGTGCCATTTGCGCCAACCCCGCCACATCCAGAATCAGGGCCACCTTACCATCCCCCATGATGGTGGCACCGGCATAACCGGAACATCCCTTCAGATGTCTCCCCAATGGTTTGACGACGATTTCTTCCGAATCCCGTAGCTGATCCACCACCAAGCCGTATTTGAAAGCACCCGCAGACACAACGGCTATATTGATGGCGCTTCTTATGCTTATTCTTCTTTCCTGCTCGGATCTGGGTGTGATTTCATTTGCATCCACCTCCGCGGAGGATAAACGCTCCGACTCTCCCTGCATTTCGTCCGATGAAAACAGGGGATTTCTCCGCGACCTCCTATCGGCGATATTGTCTCTTCTTTCCGGCAGGAGCCTTCCATCCATGGGATCATGAAATGTCTTTCTGATTTTAAGGACCTGCGAGAGGTTCAGAAGCGGCAGCAGATTCCCTCGCAGTCGAACCACGTTCGCATCACCGACTTTTTCAATTCGGTTTTTTACCTGAGCCGCCGGTATTCTCAACAGCTCGTTAAGATTTACCTGGGGGATGGCGTACCGTTCATTGCCGACATCAATGATCTGGCTGGGGATGATCGCCAGGGTCAGGGGCAGTTTGATACGGATGACGGTTCCTTCGCCGATCTTGGATTCAATATCAACGATACCGCCCAGCTTGTCTAAATTGGTTTTAACGACATCCATCCCGACGCCCCGACCGGAGACATCCGTGACTTTTTGTGCCGTGGAAAAACCGGGCAGAAAAATCAGGCCGATCTTCTCCTTTTCCGACATCAATGCCGCATGCTGCTCGCTCAACAAGCCCCTCTTGATGGCCGAGGAAACCAGTTTGTCTCCATCCAGGCCTTTGCCGTCGTCAGAGATTTCGATGTTCACCTGGCCGGCTTCATGATAGGCGCTCAATTTCACCCTGCCGATGGCATGTTTTCCAAGTCCGCGCCGGATTTCAGGAGTCTCAATTCCATGGTCCACCGCGTTGCGGACCAGATGCGTCAATGGATCGCTGATCGCCTCGATGATGGTCTTGTCAAGCTCGACATTTTTCCCTTCAATGACCAGATCCACCTCTTTGCCGAGTTCCTTGGCAAGATCCCGGACAACCCGGGGGAATTTATTGAACACATTGGCAATGGATTGCATTCGGGTTCTCATGATGGCTTCCTGCAATTCGGAAGTCACCATGTCGATTCGCTGGCCCGCGGTTTCCAGGGTACGCATATTGTTCGTGGACACCGCCTGCATTAACTGGTTGCGGCTTAATACCAGTTCGCCCGCCAATGTCATCAGCAAATCCAGCAGTCCGACATTTACCCGGAGGGATGCCTGACTCACGGCATTTTTTGCCGCACCGTTTTTTTCCGCAAACACATCCTGAACATCACCGGCAGCGACCGGCTTTCCGTCCTGTTTTTCTCCAACCTCCTCATCTTCGGGCATTTCCGAATCCATTTTTCCGCTTCCCTCCTCCGCCGAGAATCCATCGTTTCCCTGGGGAGCGGCTGTCGCAACTGGAAGGGGAGAGGCCGCTTTCTTCTTTTCCGGTCTCGTTTCCATTTCAACGGGTTTACTCCTTCCGGTGGATTCAGCTCCAACCGGAGAGCACATATCGTCCGTGACCTGGTGAACGAATTGTTCATCAACATCGAACAAGGAAGGAATGATTTCCGGCTCGATGATGGAAGCAAACAGAACATAAAAGGGAATACCGGAGGGCACGTCCGCATCCAGGGTTCCGACAGCATCGATATCGATTTTCGACTGGATAATGGTCCCGCTGTTGAGCAGATAGGAAATAACATCAAGGGGGGTCTTGCGTTTCCGCTGAATATCATGAATCAGGTCGTACTCGACAAGATAAATGAACCGGCCCTCCCTGCGCGCATGATCGATATCAAATTTGGGTGCTTGGAGAACCTTGCGCCCCCCGGGCAACGCCACATCGACCATCAGGGATATGCTTTCTTTTTCATCATCGGGCAGTGAGGCCGTTGTCAGGGCAACGAGTTCCGTCACATGGCCGTTGATATCCATGTCATTGCTGGTTTCCACGTTGAAAATCATTTCCCGAAGGGTATCAAAGGCTCTCAGAAGCGTGCTGATGATATCGGGCGTGGGTACGATCTCACGACTTCTCACCATCCCGAGAACATTTTCTATTTTATGGGCCAGCTCTTTTATTTTCGAAAGCCCCATGAATCCAGCGCCGCCTTTGATGGAATGAGCGGCACGGAAAACATTGTTCACCAGATCTTCATCAATGTCCTCACCGGTCTCCTCGATCGCCAGCAGATCATTTTCAATATCAACAAGATGATCCTTCGATTCCTCCACATACATTCTCAAGGTTTCGTCGTCCTCAAAAATCATTCCGATCCTCCCTGCTGGTCCAATAAAAAGAGCGACTGAGACTGGTGGATTTGTTGACGATTGATACGATCCTCACCCGAACCGGTATGCATCTGATTTCGGTCGCAGGTCGCTTTTCGAGTTATCTTGTCAGATTAACTGTATTTCCGCCGACAATGCCGGCCAGCAATTCCAATATTGCGATAATATAACGAAATATATCGAAAAATATACCCCAAGTCAATCATTCAAACCGGATTTTTAGCAAACCAGAGGTCTTCCAGTATCCGGAGCGAGTCTCTCAGGTGGTGATAGGAAAACACTTCTATGGATACAGTACCCGAAAACCGTTCCAGCATTTCGATGACGGCGATAAGGGTTTCCCGGGGCAGACTTCCCAGCCCCACATGGTCCCTGGGGCCGTCAACACCGTGAAGATGCACCACGGCAATCCTTTCGGCATATTGTTTGAAAACACTTGCGACGAGCAGACCATCGGCCATCAGATGCCCGATATCGAGGCATACGGACAAATCCAGCCGCTGGATGACCGGTTCGATCCATTCCAGGGGATAATGGAGCGTCTCCACTGAAAATATCCGTCCGGGAAACTCCCGATGAATGAGCTGCTCCATGCTGCCGGCAACATTTTCTCGCCAGACCGGGAGATCGGTCGCATGCTCAGCCGGCAAATGCACCGTGTAGCTGGACGCTGAAAGTGGACGGGTTAATTCGCATATATAACGAATGCATCTAACGGCTTGGTCCCGAATTTCCGGGACCGGCGATCCAGGATCAATATCGATGGGCAGATGGATGTTATAGGAAATATCATACCGCTCGGAAAGCGCCCGCAAATCACGAATCACCGCTGAAGACGGCAGGCTGTTCTCCCTGTCGCTTTCGAAAAAAAGCAACTCGATTTCATCCAGGTATGGGCCCAGCAATTCCACATTGACGGTATAATCATCCGGGTAAATAAAGGAAGGTGCGCAGAGACGGAATGGGAATTTCCGTTTATACGATTTGGGCAGGGCCGGTCTATCAGGGGGTTGTTCCATGGCGTCAAGCCCTCTTCAACCCAATGCGGCCAGTGCTTGCACCAGCAGCTCATGAATATCGCGGTTTTTAAATGAAAACCGGATATCGCGTTCTGTAAGACCATGAAAATTAGAACAATTGCGAATAAGAATTTTGTGCTCGGCCATTGTCTGGCAGGCATCCTCGGCCGTCAAACCCGGAGCAAGCCGAGCCAACATGAAAGGTCCTTTTCCGGGAAAAAGCCGAATATGAGCGACATGTTTCAGGCTTTCCACAATCCATTCTTTTTCCTCTTGGATATATCGGATCGACTTCCGGACAAATGTTTCGGTCTCCTCCGGCTCGGCTGTAAGATAATCGACGGCGGCACATGCCAGGCTGTTCACACTCCATGGCAAGAGGTGCGGCTGAAATTTCTCGATCATTCCTGGCTCCGCAATCAAAAATCCAATCCTCAGGCCCGGGATTTTGTATATTTTTGACAAGGAATGCAGTATCACCGCATTTGGCAGGTTGATGGGGATCAGGCTTTCGCTTTTCCCCCCGGGGTGGAACGGCAAGTACGATTCGTCGATGACAAACACCGTTTCCGGACAGGCGCGACAAAGAGACGACAACATCTCGCCGGGGATATGGCCGCCGGTGGGATTGTTCGGATTGCAGATAAATACGGCCTCGTAGTTCATCGCCATGCCCGCAATTCGTTCCATGTCCTGCTCAAACTCATTTTCCGCGGCGGCCAGCACCAAATCATGCCGGCATCCGTTCATGCTGCAGGCGTCCATATAATCGGCATATGTCGGTCCAAGAATCAGGGCGCTGCGAATCCCCAGAACACCGGGAAGGGCATAGATAAACTGGGTTGTTCCGCTGGCCGCCAGCAGGCGCCGGGGATCAACACCCAGGTGTTCGCCAAGTTCGGAACGGATTTGGAAGGCATCCACTTCCGGCAGCGAGGTGATCACTTCGATTCTCCGGATCAAGTATTCGTACAGCCCGGGAGGCGGCCCCAGGGGATTCAAATTGCTGCTGAGATCCACGATTTCATTGACCGGACAGTTGAGCCGCTTGGCCAGGGCGTATACATTGCCGCCGTGTCCTTGAATCATTAGTTTTTCTCCTTATCAACAGAATCAACACATCGTTAGATCGTCGCGGCGAGCAGCAGAAACAGAGCGGCCTCGGTGATTTCCACCATGGCCCCCAACATGTCGCCGGTGATGCAACCCATGCGTTGATGATACCAGCCCAACAGGATTGCCGTTACCACGATGAAACCGGCGGCCAGCCATAGAGCCTTCCAGCCGAGCATCAACGATAGAACTGCAAGCGGGATGAAGCCCCAGAACCCGGTTGCATTCAGTGATCTTTGAAAAAACGGTTGACCGGTGCCGCCTTCCTCCCGGCAATACGGCAGAAGGAGAAAGCCGAACAACATACCGGCGCGGGCAAAAGCCGGAACAACCGCAAGACAAAGACTCCGCACGGAGTCAATCCCGCTCAAACCGGCCCATTTGGCTCCCAGGCAGGCCACGATCGCCACAACCCCCATGGCGCCGATATGGCTGTCTTTCATTATCGCCAGGGCTCTTTCTTTCGGCCGGTGCCCATACAACCCGTCAAAGGTGTCTCCCAGGCCATCCAAATGCAATCCTCCGCTGAGAACAATCAGCAAGATGCCGTCCACCACGGATCGGATGGGAGCAGACCAGAAAAGACCAACCACCGCATCAAAGCACGCCAATAGAAATCCGATCAATAGACCGGCCATGGGAAAAAACGGAATCATCCGTTCCGGTTCAAAAGTTGCATCCTTCCCGATGGGCAAAATCGTTAAAAACCGTAATGTTGCGGCCAGGTATTTCATCTGCGGCAGATTTCCTTTCCAGCCTTGACGGTTACCGGTATACCGGCAACCATCCAGATGACCCGATCCGCCGCCGTCGCGATTTTCTGATTGACCCAGCCAACCTGATCCCTGAAATCTCTCGCCAGCTTATTATCAGGCACAATACCGCTGCCCACTTCGTTGGATACCAGGAGGACCGGGCAGGCAGCCTCTGCCAATGATTGGATCAAGTCCTCGCACGCGGAAGTCATATCACCCAGGCTTTCCGTCTCCAGCATTCGATTGCTGACCCACAGCGTCAGACAATCGACCAACAGGACATCCGCCTTCCGGCTGTGCTCCCTGACTGCTTCTGCCAGATCATAGGGCGATTCAATCGTTTCCCATCCCGTGCCACGGTCGCGCCGGTGGGCCGCGACCCTGTCCCGCATCTCCTCATCGGCCGGTATGCAGGTGGCTAAAAACACCCGATTACTCCCGTATTGTTCCGCAAGGGTCAAGGCGTGGCCGCTTTTTCCGCTTCTGCATCCACCCACGACAAAAATAATTTTCTCCATCCTTTCCATTGTATTGATCCATTGGTTCCAGGGGTAGCTATTTTTCAATACCTGCGCGGGCCGCCCCCCCCTTGTTGATAATAGTGCCCGATCGCTTTCAGCCTTCGCCCTCGATTCGACGAATCAGATCCATGGCCTGATATGTTGCGTCCATCGCCACCGAAACCCGGCTGCCGGGCTGGGCAAATCCGACGATCCGGTTTTGAGAATCAATGATTCTCCTGACCCGATCCTGCTGGGCCGGCTTTCCTTTGCGGATGATGGCGACAGAATCATTCTGATACAATTTGTTGCGTACTTCGATATCCATCAAGCCGGAGCCCGATTGGCCGATGACCTTGGCGACAAAACGATGGCCGGAGTCCGCCAGCCGGTTGGTCGCATTCGGCAGGATCTGCCGGGGGTCCTTGAAATAAAATCCGGTGCAATACTCACGATTGCTGACGGTATTCAATTCATCCCGCCACCGGGGGTCGACACAATACCTGTCACCTTTGGAGTAATAAGCATCCAGGGCCTGTCGATAGACGTTCACGACCGTGGCCAGATAATGGATGCCCTTCATCCTGCCTTCAATTTTCAATGCCTGGATACCTGCCGCGATCATCTCCGGAAGATGCTCGATCATGCACAAATCCCTGGAATTGAAAAGGTAGGTTCCCCGCTCGTCTTCCGCAATCGGCATATATTGACCGGGCCGGGTTTCCTCCATTACGAAATAGTTCCATCGGCAGGGTTGACTGCACATACCGCGATTGCTGTCGCGGCTTGTTAAAAAAGTGCTGAGCAGGCATCGGCCGGAATAGGAGATGCACATGGCGCCGTGGACGAAGGCTTCCATCTCCAGATCGGTCTCCCCGACGATTTGTCTGATTTCCTCCAGGGAAAGTTCCCGAGCGGCATTTACTCTTTGAATTCCCAATTTACTCCAGAAACGAACCGTTTCGGAACTGGTCGTATTGGCCTGGGTGCTGAGATGGAGCGGAATATGGGGAATGATCTCAAGGGCGGCCGAGATAACGCCAGGATCAGCCACAATCACCGCATCCGGATGGATGTCGCCCAATGTTTCCAGATATCGGCGTATCCGGTTCTGTTCGTCATTCCGTGGATAAATATTGCAGGCCACATAGACCCGCACCCCCCGTTGATGGGCAAATCGGACGGCCTGTTTCAATTCATCGGGAGTGAAATTTCCAGAATAATTGCGTAAGGAAAATTCCTTGTCGGCCAGGTAAACGGCATCGGCACCGTAATGAACCGCGATTTCAAGCTTTTCCCAATCCCCTGCCGGGGCCAGCAGCTCCACCTGTTGCCTATTCGTCATCATTATTCACCGGCTTTGCGGCCCAGCCACCCGCTGTTGCACGTCAATCCGGGCATGAAAGGGGCTCGATGGTAAAATGATGATCCAGGCGCATAATGACAAAGGCCTCATAGATGTCCGGCGGCGTATTGATCACCTTCAGCGAGCTGCCGGCCTTGGTCAAATGGTTGTGAGTGGAGATCAACACACCCATACCCAGAGAATCGACGATACGGACGCCGGTCAGATCGATGACGATCATCTTCGGCGATTCCGCCATCAGGGTTTTAATCTGCTCTGAAAAGCCGGAGACCATCGACGCCACCAAATCCCGGCCCGGTTTTACCAGGATATGATCCTCATTTTTGGTAATTTCAATCATGGAACCATCCTCTTATTACGGTAACCGCGTGTCGTTGCAGGCGATACCTGTCGATTTCCGGGGGTTCAGCATCCGGATGGATCAATTATGAAATCGATTGATGAAATAGGGAAGCCCGGAGGATGGCCGCCGGGCTTCGAATTCTCGGGTCAATGCTGGTCAACGACGGTTTGTCAGCGATGCCCGGTTGATCCTGCCGGCGCTACCATTTGTTGATATCCCGGTCGTATTTAATCGACAACGTAATCCGCGCCCGGTAAGCCGCCACTTTTCCGTCCTCGATTTTCATGTCAAGTTTGGTCACTTCGGCGATCCGCATGTTGATCAACGTCTTGCTTGCCGTCTCCACCGCATTGGCGGCAGCCTCTTCCCAGGAATGCTTGCTGGTTCCAACCAATTCGATGATCTTATAGACACTATCGCTCATTTTTCCCCCTGTGTTCCATTTCCCCCATTCATTCCGAACCCGGCAGAGCATCTGCCCGGTCGGTTCATTATGGATATCCCTAACTGAAAATAACCGGAAAGACAAGTATTTTCAAGGATCCGCCGATTAGTCTTGACAAACATGTAAATCCCTATTAATCTCCACCCTTTAATTGCAAACAAAACCGAAATGATGGTATGAAAATATCCCATCGAGAGAATAACCCATCGAAAAGGAGAATGAACATTATGTCGAAATTAGTACCACCGCATGGCGGAAAAGGATTAACCATTTGCCTTCTGGAAGGCTCGGCATTGGAAGCGGAAAAGAAAAAAGCCGCGGGCCTGAAGAAAGTCGCTATTTCCCCGCGTGTTAAAGGCGACCTGATCATGATCGGCATCGGCGGTTTCAGCCCCCTGACCGGCTTCATGACCAAAGCGGACTGGAAAGGCGTTTGCGAAAAATTCCAGCTGGCCGACGGCACCTTCTGGCCGGTTCCGGTGACCCTGGATGTAACCAAAGCCGACGCCGACGCCATCAAGGAAGGCGAAGAGATCGCCCTGGTCGACGGCAAGACCAATGAACTCATGGCCACCATGAAAGTCACCGAAAAATGGGCCATGAGCGACGCCGACAAAAAATACGAATGCGAAAAGATTTTCATGGGCGAAGGCACCAAGACCGCCGATGAATTCTGGAAAATCGCCAAGAACGATCACCCCGGCGTCCAGATGGTCATGGAACAGAAAGAAATCAACCTTGCCGGAACGGTCAAGGTTCTTTCCGAAGCCGAATACCCGAGCAAATACGCCGGTATTTACCAGCGGCCGGCGGAATCCCGCAAGATCTTCGAGGAAAGAGGCTGGAGCGAAATCGCGGCCCTGCAGCTCCGCAACCCCATGCACCGTTCCCATGAATATCTGGCCAAAATCGCCGTGGAAGTCTGCGACGGCGTCTTCATTCACTCCCTGGTCGGCAATCTGAAACCGGGTGACATTCCCGCCGAAGTCCGCGTCAAATGCATCGACGTCCTGGTAAAAAAATACTTCATCGAAAAGAACGTGGTTCAGGGCGGTTATCCCCTGGATATGCGGTATGCCGGTCCGCGCGAAGCGCTGCTGCACGCCACTTTCCGTCAGAACTACGGCTGCTCCCGCATGATCATCGGCCGCGACCATGCCGGTGTCGGTGATTTTTACGGCATGTTCGAAGCCCAGACCATTTTCGACAAGATTCCGACTTCCTCCGATCCCGGGAAAAGACTGCTCTGCACCCCGCTGAAGATCGACTGGACCTTCTATTGCAAGAAATGCGACGGCATGGCTTCCCTCAGAACCTGCCCCCACGGCAAGGAAGACCGCGTTCTGCTCTCCGGCACCATGCTGCGCAAGGGCCTTTCGGAAGGCACTCCGATTGCCGATCATTTCGGTCGCGAGGAAGTTCTCGACATTCTGCGCGAGTACTATGCCGGCCTGGAAGAAAAGGTCGAAATCAAAACCCACTCGGCAGCCACCGGACAGAAATAACCGTCCGGCCGTCGCTGTTTGAAGAGCATCACCAAGAAGGGAATCCTGCGGAAGGGTTCCCTTCTTTTTTTCAAAAAAGGAGGTGGGATTCATGAAAGTTGTCGCCTTTTGCGGAAGCTCGCGGAAGAATGGAAACACATCGATTCTGATCCAGACCGTTCTCGATGAACTGAACAGCGAAGGAATCGAGACCGAAATGATCCAACTGGCCGGGCAGAACCTGCAGGGATGCATTGCCTGCTATAAATGTTTTGAAAAAAAGAACCGGCATTGCCAGCTGGAAAAAGATGAAATGAACGCTTACATCGACAAAATGATCGAAGCCGACGGGATCATCCTGGGATCGCCCACCTACTTCGCCGACGTGTCGGCGAATATGAAAGCCCTGATCGAAAGGTGCGGCATGGTTTCCCGGGCGAACGGTGATTTGTTCAAGCGGAAAATCGGGGCGGGCGTCGTGGCTGTCCGGCGGGCCGGAGCCTCCCATGCATTCGACTCCCTGAATTTTTTCTTTCTGATTGCCCAGATGATTATTCCCGGTTCAAATTACTGGAACATCGGCAGGGGAAGAGAAATCGGCGACGTGAAGGACGACGCCGAAGGAATCCAGACCATGGCGAACCTGGGAAAGAACATGGCCTGGATCCTCAAGAAAATTCATGCGTAACGCGTGACGGTATCAAAAAAATCGGCCTTCGGTTTTCCTGCCGGACCGGTTGCGGTCGTCCTGCGAACCGCTTTAACCGGTCTTTCCGTCGTCGCCGTTTACAATATCCCCGGCCCGCAGCATTCCGCCGGCCAGTCGCTGGAGGACTGCCTGACCATCGCCGATAACCGAATCCAGCACTTTCACGTTCTTCCATTGGAGATATTGATATAACTCCTCTTCAATTCCGCCGCAGACGACGATCTGAATCCCTTCATTGAAAATCATGTGGCAGAGGATCTCCACCGACGCCTGGGGCAGGACCACCTCTTTTTCCTTCCGAACCGCCGCATTTCGATCAATATTGGCGATCAAAACCTCTCTGGCCAGATCGAAACGGGGGCTGACCTCGTTTCCATACAGGCAAATCAGCACCTTTGTCGACATGGACATCTCCTGTCTCTGGGTCCGGAATCCCGGTTCTGTTTATGAAAACCGGATGGTCTCATGCTCCGATTCCGTGTTGGAGCATTTTCCGGTACAGCTTGCTCCGGCTCCAGCCAAGAAAGCCGGCCGCCCGGTTCCGCCGGCCCTGGGCCTTGACAATGGCATCGACGATCATTTTCCGCTCGATTTCCGGCCATTCCAGTCCGTCCTGTTCATCCTTTCGCGCGTTGCGGATTGCGTCGATGATGATTTTTCGCTCCCGGGTGGCGCGGTCGGAATCATCGCTCTTTCCTTCCGGCTGGATCCGCCCGCCGGATCCGCCTGCCGCCCCGATTCCGTCCGCCGAAGCCTGCTCCGCTGTAATCGGACGGATAAGGTAGGCCGGAAGATGTTCGGAACGGATCTGGTTTTCCTGGCAGACGTTCGCGGCATATTCGACGATGTTTTTCAGCTCCCGCACATTCCCGGGATAGGCGTAATTGAGAAGAATCCGCAAGGCATTGGCGGAAAACGCCCGGATCGGTTTTTTATATCGGGTGGAAAACGTCTGAAGGAAATGATCCAGCAGCAATTGGATGTCGTTTCTCCGTTCCCGCAGGGAGGGCAATTGCAGGCGGATGACGTTCAGCCGGAAAAGCAGATCCTCCCGGAATGTTCCTTCCCGGACCATTTGTTCAAGGTCCCGATGGGTTGCGGCGATCACTCGCACATCGCACAGAAGCCCCTTGGTGCTGCCCAACGGATGGACGACCCGGTCGTCCAGAAAGGTCAGCAGTTTCACCTGCAGCGTCAGCGGCAGGTCACCGATCTCGGCCAGAAAAAGGGTCCCGTTATGGGCCAGCCGGAATCGGCCGGGCTTGCTCTCCACCGCACCGGTAAAGGCACCTTTTTGGTGGCCGAACAGTTCGGATTCCAGAAGCGTGGCGGGCAGGGCACCGCAATTGACTTTGATGAAGGGTCCTTTGGCCCGGGAAGAATTCTGGTGGATGGCTTCGGCAACCAGGTCTTTCCCGGTACCGGTTTCACCCGTGAGCAGCACCGATGAATCGGACTGGGCGATCATGGGCAGGAATCGGTAGATTTGCTCCATCTGCGGGCTTCTGCCGACCAGCTGCCCGAAGGAATAGGCTTCGGACGTTTTACCTTTGTTTGCCGCCAGTATCCGGATATCCTCGAAGGTTTCGAAAAATCCCATCAGACGGCCCCCTGAATCCCGGATGGGGGTGAAGGTTACCCGCACCGGAATCTTTTGGCGTTCCCGATTGATGATGTTGCCTTCGACGCACATCATGCCCGAACCCTGGCTGATGCTGTGGACCGGGCATTTCCCCATGCAGAAATCCCCCCGGATGATATGCCGGCAGGCGATGGCGCTGGCCGCTCTTCGATCAAAACCGGTCAAGGCTTCCATGGAGCGGTTCAACAGAACCACCCGGCGCTCACAATCCATGGCCACGATACCCAGCGGAAGCTCGTCAACAATGAAAGGCAGGGCCGCCGATACATCCAGCGCACCGGTCCCTGGTAACCGTCCGTTATGGGCTAGTTCTTCACGCATGGATTCCTCATTTTCCGATTCTTTCCGCCATGGACGAAAGCGACTCTTCTCCGCGGCATCCTGGCTGAAAGCAAGGCTTTCGGCTGCCGTAGCCAGATAAATGCATCATAATGTTTCATAGTGTATCAATATTGTATCATTATGTTTTTATTTGTTCTATCAGAATTCTCTTCGGTTGGCAAGTATTTCTATAACCCATTCAAATATCTATCGATCAACCCTTCGGCACGGTTGTTGCTCAATGCAGGATAACCGTCAAAACCGGCATTTCGTGAACAGGTGGAACACCCCAGAAAACGGTTTGCGGCGATGGAAAGAAGGTGGTGGAGCGATGCCCGGATGCGTAGCCTCCGCTTCCACCCGAATGGACGGATAATAGCCATAGACAATAGCCATAGATGAGAATGAAACTGCTGATCCTGCACCCCGATGATTTTTTCCGCAGCCGACTTGTGGAGCGCATGCGCCTTGAAAACCACACGGTTTTGGAGACATCGCTTGAATCCGAGGCCAGCGATATCCTGCATCGGGACGACCCGGATGTGATTCTGCTGGGCGCTACCGGCCCCAGCCAGAACCGCCTGGCCTTTCTCAAAACGATCCGGGAGGTGCGCCCGTATTCCGAAGTGATTTTGCTGACAGCTGCGGAGGAGCATTCCTTCGACGGAGGTATCAAGGCGATGCAGCTGGGGGCTTTCGACGATCTCCTGCTGCCCATCGACATCCAGGTCCTGGCCGACCGCATCCGGGAGGCGCATAAAAAAAGAAAAACGCGCTTGAAAGACAGGCGCAGGGAAACCACTGCAGGCAAACAGGCTTCCCGCTCCGAAACCCGGCTGCCGGGACCGGGCGACCAATAAAAAGGCTGGAAGCATGCAGCGAGATATCGATATGTCTCGGACCCGCAGAGGGTCCGACCAAATCAAACCATATAGACAAGGAGAAGGGTTCATGAAAATAAAGGTATTGCTGGTGGACGACGAGCAGGAATTCGTCGACGCCTTGGCCGAACGACTGGAGGTCAGGGATTTCGAGGTGCTAAAGGCCGACTCGGCCGACGCGGCCCTCGATCGGATCGCCAAGACGGAAGTGGACGTGGTGATCCTGGATGTGCTCATGCCGGGAAAGGACGGGATCACGGCGCTGCTCGAAATGAAAAAGGCCAAGCCCCTGGTGGAAGTGATCATGCTGACCGGAAACGCCACCGTGGAGACAGCCATCGAGGGACTCAAGCGCGGCGCCTTCGATTATCTCCGGAAGCCGGCCGACACCAAGGAACTCATTGAAAAGATCGTCCTGGCCTATACCCGCAAGGCCGAGCAGGAGGCCCGCATCCGGCAGGCCCATATCGACAACATCCTGATGCGGAAGGGCTGGGATTGATCAGGCCGGATGGAAAGTCTGGTTGCGGTTTATGAATGACGCTTTCAATAAGGAGAAGATATGCAGACAATCAAAGCTGGAGACTTGATGGTGCCCATCGCCGAATACGCCACGGTTTCGGAGGATGTCACCCTGAACGAGGCGGTCCTTGCCCTGGAGAAGGCCCAGGCCCATGTGGAACAAGGACGGGAAAAGCACCGGGCCGTTCTGGTGCTGGACAGCCGGGGACATGTGACCGGCAAGATCGATCAGTGGGCCGTGCTCTGGGCTCTGGAACCCCGCTACAAACAAATCGGGGACATCCGGGAATCCTCCCGGTACGGCTTCAGCCCGGAATTTCTGCGCTCCATGATCGACAATTTCGGGCTGTGGCAGAAGCCCCTGGAAAATCTGTGCCAGAAGGCCGCCGGAATCAACGTCCGGGAAATCATGCACTCGCTCTCACCCCTGGAATTCATCCAGGAGGACGCCTCCCTGGATCAGGCCCTGCACCAGATGGTCATGGGCCGCTTTGCCTCCTTGCTGGTCAAAAAAGGGGCTTCCGTGGTGGGGATTCTGCGGCAGAGCGATGTGTTCCATGAGATCTGCGAACGGATGAAAGCCTGTCGGCTTTGATCCGCTCCAGGCGGCCCCCTGAAACAGGTTATTGGTTTATGAAAACGATGATACCCGGGAAGACCGTCGCCACGCGACGATCAACCCAGCACTTGATTGAATAGGATCGAACGAAAGGAGTTATCAGCAATGGCGCAAAATGTGAACGCGATATCGGCGGATGCGGGCAGTGGCTCCGTATCCGAAAAAACGCTTTCATCCTCCTGGATGGCGGATATCAATTGGAAGAGAGTCTTTTTCATTCTGTTGGGACTGGTCTTTTTCTTTACCTTCTATTTCATGAGCGACCTGCCGGACGCCGTGGATCCTGCCGGCAAACATTTTCCGTTGCCGTCCCAGGGCCGCATGGCCATCGGGCTCTTCCTGATGGCTGCGGTCTGGTGGATTTTCGAGGTCATGCCCATCGGCGCCACGGCCATCGGCATCGGCCTGTTCCAGGTGATCTTCGCCATCCGGACCTCGGACCAGGCCCTGAAGGATTTCTTCGATCCCTCGGTCTGGTTCATCTTCGGATCCGTGGTCATGGGCCTGGCCTTTGCCCATTCGGGTCTCACCAAGCGCATGGCTTACAAGATGCTGGGCATTGTTGGCGAAAACACGAACTTCATCCTGCTGGGCACCTTTCTCATTGTCGCCGGCATGACCCTGCTCATGGCCCACACCGCCGTGGCGGCGGCCTTGTTCCCCCTCCTGCTGGCCATTCATTCCCTTTATACGGACTCCGACCAGCCAACCAAATTCGGCAAGGGGTTGTTCATCGGCATGGCCTGGACCGCCGGCGCCGGCTCCATCATCACCTTCCTCGGCTCGGCCCGCGGCGTGGCCGGCGCCGGCATGTTCAAAAAATTCACCGGCGGCCAGGAAATCGGCTTCTTCGAGTTCACCTATTATAATCTTCCCGTGGGCCTGCTCATGGTGTTTCTCATCTGGCTCATCGTGATCTTCTTCTTCAAGCCGGAAAAACCCCGCATCGAGGGCCTGCGGGAGCGGGTCGCCGGCCTGGCCAAGGATCTCGGCCCCATAAACGGGAAGGAGAAGATCGTTCTCGCCATGGTGGCCCTGGTCCTGGGCCTCTTCATGATGAAATCCTTTTCGCCCATCCCCTTTTTCAAGAACATGGACCGGGCCGCCATCATGATGGTGCCCACCCTGATCTTCTTCCTCGTGAAGGTTCTCGGCGTGGAGGAAATGGAAGGGATCCCCTGGAACATCATCCTGCTCTTCGGCGGGGCCATGAGCATCGGCTATTGCCTCTATGACACCAAGGCCGCCGAATGGATGGCGGTGAGCTGGGTGAGCTGGTTCCAGCACGCCCCCTGGCTGGTCTTCGTCCTGGCCATCGCCTTTCTGGTGCTCTGCATGACCAACTTCATCATGAACGTGGCGGCCATCGCCATCACCTTGCCGGTTTCCCTGATCATCGCCAATTACCTGGGAGTGGCGCCCCATGTCATCTTCTTCGCCTCCCTGGCCGCCGCCGGCATGCCCTTCAACCTGCTGATCGGCGCCGCGCCCAATGCCATCGCCTATGAGAGCAAGCAGTTCTCCACCGGTGAATTTTTCCTCTACGGCTGCATTCCCAGTGTGATTTTAATGACGGTTCTGGGACTCTTCTGTTATTTCATCTGGCCCCTCATGGGTATGCCGGTGCTGCTCAAGTAAAGCCTGCCTGCATCCAGGTGGAAGGGCCGCGGACCTGTCGTCCGCCCCTTCCACCGGATGCAAAGACCCGGTGAGTGTTCGTAAAAGGATGGCAGTACTAGCACCCTCGATCCCGGGAATTACAGGCTCTTAAGATAGATATCGACCGCTTATCCGCCGGATTCCTATTCCCCGGGCGGGGAGTCGTTGTCCCCCTGGATCGAATCCGGCGGCGAGGCGATATACAGGACAATGCCCTTGTCCGCATCGGACTCGCGGATGTCGAAGGTCACGGTTTCATAGGCGACACCGGTCTTCTGGGCCGTGATATGGTATTCTCCCGCCGGGACATTGATCCAGGCAACGCCGCCGTCAATGGAGGTGGCGGTGTACGTGGGATCGGGAAACACCGCCTCGTTGAAATAGATGGGACCTATGGCTGACGAAAGCGGCGCCATGACGGCCAGGGCGCCGGCATCGCCATGGGGCAGGCGGTCATCGTGCATGCTGGCCCAGGATTTTCCCACCGTCACCACCAGGGCGTTGGCCAGAGTGGTTCCCAGCATACCCTCCACCGTGGGTTTCACCGCATAGGTATAATAGGCCGGGTCAATGAACTGGATGGCGAGATCCAGGTTGTCTTCGTCGGTGACCCGGATTTTATTGGATTTGGTGGTGATCCAGCCTTCTTTTTCATACACCAGGGAAAATGCCAGATCCACGCCCTTCCGTTTGATGATGTACATGGTCCACCAGCCGGTTTCGTCGGAGCGGATATTGAGATGCCGGGTAAAGGGAAATTCGGCGATCCAGACCTTGGCGTCCGGCACCGTGGCATGGTAATCGATGTATTGGGGCGGGGACTGGGAGATGTCCATGCCGAAATGGTTCAACTTGCCCTGCAGTTTCACCAGGCTCAATTTGGGAAGCGCCAGTCCGGACTTTTGCGCCGGAAGACCCTGCGACTGGTGGGAGCTCAGATCGACGATCTGGCTTTCATCGCAGGATAAAAATGAAACCGACAGCATCAAAACCGTCATTAAACCGAGGGAATAACCGATACGTTTCATAGCATTCCGCCTTTCACCGAAAAAGTGGATATACCGGATGCCCGCCCCTTGCCGCGATGCCGGACGCAGGCAAATCTACCGGAACCTCTCCGGACGGCGGGTTTTCGCGAATTTCATTAACTTTGTTCAAAGAATAATTCTATAAATACCGGATCATCCGGGTTGTCAACACAAAAGGATATGGATGGGGGCGGCAGGAAAAAAAGTCCTTATGGATCAATTTCCCAGCGACAGACATCTCCTTTTTTATAGGGCGGCCGGATCCGTAATACCGAGTCTCCCAATTTCTGCTGCAACATGCCGCACTGGCAGCAATAATAGGGTAGATTTTTCCGGTCAAAGGACCAGGAGCGGGGACTTCGGGTCCGGCCTTGATCGTAGGGTTTGCGCTGGGTGAAATGGGTCACCAGCCGGGGGAAAACCATGGCGACCGGTTTTTCAGGAAGCGGTAGCAGATGGGTTCCCCACCGGGCCAGGCTGTTTTCCACTTGTTCCCGGTATCGAACGGTGAGCGGCATGGGATCGCAGGCGCCGCTGTTGATAAGGCGTCCGCCGCTGCCGCAAGGCGCGAGGATGAAGCGGCAGGACTGGTCCGTTTCTTCCAGGTGGAAGCGGGCGCCGTGAAGGCCGGTTCCATTGCAGGCATCGGCGCCGAAAACCCGGCCTGCCAGAAACGCAACCCGATCCATTGCCGTTCGGCCCGCGAGCTCCCGAAGGATGGGCCGGACACACCGCTCATACTGGACCTCCAGGGCGTTACCAAGCCGGTCTTCCCCCAGGAAAGCGGCGATATACGTCAACGTGGCGGAGATCATCATGACATACAGATCATGCAGGGTAAGGAATTCATCGCGGACCTCCCGGACCAGACGTGCCGATTGCCGGATATCGTTTCTTCCCAGGGCTTCCGCCAGGCGATCGGTAACGGGCCTGCTCATCTCCACCAGCTCCCGCTCTGAAAAAATCCGCCGGAATGTTCCCGAGGCCGATCCGGATGATTTCCGCTTTCTTCGGATTCCAAGGCGGCCGTAGTGATGCTCCGGTATGTCGCCCGGGTTTTTATAGACGTACCAGCGGCATTCGTCTTTCCCGAATTTTTCGGGCGGATCAACCGGCCACAGCAAGGCGCCATAGGTTGATTCCCAGGGCAGGATTTCATTCAGGAAAGGGCAATGGACACAGTAAACCGGAAAATGATCCCGGCCATATGTCCAGGTTCTTGCCTGACGAACGCAGGCACCCCCTTTTCCTTCCGCGTATATGCCCCTCAGCCAGAGCCGGGCGCCGCTGCCGCAGGGGTGAAGATGAAACGTGAATTTCTCCTCATCCTCCGAAATGTGGAATTTTCCCGGAAAGGGGCCCGCACCGAAGCAACTGTGGGCCCGCCAGGACTTGGCCAGCAATCCGACCGTCAAATGGGGCATCACCTGGGCCCTGGCGGCATCGAAATACTGCCTCCGGGCGGCATGAAAAAAAATGAAGCGAAAAAGCGCCGGCAGAGAGTCTTCTCCCATTTCCCCGCTGACCCAGCTCCACAACACCGCGCAGGAATCGGCAAAAAAATCATGCAGGGAAATGGTGCTCTGGGACATTTCCCGGCTCAGGGATATGGCTCGGTCCATATCCTTTTCCCTTATTGCGGAGCGGATCCGGGCCGGGTAGGGGAGGCACATCCATGCCCAACGGGATTCAAGGCCTCTATGGTTTTTCATGGGCACTCCGCAAGGGTTTCTGGAAAAATCAGCGAGGACCATATGCCTCTCGGCCCTTGGCGATGCAGCGGATCTGGTGGCTGGTGCTACCACCTCCCAGCAGCTGAAGCACTTTCGCGTCGCGCATGAGTTTTTCAACGCCGTATTCCTGCATGTAACCGTATCCACCGTGGATTTGAACGGCATCCAGGGCGATCTCCAGGGCGCAGTCCGCGCAGAAGCCTTTCATCAGTCCTGCATCGAGCCCGGGGAAAGGGAGGCCGCGATCCGTTTCCTGGAACAGGGATTCATAGGCTGCGGTGCCGACATTCAGCTTCATCAACATTTGGCCCAGCATGCGCTGGATTTCCGGATGCCGGATGATGTGCCGGCCGAACTGATACCGCTGGGCAGCGTGGGTATGGGCGGTCTGGAAGGCCTTACGGGCGCAACCCATGGCCGTTGCGGCGATAAATCCCCAAAAAGCGGACCGGGTTTGATTCAGCAGCGGTCCGGCTTTTCCACGTTCGGCCAACATCGCCTCCGGCGGAATGGCCACATCCGTAAATGTCATGGGTGCGAAGGGATTGGCTTTCAATCCCGGCAATCCGGCGTCAGGGCCAACAGCGACACCCGGCTGGTTTTTCCGGACCAGCAGACAGGTAATTTCCGGCCTGTTGGAGCCTTCATCCAGGAACAGACAAAACCAGTCGGCCGCAAAGGCGTTGCCCGCCAATGGAAGGCTGCCGGACAAAGCCAGACCGGTTTCCGTTTCCTGCAGTCTCAGACCATTTTCCTCCTGTTCATCGGGAAACAGCACTCCAGCCAGTAGAACCTCATCGCCCCCTGCGGCTCGGACTGCAAATTCATTCGCAGACGGCGACTGGCTGGCCACCAGGGGTATGGAGGCCGCAAAATGGTGGGCCAGAATGGAGGCAACGGAAGCGCATTCAAAAGCGAGCACATCCAGGACAGCGGCGCAAATCCGGGCCCCTGCCATGACTTGCGGCGGGTTTTCCGGTATCATGAGATTCGGAATATCCATCACCGCGCTTCGGCGGCAGACGGTTTTCGCCCAGCCCCAATCCGAGGCGGCATCGGCAGCAAGACAGGAAGGACGGATTTCCTTTTTACCGAAATGGCGGCATTCATTCAGAATCGCATGCAGCATGGGCCGGGACATGACCTGTCGTCCTTGGTTTGAGGTTCAGGCATTCCTATCCGCTTCTCCGACCGGCGGAGTTTCGGTAATTCCAGTTGCCGGCCGATCTCATGGTGAAACAGATCCATACGATTGACCTGATTGGTGCCCTCGTAAATCTGGGTGATCTTGGCATCACGGAAATATTTCTCAATGCCGTGGCCATACGCCATGCCTTCGAGCCCCACCACATCCAGGACCCGGGAAGTCACGTTAACGGCCAGATCGGTTCCGGCCACTTTCAGCGCGGATCCCATCTTGAGGAATTCCTCCACCCGGTGGTCCGGCACCAAGCTGTGTTTATACCAGGAGCCCAGGCGGTCGATGGGCGGCCATTGGGTCATTTGTATCAGAAAACGGCTATTCAGCAGCCATCCGGGCATCAGCTTCAACCCGAGTTTCACCGGCAGTTTGTCAAACAGACTCCAGACGTGCCGGTTATCCAGGGCCAGGGCGAACTCGTAGGCCGCACTCCGCACCACGGCTATCTCCTTGAGCATGTCGGCAAAGGCAAACTGGACCCATTCTTCGTCGATCAGCCGGTGGTGCCGGACTTGTTTCCGGGCGGCGTACTGAACAGCGCGTTCGAAGGCACCCCGGGCCATGCCCAGGGCCGCCAGTCCAATATACCCGCGGGTGATGGACAGAATTTCCCGCGTATGCCGCAAGCCCCTTCCTGGAGGTTCCCACAGATTCTCCTCCGGAACGAATACGTCCTGAAAAAAAAGCTCGGCGGTCTGGCTGGCCTTTTGGCCGCATTTTCGTTCCACTCGCCCAACGGAAAACCCTCTGGACGAGGCCGGTATCAGGAACGTGGCCATGGATTCCAGCGGTGATTGCGGGTCCAGGGGAATATTGGCGATCACATACTGGGCCAGGCTGCCGTTGGTGATGAAACACTTGGTTCCATTAAGGCGATACCCGCCGCTCACTTTTCGGGCACTGGTGGACGGCTTCATGGTTTTCATGGCCCTCTCTTCCTCCATGTCCGTGCCGGCCCCGGGCTCCGTGATGGCCCAGGACCAGAAGAGGGGCTTTTCCGCCTTCTGGGCCGCCACCATCTGCCGGATGATCCGCATCAGAATGCCGGTGCGGCATTCCACCATGGCACCCAACAGACCGAAGGTGTTGAAAGTGATGTTGGCCGCGCTGGCCATACAGACGCTGGCCAGTTCTTCCACCAGCGCCGCGTTTCCCAGCGCGCTCCAGCCCAGTCCGCCCAGTTTTTCAGGTATCGGGGATATGGTCAGCTTATGCTCATTCGCACGTCGCCAGAGATTCCAGTCCACATAGGCGGGATCCGCGGAACAGCGGGTGTCGATTTCCAAGACCTTGGGCAGCAGTTCTTCCCTGGCGAATCGGCGGGCAACCCGCTGGGCATCTTCAGCCCTGCGGACATAGTCCGGACAATGGAGCTTCAGCCTGGCCAGGGCCGGCAGGCCTTCCGCCAGATCCGGCGCCTCGGCTGAAAGACCGTATCGTATCGGGGACATCGGGTGTCGCCTCCCGGGTCGGCCCCGGCATGACAGCCACTTGGAGCTGACGTCATGCCGGGAAGGCACATTGAATCCGATATATGTTTCTGTATACAAGCGGAGCCGGCGCATCCGGTCCCTGGCATTGCCTATGACAAATTGACCATATAGTCAATATATTTTGACAAATACGGCGCCATATGTTTTATAACTTATTGTTAATATAAAATATATAGATAATTTACGACTGGAAGATAGTGTACAGTTAATGCTTTGTTTTTCCCGAGCCCTGGCCGGTAACCGATGGTCGCGATTTACGGAGGCGAGCAGGAGGCTGGCCGGTCATATCCGCACCGCCGGGCCGCCGACTGGGTGATCATGCGGATATCGTTCAAATCGTTTCTAGAAAAATCGGGTTTGTAATAGCGCGGCGGTTGTAACCGCCGGACATAGCGTTCTCGGACAGCTGAAAACGTTTCAGCCGGGAGACCGGTATGGGAGAGGATCCGGTCGATGGCGCCGCCGGAATCCGCGCACAGGTCTTCGTAGCGGACGATCAGGGACGCGGCTGCCAGCGCCGGATTCCGCTCCAGACGATCGGCAACGAAATGATAAATGGAAGCCCAATAGGCCGCCCAGCCCTGGACGTATTTCCGCCGCGACCACAGATCCCGGATGTGATCGACCGCGCCCGCCTCGCCTGTATTGATCAATTGTATGGAGGTGCCGAATTCATAGTGCCCGACAATATTCAACCATTTGCTCAGACCGGGCTGCCCGAGTTCCAATGCGGTGAAAAGCCGGTGCTGCTTCATCAACGAGGCGATATGATCCGCGGGATCTCGCACCAGCAGCAGGAAGCGCGCATCGGGAAATAGTTTCAACAGGTATTCCAGCCGCGTGATGTTGTAGTTGTTCTTTGTCAAATAGCGTTTTCCGTCCTGCCGGTACAGCAGTTTACGGATGTGGTCGCGATAAAACGCTTCAAAGCGTTCATTGCGATGGTTTTCAGACAGGACATTGGAATGTTGCTCATCGTGAAGATCCGGGAAAAAGTCCATCCATAAGCGTTCCTCAATTGCATCCGGACTCTTCTGATTGACAAGCAACCCATCCCTGTGGAGACGCTCCACGGGTTTGGAAATCGGAAGCGGCAGGAAGGTAACCGTTCGGTCCCACCAGACCGGCAGATGCGGCAGCGGCGCATGATAATACAAATGGCAGGCCGCGTCCGGATGGTGGTGCAGCATTTCCAGGGTGATGGTGGTGCCGGATCGCGCAATGCCGCAGATAAATATGGGCCGGTCAATGGTGATGCCGTCCAGTTCCTTTCCAAGCAACCGGGTTTCCAGTCCGCTGAGGTGGAACAGCAGCGGGCGCAGGCTGTGAAACGCCCGGATCAACCAATAGGTACCGGTCGGCATCCGCCATTTGCCGCTGTGTTCCGGGGAAAAAAGCCTGCCGAGTAAATTCGTTTTCATATCCATCCGCTGGGGGGTAATTCCGGAAGATGCTGTTTCGGGTCGAACGGGTCCGAACCGATTCTACAAAGACGGGCAGCTTTGTCAAGACCGCTGGTCAAAAAATTCATCCGATTGTTTTTACATTCTTTTCGAGGCACTTATTGACACATCTTCTTCCATCGCCTATAATTTCGGTTCAATGAAGCCTACCCCAAGGATTCCGCCGCAAAGACGTCTGATTCTTCTCATCGTCTGCTCCCTTGCAGGAATTTCTGCCTTCTGGATCCCGGCGGCTTTTCCGGAAGAAAACAAAACCGGTGATGTTATCATCATCGGTCATCAAAACCTGCCGATAGACAGCCTCGCGCTCAACGATCTGAAACTGATTTACAAGGGCGAGAAGACACTCTGGCCGGACGACCAGCCCATCCTGTTCGTAACGCTGCCCGGCGGCGACGTTCATGATATGTTCGTAACGACATATCTCCGGAAAACCCCTTCGCAGTACAGCCGCTATTGGAAAAAACTGATTTTTTCCGGACGGGGCTTTCCGCCCCGCGCCTTGAAAAACGAGGCCGGCGTGGTTTCGTATGTGCGAAAAACACCCGGCGCCATCGGGTATGTATCCCGCCAGACAAAACTGGCGGGAGTGAAACGCATTCACATTCTGGAAGGGGAATAAGGTGGCACAACCGCTTTCCGCTTCAGGAGCAGGTGACAATGAACGGCAACGCCGCAAAAAAGTCGAGGGGCGCGGTATGATGCGAACGGTACTCACAGGCTGGCTGGCAATTGCCGTCGCTCTGGCCGCTGGCGCCGCCTTTGGTGACGGAATATCGTATCCCGACGACATTGCCATCCACGGCTTTGTATCCCAGGGGTATATGCAGAGCACCGACAACAATTTCTTCGCCGAAACCGAAACCGGGACTTTTGAATTGAACGAAATGGGTATCAATTTCATCACCCAGATGCCGGAATACCACTTGCGCGTAGGCATCCAACTGTTTGCCCGGGATCTGGGTCAGATTGGAAACGACGAGGTCTTTCTGGACTGGGCGGTGGCCGAATATCGTTGGCGGGACTGGCTGGGTTTCGCCGCCGGCAAGATGAAGGTCCCCCATGGTCTCTACAATGAAACCAGGGATGTCGATATGCTGCGGACCAATATCTTCCTGCCCCAAAGCGTTTATAATGAATCCTGGCGGGATGTGATCGCGGCCAATAAAGGCGTCGGGGTGTTCGGCAATTTGCCGCTGATGAAGCTGGGCCGCCTGGCGTATCGGGCTCAAATCGGAACCGTGGAAATCGACAGCCAAAGCGGTCCCGCCCTGCATTTCAACGATCAGGTACCCCGGGATATTCCCATCGCGGTTCAGGAGGTTGAAGTGGAAAGAGGCGACATCGCCAGCCTGCAATGGCTTTCGCCCGGCGAAAGCCTGCGGCTCGGATGTTCTTACTGGGCGCTGGCCTTCATCGCCAGGATGGACACAACCGCCCTGCCGCTCCAGACCGACTTTTCCCTCGATGCGAAATCCTTTACGTTGTCCGCTGAATATACCTGGAAGAACCTGATCCTGGCGGCCGAATATTCCAGAATCGATTGGGAAATCCAGCCGACCAATTCCCAGGTGTTGAACGTCACGCCGGATTTTGTCCCCGAGTTCTATACCCAGGGATATTACGGCAGCGCCGTTTACCGGCTGACTTCCTTCTTCGAAACCGGCGTTTATTATGCCGAATACTACCCGGATGATTTCGACCGGGACGGCAACAACCAGGAATTCTTTCACCGGGCCTGGCTGAAGGATGCCTGTCTGTCCACCCGTTTTGACCTGAACGATAACTGGATAGCGAAACTGGAAGGCCATTTCATGAACGGAACGGCGATTCTGCTGAATGCCGACAATCCGGACGGCTACGGCACCAATCCTCACTGGTTCCTCTTTGCCGCGAAAATCACCTTTTCTTTCTGAAATGAATTTATTCCCTTTCCACCCATGACAGCACCATATCGATCTGCCAGGAGTTCTCCGGCGACGCTGAATGGGCATCACGAACATCCTGCCGCAACACCTTGATCATTTTCAAAACCTGATGATCCGCTGCAAGTCCGTGCCGCGCCAGGTAGCAGCCCACCACCGTGCCGGTGCGGCCCCGGCCGCCCCAACAGTGCAGATAGACCGGGCGACCGTTTTGAATGGCGGCATCGATATGATCAAGTATGCGGCACATTTCCAGGCGGGTGGGGATATCTCCGTCCTTTATGGGAAAACGCGCAACAGTGACGTCCAATCCCATTTCATCTGCCAGCGACCGCAGGGGGCCTTCATAGCTCTCAAAGAGTTTTCCATGGTGATCCCGTTCATGAGGCTCCATGAGGTTGACAACCTCCCGGATTCCGCATGCCAGAAGTTTTTTCAGTTTCTGATGTGCCTCGCCGGGGGAGGGCGAGCCCGGAAAACACCCGGCCATGAGCCGGCCGGGCTCAACCCAATAGGAACGGTCAAAAGGAATTTTCCATTGATGGGCGGTTCCGGTCATTTCACCACTGTCAGCAACATTTTGAAGCGTTTGACCGCTGTCACGGAATGAGGAACATTGGCAGGCATAACCACTACTTGTCCCTTGACCACCGTCATCTCTTTCCCGTCGACATTCACCAGGGCTTCTCCATCCAGCACCTGCACCATGGCGTCGCCCGGTGCGGTGTGCGTGCTGACGCTTTCACCCTGGTCAAATGCAAAAAGGGTTATCCCGACAGACGGTTGTTGGGCAAAAGTGCGGCTGACCACCCGGCCTTCTGCATAATCGACCAGATCCGCCAGAACCTGGGGTTCTGAAAAGGGAATGTTTTTGATGAAGACACGGTTTTCCATGTAACCTCCAGATTAGAATGAAATCAGTTATTGAATTCGCTTTTTCAAACTGTCCTCATATTATAAAGGAGCGGACAAACCGCCGCACCCGCTCCTTGCCGCGAAAAACACCGAAATGTCCTTCCAGCAGGAGATCCGCCTCCAGATCCAGCAGTTGCCGCAGGGAGGCCTGATATGCCGCCCGGTCGGAGCGCAGGGCAGGGTGGATGGGTCCGTGAACATCCTGCCCGAACAATACCAACTGGTCTTCCATCCGGGTGGTCAGCACCAGGGAGCCGGGCGAGTGCCCCGGCATGTGCAGGGCGTGAAGGCATCCGTCGCCCACTTCAATGCGATGGTCCGGACCGTCCAGTTTGACGTCGACTACCAGCGGTTCCATGCGCGCACCGTACCAGCAAGCGGCTGTAACCTCGCTGTCGCCGGTCTCCAGATAAACCGCGTCCAGGACATGGGCCACGATCCGGCAGCCCAGTTCTTCCCGCAGGCGGGCGGCCCCACCGCTGTGGTCGTAATGGCAATGGGTCAAAATCAGAAACGAAACGGGAATGTCTTCCGGCAGGCAGGCTGCAATGTTCCGCCGGATGGTTTGATGCCCCTGGCCGCAACCCGCATCGATCAGCGCCGCCTCCGGACCGAACCGAACCAGATAGATCGCCGCGTCACCCGGTCCGGACAGGTCGTCGCCTCCGACCTGCCAGAGATTGTCCTGTATTTCCTTTGTATCGATCATAAGCACCCCCTGGAAACGGATGGTTTGCCGGGTTCAGACTCCCATGAAATCGAAACCACTCCCGCCCCGCGATCATCGACGGCCCTGAATTGCTTGTATCGCAATCGTGGCCCGGTTGTAAAGCCAAGCCTTCGGCGCGGGAGGTTTGACCGCTTACATAAATTGCGATAGGATTGACCGGCTATTAACGCTTGGCAATATTGTACCGGAAAAAGGGGTGGAGCATGTCGAACGGCATTTTCCTGTTATTTCGTAAACGGTTGACGGGCCTTCTGCTGGCCGTTCTAACAACCGGGTGTGCCACCGGAGCGCCCGGTGAAATCCCCGGTCCGATTTTGCTTGAGCGGATCAGGGCCGGCAACCCGCCGGTGATCGTGGATGTCAGGTCGGCCGCCGAATATGAAGCCGGGCATATACCCGGCGCCATCAGCATACCCTTCTGGGCCGTGCTGTCAAGATACGACCGGGTTCCCGCCACTCCCGACCAGCCCATCGTGATCTACTGTGAACACGGCCCTCGGGCGGTGTTGGCCAAGCCGGCTTTCCGGCTGGTCGGTTTCCGGGAAATATTGTATCTGGAGGGAGACATGCAGGCCTGGAAAACCGGGAACCTGCCATTGGAACCCGCACCCGTTCCTCCCTGAGGAAAATGACCGCAAACGTCTTTTCGGCGGTCAAATCCTCCCGCTGTCCCGCAATGGGCGCCTCCATGCCCACGGTTGCCTGTTGGTTTTTCGCCCAAAATAGGCTAAATCCATTTCCACGACCTAACCGGTTGTGAGGATCAACCATACCGAGGGAAAACACTCTTGAACGTCATTCAAATGAATGCCCTGCACTGGTCCGGTGAATCCGATCAGACCCAGACCATCGACCTGTTGGCCGAGGAACCGCTCTCCATCCGCATTCAGGGGAAACCCTATGCGGTGGTCATGCGCACGCCCGGAGACGAAATTCCCCATGTGGCCGGTTTCTGCCTGACCGAAGGGATTGTGGATCATTCCGGGGATATTCAGAATATCGCCTTCTGCGATGGTCAGGATACCAACGTGGTCACCGTCACCCTGAAGCCGGAAAGCCAGCACCGCATCCCCCGGATCATGGAACGCCGTGGATTCATCAGCCAAACCAGCTGCGGGATCTGCGGCAAGGAACTGATCCGGGATATCGGCCAGGACGTCGCCTCCTTGACGGATGAATTCCGGATGGATATCCGGCAGGCTGCCGCCGTCCTGAGGGACATCGCCGCGCACCAGCCGCTGCGGGGAATCACCCGCGCGGCTCACGGTGCGGTGATTTACGACGCTGGCGGAAATCCGCTGTCGGCGGCCGAGGATGTGGGCCGCCACAACGCCCTGGACAAGGCCATCGGCAGGCTTTTCCTGGAACAACGGCTGGACCGGGCCGTACTCCTGACACTTTCATCACGAGTCAGCTATGAACTTGTGCAAAAAGCGGCCCGGGCCCGTATTCCCATTCTCCTGGCCCTTTCCCGCCCCACGGCCCTGGCTGTCTCCCTTGCCGGAAGCCTCGGGGTAACCGTCGCCTGCCATGACAAGGCCGAAGGCCTGCTGGTTTTCAGTGGCCGCCAAAGGCTCGTCCGTTCCAACGCCAAGGATCCATAACCAGCCGGTTCATAAGGGAAAATTTTTTCTTGACAAGCGGGGAAAACCGATTAGAATAAAGCGTTTTTAAAGTATGTATTCAAAAAGGGTCGGATGCTTGCCGAAATGAAGGAGGAACCCAAGCATGTACGCAGTGATCGCCACGGGCGGAAAACAATATCGGGTGGAAGAAGGTCAGCTCCTCCGGGTTGAAAAACTGGAGGGCGACGTGGGCGCCAAAGTCGCTTTCGACAATGTGCTCCTGTACGCGGACGGAGAAACGGTCAGGATCGGTCAGCCCAAGCTGGCGGAGGCCATGGTAAACGGACATATCGTGGAACAAGGCCAGTCCAAGAAAATTATTGTCTTCACCTATAAGCGCCGCAAACGCTATCGCCGTAAAAAAGGACACCGTCAACAATTCACGGCGGTACGGATCGACAGCATCCAGGCATAGCTCACCAAGACAAAAAGAAACGCAAGGAGTTTGTACCATGGCACACAAGAAAGCAGCCGGTAGTTCCCGCAATGGACGCGACAGTCAAGGCCAGCGCCGCGGTGTGAAACGCTTCGCCGGGCAGGCCGTCAGGGCCGGCAATATTCTGGTCCGCCAGGTGGGCACCAGAATTCATCCGGGCAACAATGTCGGTGTGGGCAAGGATTACACCTTGTTCGCCAAGATCGACGGCGTCGTCACCTATGAACGTTTGGGCCGCGATCGTAAAAAAGTCAGTGTTTATGCAGCGTGAAATTCATCGATGAAGCCATCATTACCGTTCAATCCGGCGACGGGGGCAGGGGATGCGTCAGTTTCCGCCGGGAAAAATACATCCCCCGGGGCGGTCCGGACGGTGGTGACGGCGGGCGCGGCGGCGATGTGCTTCTGAAAGCCTCTTCCCAAAAACGCACCCTTTATCATTTTCGCAATCAAAAACACTTCAAGGCCGAAAGAGGCGGTTATGGTCAGGGGCAACAAAAATCCGGCAGGAACGGAGAGGACCTGATCATTGAAGTGCCGCCCGGCACCATCGTGTTCGACCAGGAAACAGAGACCGTCCTCCATGATTTCGTCCACACGGATGAAACCTTCGTGGTGGCCAAGGGTGGCCGCGGAGGTCAGGGTAACAAGCGCTTCGCCACGTCAACCAACCGCGCTCCCCGTTTTGCCCAACCGGGAGAACCCGGTCAGACCCTGACCCTGCGGCTGGAGTTGAAACTCCTGGCGGAGGTCGGTATTATCGGTTTTCCCAATGCCGGCAAATCCACCCTGATCAGTCGTATTTCCTCCGCCCGACCCAAAATCGCCGATTACCCTTTCACGACACTGGTTCCCAACCTCGGGATGGTCAAACCCGAATGGGGAGAACCATTTGCCGTGGCGGATATCCCGGGCCTGATCGAAGGCGCTCATAGCGGCGTGGGTCTAGGCGTTCGATTCCTGCGCCATATTGAACGCACCCGCTGGCTGGTTCATCTGATCGATGCCGCTTCGTTGGATCCGGCGGATATCATGTATCATTATCGCACCATCAACCGGGAACTTGAGAGCTACAGCCGGAACCTGGCTGAAAAACCCCAGATCCTGGTGCTCAACAAAATGGATTTGTCTGGGACCGACCTGCTGGCCGACGATTTTGCAGCCGCTTTTCCGGACCGGACTGTTTTCCGGATTTCAGCGGTCACCGGAAAAGGGGTCCGCGACCTGATTCGCCACCTAACCCGAATGATCAATCAATGCCATGGAGACCAACCGCTACAAGCATCTTAAAAAGGCCAGGCGCGTTGTGGTGAAAGTCGGCAGCGGTGTCCTCACCGCCCGAAACGGCCTGAACATCCAGGCCATACGCTCCATCAGCCGTCAGATCAGCATCCTGATGGACCAGGGCCGCGAAGTGGTGCTGGTCTCCTCCGGCGCCATGGCCTCCGGAATGAAAAAAATCGGCCTGGCCAAACGTCCGACGGAAATTCCCAAACGCCAGGCCATCGCCGCCGTAGGTCAGGCTGGCCTGATCCAGGAGTGGGAAGCCGCCTTCGGTCAGCATGACAGAAAGGTCGCCCAGGTTCTGCTCACCCGGGAGGATCTCTGTGACCGGAAACGGTATTTGAACGCCCGCAACACCCTGCGGACCCTGTTGTCCTGGAAAGTGGTGCCAGTTATCAATGAAAACGATACAGTGGCGGTGGAAGAACTGAAGTTCGGCGACAACGACAACCTGGCCGCCATGATCACCCTGCTGATGGACGCCGACATCCTGGTCAACCTCACCGATATCGACGGATTGTATACCAAGGATCCCCGGGTCCACGCCGATGCCGAACTGATTCCGGTGGTGGATTCCATCAGCCGGGGAATCGAAAGACTGGCCAGCGACATTCCAGGCACTCTGGGCACCGGCGGCATGCTCAGCAAAATCCGGGCTGCCAAAAAGGTGACCCGCTCCGGTATCCCCATGATCATCGCCAAGGGGGAGAAAAAGGATATTCTCGGTTCCCTCTTCAGCGGCGCGCCCCACGGAACCTTTTTCGTGCCGGAAAAATCCAGGTTGTCCAGTCGCAAAGGCTGGATCGCCTTCACTCTGAAACCCCAGGGCGCTCTGACCATTGATGACGGCGCTGCCCGGGCGATTCTAAACAACGGCAAAAGCTTGCTGCCCATCGGCATAACCGATGTCCGCGGCGACTTCAACGTCGGCGCCTGCGTGGAATTTTTCGATGGCAACGAGACCAAACTCGGTATCGGGCTGGTGAATTACAGCGCCGCCGATATCCGCAAGATCAAGGGATTGAAAACCAACGAAATCGAAATGCGTCTGGGATATAAACCGTATGACGAAGTCATTCACCGCGACAACCTGACCCTCGCCGGTTAAACAAGGAGATGTCCATGTCCACCGAACAAACCATCGTTGCAATGGCCAGAGCCGCCAAATCCGCGGCCCGAAAAATGGCCTCCTGTCCCACGGCCCGGAAAAACGAGGTGTTGCTGCGCATTGCGGAAAACCTGGCTCGAGACGCGGCGCTCATTCAAAAAGAAAACCTCAAGGACGTGGAAAACGGCAGAGCCAAAGGGCTTTCCAGCGCCATGATCGACCGGTTAACGGTCACCGATGCCACGATCCGCTCCATGATCGAGGGCCTGCAGGATGTGGCCCGGCTCGAGGACCCGGTGGGCGCGGTGACCCGCACCTGGGAACGGCCCAACGGCTTGCAGGTGTCGCGCATGCGCATCCCCCTCGGAGTGATCGGCATCATTTACGAATCGCGCCCCAATGTCACCATCGATGCCGCAGCCCTCTGCCTGAAAGCCGGGAACGCCGTCATTTTACGCGGAGGTTCGGAGGCCATTCACTCCAACCAGGCCCTGGCAGCCAGCGTGGGCCAGGCCCTGGCGGAAACCGGCCTGCCCGCCGATGCGGTCCAGGTGGTTCCCATCACCGATCGTGAAGCCGTTACCATGTTGCTGCATCAGGATGCATGCATTGACCTCATCATCCCCCGGGGAGGCGAGGGACTGATCCGCTTCGTGGTGGAAAATTCCAAAATTCCGGTTTTGAAACATTATAAAGGGGTCTGTCACGTATATGTGGACGAAAGCGCCGATCCGAACATGGCGGAAGAAATCTGTTTCAATGCCAAGGTCCAGCGCCCCGGTGTCTGCAATGCCATGGAAACCATGCTGGTCCATCGCGCCATGGCCGACGTCTTTCTACCCCGAATGGCGGAGCGGTTTGCCAAGGCCGGTGTCCGCATCAAGGGCTGCCCTGAAACCCTGCGCCGGGTTCCCACGGCGGAACCGGCCACGGATCAGGACTGGCCGGCGGAATATTTGGACCTGATCCTGGCGGTCAAGGTAGTGGATGACATGGAAGCGGCCATGGAGCACATCGCCGCCCACGGTTCGGACCATACCGAAACCATTGTCACATCGGACTATGCCCGGGCCAGGAAATTCGTTCGTCAGGTGGACTCCTCGGTGGTGCTGGTCAACGCCTCCACTCGCTTTAACGACGGCGGTCAGCTGGGCTTGGGTGCGGAAATCGGCATCAGCACATCCAAACTGCATGCATTCGGTCCCATGGGCGTGGAAGAACTGACCACCACCAAATTCGTGGTATTCGGCGACGGCCAGATCCGGCGGTAGTCCTCCAACCTTTTGCCGGGGAACCGGGTCTGCCGGAACGGCCGCAAATCAGGCATGGGATGATGCGAATGGAATCGACGGATGGCCATATGCGCATGGGATTGTTCGGCGGCACCTTCAATCCCGTCCACCTGGGTCACCTCCAGGTGATCGGCGAGGTCAAGGAGATTTTTCACCTGGACCGGATCTATATTATTCCGGCCGCCCAGCCGCCCCACAAGCATGTGTCGGAGGTGGTTGCCGCGGCGGACCGCCTGAACATGGTCCGGCTGGCCTTCGGGAATCTTCCGGGGTATGTGGTTTCGGATGTGGAGATTCTCCGGTCCGGACCATCCTATACCATCGATACGTTCCGCCATTTCCGATCCGTGCTGCCGGACAGCGCCATGCTGGCGCTGGTTCTCGGTTTGGACGCGTTTCTGGAAATCGATACCTGGAAGTATTTCCGCGAGTTGCTGCGCCTGGTGCCCATGATCGTCATGAGCCGGCCCCAATGCCCGATCGGCGAGTTGTCCGCTCAGGAGGCTGTTGAGCGTTACCTCAGGGACCGGATCTCGCCGGATTATCGCCATGACCCGGAAGGCGGTTGTTATGTTCATCCGGTCCATCAGCGGATTTATTCAGCAACCGTCTCGCCGGTGGACATTTCAGCCACCGTTGTCCGGGAAGCGGTAAAAAACCGCCGGAACATCCGCGGCCTGGTTCCCGACCGGGTGGCGGACTATATCGAAAAAAAAGGACTATACACATGACGGACCCAGTCGTAGAAACCGCGGACCTCTTTCTGGCCCCCTATATCCGGGCGGCGTTGGGGCGCAAGGCGCAGGATCTCGTGGCCCTCGATGTGCGCGGCCTGACCTCCATCGCCGACACCTTCATCATCTGTCACGGCCGTTCCAGCCGACAGGTGACGGCCATTGCCGAACACATCCGGGAGGAACTGAAAAATAGCGGCATCCGTCCCCTGAGTGTAGAAGGCCTGAAAGACGGGCACTGGATTCTGCTGGATTACGGGCACGTGATCCTGCATGTTTTTTATGAGCCGGTCCGCGTTTTTTATGATCTGGAAGGACTCTGGGCGGATGCCAGGCGCATCGAATTCCGCGAAACAGCGCCTTCCCCAACCGAATTGTGAGGTGAATGCGATGTCCCGTCAACAACCTTGCCTGCTGATGATTCTGGATGGCTGGGGAATCAACCCCGATGTCAAGGGCAATGCCGTGAAGGCGGCCCCCACCCATTTTCTGAACGAGCTGATGAGGACCTATCCGGCTACGGAACTGATCTGTTGCGGAGAAGCCGTGGGACTGCCCAAGGGAATTATGGGGAATTCCGAGGTCGGTCACCTCAACATCGGCGCCGGCCGGATCGTGTACCAGGAGCTGTTGCGCATCGACCGTTCCATCCAGGACGGCTCCTTCTTTGAAAACCAGGTCCTGAACCAGGCCATGGCATCCGTCCGGAATACCGGAAAATCCCTGCACCTGATCGGACTGGTATCCGATGGCGGCGTTCACAGCCAGCTGACCCATGTAACGGCCCTGCTGGAACTCGCCACCCGCAATGACATCGAACGCGTCTATGTTCATGCCATCCTCGACGGCCGGGATACGCCGCCGGACAGCGGGGCAGGGTTCCTGGAACAACTGACAGCCTTCGTTCACCGCCGACGAATCGGAACCATCGCCACCATCTGCGGCAGGTATTACGCCATGGATCGAGACACCCGCTGGGATCGGACCCAGAAAGCCTTTCTCTTGTATACGGAGGCCGAGGGACTCCGGGAAACGGATCCGGTTCAGGCGGTTCGTAACGCATACGGCCGGGGTGAAACCGATGAATTCGTAAAACCCATCGTCCTGACGGACAACGATGGAAACGCCCTGGGCACCGTGTCTGACGGCGATGCGGTCCTTTTTTTCAATTTCCGTGCCGACCGGGTCCGCCAGATCACCCGGGCTTTCACGTCCCCCGATTTCACCTTCTTTCCCCGCGGCAGCCGGCCGGAGCTGTCCGCCTTCGTCTGCATGACCCTCTATGATGAAAAGTTTTCACTGCCCATGGCGTTTCCGCCGGTTCAACTGAATGACATCCTTGGTGAAGTGATCAGCCAAAACGGGCTGGCCCAGTTGCGCATCGCGGAAACCGAGAAATATGCGCATGTAACCTATTTTTTCAACGGCGGCGAGGAAAAACCCTTTCCCGGCGAGGATCGCTGCCTGATTCCCTCGCCCCGGGAAGTATCCACCTATGACCAGAAGCCGGAAATGAGCGCCCGGGAAGTCACCCGGGAAGTTCTGAACAGAATCCGGTCTGAAAAATACGACTTGATTGTCATGAATTTCGCCAACATGGATATGGTGGGACACACCGGCATCTTGGAGGCGGCGATCCAGGCGGTTCGAACTGTGGACGATTGCGTCCGGGAAATAGCCGGGGAAATACTGGTCCGGGGTGGCAAACTGCTGGTCACCGCCGATCACGGCAACGCTGAAAAAATGATCGATGACAACGGCCATCCGCATACGGCCCATACCTTGAACCCGGTGCCGCTGATTCTGGTGGATGACAGCCGCCGCAACGCCCGGTTGCGGAAAGGAGTGCTTGGCGACATCGCCCCCACGATCCTAGAAATCATGGGAATTTCCAAGCCGGAGAAAATGACGGGAACTTCCCTGCTGATCGGATAAGCCTTGCCCGCGGAAAGGCGGCTTTCGGTTTTTCGCGGGCTTGAAGTCGTTGCGTCAAAAAACGAACCCGAAACCGACGCTATTCTCCGGCCACTTCCTTGCCGCAATGCTTGCACACTTTTGCGCGCCGCTTGATCACTTCTGCACAGAAAGGGCATTCCCGTGTAAAATAGCGCTCATGGATCTTCTGAACCGCGGCGTCGACCTTTTCTGCCAGCTTCTGATTGCCGAACTTGTAACTGCGCAGGGGTTCGACGGCCTCCAATTCCCCAAAGTCACCCATCATTTCCGCGGCTTTCAGCCGCACCCGGGTCGGCTCGCTGCCGTCGGCCAGGATTCGGAGGGTTTCCAGCCAGTCCTTGGATACATACAAATCCGCCAGAATGGAGAAGCCTCTTTTGATGGCTTCCTTCAGGTCCTCTTGGGCCGACAAGACCTTGTCGTCGATCACCTGGCCCTTGCCGCCATCCGGACTGAAAACAGGAATACATTCGAACTGTTCGGTGCCGGGATAGCACATGCACCGGTAAGAAGCGTTATGGGACCAGTTGTTGCGGACGTTGTCCCACCCCTGGCAATACAGTGAACAGGATTCGTTGAAGCAGATATACAAATACGGAGTTCCCCAACCCAGCCCATCGCCCACGGCAATATCGGGCACTTCCCAGAGCTGCATTTCTTCCTTGCAATACGGACATCGGGGTTTATCCTGTTGTAAAATTCTTTCCAGAACCTGTTCCTTGGTTTCAAAGGTCATGACATGCTCCATTCATATTCCTGATTTGCACAGCTGGCGTTTTGTTGCCACCGCCCACAGGCTTGGCCCAGAGACCGCGTCTTCTGAAACAAGGCCGCTTTGCCAATGCCTCCAAACTAAGACTGTTTTCCTGTTTGTCAACCAGCAGCGGCATCCCCGCAATGTTGCCTGCTAAAGAGGATTGCCCGGTTTCCCCGGATGGTCAGTCGCCGACCCGGATGGAGTAAATGGCTTCGAGAATCGGCCGGATTCTTTCACGGTGTTCCGGTGGAATCATCAGCACGGGTATCGGCATATTGGCGACCCGTCCTGCCAGGTCTCCCGCCGAACCTTCCGCCCGGCGGGACAGATGCAGCAACATATCCGTCAGATTGGCGGTATATCCGCCGGCATCCAGATGCTCGATGGTTTGAAGAAAGACCTGGTTGACCGTAAGCAGATAATCGTCCACTTCCGCGAAACCCTTCTCCTCGCAGGAAGAGAGCGAGAGCATGCAGCGACAGCCGAAGGGACGGGCAGGATAAACCGTACACAATCCGTCTTCCAGCAGCGGACAGCTGCCGTGGGAAGAATCCATGGATTCCTCCGGAATTTCCATGCCTCCGGCGCACAACGCGGCTATCTGGTTGGTGGTGAGCGAAGGGATGAAACGACCTCTGCCGGCTTCCGCCCTCACTTTTTGAAGAAGCTCCGGCCTCCCGATCCGGGAAAGATAGGATATCAACCGGTATCCCTCCAGGGAGGTCAGGATTACGTTGCGTGTGCAGCAGGTGCAACAGCCCGGTCGGCACACCGCAGGTACGCCTGCGGAGACACGGTCCTCATAGATCTGATAGAGACGATCCAGGGCCGCGGATATGTCGTCGCGTGTCATTCCCCGTCCTCCTTGAATGGCTATGATTTTCTATCAGAGTTCGGTGCCGGCCTCAATGGAAATTAAATAAAAGGATTGTGCGCACGGGGAAGATTCGAAATCGCTTCGAAGACATATTGTAAGCCGCGGGCGGCTGTGCTAAGAAAGATTCAATTTTCGCGCGGAATCTGGACGGATGAAGAAGAAGGGGAGACGGAAATGGAGTTGCATTCTCTTGAGCGTCGACAACATCGGCGCATCCCTGTCAGGGCAGGGCTGTATGCAGCGGTGAAAAAACCGCGATTTTTGAATCTGGCGAAACCGCAACTTGTGAAACTGGGACCATTGATCGATATCAGCATGGGCGGCCTTGCCATCCACTACATCGAAAACAACCATCGCGCCCTGGACCACTCCACCCTGGACCTGGTCACCGCCCGGGGCGAGATTGCGCTTGAGGACTTTTCCGTTCGCATGATCTTTGACCGGAAGGTGGCCGAGCTGCCGGGCAAAAAATGGATCCGCAAGCGGGCACTCGCATTTGAAGGTTTGCCCGGCTCCCATTGGACCCGGATCGAAGAGTTGTTGGCAAGGATTCCCTTTTCGCCGGATGATTCTCCAGTGCTGTGAAACCGGAGAATTATCTCTATCAAGGAGTTTCCGGGCAATGATCCGCAAGGCAACGATGCAGGACATGAAAATCATTCACGGAATGCTGGCCGACTATGGTCGTCAGGGATTGCTGATTTCTCGTCCCTTGAGTCAGCTGTACGACCATGTCCGGGATTTTTCCGTGTTCATCGATCCGGAAAAAAATCTCGTCGCCGGTTGCTGCGCCTTGCAATTCTGCTGGGAAGACCTGGCGGAAATCCGTTCCCTGGCCGTCCGGACCAGCTATTGGCGCAAGGGAGTCGGACGTCTGCTGGTTGAAAACGCACTTCAGGAAGCGCGGTCATTCCAGGTTAAAAAAGTGTTCACCTTGACCTACCAACCGGTTTTTTTTCAAAAGCAGGGATTCGACATCGTGGACCGCGCCGAACTGCCGCTGAAGATATGGGCGGATTGTATCATCTGCGTGAAATTTCCGGACTGCGATGAAATCGCCATGATGAAAGCCCTTGACCAGGAACCTGGAATATAAATACCTCCGCATCCTGGCAGGCTCGTCCAGATCCATCAGAACCCTAAAAATCCGGATCATAACAAATCAAGAATAGATCAGATTGAGGGACAGCGGGGCGTGTTTCCAAACCCCAGGCTTGGGTAGAATATGCTGCCCGCCCACGGTCAGCCAATAGGGATCCGGCTTGATCTCCCTCAACTTTCCATCATCCGGCGGCCGTGCATGGTCGGTATATGCATAGGTCGCCTGGAATAGACAGACGGAATCCTTCTGCTTATCTTCCCGGGGCTCACTTGCAACGACATAGTTCATGTTGAAGGAACGCAGGGAAATCTGGTGCGTATTGGCTATCTGGGAGATTTCGTCGGGATTGAATTTGATCAGGATCACCTTGGAAACTCCTCGCTCGGAAATGCGTATCAGCGCGCGGGCTTCGCTGCTGTTGGCATAGACGGTCGTCAGGCACGGCAGTCTTCTCAGGTACTGGGAAGCGACAATGGCCGCCGTTCGCCGTCCGCCGACCATCACCGGCATTCCATAATATTCGAACAGCTTTTTCTGGATATCCTCGGCGTATTTGTCTCCTTTTTCGTAAATATCCTTGGAGATATACCGCAGGCTCCTTGCCAGATCCTCCGCTGCATCCGCGATGGGCCAGTCGACCCGGACATGGTAGTGGGACAGGGCATAGCGGTTTCTTGCGTGACTGGTGGGGTCCCGCTGAATCAGCAGGGCGTAGTCCACCGGCAGCAGCGCTTTCAGGAAATTGACGAAATGCACGGAGTCCAGGTATTTCTGGTTGCGATCGAACTGTTTGTCCAGAAACAGGCTTTTAGAGCGCAGCAGGTTGGTTTTGGTGGTTTTGTTGTCGTCGAAAAAGCGGATGTATTTTTTATGAATTTCCGGTATGGCGTCTTCCATGAAAATGACCAGCATTGCGTTCTGTTGCTTGTATTCCACATTGGGGATGCGGGCACGCGGTTTCAATTCCCGGCGTTCCACAAACGGATACGGCAAACCGTTGTTCATGAATCGTTGGTAGGAATCGATCAGGGCGTATTGGAGTATGAACTGATCCAGTTCGTCTCTCAGCAATTCATAATAGGAACGGCGCAGCCGATTCTGGGCGCTCAGCTCTTCCCTGTAATTCCAGTAGCTCAATACGTTTCCCCCCGTCTCCGTCGTCGGCTAACCACCTGGATTCCTCAATATTTCGGTTGATACCATTATTTTATGGAATCGTCAACGGCGTTATCGCCGCCGGTGTGATTCATTTTTTCCATCCAACGATACAGGGCTTGCCGGTACCGGTAGGAAATCAGAATCAGTAAAAAACAGATACCAAAAAAAAGGACAAAACGACCGACCATGCGTTCCTGAAGGAACGCTCCTTGAAGACTCAGCAGCAGCGTTCCCGGCACTCGCCCGACAGTGGAAATCACGGCAAAGGCTTTCAGGGGAAGACGGGTCATGCCGAGAAACAAGCAGAGATAGTCCTTGGGGAAGCCTGGAAATAAAAAAAGAATAAAAACAATAAGAAATCCCTGTTTTTTGAGAAGAACCTCGAATTTACCCAGCGGACCTTCCGGTATCAGCCGGCGGACCAGACGGTTGCCGAGAAACCTGCCGAGAAAAAAATTGGCGAAGGAACCCACCGTCAACCCGATGGTGGAATACAGAAAACCCGGCAGGTAACCGAACAGATATCCGCCGATGAAGCCGGTCGCCTCCCCCGGCAGAGGCGCAATCAACACTTGCAGAATCTGGAGAGCGATAAACATCAGCGGGGCGTTGGGGCCGAAGGAAAGAACCACTTCCCGGATCTTGTTTTGATCCGTCAATGCCGTGTATCCTCGTGAAAGGGCGGTGCCTGCCGCGTCACCATAGCGATATGCCAAGCCGGCGGTTACAGCCAGGGTGGACAGCATCAGAATCATGGTGAAGACGGGAATCCTTCCCGAGCATCCGGATTTGCGCGACCGCCACCCGGTCATCCGTGGGGCACCCCTTCCTTGATCCGTTTTTCCCTTCGGCCCATCTCCGCTTATTTATCCGTCAGAGCCGCGACTCCGGGGAGAACCTTGCCTTCCAGAAACTCCAGCGAAGCGCCGCCGCCGGTGGAAACGTGTGAAACCGCCGCCGCCATGCCCGCTTTTTCCACCGCCGCTGCCGAATCGCCGCCGCCGATCACCGTGATGGCTCCCTTTTTGGTGCTGTCGGCAAGGGCGTTGGCGATGGCATAGGTGCCGCGGGCTGTTTCCTCGATCTCGAAAACCCCCATGGGGCCGTTCCACAATACCGTTTTGGCCTCATTGACGATCTCCGCAAAACGCCGGATGGTCTCCGGACCGATATCAAGGCCGTATCCTTCCGCCGGCATGCGGTTGAAGGGAACGGCCTTCAAAGGACCCACGGTCCGCTGTTTGAAATCCACCTGTTCCGACACCATGCAGTCCAACGGCAGAATGATCTTGGATTTTCCTTTTTCCAGCAGCGACTTCGCGAGATCGATTTTGTCCTCTTCCAGCAAGGAGCGCCCGATCTCCATTCCCATGGCCTTGAAAAAAGTGAAGGACATCCCCCCGCCGATGATCAACCGGTCCACTTTGGGCAGCAGGCTGTCGATCACGTCGATCTTTCCGGATATCTTGGCGCCGCCCAGCACCGCGACGAAAGGACTCTCCGGATTGCGCAGTACTTTCCCCAGATAATCGATCTCTTTTTTCAGCAGGTACCCTGCAGCGCATTGGCGGATGTGACGGGTTACCCCCTCCGTGGATGCGTGCGCGCGATGGGCGGTGCCGAAGGCATCATTGACATAAACATCCCCCAGGCGCGCCAGACGGGCGGCAAAGTCATCCTCGTTGTCGGTTTCGGCATTGTAAAAACGAAGGTTCTCCAGGAGCAGGACCTCGCCCTCGCCGAGGCTCCCCACGGCGGTCTCCACCTCCGATCCGACGCAATCTTCCACGAAGGCGACATGTTTTCCAAGCAGTCCCGCGAGTACCGCGGCGCACGGTTTCAAGGACATTTCCGCAACACGCTTTCCTTTGGGCCGACCAAGATGCGACATGAGCACCAGCCGGCCGCGTTGATCCAGAATATAACGGATGGTGGGCAGGGCCGCGCGGATGCGATTGTCATCGGTCACCTTGCCGTTCTGTAGAGGGACATTGAAATCCACCCGCATGAGAACTCTTTTTCCCGCGAGCGCCATATCTTCCACAAACAATTTCGTCATTTCCGTCCTCCTTGGGTTGCGGGATCGTCACCGCTTCGGCGTTCATGACCGCCGTCCCGATTCTGTTGCATTTTTTTTCGATGCGAGGCCTTCCGCCGTGACCATCTTTCCCAAAAACCGATGGCGCCGGCCGCATAGGCTTTATCCGTCATCTCGTCTCTGGTCCTCAAACCCTCGGGACCCGCCAAGGCGCTGCGCAGGCATTCCGTTTTGCAATGGCACAGCATGCAAAATTCCGGGGAATGCCGCAGGCCGTCTTTTCCCAGGGGAAAAACCTCCTCCAGTTTGCCGAAACAGGCGGGGCGGTCAGCATTCCGATCGATCATCCATCACCCGCTTTCACCAGGCTTGTTTCCCCCGAACCGTTCGGTTCACTTCCGCCCCGGCATCGATGCAAATTCTGATTCCCCCGGGTCGCCATGGACGGACCGCTGCCGGGCTTCCTATTCACGATTGAGACGCTCCATATGGCCATGATCCGCGAAACTGAAATAGCAGTTGTCGCCCACGATGATATGCTCATGAACCGTCAGACCCACCACCCGGCAGGCAGATACCAGCCGGCGGGTCACCGCCATATCCTCCGCGGAAGGCGCCGGATCTCCCGAAGGATGATTGTGGGCGAAAATAAGAGCGGCGGCGTTGCGCTCCAGGGCTGCCCGGACAACTTCCCGCGGATACACCGAACTAGCGGTTAACGTGCCCTCAAACAGGGTTTCCATGCCCATCACGCGGTTTTTGGCGTCCAGAAAAACAACCACAAAACATTCCCGCCTTCTGGAGCCGTAATGAATCAGCAGGTATTCATACAGCTCCCTGGAATGATGGATCACATCCCGGCCGGAGACCTTTCGCTCCAGATATCGATCCGCAACGGCCTTGATCAACTTCAGTCCGAATACATTTTTGGGGCCGATCCCCGGTATTTCACATAATTCCCGGGAGGAAGACTCCAGAACGGCCGGAAGCGTTCCGAATTTACCAAGCACCTCCTTGGCCGGACCCTTGCAGTCTTTTCGCGGCGTGGCAAGGCTCAACAACAACTCGATGACTTCATAATCGTGAAATCCCGACAGTCCGGAAGATAAAAACTTTTCCCGCAACCGCCGGCGGTGTCCTTCCCCCTTGTGAGCGCCTGAATTTTCCATCGAGTTTGGCCTCACCCATCGGCTTTGGTCTCAAACAATTCCGTAATCATCCAGTTCGTGCCGCAGATCCCGGGTCATCAAACGATGGACCGCCTCGGCCGGCGACAGGTTTTCATACAAGACATGATACACCTGGTGCGAAATCGGCATTTCGACACCTAGCTTGCGGGAAAGGTTGTAAACCGATTTCGCGGTACGGACACCCTCCGCCACCATGCGCATCTCGTCCAGAATCGCCGACAGGGTCTTGCCTGCGCCGATCTGTTTCCCCACCGTGTGATTGCGGCTCAGATCGCCGGTGCACGTCAGCATCAGATCTCCCACCCCCGCGAGGCCGGCGAAAGTGTGGGGATTGGCGCCCATTTTCATTCCCAATCGGCTGATTTCGCTAAGCCCCCTGGTGATCAGAGCCGCCCTGGTATTGAGTCCCAACCCCAAACCGTCGACAATCCCGGAAGCAATGGCGATGACATTTTTCACAGCCCCCCCCAGTTCGACACCGATCATATCGTTGTTGGTGTATACCCTGAAATAGGCTGTTGCAAAAATATGCTGGATGCGTCCGGCCGTTTCCAGATCTTCTCCTGCCACGGTCACGAGGGTCGGCACTTTGCGGGCCACTTCCTTGGCGAAGCTTGGACCCGATAACACCGTGATCTGCCTGGCGGGCACATGCGCCAGCGTTTCCCGCAGCACAGCGGACATGGTTAAATGGGTCTTGTTCTCTATCCCTTTGGAAGCCGAAACGATCAGGGTCTCCGGAGATACCTCACCGGCCATGCTGCCGGATATGTCCCGCACCAGATGGGAAGGAACCACCATGACCAGGAGGTCTTTTCCGGAAGCCACACAGGTAAGATCACTGGACGAACGCAGGTTTTCCGAAAGCTTCACACCGGGCAGAAACACGCCGTTTTCCCGTTCCGCCTCGATCTGTGCATGAACCTCCGGTTCATAAACCCACAACGTGGTGTTCAATCCTTTCCGTGCCAAAAGATCGGCCAGGGCCGTACCCCAGCTTCCCGCTCCGATTACTCCGATTTTCATGGCTTGGTTCGCTCCATGGCGCCTGCCGCGCCGTCTTATTCTTCGACTTCCGGCGCCGTTTCCCCTCCAGCCTGTGCTTCCGGTGCTATGGTGGGACCTGTCTCCGCCGATGCGCTTTCCTCTTCTCTTTCAACAAGCCTGGCCGCCCCCATCACCCGCTCTCCGGAATCCAGTTCTATCAACTTGACGCCCTGGGTATTGCGGCTGATCACCGAGACATCCCGTATGGCAATGCGGATCAACTTGCCGTTTCCGGTCATGATCATCACATCATCCTCATCCTCCACCAGGAGAAGGGCAACAACATTTCCGTTCCGAACGCTGGTCTTGATGGTGATGACGCCTTTACCTCCGCGTTGCTGCAGTGGGTACTCATCAATGGAAGTGCGTTTGCCGAACCCATTCTCGGTGGCGGTAAACAAGGTCTTTCCATGGCTCAGCACCTCCATTCCCACCAGCCAATCATCCTGTGACAGACTCATTCCGCGTACACCCCGGGCCATTCTTCCGGTGGGACGCACATCCGACTCATGAAAGCGGATGGACTTCCCCCTGGCCGAACCCAAAAACACGTTCATGCTGCCGTCGGTGATCCGCGCCTTGATCAACTCGTCGCCATCCACCAATTCAAGGGCGATGAGGCCTCCCGATCGGGGCCGGCTGAACGCCATCAGGTCGGTTTTTTTGATGGTGCCGTTGCGCGTGGCCATGATGATATGATATCCCGGTTCAAAAGCCGGAACCGCCAGAACCGTTGTCAGGAATTCCTTCTCCTCGAAGTTCAGCAGGTTCACGATGGCCTTCCCGTGGCTCGCCCGGCCGGCCTGGGGAATATCATACACCTTGCACCAATAGGCTTTCCCCAGGTTCGTAAAAAACAGAAAATGATGATGGGTGGAAGCCACGAACAGATGTTCGACGAAATCTTCCTCCGCGGTACCCATGGCGGTCTTTCCCTTTCCGCCGCGACGCTGCTGCTGATATAGCGTAATCGGATTTCGTTTGATATACCCCCGGCTGGAGATGGTCACCACCATGTCTTCTTCCGCGATCATATCCTCCATCGTAATTTCCCGGGTATCCTGAACGATTTCCGTTCGCCGGGGATCACTGTATTCATTTTGAATTTCCGTCAACTCCTCCTTGACGATCTCCAGGACCAGGCGGTCGCTTGACAAAATCTCCTTGAAACGCTGGATGTCTTTCAGGACGTTCTGGTATTCCTCCAGGATTTTTTCCTGCTCAAGCCCGGTAAGGCGCTGAAGGCGCATATCCAGAATCGCCTGGGCCTGGATATCCGTCAATTGAAACCGCTCCATCAACCCGCTCTTTGCTTCCGCCGGCGACTTGGACGCACGGATCAAGGCCACCACATCGTCCAGATTTTCCAGGGCGATCTTCAATCCTTCCAGGATGTGGGCCCTTTCCTCGGCTTTCGCAAGGTCGTAGCGGGTTCGCCGGACGATGATTTCCTTGCGGTGCAGGATGAAATATTCCAGCGCCTCCTTCAAACTGAGGACTTCAGGGCTTTTATTGACCACCGCGAGAAAAATGATGCCGAAACTGCTTTCGAGCGGCGTATGCTTGTAAAGTTGATTGATGACCACCTGGGCCATTTGATCTTTTTTCAGTCCGATGGCGATCCGCATGCCCTCTCGATCCGATTCGTCCCGCACATAACGGATACCCTCGATTTCCTTGTTTTTGACCATGCTGGCGATTTTTTCGATGAGCCTGGCCTTGTTGATCTGGTAGGGGATCTCCGTTACCACCAGGGTTTCGGCTTTGGTCTGGCGATCGGTTTCGATCAGGATGCGCCCGCGCATGCGGATGATTCCCCGGCCGGTTCCGTAGGCTTCGTAAATCCCCCTGGTGCCGTAGATCATGCCGCCGGAAGGAAAGTCGGGGCCGGGGATATACGCCATCAGTTCCTGCCAGGTCAGATCCGGGTTTTCGATCAGGGCCTTGAGGGCTGCGACGACTTCGGATAGATTATGGGGCGGAATATTGGTGGCCATGCCGACGGCGATACCGGAGGAGCCGTTCACCAGAAGGGCCGGAATCTTGGTCGGCAGCACCGTGGGTTCGGTCAGGGACTCGTCGTAATTGGGGATGAAATCCACCGTCTCCTTGTCCAGATCAGCGAGCAGTTCATGGGCCAGGCGGGTCATGCGCACTTCCGTATAACGCATGGCCGCAGGGGAATCGCCGTCAACCGAACCGAAGTTTCCCTGGCCGTCCACCAGGGGATAGCGCATGGAAAAATCCTGGGCCATCCGAACGATCGTGTCGTAAACCGCCGTATCCCCGTGGGGATGGTATTTACCGATGACATCACCGACAATGCGGGCGGACTTTTTATAGGGTTTGTTCCAGTCGTTTTTCATTTCCCGCATGGCAAACAAAACCCTGCGGTGGACCGGTTTCAGTCCGTCGCGCACATCCGGAAGCGCGCGGCCGATGATAACGCTCATGGCATAATCCAGATACGAGCGTTTCATTTCACGATCAATGCTGATTTCAGGCTGTTTTTCCATCTCAGTCATAATTGTTGTGATCCTAAAAGAAGTTACCCTACATTATGATCGCAGCGGCCGGGGGGCGGGCCAGTTTGCAGCGGATGTTGTAATCTGTTACGGAGACCAAACAAACAACAATCCCCGCCATCCGGAATGGACGCCAATCAGACAGCAGGGATTTCGGCGTTACGAAACGATGATTGCCGGTTCTCGGCAGCCGGTCTTTATTTGCTGATCAGGCTGCCGGCGAAAAGATAGAGGATCAACTCGTATATCACGACCGGGGTATAATCGTGAAATGCGTGATAGACAATGCCCCCTCCGATAATGGCCGGCACCATGAAAAACACCAGAATGCCGAGTTTTCTGCTTATGCTCATGATCGATACATCTCCCGTTCCTTCTTTCGGCGGTCAAGCGCCCGGTTACACACCATGGAATCATACCGGTTTCGTTGGGCGGAGTCCGCCGTAAAAACCCTCCCGTTTTTAGCAACAACCCATCAGGAAGTAAAGAAAAAAAGTAACCGCCGGCACGCTCCGGATCCCATGAACGCTGATGGTTTCCGGGTGCGGTCCCGATGGTGGTTTTCCTTCGTTGGGCCACCACCGGGTACCGTGTCAAACCAATCGGTTGCCGATATCGATCGGCATTGTTCCCCGGGAAGCGCCTACCTCTCGATGATCATGGCCATACCCATACCGCCGCCTATGCACATGGAAATCAGGCCGGTATTGTATCCCCGGCGCTGCATCTGATACATACCGCTGACCATTTGCCTTGCTCCGGTGCAACCGATGGGATGTCCGAGGGAAATCCCGCTGCCCAGTTCATTGGGCTTTTCCGGATCAAGGCCGAGCTCTCGACAGCAGCCGATGGCTTGGGCGGCAAAGGCTTCGTTCAATTCAATCATTTGGATATCCCCAAGGCGCATGCCGGTGGACTTCAACACTTTATGCACCGCCGGCACCGGCCCCAAACCCATATAGGCCGGGTCAAGACCACCGGAGCTGAAACCTTTGATCTTGACAATGGGTTGCAGTCCCATGGCTTTTGCTTTTTCAGCGCTCATCAGCAGCACGGCGGCGGCGGCATCATTGATTCCCGAGGCATTCCCCGCGGTCACCGAGCCGTCCTTGCGGAAGGCCGGTTTCAGCTTGGCCATTTTCTCCAAGCTGGTTTCCATGGGACGCTCGTCCGTGTCGAACACCGTGTCCCCCTTGCGGGAACGGATCACCACCGGAACGATTTCCTCAGCGAAAATGCCGCTTTTAATCGCGGCCATGGCCCGGTTATGACTCAAAACTCCCAATGCATCCTGCTCCTCACGGCTGATTCCGTATAAATCCGCTATATTCTCAGCTGTCTGCCCCATGTGATAACCGTAAAAAATCTCAAACAGCCCATCCATCACCATGAGGTCATTCACTTCCCCGGAACCAGTCAGCTCCATGCGATATCCCCATCTGGCCTTCGGCAGGGACATGGGTGCGAGGCTCATATTTTCCTGGCCGCCGGCCAGAACGACATCTGCCTGACCCGCCATGATCGCCGTGGCGCCGAGAGCGATGGCCTTGAGACCGGACCCGCAGATTTTATTGGTCGTTTGGGCAGGTGTCTCCTTGGGTATTCCGGCGCGGATCATTGCCTGACGCGCCGTATTTTGTCCCTGGCCGGCCTGTAATACGTTCCCCATGATCACCTCATCAATGACCACCGGTTGCAGGGCCTTATCCCAATCGTCATACCGTTTTTCCAGGTCGATCAGGCCTTGGTTCTTCAACTTTTCAGGCGCCGCGGCCTTCAGTTCTTCTCCGGCTGTTGGCCGCAGCCCGGCCTTTTTCAGGACAGCCTTCATCACCAGGGCACCCAGATCAACCACGGGGACTTCTTTCAGGGAGCCGCCGAAAGCACCGATAGCGGTTCGGGAACCACTCACAACCACCACTTCTTTCATGTTTCCTCCTTGTTGATTTATCGAAAATACTTCGGTATGGACATATCTTAGAAATCGGCCGGATTCATGCCGGGAACCAGCCCGGGGGCGTCGAACGCCGCCGGCAAGTAACCGCATGAAATCATTTGTTCCAAAAGAATATCTGATATCACAGAAGCGACCATAAGGTCAATCCCAAGAACCCCCATGTGCCTGATCCTTTTTGCCTATGATCATCATCCGGACTTCCGCCTGATCTTGGCGGCCAATCGGGATGAATTTCATGATCGTCCCACCCTTCCGCTCCATTTTTGGCCGGACAAACCGGCCCTGCTGGCCGGAAGGGATCTCAAGGCCCGGGGGACCTGGTTGGGAGTAACCCGCCGGGGACGCCTGGCCGCACTCACCAACTTCCGGGAGCCGGAGTCGGTCAATTCCCGGGCTCCCTCCCGGGGAGCATTGGTGCGGGATTTTTTGGAAACAGAGTTGGATGCGGAGGCCCATCTTTCCCGTGTGGCGGCCATGGACGCAGTATACAACGGATTCAACCTGCTGGTGGGAGATATAAACGCCCTTTGGTATTACTCCAACCGCGGACCCGGCATTTTGCGGGTTCCACCCGGAATTCACGGTATCAGCAACCATCTGATGGACACCCCCTGGCCCAAGGTTACCGGCGGAAAAGCCGAACTGGAACGACTGATCCGAACGGACGCGATTGACGAAGAGGCGTTATTCCGGCTTCTCGGCGACCGCACGCCCCCCCCCCCGGAGCAACTTCCCGACACCGGCGTCGGGCCCGTCTGGGAACGGCTTTTGGCTCCGCGTTTCATCACCAGCAATGTTTACGGCACGCGCAGTTCTTCGCTCGTTTTGATCCGCAAGGATTTGACGGTCCGGATGGTGGAAAGAACCTTTCCGGTCGGAGGCGCCGATCCGCCGGAACCGGAAACCCGGCAATTTGATCTTTGCTGGCGCTGACGCATCGGACGCCGTTTTTCGGTCAAGGCCCTTGCCGACGGCTTTCCGTTCCGACTTCCTAGAATGAAAGATGATTCGGTGTGCGGGGGAATGGAATCACATCCCGGATGTTGTTGATTCCGGTAACCAGCATGATCAGCCGCTCAAACCCAAGTCCGAAACCACTATGGGGTACCGAGCCGTATCGCCTTGAGTCCAGGTACCACCCGTAGGGCTCTTTCGGGAGCCCGGCTGCATCCATTCGCGCTTCCAGCACCTCCAGTCGCTCCTCCCGCTGACTGCCGCCGATGATCTCACCGATCCCGGGAACCAGGATATCCATGGCCGCCACGGTTTCGCCATCATCGTTGAGACGCATGTAAAACGGCTTGATGGTTTTGGGGTAGTCGAAGAGAATCACCGGACCCTTCACATGCTGTTCCGTCAGAAAGCGCTCATGTTCGGACTGCAAGTCCCTGCCGAATTCCACCGGGAATTCAAACGGAACGCCGCATTTGCTCAAAATCCCCACGGCCTCCCGGTAGGGAATTCTGACAAAGTCCGTATCCCGGATGGTTTCCAAGGTGCCCAGCAACTGTTTGTCCACAAACCGGGCGAACAGCTCCAGATCGTCCCGGCAATTCTCCAGTGCGTACTGAACGAGATATTGGAGGAATGTTTCCGCCACCTCCATATTGCCCTGCAAGTCGCAAAAGGCCATTTCCGGCTCGATCATCCAGAATTCGGCCGCATGCCGGGATGTGTTGGAGTTTTCTGCGCGAAATGTCGGTCCGAAAGTGTATACATCCCCCAGGGCGAGGGCGAACATTTCCGCGGATAATTGACCGGACACCGTCAGGTTGGCCGTCCTGCCGAAAAAATCAGCGGAATAGTCCACAACGCCGTTGCTGCGCGGAAGCTGCTCCAGGTTCAGGGTGGTGACCTGGAACAGCTCCCCCGCTCCTTCGCAATCCGAACCCGTCAGGATGGGGGTATGCACATATACAAAATCCCGCTCCTGGAAAAATCGGTGAACCGCCCAGGAAAGGGCGGAACGGACCCGAAAGGCGGCCCCGTATTTGTTGGTCCTGGGCCGCAAATGCGCGATGGTCCGCAGGTATTCGTCACTGTGACGTTTTTTCTGTAGCGGATAAGACTCGGGTGCCGACTGGATGATCCCGATCTCCCTGGCACGCAATTCCCATTGCTGCCCCCCGCCGGGCGATTCGACCAAATCGCCGTAAACGGAAATCGAGGATCCCGTGGTCAGTCTGTTCACCTGATCATAATTGCCAAGGGTTTGATCCGCTACCACTTGCAGGTTCTGCAGACAGGATCCGTCGTTCATCTCAATGAATGAAAAGCCTTTTGAATCACGACGCGTCTTGACCCACCCTTGAAGAAAAACACCGGGACGCGCGTCCATGGCCTTGAGGAGCTGTTTTATTCTGATCCGCATTTTTCTCCTGTCCATCCGGCAACACCTTCTTGTTACAATGTCTTCATTGGGTCAGAGGGAGCCCGCGCCCCATGGCCGAAAATCACAATTCGACACTGAGATAATATCCCCGGCCGCCGCGCTGCAGCAGGATCACCAGTGATTTTTTCAACCGGTACTTGATAATCGCCTTATGAAAATCCGCAAGATTCCGGATATTGATTTCATCGATCTGCCGGATTACATCACCGGGTCGAACACCGATTCTATCCAGATAGGAGTTTCTCCGGATATCGGTGATCTCAACGCCTTCGGCGGGGCTGGGCCGGCTTCCGGGTGGTTTTCCGGATCGATTCATCACCCGGACCCCCAACAGTTTTTCTGCCAACTTATCGGCATTTTCAATTGGATAGGCCCTGGTTTCAAGGGTAACGGTCATTTGTTTGCCTTGCCGTAGAAGCATCAACGGGACCGTTTCTCCGGCAGGTATGCCGTTGATGATGGACTGGTACTGCTCCAGGGATTCGATCTTTCGGTCGGCAACAGCCAAAATGATATCGCCTTCCAGCATGCCAGCCTGCCGGGCAGGGCTTTCCGGCTCCACGGCGATGACCACAACGCCTTTGTTGTCCGCCAGATTCAAATAACTGGCCAAGCGATGATCCAGGTCCTGCACATCAATGCCCGTCCAGGCCTGAATTACCTCTCCAAAACGAATCAGATCGTTGACAATACGCCGGGCTTTATTGATGGGGATGGCGAAACCGATTCCCTGGGCATTGGCATAAATGGCCGTGTTGATGCCAATTAGCTCCCCGTTGATATTCAGCAGGGGACCGCCGCTGTTTCCCGGGTTGATGGAGGCGTCCGTCTGAATAAAATCATGAAATACGCGATCTTCGGCTTTGATGCTGCGGTTGACCGCACTGATGACACCGGTTGTGACCGTATTGGTGAACCCAAAGGGATTTCCGATGGCGATCACCGTCTCGCCGATCATCAGGTCATCGGAATTTCCCATGGCGATGGCCGGCAGGGAAGCATCCGAAACAATGCGCAGGACAGCCAGATCCGTTTCCGGGTCCGCACCGATCACTTGGGCTTTGAATTCGCGCTCATCTTTCAAGGTAACCGTAATGGTCGCGGATTTAACAATCACATGGGCGTTGGTCAATATGTAACCCCGCCGGCCGTCGATGATCACCCCGGATCCAAGACTGTTGCGCTTGTAACGCTGTTCATAGCCGTGATCAAAAAAATCCTTGAAAAAACTATCGAAATGCGGGCTGATGCCGAATCCTTGAAACGGGTTGACCTGTCTTTCGACTTCATATTCCGAGCTGATGTTCACAACCGCCGGGCTTACGGTTTCCACGGCAGTGACCACCGCATCCCGGCGGGGATAGGACCATCCCTGAACCGGAAATCCAAGGCTGAGAAGCAGCATCGTGGCCACGACAAAGGCGATCTGTTGAAAACAAATTCCTGGATTGTTTTTTGTGCAATATTTTGTCATAAAAAATAAATTTGATCGGTTACACCGAAAATGCATTCGGCTGATCGGGTTAACCGCAGCCTCCGCCTTTGGATCGGAAAACGCGTCCTTCCTTTGGCCATAGGCGCTTGTATGGACCGTTCGCGTCATAATGATCGAGCTATTACCATGGTTGAAACATTGATTCAAGATTTGCTCCCCTTTGTGGAAAAACCCAGCCAGTATCTTGGCTCGGAAATCAACAGCTTTCACAAAGAATTAAACAAAATGGACTTGACCGTCCTTCTGGCTTTCCCCGATCTGTATGAAATCGGCACCTCCCATTTCGGTCTGCAGATCCTGTACGATCTGATCAACCGAAGAGAAAACATGGTCGCTGAACGGGTTTTCACACCCGCTGCGGATTTGGAAACCATTCTGCGAAAAACGGGAACACCGCTCGTTTCCCTGGAATCCCATCGCCCTCTGATGGAATTTGATATCATCGGTTTCAGCTTGCTTTACGAATTGAATTACACCAACATCCTGACCATGCTGGATCTCGCCGGGATCCCTTTTCTGTCCAGGGAACGGGATGTTTCTTACCCGCTCATCATTGCCGGAGGACCGGCGACCTGTAATCCGGAACCGGTGGCAGATTTTTTTGACGCCATGGTCATCGGTGAGGCTGAAATTGTCCTGCCGGAGATACTGCGGATTTTTCTGGATTGGAAACAGCAGGATGGCCGGAACAAACGGAGTCTGCTCATGGCCCTGTCCCGGCTGGATGGCGTATACATACCGTCCCTGTTCGACATCGCTTATGACCATGCCGGGTTCCCTTACATTACGGGCAACTCCCCCCTCCATCGTCCGATCCGGCGGGCAATCATTCCCGACCTGGATCGCAGCTCCTTTCCCGAGAGCCCGGTGATTCCTTTCGGCCGTCCGGTGCATGACCGGCTGCGCCTGGAGCTATCTCGCGGGTGCACACGGGGGTGTCGTTTCTGCCAGGCCGGCGTTATCTACCGGCCGGTAAGGGAACGATCCCTGAACCGCCTTCTCCAGCTTGTGGAACAGGCTCTTCGCTCCACCGGATACGAGGACATTTCCCTTCTGTCCCTCAGCACCGGAGATTATGGTTGCCTGATCCCGCTCTTGGATATTCTCATGCAGCGGTATGCCCATCGCCATATTGCCGTATCCCTTCCTTCCCTGCGGGCCGGCACCATTACCCCCACCATGATGGAATTGATCCGAAAAGTCCGGAAGACCGGCTTTACCATAGCGCCGGAAGCCGGTTCCCAGCGGTTGCGGGATGTCATCAACAAAAACATCCGGCGGGAAGATATCATCGCCACGGTTCAGGATGCCTATGCACTGGGCTGGCAGGTTATCAAACTGTATTTCATGATCGGTCTGCCGACGGAAACGGAAGCGGACCTGCAGGAAATCGTCCAGCTTGTCCAGGAAATCCGCAATCTTCCCGGTCCCAAAAAGCAACAGCGAAAAATCAATGTCAGTGTGAACACATTTATTCCCAAACCGCACGTTCCCTTCCAGTGGGAAGCCCAGATACCATTGGATGCCGCCTTTGAAAAAATCCATTGGCTGAAACGACAGCTGCAGCTCCCCGGTGTTTCCCTCCGATGGCAAAATCCGGAAATGAGCGTACTGGAGGGCCTATTCGCCCGGGGGGATCGAAAGCTGAGCCACCTGTTGATCACGGCTTTCCGCAAGGGCTGCCGCCTGGACGGCTGGTCGGATCAATTCTCCTATTCCCGGTGGCGGGAATCCTTTCTGGAGGCCGGCATCGATGTCGCTTTTTATACCACCCGCTTACGATCTCCGGAAGAACCCCTTCCCTGGGATCATATCGACAGCGGTGTGGAACGCAGTTTTCTACTCGCCGAACGCCAGCGCGCTTTCAGGGAAGAGCCGACCTCCGACTGTCGCAACGGGGAATGCAATCATTGCGGTGTATGTGATTTCATCCAGTTGGCGCCCAAGGTTCATGCCGTCGTTCCGGAGACGCTTCCGGATCCGGTTGCCATCGAAAATGAACCCGGTGACACACGGTTTGTCTATCGACTGATCTACTCCAAGACGGGCAATGCCCGCTTTTTTGGTCACCTGGAGTTGGTGAATATGGTTTTCCGGGCCCTTCGACGGGCGGAAATCCCCTTGAAATATTCGGAAGGATTCCATCCCAAACCAAGGGTTTCCTTTGACAATCCCTTGCCTCTGGGTATGGAAAGCCTGTCGGAAGGTTTTTCAATGATGCTCAAGCGTCATCTGTCGCCGGAACGGATGATCCGCTCCCTGAACCGCCAGTTACCGGAGGGTCTTCGCATATTGGAATGCCACCTGGAAACCGGGACCGCCAAAAACTCCCGGGAGCCGGAATTCGAATACGACATCCATCTGCCGGGGTCGGTTTTCGACCCGCTTCTGCTGGAACAATTCCGCTCGGAGCCAGCGGCCCTGCTCTCCCGCCGCAATCAAAAGGGAACATTGCAAAAAATCAATCTTACGGATATGATTACCGGTATCCGTCTGGAACGACCGGACCGGCTGTTCCTTACCCTGCGGCCGGCCAATGGGCCGTGGATCCGACCAACGGAAATCATTCGCCATATATTTCATTTGGATGAAACCGCCATACGAAGCATGCGGATTGTCAAACGGCTTACAACAAAACCAGTACTCTGAAACACATTGAAGGAGCCATGTATAAGGAACTCATCATTAACGCAACGGATCATGAAACCCGGGTAGCGCTGCTGGAGGACGGCACCATTGTCGAACTCTTTATTGACCGGGGAGATGACGAGAATATCGCCGGAAACATCTATAAAGGAAAAGTTCAGCGCGTGTTGCCGGGCATGCAGGCCGCCTTCGTGGATATTGGTCTGAACCAGGCCGCCTTCATCTATGTGGATGACGTAATCGGGGACAGCAGCAATGAATTCGAAACCGTGTTTCTGAACGGTTCCGAACAGGATGACGGCGATCAACCCATGGAGGAAAACCAGGGAGCCATCGGTAATTATTATAAACGTGAAAAACAGATCGAAGAGTTGCTGTTCGAGGGGCAGGAAATACTCGTCCAGGTGGCCAAATCCCCCATCGGCAGCAAAGGGGCGCGGATTACCTCCCATATTTCCCTGCCAGGACGTTTCCTGGTGTTGATGCCGACGGTTGATCATATCGGCATCTCCCGCCGCATCGAAGACGACGAGGAGCGGACAAGGCTGCGAAACATGGTTTCCGACCTGCGGGAGAAACCCTACGGATACATTGTTCGAACAGCAGCGGAGGGCATCGAAAAGGAAAAACTTGCCAAAGAAATGATTTTCCTGGTCAATTTATGGGAAAAAATCCAAAAAAAATATGAGTCGGCATCCGCCCCCGCCATCATGTACAAGGAGCTGACCATCACGCTGCGGGCTGTCCGCGATCTTCTGACCGACGAGGCCGATAAACTGGTGATCGATTCCTACAGCGGATATCAGGCCGTCCTCAATTTCCTGGAAGAATTCATGCCCCAGCTCAAGGACTCGGTGGAATATTATGAAGGCACGGAGCCGATCTTTGATGCTTACAACCTGGAGGTGGATATTTCCCGGGCCCTTAAGAAAAAGGTTTGGCTGAAATCCGGCGGATATATCGTCATCGAGCAAACCGAAGCCCTGGTCGCCATTGACGTCAACACCGGCCGTTATGTAGGCAAACACAATTTCGATGAAACCATTTTAAAAACCAATTTGGAAGCGGTTAAAGAAATCGCCTACCAGATCCGGTTGCGCAACCTCGGCGGCATCATCATCATTGATTTTATCGACATGGTGAAAAGTACGGATCGGGAAAAGGTCTGTAACGCGCTGAAGGAAGCCCTAAAAAAAGATAAAAGCAAAACCAATGTGTTGCCCATGTCTGATATGGGGCTGATTCAGATGACCCGGAAACGGATTCGCAAAGCCATTCCCAAACAGCTCTGCGAACCCTGTTTTTATTGCGAGGGAGACGGCTATCTGTTGTCCAAGCAATCCATTTGTTATACCATTTACCGGGAAATCCTGAGGGAAACCCTTGACATGCGTGGCAGCCGTTTCACCCTGCGGGTGAATCCCGAAATTGCGGATCTTCTTCATGGAGAGGAGAATGACCTGATCCATTCCCTGGAAAAGCGACTCGGCAAACAAATCGTTATCTATCCGAATCCACGGTTTCATCTGGAGGAATTCGATATTTTCGAAATTCTGGATAATACCCCCAAATAACCGGCATGGCGGATATTTCCACATAGCTGCCACATTTTATTGACATTCAATCTTTTTTGTGGTTAGTAGGGCGGATTAAAAACAGACGATTCGCAGCAACGACTCGTTCGATAGCCCATTTACGGCTATTTCAAAATAGACGGCCCGGTGGATTTGCAGGGCGTCATGGATTGTAAAGGAATGGAATCATGAAAAGAACTTATCAGCCAAGTAAAATCAAACGCGCCAGAACACACGGTTTCAGAAAACGGATGTCCACCAAACAGGGCAGGAAGCTCATCAACCGGCGCCGCGCAAAAGGGAGAAAACGTCTGTCACTATAGTATCTTGGCATGCGCCTTTCATTCGGAAGGCGGCTGATGCGAATCCATTTCAGGATCGGCAAGAAAAGGATGCCACAACAGATTACTGGATTTAGAAAGTACATTCGACGACCGGCAGGTTAACGGCTTATCACAGGGAATCACTGGCTTATTGCAATCTAGGGCTTATACAAAGACGGAACGGATTCGAAAACGGAGCGATTTTCTCCGCATGAGGACCACCGGCAAATCGATTCACCACACGGATTTTATTACCGTGGTTACCGCCGGCAGGGAACCGATTACGCGACTTGGAATCACCGTCACCAAAAAGGTTGGCACAGCTGTTACGCGAAATAAAATCAAGCGCCAAGTCAGGGAATTTTTCCGCCTGAACAAAGCGCGGTTGCCCAACGGAATAGATATACACATCATTGCCAAAAACAGTGCGGCAACCAAAGAATCAATCGATATCCGCCATTCCCTGCACCGATTGTTTGATGATCTGACCAGGAGATTTTATCATTAATTATATTCTGCTCTGCCTGATCAAGGCATATCAAATTATACTGTCTCCTATATTCGGTCCTGCATGTCGCTTTTATCCGTCCTGTTCTCACTACGCGTATGAAGCCATCCGTCGATACGGAGCCACCAAAGGAACTTGGTTGAGCCTTCGCCGGATAGCGCGCTGTCATCCTTTTCATCCAGGTGGAATCGATCCGGTTCCCTGATGAACGGAATATCCGGCTGACGATTTTCTACACTCCGTCATTCCGGGTGCCCAGCTTCCTGTTATGATCCGGTTTTTACATTTTGCCAAGCAATTCATCATCAAGACCGCTGCTTGTTCTTTAATGAACAAGGACGGAACCAGGAGTTGACAATGGAACAAGCCCGCATGCTGTTAGCGATCGTGCTATCTTTTCTTGTTTTTCTGATATGGAATATGTTTTTCGCTGAAACCCCGGAAACACCGGTGGACCAGGCACCAACCCGGCAATCGGAAAAAGCCGCACTTTCGCCGCCAGCCCTGCCGCCAAGCGGCAGCCATCAGGAAACCGCAGCCACTTCGATCATCGAGGCAACCACGGCGTCTTCAACGCCGATGACGCTTCAGCGGGAGCCGCGTGTCCTTCAAATCAATACCCCCCTGTTCACGGTGGCTGTTACCGAAACCGGCGCCGCTGTCACCAGTTGCCGATTATCCAACTATCGGGAACATGTCGGCGCTGATTCTCCGCTGAAAGAGCTGATCGATCCGAAAAATTCCGATGGAACGTTCCTGCTCGATTGGAAAACCGCTTCCATGGCCGGTGCCGACAAGGCCCTTTTTCAAGCCGACAGCCCGGAAGACCAGATCTCCATATCGGCAGAATCCCGGACGATTACGTTTTCCTGGCAATCACCGGAAGGAGTTCTGATCCGGAAAGCCTACACCTTTTCGCCCGACTCCTATTTAATCGAACTGGCCGTTACCGTCGTCAACAACAGTTCCCAACCCCTGAAAGGCGACCTTGTTCTGTCTATGCTGCAGCACTGGGGAGAAAAACCGCACCAATACGGATTCGAAGGACCTGGTGCCCTCCTGAACAATCGATTCGAAACCATTGAAGTAAAAGACCTGGAAGACCAAAGCCAATTCACCGGCAAGCTCCAATGGGTATCCATTCAGGACCGCTATTTTCTCACCGCCGTCATACCCAAAATCCCTGCCGACGGTGTGATGAACCTTTCCCTGGATAGCCGTCATATTCTCGGTGCCCGGTATCACTATCCGATCCAGGACATTCCGCCAAACGGTCAGCAGACGAGTGTCTTTGATCTTTACCTCGGGCCGAAAAGCGTCAGCATTCTCCAGCAGACCGGGTACCATCTTGACAAGGCCGTTGATTTCGGTTTTTTTGATGTCATCGCCAAACCTTGCCTCTGGCTGATGAATCAGCTCCACCGGTACATACCCAATTATGGCGTCGCCATCATCGTGCTGACGATCCTGATCAAAATCCTGTTCTGGCCGCTGGGCAACAAAAGCTATAAGTCCATGAACGAAATGAAAAAACTGCAACCGCTCATGGCCGCAATCCGGGAAAAATACAAGGATGACAAAAAGAAGATGAACGAGGAGGTTATGGGTTTGTATAAAACCTATAAAATCAATCCACTTGGCGGCTGTTTGCCCATGGTCGCACAAATTCCCGTGTTTTTTGCACTGTACCAGATGCTGTATGGAGCAATCGAATTGCGGCACGCCCCGTTTTTTGCGTGGATCAACGATCTATCCGCACCGGATCGCCTCTTCGATTTAAGCCAATACGGTATCTCCATTCCCTTGATGGAACCCCCCTTCGGTATACCTGTATTGACAATCATCATGGGCGCTACCATGCTCATCCAGCAAAAACTCCAACCACCACCCGGCGATCCGACCCAAGCCAAGATGATGATGTTTATGCCGATCATTTTCACGGTAATTTTCATCAATTTTTCTTCCGGATTGGTTCTGTATTGGCTTGTCAACAATGTTCTGTCAATCGCCCAGCAATATTATGTGTCAAGGAAACACGCTTAACGATGGAGGCAATAGACATGACAGGTTTGGAATTTGAAGGAAAAACCGTCAAAGATGCGATCGAAAATGCATGCTCACAGTTACATATTTCCGCCCGCGAATTAAAATATGATGTGATTTCAAATGGATCTACCGGTATTTTTGGTTTCGTCGGCGTTAAGAAGGCCAAAATTCGAGTACTGAACGCTCCGAATACCGGCACTGCATCTTCATCAAACCAGCATGGCACCGACGCACCGCCCGATTCTGCCACCATGACAACCACCCGCGAAGTCATTTCCCTGGTGGACGAGGCGTTTCAGAATACAAGAGATAACATTCAAACCAAAAAAGAGTCGTCATTAGAGAAACGCCCAAAATCATATGCCAAAAAACGCTTCCAGGGCTCTCATGGCGCCGCAAGGAAAGCCTCCGTATCGGTTGCGCCAACCGTAGCTTCACCTGTCCACCAACCGGATGCCGCGGATGCACAACCTCCGGAAGCCTTGCCGTTTGAACAAGACGATCCATCCATGGATCGCTTAGCAGCCGATACATCCGACATCACCATTTCCGTTGACCCGCCTCCATCACACGTGGAGTCCCTTCAGGATCCCAACTATTTAGAATTAGGACAGATCGGCATCAACGCCCTGCAAAAAATCATGGATCATCTTACGGATGGCGTTACCATCGGCCTTGAACAGCAGCCGGATCGAATTTTATATCGTGTCGAGGGTGGAAATTCCAGTGTTTTGATCGGCAAACGCGGACAAAATCTGGAAGCAATTCAATACCTCATTGATAAAATCGTCAATAAGAACACCACCAAACATATCCGCATCCAAATTGACGTAGCCGGCTATACCGAAAAACGCAAAGAGAATTTGATCAAAATGGCCGAGCGCATGGCCCAGAAAACCATACGAACCGGGAAACCGTCAACGGTGGGGCCCATGAATGCCCAGGATCGCCGTACCGTCCACATTGCCTTGAAAACTGTCCGGGGCGTGCGGACCCAAAGCATCGGCGAGGGGTATTATCGCAAACTGATGATTTTCCCGAAACAACAGCCCAATCGCAAACGCGAAGCCGCTGATCGAAATGAAACCGGAACCGAGAACGAGTAAATGGACACCGCCACCATTGGCGCCATCGCCACTCCTTTTGGCTACGGTGGAATCGGAATTATCCGTATTTCCGGGCCCAAGGCCTTTCCATTCGGAGCGTCCATATTCCGTCGCCGCAACCATGCCGGCAATCCCGTGCCAGGGCTTGACGAAACCATTTTCCCGTTTGAATCTCACAAATTATATTACGGACTCTGCATTGATCCACAAACCGTCAGGGTTATAGACGAAATCCTGATTACGTTCATGCGGTCACCGGCAACCTATACCCGCGAGGATGTCGTTGAAATCCATGCCCACGGCGGCCCTTGCGTGCTTCAATCCATCATGGAGATCGCTCTCCAGGCCGGAATACGACCTGCCGAACCAGGTGAATTTACCAAACGCGCCTTTCTGAATGGACGAATCGACCTGACCCAGGCAGAGGCCGTTATCGATGTGATTTCAGCGACCTCCCAAAACGCCTTGCAGTTGGCAGCCGCTCAAATGCAGGGACAGGTTCGCTCCGCTGTTGAAAAAATCCGCGATCAATTATTGGCGCTTCAAACCACCACGGAAGCCATCATCGATTTTCCGGAGGAAACCGACGAAATCCCACTGTTGACCCAGACTCAGCGCCGACAACTCAGCCGGATTGTCGCGGATTTATCGGATCTGATCCAGCAGTATCATCAATATCATTTTTTTCGAGAAGGAATCCGCATCACCATTGTCGGCGCACCCAATGTCGGCAAGTCATCCCTGATGAATCGGCTGCTGCAAAAGGAACGCGCCATTGTCACCGATATACCCGGCACCACGCGCGATCTCATTGAGGATTCCTTTCTGGTCGAAGGTATTCCCATCATCATTACCGATACCGCCGGCATTCAGAACACCAACGACCCCATCGAGCAGATTGGAATCATGCGTGCCCGCCAGCAGGTTTCCACGGCTGATCTGGTCTTGTTTGTAACGGATGCCCAGCGCCCCCTCGGTTTTGATGGTGAAAGACATTTTCTGGAAAGCCTTCAGGATCAAAAAGCAGTGATTGTCATTAACAAGATCGACCTCGTCCCGGCCCTGCTTCCACTGGCCATGCCACCTGGATCCTCCATTCCCGTGGTGGGGGTCTCCGCCCTGACTGGGGCCGGGATCGACGAGCTCAAGCGTCTCATGCTGCCAGCCTGTCTGAAAGAACGACCGGAAACCGACCATCCCTTTGCTCCCAACCAGAGACATGCCGCCGCCCTGTTGAACTGCCGTGATGCCTGCAACGCCATTTTATCGCAAGATCCGTCTTCTTTGGAACCAGAACTTGTCGCTGTCGACCTTCGAGACGCCATCCGGCATATCGATGGAATTCTGGGTGTACAAATTGAGAATGACATACTGGACCGAATATTCAGCAATTTTTGTATAGGAAAATGACCCTGCCGCTTCCCGAAGGCCCGTCGGCACACCTTCCGGGGATCCATGGCGGCTACGATCACGGCACGGAATTGTTTCACGTGAAACAAATGAAATAAGGAGCTACGAAAATGGGAGATAGGGATTTCAGCAAGTTTTTTCATGAGTATGAAGCGCTTGTCGCAACCGCAGAGCAGGCCTTTGATCGCGTAAAAAGGGAATATGCGGCCGAAGTGGCTTGCCGGCAGGGTTGCTCGGATTGTTGTCATGCGTTATTCGATCTTTCCTTGATCGAGGCCATGTATGTGAATCATCATTTTAACCGGTTATGCACTGGCGATACCAGGGATCAGATTCTGGAAAAAGCCAACCGAGCGGATCGCAAAATCTATCGTATCAAGAAATCCGCTTTTGATGAATTGCAAAAAGGAAAGGATGAGGTGGATATTTTAGGCGCCATGTCCATGGAGCGGGTCCGTTGCCCTCTTCTGAACGATTCGGAGCTATGCGATCTATACGATTTCAGACCAATTACCTGTCGTCTGTACGGTATTCCCACGTCCAATGCGGATGTCAGCCATACGTGTGGTAAGACCGGCTTTGTCCAGGGGAGGCCATATCCCACCGTAAAACTGGATATGATTCATCAACGACTGTATGACCTATCAACCCAACTGGTGGCATCCATTCCAACTCGTTTTGTGAAAATGGCGGATATGCTGGTGCCCCTGTCCATGTCCCTGTTAACCGTCTATGACGATGAGTATCTGGGTATTTCATCACCGAATCCCGTCGAGGATGATAAGGAGAAGCAACCATGACCGCTGACGAAAAGGAAAAATCAGACAGGAAAAAAGCAGTATTTGAAGCCATGGCTCCTCGCCGCCAGTCTCAAATCCTAAAAAAGGGTTATGACAAATGGGATCCTTTTTTGGAGCCGAAAGACCCCATTGATATTCGCCAGGATAGAACCAGACGAACCAGTCAGACACTCATCCGTGAATTTCTCCAGTCCAAAAAAATGGAGGAGTATAGCAATGAGTTTGGACGGGGCGCGTTCGAGATTTGTCTCGGCCTGATCAATGAGAACGATCGCTATCGCGGTATGTTTGAGTTTGCCTGCTGGTATGAAAAATTGTTGAAGCAAGAAGGTGTGCTCTGACGGGCATTTCTTTCACGGATATGGCATGACCGCCTGTGTACAAGTTCACGATTGGATACTGGATCAGGTCCGGTTTGCTGATCGCCGGTTGACAAGTCATGATCTCCGCCGGGATTTTCGTGCTTTCTGTCATCTGGACGTTGACATTTTTCATCGAACGCTGATGGAGTTGGTTACGTCAGGAGTTCTGAAGTACAGCTATGTACATGGGTGTTCCTTTTTGGAAATTTCCCATGACCACCCGGTAAAAATTTCAGAGCACGTTTGGATTCAGCCGCCGCAAAACCGACTGGACCAATCTGTCGATGACAGTCGTGTGGCCATTACCATTTCATCCGGATCGGCTTTCGGCTTGGGTGATCATCCCACCACATGTTTGTCCATGGTCCTGCTGGACAACCTGCTTTTCCGCCGACCGACAAAAGAAATTCCATCCGCCGGCATCGGTCTGGATATCGGCACCGGCACCGGGATTCTGGGCATTGCAATGGCATTCATGGGTATGGGGCGGGTGATTGCCGTTGACACCGATCCCTGCGCGGTGTTTGAAGCAAAACAAAATGCAGCGCTAAACCGGATGGAAAATCGAATGGATATTCGGCATGGGGTGGCGGACGATTCATTTGGACCGTGCTCACTGATCACAGCGAATTTACGCCTGCCCACGTTGCTCAATTTGCAGGAGCGGATCTCCCGGATTCTGACACCGGAAGGATTCCTGATATTGTCGGGAATAAAATCATCGGAAAAAGAAATGTTGCAGTCGTTCTATGCGCGTAGTGGTTTTGCGTTCAAAACAAGTGAAACGCGAAAGGGTTGGACGGCAATACTGCTACAGAAATGTTTTTCCTAAGGATGCCGGTGCGGCGCCCCATAAGATATCCGTTATTCTTCCCCCAAAACCCGGGCGCCCGGTGTTCTTTCTTTGTTGCCCCTTTTTGAAAACCTGGATCAACAGAAGGGTGGAGATCATCAGCGGGAAGGGGGCTATCTGAAAAATGGTGGCGGGAAGCTGATCAAACCGGGTTTGCAGATGAATGGCGATAATCTGCAGCATTGCAAAAAAATAGGCCCCGACGCTGGCCCGAATTGGATTCCAACCGCCGAAAATGACCAGGGCCAACACGATCCAGCCGGTTCCCTCAGCACCTTGGGGACGCCCCCAGCCCGGTTTGAAACACAAGGAAAACGCGGCACCGGATATTCCCACCAATGCGCCACCCATGATGGCAGCCATCACCTGATAGGGTCGCGGCGATAATCCCCTGGCGTAGCAGGCCAACGGGTTTTCACCAATTGCCCGCAAATTCAGGCCCGCACGGGTGGAGTATAGCAACCAGCTGGAAAATGGGATCAGGAGCAACCCAACATACACCAATATATTGTGGTCGAAGAGGACTGGCCCTACAAAAGGTAGGTCACGTAACAGCGGAATTCCAGAGTCGCCGAATTGCGGCCCGTTGATTCTTGCATAGGCGTTGCCAAGAAAATAGGCCGCATCTTTGGCCATGAGTGCCATGATAAAACCGATGGCCACCTGGGAAACACGGCCATAGAGACTGAAAAAGGCGATACCGCCGGCAATGGACCCGCCCACCATGGCAGCAGCAATCGTGGCGAGAATCAGATTGCCGGTTTGACTGGCAACAACGAAAGATACCATGGCGGATAGCAAAATAGTGCCATCCAGGGATAGATTGATGACACCGGCCTTTTCAGTGATGGTTTCCCCGATGACGGCAAGGATGATGGGGGTTGCGCTGGAAACGACGCCAGCTGCAAGAACCACGGGTTCAGGAAGAATCATGAAGGCGGCCTTTTTCTTTGTAGGTATCGGGTTTCGATCGCCAACCGTTAAGGCATAAGGCGGAAATCACGATGAGCCCTTGGAGGACGCCGCTGAAGGCGGAATCCATATGAAACAAGATGGGCAGCTGAATGCTGCCCACATTGATGCTGGCGAAGAAAAAGGCGATCAGGATGGTAGGCAGAATCCGATAATCGGAAAGCATTACCACCAGCAAGGATAGATATCCGTAGTTACATGAAACGGCAGGCAGGAGCCGATGGTATACTCCCGTGATCAGAAAGTTGCCGGCAATACCCCCACAGCAACCGGCCAGCAGCATGGCCAGCAGCAAATACCTCTCGGTGGGGATTCCCAACGTATTGGCGGCGCGCAAGTTTTTTCCGACAGCCTTGATGGCGAGTCCGGCATGGGTTTTATGAAGCAGCACAGCGGAAAATATGAAGCATGCAACGGCAAGACCCACTCCAATCGGAGAAAACCGATAGGGTGTCATGGTGGGAAGCCAGAGATGAGGCGGCAGAATCTCGGTACCGCTCATGGAAGCCATTCCCGCTCTTTTCCAGGGGCCGAAGATCAGCCAGATGACGAGCCCCTGGGCGATAAAGTTCATTCCCAGTCCGGCGAATATTTCATTAACCCCCCCCCTCGTTTTCAGGAATCCGGTTATCAGGGCCCAAAAGCCTCCGCCGGCCATGGCCGCCAGGAGGGATAGGAACAATTGTCCGGAGGGCGTGTGGTTGGACCATTGACCGCGCAATACCCAGGTGCTGAATATGGCGCCAATCATGATCTGCCCCTCGATACCGATGTTCCACATATCAATCCGAAACGTATACAACAACCCGGTGGCGCACAGGGTCAGAGGCACCCAGCTATTGATGACCTGAATCAGTTTTTGCCAGGAACCAAGGGAGCCTTTCAGCAGGTGCCAGTATACCGGAAGCGGTGATGAACCCATAAGCAGCAGGACCACGCTGGAAAAGGACAGCGCGATAACAAGGCCGATACCCATGGAAGGAACCGCGGCCCAGTTTTTGAAAAGGCGGTTGCCTGGTATGCCGCTTGCCCGGCTGCCCGGGTGTTTCATCCGATTCATGCAATTCCTGCTATGGCCTGACCCAGTAGGTAGGCATCGGTTCGTTCCTTGGGGACATCCTGAATGATCCGGCCGTTAAAAAAAACAAGTATCCGTTGGGCGTAGGTGATTACCTCCTCCAGGTCGGGTGAGCTGAAAACGATGGAAGCTCCCTGTCCACATAGTTGTTGCAATCGCCGCCACATATCCCCGCTGGAAGCGATATCCAAGCCCCTCGTCGGGTTTTCACACAACAAAATGGTGGGATTTTGGGGGATAAATGAAAGCATCAATCGCTGTTGATTTCCTCCGGATAGTTCTTGGACCAGGGATTCAGGCAATCCCCGAATGTCAAAAGAGGAAAGCCTGGCTAACGTTTGGAGCCATATCTTTTTCCATGAAAGAAAAAAAGGCGGCTTCGGTTGCAGCAGGGCCAAATGTTCGGCGATGGTAATACCGGTTATGAGCCCTTCTTCCAATCTGGCTGCTGGAATAAAAAAAACACCTCGTTGCCGAAGTTCGTGGTATCGGTTACGTGATATGGGGGTACCGCAAACGAAAAGAGAGCCTTCTTCGGCGGGGATCAGACCTCCGGCAATCCGTAAAAAACTCTCTTGACCGCTTCCGTCTACTCCGGCCAAGCCCACGATTTCACTTTCCCGTATCACGGCGTTGCATTGTTGCAGGCCACTGCGTCCATGAAACGTCGTGACATTCTCCATGGCCAACACCGGTGGGCCGAGTTTTCCTTTTCCGGCTTTGGCCCGTGGATGATCCGGCACGTCTCCAAACATGTTTTCCAGCAGAATTTTTTCAGAAAACGGTTTTTCGTGCCGGGAGAGCAGCTCTCCGTTTCGCAGAACCGCCACATGATCGCATAGGGCAATGATGTCCTTGATCTTATGAGATACCAGAAGAATGGTCTTTCCATCCGCGGCAAGGGTCCGGAGAGCGGAAAACAGTGTTTCTTTCTGCAAGTTCGATATTCCAGTGGTAGGCTCATCAAGAATCAAGGTGTTTACACCCAAAGAAAGCAAGCGGACAATTTCGAGCTGCTGACGTTCTCCAATGGTGAGCTCTTCCAGGCATTGTTTCGGATGAAGCCGGAAACCAAGCTTGTTTGCACAGACCTGAAGCCGGGTTTGATAAACCGCTTTGGAAAGAAAACCGGTAGTCGAATGGCCGAGAATGTAGTTTTCAAAAACCGTCAAGCGGGCAACATCCATCGGTTCCTGATAGAGCATGCCCACTCCCAACCGGCGTGCCAGGAGGGGAGGGTGGAGCAAGGTCGCCCGGCCGTTTATCAGGACTTCGCCGCTGGAGGGTTGGAGGTACCCGCTAAGAATCTTCATCAGGGTGCTTTTACCGGCACCGTTTTCACCCAACAATCCGTGGACAAGTCCGGATTCAAGGGTAATGCTGATATTCCGATTGGCCCAGATCGAACCAAACTGCTTGGAGATGTTCCGGAATTCGATTTGCATGTGCGGTGATTTCCGTCGGGTGCGGCTGGAAAAGCCCGCGGGACTTTACCGGTGATCAATGGCCGCAACATCGTCTAAGCCACCGGTATTCCAATCGGATGCCTGCTGCTGGATGTTATGGAATTCTATTTCGCGCTGCTTTGACCGGTCATGCCTTTCAGCAACTGAGGCATGTACCATATTTGTTTGTCGTTTGCGATTTCACCGGTTTTTAGAAATACGCTGCCATCCTGGTAAAGCAAGGGGCCTTGGAACAGGTTGATTTCCTGTTGACCAAGTTTCTGTATAAAATCATTCACCGCATCCCTTGCGGCTTTCCCAAGAGCCGGCCCCTTGATGAAACCAACGGCACTACTGTCTTGATTGTTGATATCCTTCCAGTCCGGACCTTTCCAAACCCATTCGGATTTCCAATTGCCATCCATTGAGCTTTTCAAGAATTCCACGTAACTTGGCCCCCAATTAAAATACGGCACACCGATGCAACCTTCGGGAGCCACGTTGCAGGCGCCTTTATAGTCATAGGGAACGGCCCATACATTTTTCCCCTGCTTTCGGCGCTGCTGAGCCACCACCGCTGCTTCGGTCGTATCAATTCCGGAAACGATGACATCGAATCCGGCATCAAAAAATTGTTGGCTCACTTGGGTAGGATCGGCGGTAACACCGGGAATGTTGAACCAGAATCCGATCCAGTTGACCTGAAACGTCAGTTCCCGGGGGTTTTTATGCAGAACATTTTCCCATGCGTATCGGGCGCCGAGATAGCAGGAAACGGCCAAACGTCTGGTTTCCTCATTGATCAGCGGTCCAAGATAGCCGATTTTGCCGCTTTTGGTGGTCATGGCAGCAGCAAATCCGGCGATCATTTTCCCGTATTCCATACGCCCCATGAGATTGCTGAGATTTTTTGGTGCTTTTCCTGTAAGAACATCATCCCCTGAAATGTGCAAAAAATGAACTTCGGGATGAAGCCTGGCTGCCTCGCGGATTCCGTCTTTCATATCGTCTGAATTGGCGATGACAAACCGGGCGCCTTTTTCCACCAGATCGTCGACAAGTTGGGTGATGGTAACCCCGGGACGGTCAGCCGGGTTGACTTTGTCGATATACAGCATTTTCAACCCGCTGATTTTCAGCTGGGCATATTCACCGGCTTCATAATGGGCCTGGCTCCATCCATGATCATTGTAGGGTCCGACCAGCAACAGGCCCAAAAGATACGGCGTTGAATCCTCGGCAGCGGTGACGGGTGTTTTCATGAAGACAACCGTGATGCCGAAAACGAACAGACATATCCAGATGATAACGAATCGTTTGCACATGATATGCACCCCTTATCCTGGCTTATGCAGCGCCTTCAGTGGCCTTGTCTGCTGATGAATGGAAATGTTGGAACGGATCAAACGAATGATGATTGGATATTCTCATAACAAACCGCGGTGGATAAGTAAAGTTCGGACTGTAAGGGAATGGCGGAAAAGCCCCGACCGATTGAATACCCTACCATGTCAGGGAGATTTCGATTCGTAGGGTGCTTTTTGAAAAAAATCCGCTATGATTCTATTAAATCCGCAGGCCAATCGGGTTTTGGAAATTTCCTCGCGAGTAAACCAGCGCAAGCACTGTCCCTCGGTCAAATGGATTTGACGGATATCAAAGTCCACGGCTTTCCAGTAAGTGTATTCGATGCGATCGTCAAACTCAAAAACCGATACCAATTGAAATTCCTTCAGGTCATAACCGATTTCCTCGTTCATTTCCCGAACAATGCATCGGGAAGGAGTTTCCCCTGATTCCACATGACCGCCGGGTAGATCCCAGCAGTTGGGGTAAGGGATATCGGGTTTGTCATCCCGCAGGACCAGCAGGATCTGGTGCTGGGGATTGAGGAAGATGATGCTGCAGCCTTTCCGCTTTTCGTGAATGCGAGAATTGGTTTCCATGATATTGGGTATGATTACAGATAGAGGTTGTGGGCCCGGGGTTTTTTTCATCTGGATCGAAACTGTTTCGGAAGGTCACCGGTAAACGGCTTTCCGACTCTGCGAACCCGATTGGTGATAAACGGCAGGATGTTGTGTGAATCCGATGTGGCTGACGCCAAGCGCGGAGAGCTTGATTCCTTTTTATTCATACCCGGCAGGCAGGGACGAATGTATGGACGAAAAATTCGATACAGCGAAGGATGGATTTCCGCCAGCAGGATCTGCCCCATCAATGTCCTGAAAAGATCATGCATCCGGCGTTGCTCGGAATAGGCGTCTGCTGTTTCCTGTTTGCCGTCTTGATACAGATGAAATCGTCGCAACTTCTCCGGCGAATTCATCCGGTCGATATATCCGGCTTTGCCGGTGGTCCCGCTTTCAAAGGTCAGCAGAAAAACGGATCGGATTTCCAATGGAAAAATACCATCGGATATTCCGGTTTTCATCAGTTCCACCTGAAACGGCTTGATCCAGTATATTCCTTCTTTCTTACCGATGGGCAACCCATGACAGGAAGTGGCGTTTTCAAACGCCGGAAATTGGGCCACGGTTTTCCGGATACCGATCCGGCATCGCTGGTGGATGATTTTCGGGACCCTGCTTTTGGGATCGGAAACAGAAACCGGGCGGGTCTTTCCTTTTGGGAGATGGTTTTGCCCGTTTTGCATGACCGGATTCCGCCCCTCGGCGCATTCATGGGCGGCTCGTTCATACTTGAAAAATTCGGTCCGCGAATCACAGCACGAAATGATATGATACAGATCCGATGGTAAGAACAGGTGGGGATGGTGGCTTGATTCTCCATTGATGAACGGACCCAGAACATGGGTCATGACATCATGAAATTGTTTGGCTACCGGCAACATATTTTCCAGCATGATGATTGTCTTTTCAGCAAATGGATTTTCATCCAATTCGATTTTGGATTTCAAACCAATCGCGCTTTTACTGCGATCGGGAGCAAGGCACTCCAAAATATCTGCAATAAACATGCCTGAAAATTTTTCCTGAAATCATGCAGGATTTTCCCGGACAGTCGGTAACAAACAACCCGCCGAGTTACGATGCGTACACGGCGGGTTGCAAAATTTGCCCATTGGGGCGGAAGGGGATGTTGTCGCCTCAGATCCGCAGGGCGGCCATAAAGCCGCCATGAATGGCGTCATTGATTTTTCCGGGACGGATGCAATCCCCGATCACCTCAAATGGGATACCCATTTTTTCGATTTCCAAGGATAATCGCTTCACCGGCCGCGAACCAAAAGCGGCAATCACCTGATCAAAGCGCAGCTGTTCTTCCCTGCCGTCCTTTTCGAAGACAACCGTTCCCTGGCGGATAGCCCTGACTTTCGAGCCGGTCAGAATCTGTACACCATACCGCTGAAGACTATCAAACAAGACCCAGCGGGTTGACTTGCCGACATCCGCTCCTGCCTTGGGAAGCATTTCGAATACGGTCACCTGTGTACTTCCGCAAAACATCAGTTCGCGGAGTCTTTCCACGGTCTCCGCCTCGTAGGTGAACAGGAAATGCAAGGTTTCGGGGTTGATGGTTCCCCGTGCGGCCACCAAAAGGGCGGTTTCCAGGCCAACGGCGCCGCCGCCTATGATCGCAACGGATTTGCCGAGAAACGGAGTGCTTCCAAGCACTTGCCAGGCCGACAGGACACAGGGGTCCTGAATACCTTCAATGGGCGGCATGAGGGGTTCGGCTCCTTCCGCGACAAGGATATGGTCCGGATGCAACTGTCGGATCAATGCGACGTCCACTTCCGTATTCAAATGCAGCGGGATCTCCTGCTTATGGATCATGGCCCGGTAGTAGCGGATAAACTCCAGTATTTCCTGCTTATGGGGCGGAGCCCCGGCCAGCCATAACTGACCGCCGATATCAGTGGATTTTTCGTACAATTCAACGTGGTGTCCGGCTTTGGCAGCGGTCACCGCCGCTTCCAATCCGGCGGCGCCGGCGCCGATCACCATGACGCGTTTGGGGTTTTGGGTCTTGACGATATTCCGGTCACCTTCAAATCCAGCCCGTGGATTTCCCGCACAAAAAACAGGAAGACCGCTGAATACCTGATCGGTACAGCCCTGGGAACAGGCCACGCAAGGCCTGATTTCATGGGCACGCCCCTCGAAGGCTTTTCGCGGCCACTCCGGATCGGCAATGAGCACGCGCCCCAGATTCACCATGTCGGCATACCCGTTCCGGAGAATTTTTTCAGCTGTTTCCGGATCGGCGATGCGATTGGAGGCCATCACCGGCACCGAAACCACCTTTTTGATATTCAGCGCCAGATAAGCATAGGCGGACCGCGGCAGTTCCATGGGCAGTTGCGGCACCCTGGTTTCATGCCATCCGCCAGTGACATTGATGACGTTGACACCGGCGTGTTCATAGGCCTTGGCAATCAACGGTGTTTCCGCATCGGTATTGCTGCCGGGTACGAAATCATTGCCCGCCATGCGAACACCGATGGGGTAATCGGGTCCCACAGCGCCACGCAAATCCTCGATAACCTGGCGCGGAAAACGCAGCCGGTTTTCAAAACTGCCGCCGTATTCATCTGTTCGTTGGTTCCTCAGCGGGGAAAGAAACTGCGTGAGGAGATAACCACCCGATGCAATGACCTCCACACCATCAAAGCCGGCCTCTTTTGCCCGTAACGCCGCCAGCGCGAAGGCTGTCCGCACCCCTTGAATGTCTTCCCCGGTCATCTCACGCGGCGTCGTTTTGGAATAGTTGGAATAGATGGGCGATGGCCCCATGGGCGTTTCCCCATTGATCAGAATGGGATGGGAGTAGGCGCCGGCATGAAACAACTGCACCCAGGGGCTGGCTCCTTCGGACCGGATGATGTCGGTAAGCTTCCGGAAGGCGGCCACCGCCTGGTCTTCGGCGAGGGAAAGCACCAGCCATCCCGACCCGATGAAATCGACACCCACCGGCCCCACCGTGACGATACCGGCACCGCCGGCGGCTTTTTCCCGGAAATAATGATAATAGCGATCGTTGAGCGCCCTGTCATGGGAGTATAGCAACCCCAGGGCCGGGTAAGCGATACGGTTCTTGATTTCAAGCCGGTTGATCCGGATGGGACTGAACAGATGGCGATACATGTTTTCTCCTTTTCCGGAACGTCGTCGGGAGCCGGTTTGGAGCCGGTATTCCCCGCGTCCTTGATGGTAATATGCCTTGGCGAGAGGCGTCGTGAAGAGGCTATTTTTTCCGCGGATCGGATTCGGTTCGGGGAAACATGCCCGGCGGCGGACCATTGTCCGGAGGACCCGCGAATGCCTGGGCTTTCCGCATCCATTCTTCCGCCACGACTCCCCGGATCTCAAGGTTTGTATCCTGGTAATGTCGGCGTTGGGTGACCACCAGACAGAATTCTTCCGCCAAACCACGCACCGAATCTTCGACACCGGGCGGTCCCCATTCCCACATAACTCCGGAAGGGGCGATGAGTTCCACCCGTACAGGTTTATCCGGAATACCCAGGCCGCGGTTCGCAAAACTCCAGCCGAAGGTTTTCACCCCCAAATGGGCGATGTGTCGCAACCGATCGCCCGCAATGCGTCGGCTGCCAAGCGCATCGTTCACATCCTGACCATGGGCCCAGGTTTCCATCAACCGGGCCGTGGCAAATGATTTGGCGCTCATGGGCGGGCCATACCAGGGTATCCGGTCTTTCGGCTCAAGGCGAAGCAGGGCGTTGAGCAATGCTCCGCGCTCCCGGCGCCACCAGGAAAGCAGCTCGGCAGGGTTCATTTGCCGGCCCCGGCTCAGAGTTTTTTGGTTGAACGCCTCGAAGCTGTCCAGATCCCGGAACAGAGCTTCGGCACTTTTGGCAAAGGCTGCGGCATCGTTTATCGCTTCAAAAGCGGCGGCATCGAAATAAGCGATGTGGCAAATCTGATCTTTCACCGTCCAGCCCGCGCAAAGGGTTTTCATTGACCATCCGCCTGCATCGAGTTTGGACACCCGGGTGTCCAAATCCTCATATTCGTCCTGCAAATCCCGGCAAATCGATTTCATTTTTTTAGCTCCCTGATTCCTTGACGGTGATCAGACTTCTGATACCGCCGACGATATAGGTAACCGTTTCCCTGCCAATATTCGTGATTTCCTCCGGCCGGCGACGCCAAATCTTATAATACATTCCGAGCCAGGTGAAGATGGCCGTGGTGCAAACGGAAACGACTTCCGCCGACAGACCGGACGCAAATTTCAACCCCAGTCCGTCCTTCACCTGGAGCAATGCATGCTGGACATCCGCGGTCATTTTCAGCAGGAAATTTCGGCGAGCGCTGATGAACTGATCACTGACCCCGATGGCCTCATCATACAGCAGCAACGCCTTGTCCGGATGGGATCGGCAGAGTTCTTCAAAAAACGCGAGACCCGCCTTTTCAATGCCCTCCAGGGTTGAGCCGGCCTCGGTAAAGGCTTTGCCCGCCACTTGGCGGATAAAAAGACCGATGTCATCCAAGACGGCCACCAACAGTTCTTCCTTGTTCTGAAAATATCCGTAGACGGTGCCGACGGAAACCTCCGCCCGGTCGGCGATATCTTCGATCTTGGTCTTGCGGTATCCATTGCGGGCGAACAGGGTTTCCGCGGCCTGGAGAATGGTCTGTCTGCGAAGCTGCTTTTCCCGTTCCCTGCGCAGGAAGCTGGCGGATTGCCGGCTGTGTGCCGTTGATTGCTTCATGATTCGATGTATGATTAGTATCCGGTTAGTTTGAAAATAATCTCGCTCATGACTTCACTGGCTCCGCCGCCGATGGCCAGCAGCCGGGAATCCCGATAGGCCCGCGAAATCCACATTTCATTCATGAATCCCAAGCCGCCGTGCATCTGGAGACAACCATCCGTGACCTTGTTCATCAGGTTGCCGGCCAACAGTTTCCCCATGGAAATCTCACGGGTGACATCCTGGTGGTTTTCCTTCATCCTCACGATATGGTAGCACAGCTGACGCAAGGCTTCGGTTTCGGCCAGCCATTCGGCCATGCGATGACGCAGCACTTGTTTGGTGATCAGGGGTTTGCCGAACACCACGCGCCCTTTGAGAAATTCAGCGGTCCGGTCGATGATTTTTTTGGCGGAAACATAGGCCATGGGCAGCACCGCGAAACGTTCATGCTGAAATTGCTGCATCTGCTGTATAAAACCGTTGCCTTCCACACCGATCAGATTTTCAACCGGGATCTTCATGTCGTCGAAAAACAGCTCCGCAGTATCCGAGGAGCGCATGCCCAGTTTGTCGAGTTTTTTGCTGACGACAAAGCCGGGAAGATTCGTGGGCACGACGAACAAGGAAAAACAATGGTGCCCGGGATCGTCGCTGGTGCGGGCCAGAAGCGTCAGGAAATCCGCCTGGGTGCCGTTGGTGATGTAGGTTTTGGATCCGTTCAGGATATAATGATCTCCTTCCTTCCGGGCGTAGGTGCTGATCGCGGCCACGTCTGATCCGGCGCCGGGTTCGGTGACGGCAATGGCGGCCACCACGTCACCGGCGATGGCGGGTTTGAGATAGGTTTCCTTCAGGTATTCACTGCCGAACTCGGCAATGGCCGGCGTGGCCATATTGGTCTGCACCGTGATGGCCATGGGAACCCCGCCGCAATCAATGGCGGCCAGTTCCTCGATAAAAGCCGTCTCGGCCCAGAAATCCATATTCTGCCCCCCGTACTTGGTCTCGTACCGGATGCCCAGAAACCCGAGATCACCCATTTTCTTGAACAAATCGTGCAGGGGAATGCAACCGCTTTCCTCCCATTCGTCCACATGGGGATTGATTTCCCGGTTCACGAAATCCCGCACCGCCTGCCGCACCATATTGGCTTCCTTATTGAAATACAAGTCTTTTGCCACCACTCACCTCCTGTCGTGTATCCCCAAAATTTGTCTGGCCTCGGCAGCCGTTGCCGGTTCTTTTCCCGATTCGCGGACAATCGCCACCAGGGCTTCCACCAGCTGTCCGTTGTCCGTGGCCTTTTCACCGCTGGGCAGATAAAAGGTGTCCTCCAGACCGGTCCGGACATTGCCGCCGAGCTCAATGCATTTGCGGTGAAGCTCCCAGATCTTCTCCCGGCCCGGTCCGGTGGCGATCACCTGCCAGTGGGCATTCGGCGGCAGCTCTTCTTTCAGTATGGGCAGCAGATCGCCCCTGGCCGGCATGCCGGAGTCCACTCCCATGACAAAGGAAAGATGCGGATCTCCCCTGAACATTCCGGCGGCTTGATACATACCCACGCTGCGAACGATACCGGTGTCGAAACATTCAAACTCCGGAATGATCTCATGGGCCGTCATCACATCCAGAAATTTCTTCACCTTCTCCACCGGATTGTCAAAAAGTATCGGCGTCCAGGCCCAGACACCGTCCTGTCGGATCTTCAGGTAGTTCAACGATCCGGCGTTGCAGGCGGCCATGTCCGGTGCAAAGGCTTCCAGGCAGGCGAGGGGACCTGAGATATCCGGCCCCACGACCCCGGTGCTCATGTTGATGATCAGCTCCGGCACGCTGGTTTTAATGGCCGCCAGAATCTCGCCGACTTCCTTCAAATCCCAGGTGGGCCAAGCGCCTGCTCCGGGTTGCTGGGAGCGGAAATGGGCATGAACAATGGTGGCGCCGGCATCGAATGCCTGCCTGGCGGCCGCCGCCATTTGTTCCGGGGTCACGGGAACGTTGAAACGACTCGGGTCCGTCAGCACCCCCGTAATGGCGCAGGTGACGACCACTTTATCTGTAAGAACCATTCCTTCCTCCTTCTTGAATCGCCATATCATTTTCCCGAAAAGCGGGGCTCCCGCTTTTCGAGAAAGGCCATTATTCCTTCCCGGGCATCCTGGGTGGAAGCCACGGCAACCAGTTTCTCCGCCAACAGATCCAGGGCCGGCTCAAGCGCCATATCGGCTGCGGCATAAAACGCCTCCTTGCCGATCTTCATGCCGATGGGGCTTTTCCGTAACAAAATCTGCAACACCTTGTCCACTTCCGAGTCCAGCGCTTCCGGGGCCACCATGCGCGTGATCAGCCCCATTTCAAGGGCCTGCAAGGCAGTGAGTTTTTCACCCAGCAATATCATCTCCATGGCTTTTTTCCGCAGAACATTCCGGAAAATCAAGGCGCCGATCATCATGGGGAAAAGACCCACATTCACCTCCGGCGTTCCGAAAGTGGAATGACTGCCGGCGATGACGATATCGCAGGCCAGCATGAAACCGGTTCCTCCCGCGACACAGGCGCCGTTTACCCGTGCCACCGTGGGCTTTGAAAATCCGGCTAGTCTTTTCAGCAGCAACGCGTAGTTTTTAAACGCCGCCATGCCGTCACCGCTGCCCATGCCGGCCCCAAGGTCGGCGCCGGCGCAAAAGGTCCGCTCCCCGGAACCGGTAACACAAATTACCCGGACATTTTCATCCCCACGGGCTTCTTCCAGGTGCTTCAGAAACAGCTCAAGGGCCTGGACACTGATGGTGTTGCGCTGTTGTTCACGGTTGATGGTGAAATAGCCGACGCCTTCCCTGACCTGATAAATGAGATCGGGGGTATTCATGAATTTGGTCTCCTTTTCCATTTTGGATCGACCCGCTGTTTTGGAAAACAAGCCGATTTACCGGCTTTCCGGCACATTTTCTTCTTGCTGAATTTCCACCAGGAGCTGTCCCGGCGACACCTTGTCGTTGACAGCCGCGTTGATTTTGACCACCGTGCCGTCGAAAGGCGCGCACAAGGTGGTCTCCATTTTCATGGCGCTCACCACCATGACGGCCTGACCCTTTTTGACCCGTTGACCCTTGGAAACCGGAACGGCGACCACCACCGCCGGCATGGGTGGGGTAATGCGATCCGGCTGTTGGGGCGATCCGTTTTTTTGAACGCGCCTGACGAGCTGATCGGTATCCTGGACCGTATAGGATCTTCCATTGATCACCACGGTTTTTCCATCGGGATCGTCCAGTACAAAGGCATTCAGCCGTACGGAACGCCCTTCCCGGTTCAACGCAAGATGATACCAGTTGTCTGAAAGGATCTCGTATTCGATCTCATAACCGATTCCGTCCAGCCGCAGGCGCAATCGTCGCTCCTGTTCATCTATGATTTCGGCGGACAGTTCCTCCCGCCCGATCTGCAGTTTGTATTCCATGTATCCGCCTTCCCAAAAGGGTCTGAACCGAATTTTACAGCCGCCAATTGCCCAGTTCACGCCAGGGTGAAGTCGGTTCCACCGATCGTTCCCCAACGGTTTTTCGCCGTCGCGGACTTTCCATGGCATCGATGATATACGTCACCGCCGCCAGATCCTGCTCACTGTTGGATTGCCGCCAATCCGCAAAATGCGCGGGAATGAAATCGGTAAACGTTCTTCCCTGACGAAACGGTTTCGAATCCAGCACATCCATGAGAAACGCAATGGGTGTTTTGATTCCCAGAATGATGTACTGCGAGAGCGCGCTGCGCATGCGCGAAATGGCAAGGTTTCTGTCCTCGGCCCAGACCACCAGTTTGGATAGAATCGGATCGTATTCCACCGGCACCTCAAAACCGCTGTAAACCCCGCAATCGTTGCGGATACCCGGGCCGGCAGGTTCCTGCAGAAAACGGATCCTGCCGGGTGACGGCATGAAACCGTTCTCCGGATCCTCACCGTAAATACGGCACTCGATGGCATGCCCCCGGCCGAAAATATCCTGCTGGGTGAATCCGAGCGGCTCTCCGGCCGCAATGCGGATCTGCTGTCTCACCAGATCCATGCCGACAATCATTTCCGTTATTGGATGCTCCACCTGAAGCCGGGTGTTGACTTCCAGAAAATAATAGCGGCCATCTTCATCCAGCAGGAATTCAACAGTTCCGGTATTGATGTAGCCGGAGGCCCGGGCCGCGTTCACGGCCGCCCGTCCCATGGTTTCCCGCAACTCCGGTGTCATGGCGGGCGAAGGCGTTTCCTCGATGATCTTCTGGTGACGTCTTTGGATGGAGCATTCCCGCTCCAGCAGATGGACCGCATTCCCATGGGCATCGGCCAGGATTTGGAATTCGATATGCCGGGGACGCTTCAGAAATTTTTCAAGATAAATGTCGCCGCTGCCGAATGCGGCCCGGGCTTCCGCGGACGCCTGACGGCAGGCAGCACCCAATTCCGCCTCCGCCTGAACCACGCGCATGCCTTTGCCGCCGCCGCCGGCAGCCGCCTTGATCAGAACCGGGTAGCCCAATCGCCGGGCTTCCTCAGCCAGGATTCGCGGATCTTCCCCGGCCTCCATCATGCCGGGAATAACCGGGACGCCACTGTGGCGCATAATGTCCCGGGCCTTGGTTTTATCGCCCAGGGCCTGAATCACCCTTGCCGGAGGACCGATGAACACCAGCCCTTCCTCCTGGCAGCGTTCTGCAAACATATGATTTTCCGCCAGAAATCCATATCCCGGATGAATGGCCTGGGCCCCGCTTTCTTTGGCCGCCCGGATAATATGTTCCATATGGAGATAGCTGGCCGCCGGTTCAGCGGCGCCGATATGGACCGCCTGATCCGCGTGCAGCGTATGCAGGGCCATTTGATCAGCGTCCGAATATACGGCTACAGTGGCAATTCCCATTTCCTTGCAGGTTCGCATCACCCGCAACGCGATCTCGCCCCGATTGGCGATCAGAATTTTTGTAAACATGGTCGATCCTCTGTCCGATCACATTCTGAAAATACCGTATCCATATTCGTCATCCCGCATCGGCGCATTCAGGGCCGCCGAGATGGAGAGCCCCAGCACGTCACGGGTTTTGGCCGGATCGATGATCCCGTCGTCCCAAAGGCGCGCCGTGCTGTAATAGGCATTGCCTTCCTTGTCCGCCGCGGCGATGATGGGATCCCGCAGGGCTTTCTGTTCCTCCGCTGTCAAGGGCGGCTTTCCCAGGCGTTGATTCTGGTCGTTGGTGATGGTGATCAACACGCCGGCCGCTTCCGCGCCGCCCATGACCCCGATCTTGCCGTTGGGCCACATATACAGAAAACGGGGCGAATAGGATCGGCCGCACATGGCATAATTTCCGGCCCCGTAAGAGGCGCCCACGATGACCGTGAATTTGGGCACCGTACAGGTGGCCACCGCATTGACCATCTTGTGACCGTTTTTGGTGATTCCGCGGCGCTCATACTCCCAGCCGATGATGAATCCATTGATATTCTGCAGAAATACCAATGGAATTTTTCGTTTGTCGCAAATCTGGATGAACTGGGTGGCTTTTTCAGCGCATTCATTGAACAGAACGCCGTTGTTGCCGAGTATTCCAACCGGATAACCATGGATATGGGCGTAGCCGCAAACCAGGGTGGGACCGTAGAGTTCCTTGAACTCCAGGAATTCGCTGCCGTCCACGATACGGGCGATGACTTCCCGGATATCGAAGGGGACAGCCAGATCGCGGCTGACCACCCCATACAGTTCCTTGGGATCATACAGCGGTGGCCTTGGTTCGGCCATGGTCAACCGCGCTTTTTCATTTCGCGGCAGGTTGGCCACCAAACCCCGGATGATGGAAATGGCATGGGCATCATCCTCGGCGATATAATCCGAGACACCGGATTCCATGCAGTGCAGAAAGGCGCCGCCCAGTTGATCCGCGGTCACTTCCTCGCCAGTGGCGGCCTTGACCAACGGGGGCCCCCCCAGAAAAATGGCCCCATGTCCCTTGACATGCACGATCTCGTCGCTCATGGCCACCCCATAGGCCCCGCCGGCGGTGCAGAGTCCCATCACCGCCACGATCTGGGGAATACCCATCTTGGACATCAGCGCCTGGTTGTAAAAGATTCTGCCGCCGCCGTCGATATCCGGGAAAATCTGAGCCTGCAGGGGCAGGTAGGCTCCGGCGGAATCGATCAGACTGATGCCCGGCAGCCTGTTTTCCATGGCGATGGTTTGCATCCGCAGGGTTTTTTTGGCCGACATCGGGTAGGCGGAACCGCCTTTGATGGTGGCGTCATTGATACTGATCACCACCTCCTTACCGCTTACAACGCCGATTCCTGTCAGCAGGCCGGCCCCATGGACCTTGCCGTCATACATATCCTTGGCGGCCAGGGAGGCGATTTCCAGGAAGGGGGTATTTTTGTCCAGCAGTAATTCCAGTTTTTTCCTGGCCGGCAATTTTCCGGATTCCACCAGGCGGTCCAATGCTTTCTGGGATCGTTCTTCCCGTACCCGGGTCAACTCGCGCTGCAAATCCGCCACCAACATTTCCATGGCGGAATAGTTTTGTTTGTAGGTTTCAGACTGAAAATCAATCTTAGATTCAATCACATGCATACGTTTTTCCCCCAATGTTAGGGCGTTGTGCGGACGGCCTTGCTTTCCGCCTGACGGATATCGGCTACGATGCAATCATGGCCACTAAGTATTCAACTAATATTTTCATTTATTGAAGTCAAGTTATTTATATTCATTTATTGAATATAAATCAATTTTATTCATAAAAATTCATCGCGCAAATGCTTGAAGATCAGAAATAATAAGGAAAACCGGGAGGATAACGCCATCCGCGCCGCGTTGGAGCCACTGGTCCGGAATAGACTGGTCATATTACCGGCCCGAAGCATCCTGAAAGACAATCTTGTGGCCACAGAGGTCACGGGAAAGATAGCGTATGGTCAAAATATTATTTGAGCATTTTACGCCGCCAAAACAGCATTTTGTGATGAAAAACAAGGCGGAAAGCCATCCGTATCAGGTATTTTGCTGTGATAATAATAGTTTAGCAGGCAGTTGAG
>JBMORA010000013.1:0-151263 GCA_049320885.1 Thermodesulfobacteriota bacterium | reverse complement strand
CAGTTAGGTGTTTTTTGCGAAAAAACAGCGGCAGCCTTCTTCGATGCCATCATAAATACCGCGTTGCAGTGCCTTGGCTTGTCAAAGAACAAATTGGCGATCGCTTAAATCGATCCCGAAAGTTGAGGATTAACAATTCATTCTTGCAAGCAAAGGATCGACCGATTTATTGTTTCTGACATTCTTCCGTTTTGTTTTCCAAATACTGCTCCCATTCAAAAGGGAGCAGTTGTTTTTTATGAGTATTGCAATCTTTGCAAGCAGGAACCAGGTTTCCTTTGGTGGATTTTCCGCCGCGGGAAAGCGGTACAATATGATCCATGGTTAGCTCATTCGCCGGTGTTCGGCGTCCACAATAATGGCAGATACCCTTTGAGCAGCGTCGCTTCCACCATTGAGACTGTCGCAGCTCCCTGGCCTTTCGTTTTTCACGTTCGATATCTTCGTTTTCCAGATGGATGGAAAATCGATCTACCCCCATGTATTTTCCCCTTTGGACTTTGCTGTTATACGAGGGTGGTGCAATAAATCCGTGGCATAGGTCTTTTTCCCTGTCATGCTGATTTTTGCAGCCAGGCATTTGCCAGCAACAAGCCGGCAATTGTTTTCCCATCCTGAATTACGCCGTCGTCAATCATTTCCAATGCCTTTCCCCGCTCGATTTCAACAACTTCCAGCAACTCATCCTTATCGAGGTTTTGCCGGCCGGCTGTCATGTCGGTGGCCAAAAACAGATGGATCCGTTCGTCCGAATACCCAGGAACCGGAGTGATAATCCCCAAGGGTTGCCAAGCTCTTGCAGAATAGCCTGTTTCTTCAATAAGCTCTCGCTGGGCGCAGGCAAGCGGAGCTTCATTCGGCTGCAATGTCCCGGCCGGAATTTCCCAAATAAAATCGGCCAAGGCATGGCGGTATTGTCGAATGAGAACCAATTGGTTCTGGTTGATCAGGGGTATAATAGCGGCGGCGCCGGGGTGTCGCAGAATATGAACATCGGTTGTTACCCCATTGGGCAGGGTGATATTATCCGACATCAATTGAAACAGGCCGGTCTGGAATACCGTCGACGACCGATTAACTGCAATCTGCATCAGGAGGTCCTTTTTATTAGGTGTTGTTGTAACCGAAGAATGGCCATTGATCGTGTAACGCCATATCAGCTTTTCATCATTGGATAGGCTGTAATCGGGATTGTTTCCACTATCGGGAAAGCCAGTTGTATGACACGCAACGAAGCAATTAAAATTGCCAAACAATTATCGGGAGACCAGAAAGAGCTGGCCGTTGTTTTTGATAGACAGCTGAACGACTATTTTATTTCAGAAAGTGAATGGTTTCAACAATGTAATGATTTTTATAGTACGTCCGGATATGAAATCATTTGTCTTTTTAAACCGTAGGTTGCTCCATTCGGTTCTAATCCCCGCAGGCAGTCCGGATGAAGCAGAAATCATTGCTGTCCGATTCTGTGGTGGGATTAACGACTTCAGCCGGCAGGGCGTTTTCCCGTTCGCCTGAGAATGTTCCGCTTGTTCTGGATTGGGAATCGTGCCATTCGCCGTTTAGATAGCCGGCCTGAGAAACCTCTCCTTTCATGGCGTATCGTTTCGAGCCGCTGCCTGCCTCCCACACCAACTGGCCAGAAGCGTTGAACCCGCCGTTGATTTCAAGCGCAGGTTCATCAAAACTCGCGCTATTTGATCTAAATTCACCTTCGCAGTGTCCGTCTGTGAATAGCAAAGCCGTCCAGGTGCCGGAATCCGTCTCACCGGAATACGAACCGCTGAATTCACCGGCATAAACCTTCATCTTGTCCGGATCGACCAGGCTGCCGGTCAACCGGCCAGTTTCCTTGGTAAAAATGTCAGACCACCCCCCATTGACCAGTCCGGTTTCGCGGCTTAGAAGTCCGCTAAAAGAATACCCTCCGATATCAAAATTCAAGTGGTTATCTGCAAGAGTGCCTGTCAGCGAGAAAACATCCTTGTATTTATCAGACCAACCGACCCCGGTGCACTTTCCTGTATCCTGAACAGTCATGTACCATATTCCGGATTCATCGGAAGAATTGTAAAAACCACCTAATTGTTCCTCCGCACACAAATTCAAAGGACCGAGAAAAAAGATGAGGCCGACAAATCCGAGCATCCGCAAGATACGTCCGGATTTGATAACGAATTCCAATCTGTCAGTTTTCATGGAGACGGTACTCCTCGTTTGAGCTTTCCGCCGAATCGTCCCAATACAGACCAAATCGAGAAAAGATACGGCAGAAATCGTTTCATGTTTTAACGAGATAATACAAAACTTGGGTCCCGCTTGTCAACGCTGTTTCTCAGGCGGAAAGATGGCTCGCATTTTTTCGATGTAAACCGAAAGCAGAAAAATGACGGCAAAAGGTGTGGTAACGATGGTTCCGATGAAAACCGAACTGCCGATGGAGAGAATGCACAGATACAGAATCACGACAATAAAATGTTCAGACGGGTTCTCCTTAACCGCCATGGCATAACTTTTCTTCATGGCGTCGAAGAGGTTCATTTCAAGATCGGTCATCAACGGAATCAAATAAATGAAGACAAATGTAAACAAAAACAGTATGACGATTCCGGGAATTATAAACAACGCCATGCCGATCATGGTTACGATAAGCAGGAGGATGCTGAAGCCAAGAAGCGGGAAAAAAAGTTTCATCTGGGAAAATAGATCTGAAACAGAAGGTTTTCGGTCTTCCCGAAGCATAACCAATATGGTGTGCATATAACCGGCAGTGACAACCGGGGCGAGAATCCCGAAGGAGAAAATGCTGACAGCCAGGAGCACGCTGGTGAGGATGATCAGGGAAGCAATATGGTCGAAAAGCTGGTGCCAGGCTATTTCCAGGTGTTTTTTAAAATTCATGTTGAATCCCCCCTCTCGTGACAACGCGCTGGCAAGCCGTCAAAACCAGGTGTTTTTGCTTGACAGATTTTTATTTGAATGGTACCCGTATTAGCGAAATTTACAGGCGCGTAGCTCAGTTGGTTAGAGCGCTACCCCGACACGGTAGAGGTCGTTGGTTCAACTCCAATCGCGCCTACCAGGGAAAGCAAGGGTTTGCAGCAACATGCTGCAAACCCTTTTTAATTTCCAGGCGGGTCATGATTGCTGGAAGGAAGTCCCGACAACATATTCTTCATAATGTGTAGGGGCTGCCGAATAAATCGCCAGCATCGACTCCAGATCCTTGCGTGTTTGATTGTCTTTCCAGTTCAGCCAGTCTTCCATGTTCTGCCAAGTGCCGATGACAAGCATACTCTGGGGATCTTCACGGGATGACAGAGTGATACCGGAGATATATCCGGGTTGCTCCATGGCTTTATATCGAATTTCATTCAACAGGGCGACAATTTCCCGGGTATTCCCTTTGTTAAAACGCCTTTTGATCAATATTTTTGAGAGCATGGAAACCTCCTTCTGGTTTGTTGTGATAGAGGTTTTTGGAATAAATACAGAACATCGAATGGTATTTTTTTATAGTGTAACATAACCTGAACGGCAGGGCAATATTCGACTCCGGCCTGCGATGGTCAACGGATCAACCGGCGTTTGGGGGGGGCTCCGCAGTATCGATGGAATAAACCAGTTCGGAAACCGGCACAATTGTGACTTTCTCAGCCAGCACCGGCAACATATCCCGCAAAACCCTATAGGTCGCTTCATGTGGATGACCGATTCCGATGGCGTGTCCTTTTTCAAGGGCGATCTGAATCAGCCGTTTGAGCTGTTTGCGAATGGTGTTGGGATCCTGGGTGTGATCCAGAAAAACGTCCCGTTCGGCGAATTGGATTTGCAATAGACGCGCGGCCGGTTTACACAAAGAATCTTTTGTAGTCCGGCTGTCAATGAAATATAAATGGCGCTTTTTAAGGATGGTGAAGATTTGGTACATCTGGGTGGAGATGGTGGTCATGCGTGACCCCATGTGATTGTTGACACCTTTTGCTTCCGGCACGGAATTCAGGTTAGACTCCAGTTGGTGGATCAAGACATCCGGCGACATGGAAACGAGCAACGCCCCCGGTCCGGGTTTCACTCCCGGATACTCCATTGGTTCCATGGGCAGATGCAACATGATCTCCATACCTTTTTGACGAGCGCCACGTGCGATGGTGTGCCGTAAAGGGCTGTGGGGCAGAACAGAGAGTGTCAGCGGAACATTCAAGTCAATAATTTTTTTTACTATTCGACTATCATAGCCAAGATCATCGAAGATGATGGCCACTTTTGGCCGCGCGGTAAATGGGGGCAGGGATGACGGTTTCTTGGAAGATGGAATGGAGCGTTTCGCTTCAGGGGTGTAAATTTCATAAACCGGAGGTGTTGTTTTGGAAGGAAGGCGCTCCTGTTTCACGACCGGTGTCGGCTGGGGTGAACGGATTGCTTTGGAAGGGGCCAGCCAGTGGTGAACCAAAAACGCCGATCCCGCGATGATCGCAACCAGCAACAGCATTGCGAGAAGGGTTTTTACAATATTGGCGCGGAATGATGGTGCCATGCGCGCCTGTTTTTTTCTAACAGGTTTTTTACGCCTGTTTTTGGGGAGAGCCATGGGGTATGGTCAACCTCGCGCGTATGAATCAGTATTTCAATTTTTTGAATACGCCGTGGCTGATCAGTAAATCGAGCGCGTATTGGACCTGATTGTCCGCCAAGAGTTTTTCCGGTTTCAGCTCGCTGTATTCCGTGTCATCCAGTTCGGAGTCTTCCATGAGTTCTTTTTTCTCAGAGGAATCCGGCAGATCGGATCGATCGCTTTCATCTTTTTTATCTTTGTTTGCTTTATCCTCTTCCCCTTTTTTCCTTTCTGGCTCCGCTTCCAGATGATTTTGGAGATCTTTTTCCTTAATCGGCAGATCCTCTATTTCCTTAGTCGTTTCCTTGGAACGGATTCTTCTTTTCAATGTGATATCCGGTTCGATTCCTTTGGCTTGAATGGAACGATCATTCGGCGTGTAATAGCGTGCGACAGTAAATTTGATTCCGGAGCCGTCGCGCAAGGGTTTTACGGTCTGGACCGATCCCTTGCCAAAGGAGGTGGTCCCAAGGATGATGGCTCGATTATGATCCTGAAGAGCACCGGCCACTATTTCAGACGCGCTCGCGCTTCCGCCGTTAATGAGCACGACGATCGGATATTCTCTTCTCTTTTTGTTGGGAGTGGCATTATACACATCGTTGTGTTTGGAAATTCTCCCCCGAATGGAAAGAATAACCCCTTTGTCGATAAACAGATCCGCTATGGCAACTGCCTGGGGCAAGAGTCCTCCCGGATTGTCGCGCAAATCAATGATCAATCCTTTTAGCGGATTTTTTCCCGATTCCAATTTATTCAGGGAGGCTTTCAGGTCCTCTTCGGATTTCTCTGTAAAATTATACAGACGCACATATCCATATTCCGGCTTCAATTCAATGGACCGAACACTCTCTATGGGGATAATATTCCGCATGAGCACGAAATCGATGGGTTTGGTGACTCCTTTTCTCATGATGGTAATGGTCACCGATGTTCCCCTGGTACCCTTGATTTTTTGCACCGCTTCGCTGATACTCATGTCACGGGTCGATTTTCCATCGATTTTAATAATAATATCTTTTGGTTTGACACCGGCCTTATGGGCCGGTGTTCCTTCAATGGGGGATACAACGGTCAGCATTTCCTTATGGAGAGTGATGACAATGCCGACTCCACTGAATTCGCCTTTGGCGTCATCCTGAAGCGATTCGAATTGTTCCGGCGGCAGATACATCGAATGTGGATCGAGACTGTGGAGCATGCCCTGGATCGCCTTGCGGATTAAGGTTTTGGAATCCACCGGATCGACATAATTTGCTTCGATCAGTTCGATGACGTCGGAAAATATCTTCAGACCTTGATAGGTGTCGTCGCTGCTGGCGCCCGTATGTTGAAAAACTCCGCCGATGATGATCATGATCAAGACGGCGGTAATGGAGATACCGGAAAAGGTCATTATTTTCCCAACGATTTGCCTCATTGCCTGACTCCTTTAGCCCTTTTTCAGCCAAACAAGCGGATCCAGCGGTTTGCCGTGGTGACGCACTTCAAAATAGAGATTGGATTCTCCCGTCAGAGAGGCCGAATCTCCAACAGTGGCAATCACTTCTGTGGCCTCAACCGGATCACCCTTGGATTTGAAAAGTTCTTCCGCATGTGCGTAAATGGTATAATAATTGTTGCCATGATCAATGATCATCATGTTTCCATAGCTTTTGAACCAGCCGGAAAAGAGGACAAGCCCGTCGCTGACGGCCCGAATCGGTTCACCACGTTCCGCCTGAATTTCAATTCCGCTCCTATAGTTGATTACATTAAATTTGGTGTTCTTATAGGGGCCGAAAAAGGAAATCACTTTACCCTTCACCGGCATATTGAGCAAGCCTTTTAATGCATTGAACTGATTTTTGGTTTTGGATGACGATTTTTTCGGCTCCACGTGCAGAGACATGATCGTCTGATCAAGTGCCTGAGCGGCCTGTTTCAAAGAGTCGATGGCTGCCAGTTCCAGGGATTTTTTATTGCGGATATGCTCCAGCAATTTTGCGCGCTTGGTGCGCTTGGTGGACAGCATTTTGATTTGTTTTTGAAAATTTTTCTCGATTTCGATTTTTTCTTTCCGCTGTTGATTCAAGCGCTGGGATAATTCCAATTGGTGATCCTTGTCCTCCAGATATTTTTTCAGCGCCGCCTCGTCGTAATCCAAAATATGTTCAATGGCGGCTTTTCGATTGATGAGATCAAAGAGGGAGTTGGCTGATGCCAGGATATGAACTTGACCAAGCAGGTTCAGTTTATAAATGGCAACCAAACGTTTGTGGATGTATTTCTCGGATTTTCGGATCTCCTGGATCAACGCTTGGATGGCGAGGTCGGTTTCGGCGATTTGCTTTTCGAGCTCATTCAATTCGGTCCGCAGGGCGGTGGTTCTCTGACCCGCCTGATTCAATGTCAGCTCCAAATCATTGAGACCGTTAATAATAGCTGTCTCTTTTTCATGATATTCCTGAACTTCCGCGGTGTGTTCGGCGATTTTACGATCCAGATCCTTGGATTGTTGTTTAAGCTGTTCTTGCTTTGGATTTTCTGGATTTTCAGATGAACCCGGAGGAGTTTGTGGAACTTCGATCCGGATGTATTTTGCACGATTCCTGACAAAACCGGTCAGATCATTAATGGAGATTTTCAACCAGCCGTCAACTTCATCCAGAACGACGACCCTGGTCTCCTGTTTCAGCACGGCGATGGAGGGTTGCAGACGATCCGGACCTTTTCGGACATTCAGAAGCTGGGACACGACCACGCCGGTTTTCCCTGCTTCTGCAGCAGGGGCGATGATGAGCGTCATCGCTGAAAAAGCGATGCCAATCCGGATTACGTGTTTAAAAATTGTTTGAAAGACAGATAACATCCCAACCATCCGGAAAAAATACTGCCGACAATGATTGCCAAAATGATTGGAGCCGGTAGAAATCGAATTTGTATGAAAGCGGAAGCCAACCCCTGGTCCACATTGGAAACCACCACCACATAGGATATATACAATGTTGTCAGGCCAAGTATTCCACCAAGAATTCCTTGCAAAATTCCCTCGATATAATACGGCGCCTTGATAAATCCGTCCGTGGCACCAACCAGTTGCATAATTTCGAACTCTTCCTTTTTTGAAAAAAAGAGAAGACGAATGGTATTGGCGACAATAAAAACCGAGGCCATAAAAAAAACTCCACACATGGCTGTTCCGGTGAATCGAAGCAGGTTGAAGATGCCGGTTATCCTTCCAATCCACTGTTGCCCATATTCAACGGATTCGACTTCCGGCAGGGCCTCGATTTGGGAGGCGAGTATTTCCACCTTTTCCCAGTGTTGAAATGCAGGCGCGAGGCGGATTTCAAAGATATCCGGTAAGGGATTTTCCCGTAGATTTTCAAATATGGCTGATTGCCGTTTTAAACCGTCCTTCAATTGCTCTAAGGCTTCATCCTTCGAGATGAAACGTGCCGATGATACACCTTCGATTTGAAGTATTTTCTTTTTGCTGTCGGAAACCGCAATCTGGGTGGTCTTGCCATCCAGATAGGCGATTATTCTGACTCCTTTCCGCCAGGAATCAAGCAGGTCATTGATGTTGACAAAAAAAAGACTGAAAGCGCTGACAATCAGGATGGACAAACCGATGGTGATAATGGTGATGGCGTTGAGAAAACGGTTGCCAGCGATATCCTGTAAGGCTCTTTTAAAGAAGAATATGAGAATACCGGTTTTCATAAGGTGATGGCTGGTTTCTTTTCAATGACAAGGGTTTTATTTTCCAGTCTGCCTTCATTTAAATAAACCGTACGGCCATTGGTTTTTCGAAGGATTGATTTGTCATGGGTGGCGATAAGCAGCGTTGTGCCACGGGAATGAAATTCTTTTAATAAATTCATTATGATAGAAGCCGATTCCGTATCCAGGCTGCCGGTTGGTTCATCCGCCAGTATGATTTGTGGGTCTCCCACAACCGCCCTGGCGAAGGCGATTCGTTGTTGTTCGCCGCCGGAAAGGCTTTGGGGATACATATTCATTCGGTCTTCCATATCCACCGTTCGAAGGACACTGGAAACTTTTTTCTGGATGTAGCTGGATTTATAACCCGCCACTTCCAGCACCAGGGCGATGTTTTCGAAAATCGTTTTGGAGGGAATCAGTTTATAATCTTGAAAAATAATGCCGAATTTGCGCCTGAGAAAGGGTATCCTTGCTCGATTGATGCGGGAAAGATTGATGCCGTCTATTAATATCTGACCTTCGGAAGCGGATTCGCCAAGATAGAGAAGCTTCAGCAGCGTGGATTTGCCGGCGCCACTGGGCCCGGTGACCATCAGCAATTCGTTACGAGCCACATCCAGACTGATGTCGATCAGCGCGCTATGGGAAGCGTATCGCTTGTGAACATGAAATAGTCGGATGATGCTGTTTTCAGGATTCTTGTCGGTCATTACACGGGTCCTGCCTTATAGCCGTTGTCAGAGAATCCGTTTCAATGTCCATATGGCTATGGCCGTTCCTTTTCATCGTCCGCTTTGTACTTTACAAGTTTGCGGATTTAATTTCAATCTTGATTTTTTATTTTTATGCTTTTGATTTGACCAAAGGGGATGAAGCTGCTAAAAATGCAGATGAGTTCAAGGAGTGCTGCCAACAGTTTTTCTTGCTCAAAGCCTTCACTGAATCCCGTTATCGGCTTCTTCCAGTTCAGTGGGGGCTTTTTATTGGGTTCGGAATATAAGTGGCGCTGGCATTATCGGACTCCCAAACGGTTATTCGGGATACCCGGATCCGTTTATCATCGATTTTTGCTTGCAGAAGGTCGGAAATATACCTGGCGATATTTTCAGAAGACGGGTTGCCGTCAAACAGCTCCAGGGCATTCAAAAATTTATGATCCAGTGTCTCCATGATTTGATGCAAATGGTTTTTCAACTCACCGAAATCAATTAACACCCCGGCGGGATTAAGGTCTTCTCCAGCGACGCAGGCTTCCACTTTCCAATTGTGACCGTGGAGATTTTCACATTTTTCCGCTACCATTTTCAATTGATGGGCTGCTGCAAACTGGGAAACGATTTTCAATTCGAACATACGGTTGCTCCAATTCACCCCGGCATCATGTGGCTAGTTTCGAAGCCTGGTTTTTCAAAATGTTTTTTAATTTGGTAGATATTTTATCCGATTCGATTTTAGCGAAATCCCGTAACAGGGACTCCTGCTTTTTATTCAGATTGGTCGGGGTTCGAATATCTATCTGAATAATCTGGTCGCCTCGCTGGTATCCCCGGAGGGAAGGGATGCCTTTTTCCGGCAGCCGGAAGGTGTCGCCGAACTGTGTTCCTTTGGGAATCGTCAGCATTTCCTCACCGGTAAGGGTTGGTACTTTAATGGTATCCCCGAGGGCTGCCTGAATAAAGGTTATCGGCACCGTTGTGATTACATCCGTGTTGTTCCGCTGAAAAATTTTATGGGCTTTTACCTGAATGAAAACATATAAATCTCCCGGCGGCCCCCCGTTGGGACTTGCTTCGCCTTCTCCCGTCAACCGTAACCTTGATCCGGTATCCACCCCCGCCGGAATCTTAACGGATACGGATTTGTTTACCAAAACCTGTCCAGCGCCGTTACAACGACGGCAGGGGTGGGAGATCATTTTCCCTCCCCCGCGGCAAACAGGGCAGGTGGTCCGGATGGTGAAGAAACCCTGGGAGCGACCGACTTGACCACTGCCGCCACAATGATGGCAAGTCTGGGGCTGGGTTCCCGGTTCGCATCTGCTGCCGCTGCAATCGGGGCAGATTTCAGCTTTTTTTATATCGATTGTTGTTTCCGTACCGAAAGCGGCATCCATGAAATCAAGCGTCAGATCATAGCGCAGATCAGCTCCCGGTTGGGTCCGGTTGCGTCCGCGTCGGCTGGAGCCGAACCCAAAGAGATCCTCGAAAATGTCGCCGAAACTGGAAAAGATATCCTCAAATCCCCCGACACCGGAAAAACCGGTACCTTCAAGCCCCTGGTGACCGAACTGATCGTAAATTTGTCTTTTTTGGGGGTCGCGCAACACTTCATAGGCTTCCGCGGCCTCCTTGAATTTTTCCTCCGCGCTTTTGTCATTCGGGTTTTTATCCGGGTGATATTTGATGGCCAGCTTACGGTATTGCTTTTTTAATTCTTCTTCACTGGCATTTCGATTGACACCGAGGATTTCATAATAATCTCTTTTAGTGGCCATACAATTACCTGAAAAATCTTTTCCGGTTAATGTTGTTTCAGGGGTTTTGTTATGTTAATCATCCTTCCGGATAAAAACTAACTTAGAAAACTAATGCAGGATTTGAGATTGTCAACCATGAATAATGAGCGGCCTTTTGTGAAAGACATGTTTTCCGCCATTGCACCAAAATACGACCTGCTGAATCGCCTGTTGAGTTTGCGACAGGATGTTTATTGGCGGAGGGTGCTGGTATCCACCTTATGCATTCCCCCAAACGGCAGAATACTGGATGTCGCCTGCGGGACCGGTGATGTCCTGCTGGAACTGATCCATCGGCGGGGGCCGGCAATCATGGCGGTGGGTGTGGACTTTTCGCTTGCCATGCTCACGCTGGCGCAGGGAAAACAGATCTCCATGGATGAAGATGCCAACATGATCCTGCTGGCCGGAAACGCCCTTGCCTTGCCCTTCCATGATGGGACATTCGATGGTGTAACCATTGCGTTCGGGATTCGTAATATTGTGGACAAAGCCCAGGCGCTACAATCATTTCATCGCTGTTTGAAGGCAGGCGGAATGCTGGCGGTGCTTGAGCTCACGACCCCTCCAAAGGGGTTTCTGAGAGCTTTATATCTTTTTTATTTCAAGAGAATCTTGCCATTGATCGGGGGGTTCATTTCCGGTGACGCTCATGCGTATCGCTATCTGCCGGATTCGGTTGTTCACTTCCCGGAATCCCACGTTTTTGCGGCAAGTATGCGGGAAGCCGGATTTTCGCAAGTGGCATTCCGGCGGCTCAGTCTCGGGATAGCCACCTTATATACGGGAGTTAAAAAATAGATCTCATCCGACAAACGGCCTGCGCAAGATTGTATCTTTTTGCCACTTGGCGTCATTGCGCTCCGGATATTTGATATTGTAATGCAGCCCGCGGCTTTCTTTTCGATGGGTGGCGGAACGTATGATCAGATCAGCGACAATGGCAATGTTGCGTAATTCGATCAAGTCCGCTGTCACCTTGAAATCCCAGTAATATTCCTGAATTTCCTGCAGAATGATTTCAATACGCCGTTTGGCCCGCGACAAGCGGTTGTCCGATCGGACGATGCCGACATAATTCCACATCAATCTTCTGATTTCATCCCAATTTTGAGTCACCATGATAACTTCGTCGCTGTCGGTTGTGCCCACTTCGTCCCAAGGGGCCAGTGCCGGCATGGAAAAGGACGAGGATTTCAGATATTCGAGCGATTGCCGGGCGGCGTTGTGGGCATATACCAGGGCTTCCAGCAATGAATTGCTGGCCAGACGGTTGGCTCCGTGAAGTCCGGTACAGGCGGTTTCACCCACGGCGTAGAGACCCTGGATTTCGGTTCGGCCGAGCAGATCCGTGGCAACCCCTCCACACATGTAATGGGCGGCGGGAACAACCGGTATCGGCTCTTTGGTCATATCATAACCAAAATGCAAACATTGGGCGTACAGGTTGGGGAAACGGTTCATGACAAAATCGGAGGAAAGATGGGAAATATCCAGGTAGACGCAGTCCTGGCCACTCGTTTTCAATTCTGTATCGATGGCTCTGGCAACAACGTCGCGGCAGGCCAGTTCCTGGCGGGGATCATATTTCCCCATGAAAGGTTGCCCCTCGGCTGTCAGCAGACGACCGCCTTCGCCGCGGACCGCTTCTGAAATCAAAAAATTTTTGGCATCCGGATGGTAGAGGCAGGTGGGGTGAAACTGGACGAATTCCAGATTCGCAACAGTGGCTCCGGCTCTGTATGCCATCGCAATCCCGTCGCCTGTGGAAATATCGGGGTTGCTGGTATATAAATAGACTTTTCCGGTCCCGCCCGTCGCCAGGATGGTCACTTTGGCCGCAAAGGTTTTAACCTGATTTGATTCGTGATCAAGAACATAGGCGCCGCAGCAAATATCCTCATGGGTGGTGGTGATCTGACCTCTTTTCATTCTTGTTGAATAGGTTATTAAATCAATGGCGATATGGTTTTCAAGGAGAGAGATGTTCGGATGGTTTTTCACATGATCGAGGAGTACGCGTTCGACCTCCTTGCCGGTCATATCCTGAGAATGAACAATTCGTTTTTGTGAATGTCCGCCTTCACGACCAAGGGACAGGTTCATGTCAACATGGCCGGAAGAATTTTCGGGTTTGAGGTTGAAGCGGACGCCCAGGGACATTAATTCCTTAATTCTTTCCGGGCCATTTTTGATTACGGTTTCCACCACATCGGGGTGGCAAAGGCCGTCTCCGGCCTCGAGTGTATCCTGTATATGCAGATCGAATGAGTCCAGCCGGCTGAAAACGGACGCAATCCCGCCCTGGGCATGCTGAGTGTTGGAGTCGGCGGCTTTTTTCTTGGTGACCAATATCACCGATCCGAAATCCGCCACTTTCAGTGCAAAGGACAATCCCGCCACTCCGCTGCCGATGATCAGAAAATCACTTTGATAGTTCATGTTGCGTGCTTTTTTTCATCATTGGGTTAACATTCGAAAATCGGAACCCAAACGGCTTATAATACCGTTGGGTTTCAGGGGGCCGAACGGTCAAGAAATCAGGGAAGATCGTCGGCGATTGTTTTTGGTGCTGTAACCAATGAAAAAACCCAGCAGCAGAATACCGGCTCCTATTAAAAACAGATGAAGATTCCGTTCATCCCGCAGGGAATCACAGGTCATCTGGATTTCCAATAATTTCTGCTTCTGTTTATCGATTTCCGCGGTCAGTTGCTCGTTATCGCGTTTCATGGAGGCATATTGCTGCTGCATGGTTTCGGCCCTGGAGATCAGTTTTTGGTGTTCATCCTTCAATATCTGTAACAGATAACTATTGGGCTGTTCGCTGGAAAGATACCGGCTGAGAACCCAGCCTTCCTTATTGTTCGGAAGACGCACCAAGGTCCAATCCTTTGTCTGTTCAATGACGTCAACCTTCTGACCGGATTTGATCATTTGGATCACTTCTTGATTCAAGCCCGGTCCGATACGCATGGAAACATTGACGACATCGTTGATGTACATACTTACGGCCTGGACGGCTTTTGACGAAAATACAAGACAGATCATGACAAGACATATTTTTTTCATCAAACACGGCCTCCACGTTTCTTTGAATGATTGGAAAAAGAGGGATTTTTTCCAAGCGGCCGGCGTACCTTTCCCCGGAACCGTATACTTAGATGTAATAGAACGGTTATGACCGAACGGCAAGTTTTTTTTGGCTTATCCGGCTCGTACCCCCACGGCATTCGGCTGAATGCCGCTGCCCATGATCCCGATATTGTCTTTCATCTCTATTTTGGTTATGATATCATTTCAGAAACATCGAAGGAAAAAAGGAGGCCATCGAACGACACCATGATTGTTTTTGATCTGGAATGCAGAAACGGGCATGTTTTTGAAGGCTGGTTTGAAAGCGGTTCCAGTTTTGAGGAGCAACTTCAACAGGGGCTGGTTTCTTGTCCTGTTTGCGAAGATATAGAAATCGTACGAAAACTTTCCAATTTCGGAATAAAAAAAGGCAACCGGCAACATCTGCCGGCCGCTTCCGACGGACCAACGATTCCGGTAACGGAGGCGGAAGTCATCAGAGACCGCTTGAGCCGCAAATTATATGATTTCATCGAAAAGAATTTCGACGATGTCGGATGCGATTTCACCAAGGAGGCGCTGAAAATTCATTACGGAGTCTCGGAGCCGAGAAATATCAGGGGGGTGAGCACGCTGGCGGAAGAAAAACTGCTGAAGGAGGAAGGCATCAACGTATATAAAGTTCCCATACCCCCTGAAAAAAGCAATACGGATGCATCCTGATATGATTATTGATTTTCATACCCATTTGTTTCCAAAAAAAATCCGGGACGACCGGGCGCTTTTTTTCACCAATGAGCCGGAATTCAAGCTGCTGTATGATTCATCCCGCGCCAGGATGACAGGCGCGGAGGAAATCATCGCGGCCATGGATCAAGATGGTGTGGATGTGTCGGTGATTTTCGGCTTTCCCTGGCGCAATCCAGATACCGTCCGGTTTCACAATGATGATATTCTCGCGGCGATGGCAAGGTATCCGAAACGGTTGAAAGGATTTTGCTGTGTGGACGCGCTGAATGACGGCGCATATCGGGAGGTGGCACGCTGTCTGGATGCGGGGATGTCCGGAGTGGGGGAATTGGCCTTTTACCAATCCGGGATTGAAGAAGAAATGCTGAGAAGGCTGCAACCCATTATGGCGCTCTGCCTGGAAAAGGATCTGCCAGTGATGATCCATACGAATGAGCCGGTGGGTCATTCCTATCCGGGGAAGACACCCAATACACTGGCCCAGATATACCAAATCCCCAAATGGTTTCCCCATAACAAAATCGTTTTAGCCCATTGGGGGGGTGGGGTCTTTTTTTTCCTGCTGCTGAAAAAAGAGGTTCGGGAAACGCTAACCAATGTGTATTACGATACGGCCGCCTCGCCGTTTCTGTATTCACCGCTGATTTATCAATTCGCCATGAGATTGGCGGGAAGGGAAAAATGCCTTTTCGGCAGCGATTATCCGCTGCTGAAACCCGGAAGGTATTTTGGGGAAATGAAAGAACCAGCGGCGGGACTGTCTCAAGAAGATCTGACGGCGATCTGCGGGTTAAACGCCATAAGACTTCTCAACATGGACAGGAATGTAACGAGCTGACGGTATGCCTCCATTACCCCTGATGGTTATCTGCAATCCCCAAGGCAGCTTGTCACGCATTGAATAGGTTCAAGTTCGGACGAACCGACTCTTCTGGATCCGTATCGAAAACGCGCTGGATATTTTGCCGGATGTCGTCCATGCAATTTGCCGGGAATAGTTGCTTTTGGACGGCATGTCCGAAGCGGAAATTTCCGGAAAAATAGAGGGCGAATTTTTTAAAATGCTTAAGGGCGACGGCGGGCTCGAAATGGCTTTCCAGCAGGTCGGCCATTTTTAGCGCCGTGCTCTTGTATATATCTCGTGGTGGCTGATATCCTTCGGTCCATACCCGAAAAATCCAAGGCTTGGCGACAGCGATTCTACCGATGGCAATTCCGTCACAACCGGTGGTGGCCAGCATGGAGCGATAATCGTTTTCATCGAACACATTTCCGTTTCCGAATACGGGTATGGCCACATTTTCTTTCACTTTCCGGATATATTCCCATTTTGGAGGTCTGGAGCGACGGTCGGGCGCTACCCGGGGATGAAAGGTCAGGGCATCGGCGCCGGCATCCTGGAACCGTTTCGCGAGGCTTACGGCGTTATCGCAGTCATCTGTCCAGCCTGTCCGGTATTTGACGAAAACAGGAATGGTCACGCGATTTCTTACGGACCGGATGATCTGTACCGCGAGGTCGGGATTATGTAACAGGGCCGCGCCGCAGTTCTGTCTGCAAATGCCGGTAACCGCGCAACCCATGTTGAGGTCCACGCCAAAAAATCGTTCCTCCGCCACCCGTTCGGCCGCAGCGGCCATTATTTCCGGATCATCTCCCAAAAGTTGGCACACCAGGTGGGGGAGCTCCGCATCCCGCCATCGAAAAACCGTTGAAATCAATCGGTTCTCATGGGGAAGCATCCGCGCATTGCACATTTCGGTGAACAGCAGACCATGACCGCCGAAAGCGGCGATCAATTCCCGCAGGGCCACATGTCCAAGGCCTGACATGGGTGCGAGAAACAAGCGGTTATGAATTCGCTTGTTTCCGATTTGCAGCGGTTTTCGAAATAAGCCGGAAGCGCCGTCTTTGGACGATTCGCTCATTCACCTTCAAACTCCGTTATTGCAAAGACATTGTACCCTTTTATTTTTTCGCGTCCTTTCAGATCGGGGAGTTCAATGACGAAGGCAAGCTCTTCAATTTGCCCACCGAGTTTTTCAACCAGTTGAACAGCTGCCGCAACCGTTCCGCCGGTTGCAATCAAATCATCGATAATCACCACTTTTTCTCCGGCCCTGACCGCATCGCTGTGCATTTCCACGACATTGTCACCATATTCAAGGGTGTATGCCGCGCTGATGGTGCTGTAAGGGAGTTTCCCTTTTTTGCGTACCGGAACCAACCCGCGATTCAGTCTGTACGCCAACACCGCCCCAAAGATGAAACCGCGCGCGTCGATGGCCACGATTTTATCGATGGGACGGCCTTTGTAGCGCGCGTAAAAAAGATCGCAGGTGGCTTTAAAAGCGGCTGGATCCTGGATGAGGGTGGTGATGTCACGAAACATGACGCCTTCAATGGGCCAGTTTGGAATGGTTCGGATCGTATCCTTTATATTCATATCAACCTCTTCCTATTTTAGAAATTGAAAGGATCAGCAGTTTTTTCACATTTTCGGCATTCTGGTGGAACACTGTTAAAATTTCATCCCAGGAAACAGGCGCTTCGTCTTCTTTCCAGCAGTCATAGTCCGTGGACATGGCCACGGCGGCATAGGGAATACCGGCCTCGTTGGCCAGTACCGCTTCTGGTGCGATGGACATGTTGATGACATCGGCCCCCCAGGCGCGGAACATCCTGGATTCCGCCCTGGTGGAGAATCTTGGTCCCTCAATGGTGATGACAGTGCCGGTCGGATGGGTCGGCAAACCGAGTTGCACGGCCGTCTCATATAAAATTTTGCGAAGTTCCGGATGGAATGGATCGGCCATGGAAGTATGGTGCGGACCGTCCGCAAAAGAATCGAAGAAGGTTGTCCTGCGGCAGCGTGTAAAGTCGATGAGTTGATCCAGAATGACGAAGTCGCCCCGTCCGATTTCTTCCCGCAGGCTTCCGCAAGCAGTAGTGGCAAGAATATGTGTCGCACCGGCTTCCTTGAGGGCATGGATATTCGCGCGGTAATTGATCTGGGAAGGACTGAGTTGGTGTTTTCGACCGTGTCTGGCCAACAGGACAACCTCTACATTTTCAATCAGACCCGCTTGAAGGTCTGAAGATGGTTCGCCAAAGGGGGTTGTGACTCGATGGGTGTGTTCATTGTGCAGAATCCCCGGATTATCCAGCCCGGATCCACCGATAATACCGATTTTTTTCATGAAGCATCCTTTTCAGACATTCGAGTGGTTTCTGGATACGTTTGATCCGGCACCACATCATATTTTGATGCGCTTTGTCAAGAAGTGCAGCTATGCCATTGTTTTGTTTGACACCATGTTTTTCTTGGCCTATACTTTTTTACAAAATCCCATAATAACAGATGAGCCGGAAAGGAGGCGTAATGGTTGATTTGGGCTTCTTGAAACAGGCGGAAGTGTTCAGCCGCCTTAACGACGAAGAGTTGGCAACCGTTTCCACATGCTGTGTCGAGGAGGAATTTCAGGAAGGGGACAAATTGTTCTCGGAAAAAGAAGACGCCAAGCATTTATGGTTGCTCAAAGAAGGACTGGTGGATTTGCGATTCGATTTACCCGCTCGTCCGACTGCTGCGGAAAATACGATTTCAACCCTCCACCCCAAAATGCTGATCGGCTGGTCGAGCCTGGTACCGCCCTTTAAATATACCCTTTCGGCTTATTGCACATCGAGAACCTGCCGCGTCGTGAAATTGGATACAGCGGCGCTTGTGAAGATGTTTCAGAAAGACAATCGGATGGGATATATCGTTACTGCCTATCTGCTGCGGGTGATTGCTTCTCGATTTGAGCTGTTGAGGAACTCTGCCATTGCAAAGTCCTGTGCAATTTAGCTGTCCGCCAATCATGATATAATTCGAGAGGGAGGATATATGATCAGTCTTGATTTTCTGAAAAATGTGGAAGCCTTTGGCGGATTGAATAACGCTCAGTTAAAACTCATCCAGGACAGCAGCAGCATTGAAGAATTTAAACTCGGGGATCGGCTTTTCATGCAAGATGAAGAAGCCACCCACCTTTGGATAGTCAAGAAAGGCCAGGTTGATCTCCATCTGGAACAGGAGGACGTGCCCGCCGATAAGCGTCAGTCCATCTCTTTTATATCCAAGGCCCAGACATTCGGCTGGTCATGCTTTGCCTCGCCGCACAACTACAGACTGTCCGGATATTGCGCCACTCAAAGCTGCGAGGTTGTAAAGATCGATAAAAACCGGCTGATCGATATGTTTGAAAAGGATCCTGTCTGCGGCTATCAAGTCATGTCGTATCTGTTGAATGTGATGGGAACCCAATTTGTTCAGTATCAAAACGAAATCGCCAAATGTATCGGCGATCATATCATTCACAAGTGGTGAGCTTCCGGGACCATTCGCCATGCGCGCCGGCATGCGGCGGCAAAATCCTCCGGGTAATGCCCATTGATCCAGCGAAGCTGGGATTCGCTGAAAGCACCCGGGGATTCCGGCATTTTGGGTAAAAACGCATACACCAAATGAAAATCCGGATCGGGTGGATCGAAACGGCGGGAGTATTCAATGGTTGTGATCATGGCCGCGCCCATGCGGGAGAGAATTTTCATGGCCATGAACATGCCGTAATCGATTGATTTTCGTACACTCGTGTTTGCTTCCAGAATGTTCCCGATCGGCATCAGGGTGACGATTTGGATTTCCCATTGGGCGGTCTGGGCTTTGGGGACAAAAAGCAGGATGTTGTTGTCCTCATGGATGATCAGACTGCTCTCCCGATCCGCGCGGCCGTCGAATCTTCTATTGGTGCGCATGGCCTGGAAATAATCGGAGAAGAAATTCCGCTGGTACCTTTTCCGGTAAACGGCAACAACATCCTGCAGCAAATCACCGCAGGAGTATGTCGGATACCCTGCTTCCGTGCTTTCATGGGAGGGGGCAGACGCGTCCTCCATGATGGTCGACTGCGGAATCAGGGCGAATTGCTGGTGAATCTGCTGGTGGGAGGCATGCAGGCGGTAATGGCTGGGAGAAAAATCAAAGCCGAAATTCCATCCCCACAACGTTGCATTAAAAAGCGGAGCTTCGGCGGTTTTTTTTTCTGAAATCGCCGACCTGATGGCAATCCGCAAGGCTTCCAGCTCCGTGATGGAAATCGCTTTTCGTTGCGGCGGCAAGGGCAGGCGCAACTGCTGCCCCATGCGGATGTAGGTTCTCTGGTAGTATAAATGCCGCATGCCGGTAATGTCATCAAGGGTCAGGTCATGAATGCGGTAGCGAATGGCATCGTCGGCCATATTGGCGGCATAATGTCCCCAGGGAATATAGCTGTTGCGCCGCAGATATTCAAAAACATGGCTGGCTCCTTCCGGTGAGCGCCACTCGCCGACAATTTCGCTGCCGCCTTGGATTCCGGGTCTGAGAACCATGATTTCCTTGTAATTGTCAGGAAGGCATGGGTTGTTTGCCAGGGCTTCAAAAAGCACGGGGTTATGGATCAGCGGCCTGATCTTTCCGTCCGTTGTTTTTTTAAACCGGAGGCCTCCTGGTTCACCGGCTTGTTTTTTCCAGTCAAAATCGCAGCTGAGCCGGGCGAGACAGACCAAATCTTCCGGGTCGGTGGACGTCACGGCCAATGCGAGCAGCATCTGTTCTGGCAGCAACGCCAGAATGGTTTCCTCCGGGGTGTTGTTGGGGAGTCCTTTTTCCTGCAATTGCCGGATGAATTGGTGGAAAGAGACCGGAGAAGGTGCCGGCAGTTGAATGAGATCCGGATCGTCCGCTTTTTCATCGGCCCAGCTTTTTGTGATATAGGTTGTGCCCCGGAAAGGAAAGGGATTGTTGATTTCAAAGATGGTGTCGGCTTGTTCCACTTCCACGGAGGCGGACGGGAAATTGGCGTGGTTCCGGCAATCACTTCCGTTCGTAGCGGTTCCCAGGCTGGTTACATAATCCTTTTCGCGCTGGTTCCGCACACGGTAACGGGGCTTATGGACGCCGTACCGGAAACAACCGGGGGGGATCACGCAAGACCGAAGATTCATGCTGATAGATTTCCGCTGGTCAGGACAATACCGTTCTGATTCGCTGCATTGCCTCGTGGACATTTTCATAGCTGTTGAAAGCGCTGATGCGGATAAAGCCTTCCCCGCATAAACCGAAACCGGCGCCCGGTGTGCAGACAACAGCGGCCTCCGTGAGCAGGCGGTCAAAAAATTTCCAGGAATCCATGCGGCAATCGACCCAGATGTAGGGGGAATTGATGCCGCCCGAGCAATCGTATCCGAGGGCCGTCATTTCCGAATGAATCAGGGCGGCGTTTTTCATATAGTACGCGATCAGCTCACGGGTTTGCCGGCTTCCTTCCGGCGTGTAGACGGCTTCGGCGGCCCGCTGCACCGGATAGGAAACGCCGTTGAATTTGGTTGTATGGCGGCGATTCCACAATTGGTGCAAGGAGTGCCGGCCGCCGGCTTCATCAAAAGCGATGCAGTCCCTGGGAACTACGGTATATGCGCAGCGGGTGCCCGTGAAACCGGCGGTTTTTGAATAGCTCCTGAACTCAATGGCCACTTCCCGCGCGCCACTGATTTCGTAGATGGATTTGGGGAGGTCCTGATCCTGGATAAAAGCTTCATAAGCGGCGTCGAAAAGAATGACGGCGCGGTTATCCCGTGCAAAATCAACCCATTTCCGGAGTTCCGCCCGTGTGGCCGATGCGCCGGTGGGATTGTTGGGAAAACAGAGATAGATCAAATCCACCGGGGCTTCGGGCAGATCCGGGATAAATCGGTTCTGCCGCGTGCAGGCGAGGTAGATAATATTTTCGTAGCGTCCGTTTCGAAAACCTCCGGTTCTTCCCGCCATGACGTTTGTATCCAGATAAACCGGATACACCGGGTCGGGGATGGCGATACGCGTCTCGGCGGCGAAAATCTCCTGGATATTGCCGGTATCGCATTTGGCGCCGTCGCTGATAAAGATTTCATCCGCACTGATATCGGCGCCACGCGATTGAAAATCCAAGGCGGCGATTTTTTCCCTCAGGAACGGATATCCCTGTTCCGGTCCGTATCCCCTGAAAGTGCCGTCCTCTGCCATCTCATCCACAGCTTTGTGGAAGGCTTCAATACAAGCCGGCGGCAGGGCGCGGGTCACATCGCCGATTCCCAGCCGGATGATTTTTTTCCCCGGATTGGAATTCTGAAACGCGGTGACGCGCCTGGCGATGTCCGAGAAAAGATAAGCTGCCTGAAGTTTGAGATAATTTTCATTAATGCGAATCATACGTTATGCTTCCGAATGTGAGCTTGTCACGATAAAGAAAACGCCTTGGCAATTGGCAAATATAACGAATCCGGATGGTTGTCTATAATTTCCTGATAGGCTTTCCGGCTTTTTTCCTTCTCGCCCATCTCCGCATACAGAACTCCTAGATGAAACAGGGCTTCATCCTGCATGGAACCCTCCTTGTTTTCTGATACGGTTTGGAAGTATTCAACCGCTTTCGACCAGTCTCCTTTGGCCTCATGGGCGTATCCCAGGCTGCTCAGCACCATATCCTTCAGCTCCGGATCCTTTCCAAAAGAAGTGAGCGCCACCTGGTAGTGTTGAATGGCCTGATCATAATCACCGGCTTCGAACAGCATATCCCCCATTCGGATATGGGCAATGTTCCCTGCCACGGTTCCATCGTGCTTGTCGATCAAGGCATCGAATTGAGCCTTGACCGTCTGCAGCGCTTCCACCGGGCTCTTGCTGGCCAGTGCATCCTTGTACCGGATGGTTTCCCGGCCCAGAAGGTTGGATGCGTTCAGTTCCGACCGCTTGGAAACATACTGATACCCGATGACGACAAGACACAGGAAGAGAAATGCAGCGACACCGCCGGCGACTTTTTCTTTATTTTCGACGACGTGTTGAATCATCCGGCTCGAAAGGGAAATGAATTCATCTGGCTGCGCCAGTTCCTTTTTTCGTTCCAGGGAAATTGGTGTGATTTTGGCCATGTTTTCTCCTCATATTTCGAATTGAGTTATATTGTTAACAGATAGCTCGAGATGCGCTCCCAGCCTTTTTCCGGAATGGAGGCCCCGATGACCTGACAGACTTCATAGCCGCACATGGACGCCAGCGACCCACAGGTTTCAATGGGTAAACCGCTGACCAGGCCGTACAGAAATCCGGAAGCCCAGAGATCACCCGCACCGGTGGTATCCACCACGGGTCCGGCACCATGGGGGGCAATGGAGACAACCCTGCCGTTATCGGCAATCAGGCTGCCGCGCTTTCCCAGCTTCAGGACGGCGATATCCGCCTGTTCCGCCAGAAGGGAAATGGCTTCCATTTCGTTGGACACCCCTGTATAGGCTAGAGACTCATCTTCATTGGCGATGACAATGTCCACGTATTCGGCCACAATGGTTTTCAGCAGGTCTCTGGATGCTTCCACCACCGTATAGCTGGCCAGATCAAGGGAAATTCTGGCTCCGGTATTTTTGGCGTTTTTAAGGGCCGCCATCATCAGATCCGGATTGAACAGAAGGTATCCTTCAATATGGACTATATCGGCGTGTTCAAAGCATTCCGGTTTCATCTCTTCCGCGTTCATTTCGGCCGAAGCGCCCAAATAGGTCAGCATGGTCCTCTGGGCATCCGGCGTGATAACGGAAAGCACCCGCCCGGTGGGCGATGTGGACCGGAAGAGACGGGGTTCGACGTGCTGATGAACCAGGCCGGTTTCAAAAAGATGGCCGAATTCGTCCTGGCTGCATTTTCCGATAAACCGGCTCTTACCGCCGAGGCGGGAAACACCGACAACCGTATTGCACGCCGAGCCGCCGGGAACGATGGCGGATGTCGCTTGGGTTTTGGACAAGATTTCGTCGATGCGTTCTTTATCCACCAGGACCATTCCCCCTTTTGGGGCATCCAGCTCCGCTAGAAATTCGTCGCTTTCATGGATCAGGATGTCCACCAGAGCCGATCCCAAACCGGCAATCCGTTTGTTTCCAGGTATCATCATGCGGTCAGCCTTTTCACCAGACCAGGGACTGATGGATCCAACCCCGGTCCTTGTCAGCGTGTTCGATCTGCAGCCATTGGTCCTGTCTTGAAATGACCTTGAACGGAATTCCTTTTTCCGTGGTGAAGATAATATCGAAATTCGAACCGGGACCGGATCGGACGTTGCATTGATCCTTGCTGGTGATCACCGTATCGATTTTTTGCAACAGGGATTGGTGAATCCAGGCCTCATCTTTTTCAAAATCCCGGATTCGAATCCATTCGCCTTTCTTCGTGATCACTTCAAATGGGTGATACTGCTCCACTTCCCAGATCACATCAAACTGGCTCCCCGGTCCGGAGCGGACATTGGCTTTCTGGACACCGACCGCCAATCGTTCCGCCCGGGAAAAATCCGGAAAGCAGAGCATGAGAAGCAGAAGGCCTGCAACCAGAACGCATGATTTTCGTACCGAACGATCGTTGAATGAGGTCATGGAAACTCCCATGGTTTATGCTTGATAAAAAGTCAGCGCCGGCAACAGGACACAGGTCAGTTTGTTGCCATAAACGGCACCTGTATCAATGCCGATTTTATTGGATTGCACAAGCGGTTCCGGCAATGGGGTGTGGCCGAAAACTACTTGCCGGCCGAAATCATAGGCTGATTTGATAAAGCGGTTGCGAATCCACAAGATATCCTCCACATGTTGTTGCTCAACCGGAATTTTGTCCACCAGGCCGGCATGCACAAAAACATAATTATCGGTCTGATAAAAAAGATCAAGAGAATTAAAAAAGTCCAGATGATTTTGGGGAATCAGTCCGGTGGAAGGCGATCTTCCCGCCTTTATATAACTGTCGATCGTCTGCTGGCCACCGTTTGCAAGGTAGGCCAATCGATTGATTCCTTGAAGATAGTTGAGCAGCATTTCCTCGTGGTTGCCTTTCAGAAAAACCAGCTTTTCAAAACGCTTTTTCAGCGTGATCAGATATTCAACCACTTCATGGGATGACGGCCCGCGGTCAATATAATCTCCCAGAAAAACAAGGGTGTCCTTGCTGGGATGGATATCGACGACACTCATCAGCGCTTGCAGCTTGTCGAAACAGCCGTGGATGTCGCCTATCGCAAAAATTCTTTCCATGATGACCGCCTGACTACTATCGATCGCCGCTGTTGTAAATGGTCTTTTGATGCCAACGGGAGACTGTTTCCGCTGGCCGCCCCGTCAGGGTTCTACTTGAACGGGGTGACCGTTATCTTTTGTGCCAGCCCTCGGCCGAGGATATATCGTTTGAAATCAAGGGCGATAACCAGTTGACCGGTGTTCTGATTGGTAACGACTTCGATTTCATCTCCGATGCGGAATCCCATGGCGGTCAGCCGCATCCGGGCGCTGGAGCCGCCTGAAAAATCCAGAATCTTTAATTTTTCTCCTGGTTTGGCCATGGTAAGCGGCATCCGTTTGGCGCGATCCTTGGCGCATTCCGCGCAAATACCATAAATTTCCATGCGGTGCTGAAGCATATGGAATCCATTGGCTTCCGCGATTTTCAGTTGCAGGCTTTCCATTTCATCGTTTGTAAATTCGACTATTTTGTGACATTTCGTGCAGATCAGGTGATCATGGTGATCCCCCAAATGCCTGTGTTCATATGAAATTTGGCCGTCCTCAAATTGATTCTGGCGGGCGAAGCCGAAATCGCACATCTGCCGAAGGGTTTCACGCAAAAACGCCGGCTGGAAATCATGCCCGTTTTCGGATAGCCGCTGGGTCAGTTCGGCCATTGTAACGTGGCCCTCGGTTTGCAGGAATGCCTCCAGCACCGCGTAGCGATCGTCAAAGCGATCAATGCCTTCCTGTTTGAACAATTTTTTGAACTGTTCTCTTTCTTGATCATGAAGCTGTTTCATCCGTTGCCTCGATACAACTCAATACAATTCAGGTCTGGCCACAAATAATACATGAAAACAGGGATGTCAACCGATCCCTGGGCCCCGGCCTGCTGGAAAAATTGTTGCGCATGCGGATCATCTTGGGGTAAGAAGATCTCCGCGGTCATAATCTGGAGACATTGTTTTGATCGCCGGAAAAAAGATACCGCCGGTTTCGGCGGCGTTCCGCAAAATGGTTGCGGGTTGCCGAAGCTGCAATGATCAGGAGTTGCGTCATGCATTATGAAGGAAACATGATCCGGCCGCCAAGCGAGGCCGACAGCATCTTGCTTCAGGCCACCGTCGGATGTTCGCATAACAAGTGCACTTTTTGCGGCGCTTATAAGGGCGAGCGCTTCAAGATCAAACCGGATGACATTATCTTTGCGGATATCGCCTTTGCATCACGCTATTGCCGCCGTCAGAACCGGTTGTTCATCTGTGACGGGGATGCCCTGATCATTCCGCAGCCCAGGTTGCTCTCCATTCTGACCGAAATCGAAAAGCAGCTGCCATGGGTGGAGAGGGTGGGCGCTTATGCGAACACCAAAAGCATCCGTATGAAAACGCCGGAGGAATTGCAGCTGCTGAAAAAGCATGGGCTGGAAATCATTTACATGGGGCTTGAAACCGGCGACAGCGAAACGCTGGCGCGGGTCAACAAAGGCGCCGATGCGGATCGGATGATCGATGCGGGACGGAAAATCCGGGAGGCGGGGATGAAGCTTTCCATAACGGTCCTGCTGGGAATCGCCGGCCGGAGCGGATCCCACCGGCACGCGATGGAAACCGGCCGGGTATTGTCCGCCATCGATCCGGAATTTGTCGGCGCACTGAGTCTGATGTTGATCCCCGGAACACCCCTGTATCAGGACTATGAACAGGGGCGGTTTCCATTGTTGGAGCCGGAGGAAATGTTGAGAGAACTCAGAACCATGATCGCCCATACGCATTTGACCGACGGGCTTTTCCATGCCAATCACGCCTCCAATTATTTGCCGATCCGGGCCCGTCTTCCCAAGGATCAGGCACGCACGATTGCATTGATAGATGCGGCCTTGGCCGGAAAAATCGCCTTGAAACCGGAATATCTGCGGGCTCTTTGATCCGAAACCACATGTCCGGCGAACGATCCTGACCGCAAACAATACGGGAACCCATGTAACCGAAATGTTCGATATCAGCTAAGGAGACCAGACCATGAAAGAAGGCTTGCCCATGAGCCGCCAAACCGTCCAGGACCGTTGTGTCAACACCATTCGAACCCTTGCCATGGATGCGGTCCAGAAAGCCAATTCCGGTCATCCGGGGGCGCCCATGGGAATGGCGCCGGCCGCGTATGTATTATGGACCCGGTTTCTAAAGCACAATCCGGCGAATCCCGGGTGGCCGGATCGGGATCGCTTTGTCCTGTCCGGCGGGCATGCCTCCATGCTGCTCTACAGTCTGCTGTATCTCACCGGGTATGATCTCCATCTGGAAGATATCAAACAATTCAGGCAATGGGGCAGCAAAACACCCGGTCACCCGGAATACGGGCATACCCCGGGCGTGGAGACGACCACGGGGCCGCTGGGGCAGGGATTCGCCAATGCCGTCGGGATGGCGATGGCCGAAAGACATCTGGCGGCCCGTTTCAACAGGGACGGACACGATATCGTCGATCACCATACCTATGTCATGTGCGGTGACGGGGATTTGATGGAAGGCGTGGCGGCGGAGGCTGCGTCACTGGCCGGGCATCTGGGACTTGGAAAGCTGATCTGCCTATATGACGATAACCGGATCACCATCGAGGGCGGTACGGATATTACGTTCAGTGAAGACGTCGGCCAGCGCTTCCGGGCTTATGGCTGGGAGGTGCTGACGGTTTCCGATGGAAACGATACGGAAGCAATCGACCGCGCGCTTGCAGCCGCCAAGGCGGAAACGGAAAAACCGACATTGATCATGCTGCGATCCCATATTGCTTACGGCAGCCCGAACAAGCAGGATTCGTCGGAAGCCCACGGCGCACCGCTGGGTAAGGAGGAAGTCGCCTTGACCAAGGAAGCCCTGGGGTGCGACAGAAATGCGGAATTTTGCGTCCCTGCGGATGCCCTGACCGAATTTCGCAAATGTCTGGCAAGGGGAAAGACGGCCGAGGAGTCCTGGCAGGCGCGTTATTCCGCCTATGTAAAACGATATGCCGACCTGGCCGCGAACTGGGTCGATGCCCTCAGCGGTTATCTTCCAAACGAATGGGATTCGGAAATTCCCCTGTTCAAACCTTCCGACGGCGCCGTTGCCACCCGGGCCGCATCCGGCAAAGTGCTGAACGCCATTGCCCGGAAATTGCCGACCCTGATGGGCGGCTCGGCGGATCTGGCGCCATCGAACAATACCTATCTCCCTTTTTCCCCGGATTTTCAAAAAGGCAGCTATGCCGGCCGCAATGTCCGCTTCGGGGTCCGGGAACATGCCATGGGAGCCATCATGAACGGGCTTTTTTTGCATGGCGGCGTTCGTCCTTACGGAGGCACTTTTCTGGTTTTCGCCGACTACCTGCGGCCGGCGATACGGGCGGCCGCGTTGATGAAACTGCCGGTGATCTATGTTTTCACCCACGACAGTATCGCCGTGGGGGAAGACGGGCCGACCCACCAACCCGTCGAACAGTTGGCGTCCCTGCGTTCCATACCCAACGTCACGGTGATCCGCCCGGCCGATGCCGTTGAGACGGCGGAGGCCTGGCGTCTGGCCCTTCAGACCCAGAACAGCCCCATCGCCCTGATCCTGAGCCGCCAGAATCTGCCGATCCTCGATCATTCAAAGGTCTCGGCGGACAACAGGTTGAGCCGGGGGGCTTATATACTGGAAGACACGGAAGGAGAACCCGACATTATCCTGATCGCCAGCGGATCGGAGGTTCACCTGGCGGTGCAGGCCCGGAAACTGCTGGCCGCCAGCCAGATTTCCGCCCGGGTGGTCAGCATGCCGAGCTGGGAATTGTTTGAAAAAACATCCAGGCAATACCAGGAATCGGTTCTGCCCGGCCGGGTGCGCGCCAGGATTTCCATTGAAGCCGGCATCACCATGGGATGGGCGCGCTATGTCGGCGAGAAAGGCCTTTCCATCGGCATCAACACCTTCGGCGCATCCGCCCCCGGCGATGTCGTCATGAACAAATTCGGCTTCCGGGCGGAGACCATCGTTCAGCATGCGATGAAAATGCTGAAGTCCTGACAGGTCCGCCGGTTATCCGAGAGGGGGCCCATGCCGCGACAGAAAGCACCTGGTGCAGGAGAATGCCGGCTGAGCTGGATGATATTGGTTCTGCTGGCGGGAATCGGGGCGTTCGTATACAGGGAACACTTGCGCTATAACCCGGCGGTCCGGATTCTTCAGCAACCGGCCGGGTCCGGATCACCCTTGCTTCCATCCCGGGGTGAGGATGCAGATACCATCATTCCCGTCCCACCGGGAATGATGTCGCGAACCCCCCCCGAGAGGTTTTCCGCCAGCAATCTTGCGGATAAAATCAACGGAAAGGCCGACCTCTATCTGGCTTCCGGTTTTCAAGAATTGTATTGCCGCAGATTTGTTGCGCGGGATGACGGCGACTTCTTCATGGAGGTGTTCTCATACGACATGGGAAGCGCCCGGAACGCCTTTGCCGTCTTCAGCCTCCAGCGCCGTAGCGGGGCGGTGGGACTGGATATCACACCCTTTTCCTATCGGGCGGAAAACGCTTTGTTTTTCGCCCATGGTCGCCATTATGTGGAGATGATTGCAACCCGCGTATCGGACGACGCCATGGAGCGGATGCGGTCGGCCGCGCTGCAATTCATCCGCAAGCATCCGGCGCCGGCGGGGGAAATCCTGGAGCCCGGATTGTTTCCGGAGCCGGGCCGCGTGGCGGAGAGCGTGAAACTGATTGCCGCGGACGCTTTTGGTTTTGATCAATTCACCAACATCTTCACCGCCGATTATCAAGCGGGGGAAAAACGCTTAACCGCCTTTCTGTCCATTCGTCCCACGGGTCAGGAGGCCGTCGCCCTGCTGGAAAAATATCATCGGTTTCTGCTCGATTTCGGCGGAGAGGAGGCTGGAATCCCGCTGGATATTCCCAACGCCAAAGCGGTATCGATAATGGACACGTATGAAATCGTTTTCACTTCCAACCGGATTTTGGCCGGAGTACGGGAAGCGGAAGATCCGCAAGCCGCGCTGCAATTGGCCAGGCTGATCCAACAGGAGTTGATCCGGCATGGTGAATGATTCCGATAACGGCCGCGCCATGGATAGAAGACAATGGCTAACACGCCTGGCGAAAGCCGGCGGCGCCATCGGGCTGCTGTGGGCCGCGGGTTTCTGGCTGGGGCGCAGGGGAGATGGACCGGCGGTTTCTGCCACGCCTTCCTTCCGATTCCCGGTCTGTTCCATACCGGGGATGGCGGGCAAACTGGTGGCCGTAACCGGTGGAAATCGAGCCGAGGCGCTGGAGAAGGCTCTTGCGGCGCTGGGGGGCATTGAGTCGTTTATTCATCCGGCCGATCGGGTGCTGTTGAAAGTCAATGCGGCTTTCGCCTCGCCCCCTTTGATCGGGGCCACGACCCATCCCGAACTGGTTGCTGAATTGATACGACTTTGCCGAAAGGCCGGCGCCGGGGAGGTCCTTGTGGCCGACAACCCGATTAACGATCCGACCAGTTGTTTCGCGCTGACCGGAATTGAAGGCGCGGCCCGGAAGGCCGGAGGGACGGTGGTCATGCCGGGTCCCCGTGATTTCAAACCGCTGTCGCTGCAGGATGGCCGGTGTATCGACGGGTGGCCCGTTTTTTGCCGGCCGTTCAATAATATAAATAAAATCATAGGTCTGGCGCCTCTGAAGGACCATTTCCGCAGCGGCGCGTCCATGACCATGAAGAACTGGTATGGACTGCTGGGGGGGCGGCGTAATGTCTTGCACCAGGATATTCATCGTACCATCATGGAACTATCCCGGATGGTGACGCCCACTTTCGTGATCCTGGACGGCACGGTTGCCTTGATGCAAAACGGCCCCACCGGAGGTTCGCTGAGCGACCTCAAGCAGACCGGCACCCTGATTGTCGGCACGGATCAGGTGGCGGTGGATGCGTTGGGCGCCGGTTTGCTGGAGAAAGATCTCCAGACCCTCGGGTTCATCCGGCAGGCGGAAGCCGCCGGTTCGGGAACGGCGGATTATCGTTCCTTGAATCCGGTTTTTATTTCCCTGTAACCGCGAAGAAAAACCATGACGATTATCGCTGCCAGACGGATGTCACAGATCTTTTTTGGGGGGTTGTTTCTCTGGTTCTGTGTGGTCATGGAGATCGGTGACGCCTTTTGGGAGTTGCGCGGGTGGCCGGTGAATTGGCTGTTGCAGCTCGATCCCCTGGTCGGCCTGGGCTCGGTCCTGGCCACCGGTGTTCTTCATCAGGGGTTGATGTGGGGGCTTGTCACCCTGACCTTGACGATCCTGTTCGGGCGGTTTTTCTGCGGTTGGATTTGCCCTTTCGGCACGCTTCATCAGGTCATCGGATATTCAGCCCATCGCCGCAAGTCATTGTCCCAAAAAGTCCGGCTGAACCGCTACCACCCATTGCAGCGCCTCAAATATCTCTTTCTGTTTTTTTTCCTGGGCGCCGCCACCGGGTCGCTGCAAACCGGGTTGCTGGATCCCATTCCGTTCCTGCACCGTTCGGTGAACCTGATCGTGCTGCCCTTGTTGGGAACAGTGGGGGCCGGTTATTACCAGAGCGCCCTGTCCATCGGGATTCCGTTTCTGCTGTCCCTGGGCTTGAATGCGATGATTCCGCGCTTCTATTGCCGATTTGTCTGTCCATTGGGCGCCCTGATGGGACTGGCCGCCTTTTTGTCCATATGGCGCATGGGCAAAAAGACCGAAACCTGCCCGGATTGCATGCATTGCGAAAGCCTATGCGAAGGGGCCTGCAACCCATCCGGAAAATTTCGGGTCGGTGAATGCGTTCTGTGCATGAACTGCCGGCCGGCATGTGAGTATGCGCTGGTGGCATTTCAACCGGCGCCCTCGGCCGCCGGGGAAATGCCGTTGCCGGAAGTCAGCCGCCGCCAGTTCGGCGTCGCGCTTCTGACCGGAGTTGCCTTGATACCGATCCAGCGGCTGGGGGGGAGCCTGGGAGCAAACTGGAATCCAAGGAAGGTCCGCCCGCCGGGGGCGCTTGCGGAAAAGGCGTTTCTGGATCGCTGCATCAAATGCGGCCAGTGCATGCGTATCTGCCCCACCAATGTGATCCAACCGTCCGCATGGGGCTCCGGGCTGGAAGACCTGTGGACGCCGGTGTTGAATTTCCGGATCGGAACCAGCGGTTGCCAGCTCAACTGTATTGCCTGCGGGCATGTCTGTCCCACCGGCGCCATCCGTCCCCTGGCGCTGGATCGGAAACTCGGACGGGATGAATACCGGGAAAGCGGGCCGATCCGGATCGGGCTGGCTTTTGTGGACCGGGGGCGCTGTCTGCCGTGGGCCATGAATCGACCCTGCATTGTCTGCCAGGAAAACTGTCCGGTGAGCCCCAAGGCGATTCAGACAGAAGAGGTCTACAGCCGGATTGCGGATATCCCGCCTTTGCAGGTGGTATCCATGGAAGGCTCCGTGCTGAGAGTACACGGTGAAGAGCTGGAAGATCGTCGACTGGGTGGTGGAGATTATTTCTGCCGGGTTATCTCCAGCCCTGCCGCAACTCCCCGGCCGATAATGGGAAACGATGCCGGAAGCCTTACCATGGGTCCGGATGCCCCGGTCATGGCGACGCTTCCGACCGGAGGGCAGGTGGAAATTCTGATCCGGCTGCAACGACCCTGGGTCGAACCGTCCCGGTGTATCGGCTGCGGCATCTGTGAACATGAATGCCCCGTAGCAGGGGAAAGGGCGATCCGGATTACGGCGGAAAACGAAACCCGGGAACAGGAACACTCCCTGCTGTTGTAGCACGGGCTGTGCAGATCACTGTTGCGGATGCCGCATCCGGAGCAGCGATGACCGCCTTGGATAGCGGCTGATTCCAGAAGGAGGAACGGAACATGTCTGATGGAAAACGCAAATGGTCCAGAAGGGATTTTTTGAAAATGACCGGCCAGGCCGGGCTGGGCGCCGCCATGTTGGCCGGAGGCGGAGCGGCGAATGCCGCCGGGGAGGGGCCGGGAGCGAGCCCGTCACCAAAACAGGTGCCGGGGCGGCCTTTTGGTAAAAGCGGCCGAACCGTTTCGATCCTGTCCCTGGGAGGCATGTTCGACATTCCGTCCAACCAGCTTTTGCTGAAGCAGGCCCTGCGCTGGGGGGTGACTTACTGGGACACGGCGGACTGCTATGGGGGCGGCGCCAGTGAAAAGGGCATCGGCCAGTATTTCGCGAAATATCCGGATGACCGTTCCCGGATTTTTCTGGTTACCAAATCGGATGATCGCGATCCGGACGGGTTGAGCCGATTGCTGGATCGATCATTGGAGCGCTTGAACACCTCCTATATCGATCTGTATTTTGTTCACGGAATCAGCGATATCGACGAGTTGACCGAGGAAACCCGGAAGTGGGCGGAAAAAGCCAAAACCCAGGGCAAAATCCGTCTGTTTGGCTTCAGCACCCACCGTAATATGGAGACCTGCCTGGAGGCGGCCGCGAAACTCGGCTGGATCGACGGCATCATGATGAGCTACAATTATCGGTTGATGCATACCGACCAGATGAAGAAAGCGGTGGACGCCTGTGTTGCCGCCGGCATTGGATTGACAGCCATGAAAACCCAGGGCGGCGGAGCAGTGACCATTGCTACCGAAACGGAATTGGCCTTGGCCGGCCGGTTTCTGGGGCGCGGTTTTACCGACAAGCAGGCAAAGCTCAAGGCGGTCTGGGAAAATCCGAACATCGCCAGCATCTGTTCCCAGATGCCGAACCTGACGATTCTGATGTCGAACATTTCCGCTGCCTTGGATAAAACCAAGCTGGCGGATGCGGACAAAGCCCTGCTGGACCGATATGCCCGGGAGACAGCTTCCGGCTATTGCGCCGGCTGCGCGCACCTGTGTGAAAGTCAGGTGGGAGGTTGCCTGCCGATCAGCGATGTCATGCGGTATCTGATGTATGCCAGAACGTATGGTGATCGGGAGCATGCCAGGGAGATGTTCGGCGGCATACCGGCCGACCTGCGCAGGAACATGCAAACCATGGACTATACCGCGGCGGAGAGCATCTGCCCCCAGAAGATGGCCATCGCCCGGTTGATGCGGGAAGCGTCACGGGAACTGGCCTGACGGTTGCCGGTACTGGGGCTGGGTTATCCGATTTTCAGGGTATGTCTGATTTTTCCGACCCGGCTTCTGGCGTGCTCGTAATTGCGCGTGTTGGAGAGGCCGAACAGATGTTTGGCCGCGTCCTCCGGAGATTCTCCGCGGCTGTTCAGCAGCACCCGGTACCAATCCGGCAGGGCCTCCCGGTAGCAATCCGTAAGCGCCGCAGCATGATGCCGGATGGCCGCGATTTTTTCATTGGCGCTGGTGCTGACGAAGACTCCTTCGATTTCGTCGCTGATGGAATTCAAATAGGCGGCGATATCCCGGACCACCTGATGTTTGATGGAACGGTATCGCCAGATCGGGCGCAGCCAGAAATGAAACAGGACATATCCGCCGGAGCCCAGTAAAAAACATCCCGCAACGCTCAGATACAGGGTATTCATCGGTGATCCTCATTAAATGACATGGTCTGTGTGTATATCAAAAATTCAGCGGGGAGAAAATGAAGAATTGATGGCCGCGCCCGTTTTTGGATGGGGGATGATCCGGCTCCGAAATCCCAATGGGCGGCATTTCCATCGCCCTTCCTCCGGCGTCGGCATGCAATGGTTGACTTCGATGGCGTCTTACAATATAAAATGTGAATCAGGTCAACAGGATAGAATCTAAAAACGGGGATTCATGGCCAGGCATCCGAATATATTCACCCGCCATCCGGTATTGCTGATCGCTGGTTTTCTGACCGTGACTGTACTGCTGGTTTATTTTTTTCCATTCGAATTTATAGAAATTGTTGATTATAAAACCATCGATCTGCGGTTTCAGCTGCGGGCTGAAAAAAAACCGGGGCCGGAGGTGGTGCTGGCCGCCATTGATGAAAAAAGCCTGGATCAGGAAGGCCGCTGGGTATGGCCCCGATCCAAGATCGCCGCCCTGATCGATCGGTTGTCCGAAGCCGGGGCCAGGGTCGTTGCCTTTGATATCGGCTTCAATGAGCCGGATGACCAGCGGGTGATTCTGGCCATAGAGCGAATTCAGTCCCATGCCGCCTGGAAAAAATCCTGCCCATCCGAATTGAATGCCTATCTGGAAGAGATCAAGACGCAATCGGATAACGACCGGTTGCTGGCCACGGCCATCCAAAACTCCAAGGCCAAGGTGGTGCTGGGTTGGTTTTTTCACAAGGCAAAGGGAATCCAAGATGTCAAACACCTGGATGCGGCCGACATTCAGCGCAAGGAAGAGGATATCCGTTTTTCACGGTATCAATACACCCATTTATCCGAAACCGGAGTGGGCCTTGATCTGGAAAAGGTGATGACCATTTTTCCGGAGCCGGTGATCCGGCTGCTTTCCGAGGCGGCCGGGTACACCGGATATTTCAATTTTTCTCCGGACATGGACGGAATCACCCGCCGGCTGGAGACGGTGCTGCAGTACAACGAAGGGAAATTCTATGCACCGCTGTCGCTCATGGCGCTTTCCGCGTATTTCGATCTCCCGCTGCATCTGGAAATCGGGGATTACGGTCAGGTGCTGTCCGCCTGCATCGGCGACCGGATTTGCATACCGACGGATGGTCATGGACGTATGATGATTAATTTCCGGGGAGAGGACCATCTGTTTCCGTATAAATCCGTCACCGATATTCTCCATGGCCGCATACCAGCCGAAGAATTGCGCGACAAGATCGTTATTGTGGGAGCCACGGCCGTGGCGACGGGCGACATAAGGGCGACCCCTTTTTCCGCCACTTATCCGGGACCGGAAATTCACGCCACGGTGATCGACAGCATCCTGGCGCAGGATTTTCTCTATCGACCGGAGTACTATCAGATTCTGGAGGCTCTGGTGATCCTGGTCTGCGGCCTTTTCCTGGGATTTGTCCTGACCCGGGCAGGGGTGGTTTTCGGCGCCGTCACCGGTATCCTCCTGGTGACGGGGTATGTCTTTCTGGGTGTCTGGCTCTTTGCCGCTCTTGGGATGGTCCTGAGCCTGGTGTACCCGGTGCTGACGATTCTGCTGGTCTATATGGGGGTTACTGCCTATAAATACTTCGTGGAAGAGGGGAAAAAACGGTTCATTCAGAATACGTTTTCAAAATACCTGGCTCCCACGGTGGTAAAGCAGCTGATCGAGTCCCCCGACCGGGTGGAATTGGGGGGCGAACAACGGGATATAACGGCATTTTTTTCAGATGTTCAGGGGTTTACCAGCATCTCCGAAAGCATGTCACCCACGTCGCTGGTGGAATTGCTGAACGAGTTTTTGACGGAAATGACCGATATTATTTTACGGCATGAAGGCACGGTGGACAAATTCGAGGGGGACGCCATCATCGCGTTTTTCGGGGCGCCCAACGTCCTTGCGAATCACGCCCGGACAGCAACCGTTGCCAGCCTGGAAATGCAGGCGCGCCTTGTCACCCTGCGAACGCAGTGGCGCGAAAAACGCTGGCCGGAAATGAACATGCGGATCGGACTCTGCTCCGGTCCGGCGGTGGTGGGAAACATGGGATCGAAAAACCGGATGGACTATACGATGATGGGGGACACGGTGAATACCGCCGCCCGCCTCGAGGGTGTCAACAAAGTCTACGGCGTGTATATCCTGATCGGTGATTCGACGAGGGCGCGTCTGGAAGACCAAATCATCTGCCGGGAAATCGACAGCATCCTCGTGGTGGGAAAGCAGAAACCCATCACCATTTACGAACCCCTTGGTTTCCCCGAAAACGTGAGCCGTGCGACCACGGAAATGGCGGATCTGTATGCCCGGGGATTGTCCGCATACCGGTCCAGGGAATGGCAGCGGGCTTGCGACTGTTTTCAGAAAGCGCTGGAAATCGTTCCCCAGGATGGTCCCAGCAAAACCATGTTGCGTCGAGCCGAGGCATATCAGCAGCAGCCGCCTCCCGCAGATTGGAGCGGCGCCTTTTCCTTGAGCAGCAAATAAATGTCTCCCCCCATGAAGCACAGGGTCACCATGAATTGTTGGAAGAGAACCCGGCATCGTTCCCGGATGAATCCGACCTTTTTTTTTCGAGCAGGACTATGGCTGATCTGCTTTTTCCTGCTGCTGGAACCGGCTTTTGCCGGAAATGATGCCGCCTTGATCCAGCGCGCGGAGACCCTGCTGAACAAGGGCTGGTATTTGGAAGCCCTCGGCCGCCTCCAGGAACTGGTCGAACATACCACCGATCCGGACATCAAGGCAAAGGCGCTCCTGCTCATCGGCGAGACCTACGGCTCCTACCTGGATCAACATGATATCGCCCTGGCATATTTTGACAATATCATGGCAACCTATCCGGGGAGTCCGGCCGCGTCGGACGCCCTCTTCAGCAGCGGCATGACCTATTTCAACAAGGGGGACTACACAAACGCCCACAGCGTCTTTACTCGATACCGCCGGGAGTATCCGGACGGCATGCGCTTCAAATCCGCCGCCGTATGGGCCGATATTGCCGAGCCGCTGATGAAGCCTGCAGCTCCCGTCAAGGCGATGGTGTCCTCCCATCCAAAGCCGGCAAAACCCAAGGCACGTCTCCGGGCGGGGATGGAACCGGTTTTGCGGGTACTCACGCACAAGGATGCCGACAGCATTCGAATTTCTTCCACCCAGCCGTTACTGGCCACTTCGGCTGACGGGCGAAAACGGGTTTACTCCGGCTGGGGGCCCGTCATTCTGGGCCGGCGATCCAAGCACTTGATCCTGAACGGCCGACCCATTTCGGCCGCTCATTGCCGGGTGATATCCGCCGCCCGGGAGCTGGAAGTGAACGGCCGATCCTACCGGGGCGACATTACCGTTTCAGCGACTGCCGGCGGCCTTATGGCTGTCAACCATGTTCCCACGGAGCAGTATCTGTATGGTGTCATTCCGGGGGAGATGCCGTCCGATTGGCCCATGGAAGCCCTGATGGCCCAGGCCGTGGCCGCCAGGACATACGCCTTGTACATGAAGGAAAAAAATGAGCGGAATCCGTATGATGTGGCGGCAAATACGGTTTCCCAGGTTTACGGCGGTCTGCTTGCGGAAACCAGGCGGACCAATCGGGCAGTGGATAAAACCAGGGGGCAGGTCATGACCCATGATGGCCGCCTGATCGCCGCTTATTATCATTCCAACAGCGGGGGGCACACGGAAGACCCCCGCCATGTCTGGAACGCCAGAATTCCATATCTGCGCGGCATCCCCGACCGGTTCAGCAACGGTTCCACCAATGAGGACTGGGAGTGCTTTTTGACATATGAGGAAATTACCCGGCGGTTGAGACGCTGCGGCTTGGGGATTGGAAAGGTGGCGCAATTGAATTTGGAGGGGAAGTCACGTTCCGGACGGAATCTGCGGGTTCTGGTGGTATCGGATAAGGGGATAACGCCTTTTTCCAGCAGTAATTTCCGAATGACCATGGGAGAGAACATCGTCAAAAGCACGCTGTTCCATATCCTGCCTTCCGTCGGAGGCGTCCGGCTTAAGGGTCGCGGATACGGCCATGGAGTCGGCATGAGCCAGTGGGGGGCCAAACAAATGGCCCGGCTTGGGTCGAATTATCGAGATATTTTAACATATTATTACCATGGAATCCAAATTGTTTCATTGAACAGTTGATGGATTTATGGAAAGACGATAAAAACAAGTCCATGGAGCGGTTTCCGGGTTTGTTCCATCCGGGATGGAATCCGGGACCGGATTTCCGGTGGAGGTTGGCAGAAAACACCCAGGGCAAACCGAAGCTGTTTGGATTCAGAAAGGTTCAATAATTGTGGGAACGATAGACCTGATAAGGCAGATTCCGCTTTTCGCGTCGCTGGAGGAGTCGGATCTGACCAGCCTGGCCACATCGACACGACTCATGTCCCTCAAACCCGGCCAGACCTTGTTTCATAAGGGTGATGAGGGCACGGCGTTGTATATCGTCCGGCGCGGGACCATTAAAATCGTATTGCCGTCCCGCATCGGCGATGAAATCATTGTGACCATTTTACCGGAAGGGGAGTTTTTCGGGGAGATGTCGCTGCTGGACGGTGAACCGCGATCGGCGGATGCCATCGCCATCGACGCGTCGGAAGTGCTGGTATTGCGCCGAAACGACTTTTTGCATTTTCTTCAATCCAATCTCAATGCCATCAAGTCCATTCTGGCCCTGTTGTCGAAACGGTTGCGCTCCACGGATGAAATGCTGGAAGACACTTGTTTTTTAAGCATTTCCATCCGCCTGGCCAAAAAGCTTGTGGAGCTGGCGCTTTCCCATGGCCGGAAAGACGAGACGGGAATCCACATCGAGCTGTCCCTTACCCAGAAGGAGCTAGGGGACATGATCGGCGCGACGCGCGAGAGCATCAACAAGGAACTGCGCGCCCTGAAGGAGAAAAAGGTGATCACCATGAAGGGCAATCATATCCAGATTCTGGATTTGCAGAAACTGAAACGAAAATATACCAACGCAACGGGCTGATACATCATCCAAGCGGAATGATTTGGATACGCAGAAGAAGGGGGGCATATGAAACGTCTTGCGGTAATCGTGATTGCAGTCTGGCTGTTTTTTTTGCAGACAGGTTTTTGCGGGGATCAAGGCCAGTATGTGGAAAAAATGGACAATGGCAGCGTCAACTGGAGCAGCAATATCGTGAGCGCGGTGGGTATCGGCGCGCCGCCGGAATGGTCCTATGGAAAACCCCAGGCCCGGCCCATGGCCATCACCGCGGCCCGAATCGTGGCCTACCGGAATCTGATGGAGGTGGTCAAGGGGATTCAGCTTCAATCCAGTACCACGGTTGAGAATTTCATGCTGACGGACGATACCGTTCGCACCCAGGTGAACGGTATGATCCAGGGCGCTCGGGTCACCAAGACGGAGTATTTTGAAGACGGCACGGTGGAGGTAACCGTGGAAATGAATCTGGGCGGCGGGTTCGCCCAATTGATGCTGCCCCAGGATATAAAACAGGTTGAACCGATCAAAACCCAGCCGCCGGCAACCGGGGCTGCGGGAACGGAATCCGGAAGTCTGGCTCAGGGATTCACCGGATTGGTGGTGGACGCCCTCGGGCTAGGCGCCAAACCGGCCATGTCGCCGCGAATTCTGGATGAGGGCGGGCAGGAAGTCTACGGCGCCGCCTATGTCAGCCGGGAAAATGCGATTCAGCAGGGCATGTGCGGATACGCCACCGAGCTCAAAAGCGCCATGGAGGATTCCCGCGTGGCGGGCAACCCTTTGGTGGTCAAGGGGCTGCGGGCGGAAGGGGAGGGGCGGTCGGATATCGTCATCAGCAATGCCGATGCCGCTAAATTGAGGAGTTCTTCCGAAAATCTTTCTCTGCTGAAGCAGTGCCGGGTCATGATTGCAATGAATTGAGCATCAAACAAGGAGAGACATGAATCAAAGGATCATATGGATTGCGTGGATTGCGGTGTTCGGGATGATGGCGGCCGGTGTGTCGCACAACCATCCGGTGTCCGCCGGTCAGCCCGCCGTCATCAAAATGGGGCGGGGCAATGCAACCATCACCTATCTTTCGGGAACGGCGACCCTGATTTCAATAGACGGTCAGATCATCAAGTCCCTGTCCCAGGGTCAGACCCTTTCCCGGGGAGACCGGATTCGAACCGGAAAAAACTCCCGGATTGAAGTCAAACTGCCGGACAACAGTTTTATCCGCTTTGATGAAGACACCTCCTTTGAACTGGAAACCGTGGACTTGGACCAAACGGATCAACGGCGGGATATCCGTGTCCGGGTCATCCTGGGAAAGGCCTGGGCCAAGGTGTCGCGTCTGTTTTCCAACCGCGGCCGGTTTGCCCTGAGCACCAAGACGGCGGTCGCCGGTGTTCGCGGGACGACCTACCGGATGAATGTCAATGCGGATGATTCGGCGGAGGTGAAGGTGTACCGGGGTGAGGTCGTGGTTCAAAGCAGGGCCCAGGCAGATGAGACAACCGCCGCTTTTCAGCAGCTGAAAGAGTCCAAGCCGGTTTCCGGACCCCGTCCGGTGGGCGGTCCCCGCCCCATACCCGGACCGCGGCGCGTATCCGTGACGGAATGGATGCATATTCTGAAAAACATGCAGCAGATCAACATTCATCCGGACGGTACGACCTCGAAACCGTTCCGGTTTTCCATTCAGGCGGATGAAAACGAATGGGTGCGCTGGAATAAAGTACGGGATGAAAAAGTGAAAGAATAATAATAGAGGGGCGGAAGATGGCAGCCTGCCATCTTCCGCCAGTTTATTATTTCCCCGCTTTGCCCTTGATGATATCGATCATATCGGTTTTTTCCCAGCTGAATTCCGGTTCCGAGCGGCCGAAATGCCCGTAAGCGGCCGTCTTGCGGTAGATGGGCCGCAGCAGATCGAGCTTTTCGATGATCGCCGCGGGTCGCAGGTCGAATACTTCCCGGACGATTTCGACAATCCGGTTCCGCGGAATTTTTTCCGTACCCATGGTATTGACCAGGATGGATACCGGCTGGGCCACGCCGATGGCATAGGCCACCTGGATCTCGCATTTTCTGGCCAGTCCGGCGGCAACGATGTTCTTGGCGATATATCTGCCCATATAGGCTGCGCTGCGGTCCACCTTGGAGGGGTCCTTGCCGGAAAAACAACCGCCGCCGTGCCTTCCCTGCCCGCCATAGGTATCGACGATGATTTTTCTGCCGGTCAGGCCGCAGTCGCCCATGGGGCCGCCGATGATGAATTTTCCGGTGGGATTGATGAAATAGCGCGTGTCGCCGTCAATCAATTCCGGGGGGATCACTTTCTTGATGACCTCTTCGATGACGGCTTCCTTGAGATCCTCGTAGGTGATGTCGGGTTTGTGCTGGGTGGAAACCACCACCGTATCCACCCGTTTCGGATCGTCACCCTCATACTGGATGGTGACCTGGGATTTGCCGTCCGGTCTCAGGAAATCGAGGGCCCCGTTTTTCCGAACCGTGGCGAGCCGCTTGGTCAGCTTGTGGGCGAACATGATGGGCATGGGCATCAGCTCGGGAGTTTCATCGGTGGCATAGCCGAACATCAATCCCTGATCGCCGGCGCCCTGCTCCTTGAAAAGACCTTGATCGACGTTGACGCCGATGGCGATGTCTTCGCTCTGATGGTCGATACTGGTGATCACCGAGCAGGTCCGCCAGTCGAAACCCATTTGCGAAGAATGGTAGCCGATTTCCTTGATGGTGTCCCGGACGATCTGGGGCATATCCACGTAACATTCGGTGGTGATTTCGCCGGCGATGAAGGCGATACCGGTGGTGACCAGGGTTTCACAAGCCACCCGGCATTTCTTGTCCTTGGCCATTATGGCGTCGAGAATCGAGTCCGAGATCGCATCGGCGACTTTATCCGGATGACCTTCGGTAACCGATTCGGAAGTAAAAAAATAACTGTCGTTGCTCATACTGTCTCCTTTGAAACGTTGTTGGGGGTGATGGTATTCATAAACCGATCTCAGCCGCCCTTCAGAAAGCCAGCAGCTTGTTGTCAATCAGGCGGGTTTTCCCCATAAAAACCGCCAGGGCAAGGAGCGCGGGCCTGTCGATGGCCGTCATCTCCTCCAGGGTGTCCGGGTCGCAGAGGGAAATATAATCGATGCGGGTTTCCGTTTGAGAAAGAATCAACCCCCGAACCATGTCCAGAATCACTGCGGCGGATGTTTCTCCATTTTTCACCAATTCCCCGGCCTTGTTCAACGCCTGGAAAAGGCAGACGGCTTTTTTCCGCTGCTCGCTGGATAGGTAGGCGTTGCGGGAGCTCATGGCCAGGCCGTCGGTTTCCCGCACCGTCGGGCTGCCCTGGATGTCGATGTCAAAGTTCAGGTCCCGGGCCATCCGCCGGATAACAGCCAGTTGCTGATAATCCTTTTGACCGAAGATCGCGATCTGGGGTTTGACGATGTTGAAGAGCTTGGCGACAACGGTCGCGACGCCCCGGAAATGGGTCGGCCGGGAAATTCCACACAGGTGGTTGGGAAGATTTTCCAATTGGACATATGTCTGGTAGCCGGCGCCATAAAGATCAGACCGGTCGGGTGTGAAGACGGCATTCACGCCGGCCCCCTCGGCCAGGGCCAGATCCCGCTCCATGTTCCGCGGGTAGGCGTCGAAATCCTCCGCGGGCCCGAACTGGGTCGGGTTGACGAAAATACTCAGCACCAGATCATCCCCCAGCTTTTTTCCTTCCCGCAGCAGGGTCAGGTGGCCGTCGTGCAGAAAGCCCATGGTTGGTACGAAAACAATGGTTTTTCCGTTTCGGCGCAGGCGGTTGGAGCGATCCTGCATCTGTTGAATGGATGAAATGATTTCGATGACCGGTTCTCCGTCGGGAAACAGGCTCCCCGTTGCCGTTGTGTATCCTCAGCGATCCATGAACATAGAACTTATTAATGGAATCGAGAAAAAATGTCAATCGCGGCCGAAGGGGAAATCCGGAACCGGATATGGAATCAACATGCCGGTTAACAACGAAAATCACTCTTTGCTCAGCTCGCCCGGGAACCGGGTGTGTGTTGAGCAATCAGAACAAATGCATTTCCCCGGTTCGCCACCAGTCCGGCCGCTGCCATTTCCTGCAAATGCTTTTCCACCATCTGGCGTTCGAAAAAACCGTAGATAACTTCCAGACCCGGGATGTATTTTCCATAGATCGGCTTCAGTGCGCAGATGTCATCCAGACTGCGCGGCACATCCAGCACGGCGGCTACCCTGGCTTGATTTCTGTCGATTTTTACCGCGAAGCCCTGGAGTTCTTCCGCGATCCGGTCGCGCACCGGCAGGCGGTGGGAGGATGCCACCATGCTGGGCGCGATGGCCCGGATCTTTTCCAGGGAGGCCCTGAAAGAAGGGAGATCGGCTTCCGGATTTCCATAAAAAGGGCCGAAGGTGGTGAGATCCACATCAAAAGTCAGGAGCACATTGTTTTCCGGTTCCAGGAAACAATAATGGTCGTCCAGGTGGCCGGGGGTGTGGATCGCCAGGAGGGATATGCCGCCGAAATCCAGGCGCTGCTTGTCGCCGAAGGTGCCGGTGTGGCGGTAATCGCGCATCCCGAGGTCCTTGCGGACGAAATGTTTCCAGGCGTCCATGATGATCGGGTCCGGGCCGACCAGCCGGCCGGCGAGGCGTTCGATGGCGCCGGTTTCCGCCGCGCGTTCCCGGGGCACCCAGAGTTCCTTGCCGGCGAACAGGTGATTGCCGGATACATGGTCCGGGTGGCAGTGGGAATTGATGATCAGGTCCACGCCATGGGTTTCCATCACCTCCCGGCAGGCCTTTTCACCGCAGCCCGTATCGATCAGGGCATGGGTGTCCGTGCCCATGACCAGAAAGGAAAAGGCCTGGGGGAATTTGCCCTTCGTGGGAGAACCAACCAGATGCAGTCTTTCGGTCAGTGGAATAATATCATCCATCATTCTCAAATGCCTTGTCCGATCTTGAGTCCAGCCAGATTATATGGATTTATGATCGGTCAGACTACCTGTCAATCACAAATAATGGCCAGGGGAAAGGTGATGAAATGGTAACAAGTCCATATTCTGTCATTCCCGCGAAGGCGGGAATCCAGTTCTTTCATATAGTTCTGGACTCCCGCCTTCGCGGGAGTGACGGAAAGAAGACTTGTTACCATTTCATCAAAATTGACACATCGGAGGGATTTGATTATGAACCTAATAATTACAGCGCGACCATTATTGCATTTCAAAGGGAATACGGATGAACGAAGCAACCCACTCCCAGCTGGCCAATTTCATCTGGAGCATCTGCAACCTCCTCAGGGGACCCTATAAACGCAATGAATACCGCAAGGTCATCCTGCCGTTGACCGTGTTGCGGCGCTTTGATTGTCTGCTGGCACCCACCAAGGACAAGGTGCTGAAAGAGTACGCTGCTATCCAGGCCAAACCGGAAAACGTCGTGCGCAGCCTGCTGGAGAAAATCACCGGGAAGCCGTTTTATAACCTCTCCAAACTGGATCTGCCGAAATTGCTCGACGACTCGCCGCAACTTGCACCGAATTTGAACGCCTACATCAACGGGTTTTCCAAGAACGTGCGCGAGATCATGGAACGTTTCGCCTTTGACCAGCAGATTGCGCGCATGGCCGAGAAGAATTTGCTGTATGAGGTGATCAAGGCGTTTGCCAAGATCGATCTTTCCGAACGGGTCGACAGCCTGCAGATGGGGTATGTTTTCGAGGAACTGATCCGGATCGGCGCGGAGCAAGCCAATGAGGAGGCCGGGGAGCATTTCACCCCCAGGGAGGTGATCAAGCTGATGGTCAACCTGCTGCTTTCCCCGGAAAAGGATCTGCGCCGCAGCCATGTGGTGAAAACCATTTATGACCCGGCCTGCGGCACCGGCGGCATGCTGTCGGTGGCCGAGAATTACATCCGCAACCTCAACTCCCAGGCCAATCCCCTGCTTTTCGGCCAGGACTGGAACGATGAAGCCTGGGCCGTCTGCAAGTCCGACATGCTCATAAAAGGCGAGGACGCCGACAACATCCGCCTGGGCGACACCTTTACCCGGGACGGTTTCGACCGCTCCGCCGACGGCAAACGGATCACCTTTGATTATATGCTGGCCAATCCGCCTTTCGGCGTGGAATGGAAGCAACAATTAAAGGACATCAAAAAGGAAAGCGAGACCCTGGGATACGAAGGCCGCTTCGGGGCCGGGCTGCCGCGCATCAACGACGGCTCCCTGCTTTTCCTCCAGCACATGATTTCCAAGATGCGCGGCCCCAAGGACGGCGGCAGCCGCATCGCCATCGTCTTCAACGGCTCGCCGCTCTTCACCGGCGACGCAGGCAGCGGTGAAAGCAACATCCGCCAGTGGATCATCGAGAACGACTGGCTGGAGGCCGTGGTGGCCCTGCCCGACCAGCTTTTTTACAACACCGGCATTTTCACCTATATCTGGATTTTGACCAACCGCAAGGAATCCCCGCGCAAGGGCAGGATTCAACTCATCGACGCCCGGCAGTTTTTCATCAAGATGCGCAAGAGCCTGGGCAACAAGCGCAACAAGATCGGCGACACGGATGAGGGTGAACCGGATCAGATCGGCGATATCGCGCGCATCTTCGGCAATTTCCAGGATGGCGAAACCTGGAATTTCAGCACCAACGGCCTTCAGAAGACCCGGGTGGTGAGCAAGGTATTCGAAAACGCGGACTTCGGCTTTCACAAGATCACGGTGGAACGCCCCCTACGGCTCAATTTTCAGGTGACGGCCGAGCGCATGGAACGATTGGAAACGGAAACCGCCTTCAAGAATTTGGCCGCCAGCAACAAGAAAAGCGAGACCGCGGCCCAGGCGGAAATCGAGACCGGCCGTCAACGGCAGCAGCAAATCCGCGACCTGCTGGGAGCGCTTGCCGCATCCGGCAAGGGCAAGCTGTACAAGGACCGCAATACGTTTCTCCAGGATTTGCGGGAGATCGATCGCAAGCAGGGTGTGCGTCTTTCCGGCGCGGAACTCAAGGCCATCCAGAGCGCCCTGGGCGAGCGCGACGAAACCGCCGAAATCTGTGTGGACAAGCACGGCAATCCCGAACCCGATCCCGAACTGCGCGACACCGAGAGCGTGCCCCTCAAGGAGAATATCGCGGCCTATTTTCAGCGCGAAGTCCTGCCCCATGTGCCGGACGCCTGGATCGACCACGACAAAACCAAGATCGGCTATGAGATTCCGCTTAACCGGCATTTCTATTGCTACGAACCGCCGCGCCCCCTAGAGGTCATCGAAGCGGAGATCAAGACGCTGGAAGGTGAGATACTGGCTTTGCTGAAAGAGGTGACGGCGTGAAAAAGTCCGGCAAAATGGAAACACGTTCAATTGTGCCAAAGGGCGCGGCACAATTGCAGATGTTCGTTCTGCTAAGGGATCTTGTAATTACTACCATATGGTTTTACAGGAAAAAGAATGTCACAATATTTTCCACCACCCGCTTCGCTGAAGTACACGAAGGTCACGAAGATTTTCCAGGATATGCTTCATATATAGAGCTTTCCTTCGTGTCCTTCGTGGTGAAAATTTTTAAAATTAGATTCCGTATAAAAGGTATATTAGAATATGCTTCTTCTCTTATTATCAGGAAAATCGAACACGAATTGGGGCAATCCGGGGGCATGGAATGAAATATCCTGCCTATCCCAAATACAAGCCCAGCGGTGTCGAATGGCTGGGGGATGTGCCGGAGGGTTGGGGAGTGAAGCGGCTGAAGTTTTTACTTGTCGAAGTTCTCAAATATGGTGCTAATGAGTCAGCTGAATTGGATGATCCAGATTTGCCCCGCTATATAAGAATAACGGATATTGACGAGCTTGGTAATTTGCGTGATGAAACATTCCGTTCTCTTCCAAATGAAGTTGCTTCGCCGTTTTTACTAAAAGAGGGGGACTTGCTCTTTGCTAGAAGTGGGGCCACTGCCGGGAAGACTTTTCTATATAAAAAAAGCTGGGGAAATTGCGCATATGCAGGCTATTTGATTAGAGCCAGGCTTCATAGTAAGAAAGCACTTCCTGCTTATGTCCGATATTTTACAGCTTCGAATAGCTACTGGCAATGGTTATCTTCAGTATATATACAAACTACTATTCAGAATGTAAGCGCTGAGAAATATACAGACTTATTTATATCTGTTCCTTGTATGCTCGAACAGGACACCATCGCTATTTTTCTCGATCGAGAAACTGCAAAGATCGACAAGCTGTTATCGAAAAAGCGAGAGTTGATCGAGAAGCTGAAGGAAAAGCGCACCGCACTCATCTCGCGCACGGTCACCCGAGGACTCCCGCCTGAAGCAGCCCGCGCTGCCGGCCTCGATCCGTACCCCAAGCTCAAACCTTCCGGCATAGAATGGCTCGGCGATGTACCAGAGCATTGGGAAACACCACCGCTATATACCCGCTATTCGATAGAACTCGGCAAGATGCTGAATGAAAATCGAATAACAGGCGAGTGTTTGGTTCCCTACCTTCGTAATATTGATGTCCAATGGGACAATATCAACTTCGACGATTTACCTGAAATGGACATTAGAGATGATGAGAGAAAAAGATATACAATAGAAGATGGCGATATCTTGGTTTGTGAAGGAGGTGAGGTCGGAAGAGCTGCAATTGTCAAACAAAAAGGCTCTTCAATAGGATACCAAAAAGCACTTCACAGGATGCGGCCACTAAATGGTAAGGAAGTACCACGGTTCATGTTCTATGTTTTTTTCTGGGCTTCACAAAAAGGGGTATTTATTTCTGAAGGCAATCCAAACACCATTCATCATCTCACTGGAGAGAAACTTCGTCGTTACCGGTTTCCAAAGCCTCCATTACCAGAGCAAAACGCCATCGCGAATTTTCTCAATCGCGAAACTGCCAAAATCGACCAATCGGTCGACAAGATCGAAATCATCATCGAACGACTCCGGGAATACCGCACAGCCCTGATCACCGCCGCCGTAACGGGTAAAATCGATGTCAGGGAGGTCGCTGCATGAACATGGACCGAACCCGGGCCTATCTGACCGGCTTGCTGCGGGAGCTGCGGGCCTTGCCCAAAGAGACCGAATGGGTGGAGTTCAAGGCCAATTTTGCCGATCCCCAGGAAATCGGCGAATATATTTCCGCCCTGAGCAACTCGGCGGCCCTGTGCGGCAAAGCCAATGGGTATCTGGTGTGGGGCATCGACGATCAGTCCCATGAAGTCAAGGGAACCGCCTTTTGTCCGGCCCGGGCCAGGAAGGGTAGTGAGGAACTGGAAAGCTGGCTGCTGCGCTTGTTGAGCCCGCGCATTCATTTCAGTTTTCATGAAATCAATTTCGAAGACGCGCCGGTGGTGATTCTGGAGATCAGCCGGGCATCCAGCAACCCGGTGCAGTTCCAGGGGCGGGAGTTCATCCGGGTGGGCTCCTACAAAAAGAGGCTCAAGGAGTATCCGGAAAAAGAGCGGGCGCTGTGGCGCATTTTTGATCAAACCCCCTTTGAACAACTGCCGGCCGCCGATTGCCTCGCCGCTGAGGAAGTCTTGCGCCTGTTGGACTACCCGGCCTATTTCGATCTGTTGGGACTCGGTCTTCCGGAAAATCGAAAGGGGATTCTGGAGCGCCTGGCCGAAGACGAAATGATTTCGCCTTGCGAAGCCGGGGGTTGGAACATCACCAATATGGGCGCGATCCTGTTCGCCAAAAGGCTGGATGATTTCAAGAATCTAAAGCGCAAGGCCGTGCGGGTTATCGTCTATAAAAATGGGAGCCGCCTGGAAACCATTCGCGAGCAGGTCGGCGTCAAGGGCTATGCGGCAGGATTTGGAGCGCTGATGGATTACATCAACACCCTTTTGCCGAGCAATGAGGTCATCGGTCAGGCCCTGCGCCGGGAAGTTCTGGTATTCCCCGAACCGGCGGTGCGCGAACTAGTGGCCAATGCCATCCTTCATCAGGATTTTTTCATTCGCGGCACCGGACCGATGATTGAAATTTTCTCGAATCGCATGGAAATCACCAATCCGGGCCTGCCCCTGGTAAAAACCGAGCGGTTTCTGGACAGCCCGCCCAAGTCGCGCAACGAGGCTCTGACTTCTTTCATGAGAAGGGTCGGAATTTGCGAGGAACGCGGCAGCGGCATCGACAAGGTGGTCTTTCAAACCGAATATCACCAATTACCGGCCCCCATATTCGAAGTGACCGACGAGCATACGCGAACAATCTTGTACACCCCGCGCGCTCTTGGTGACATGGAAAAAGACGACCGTATCCGGGCCTGCTACCTGCATGCCTGTCTGAAATATGTGAACCGGGACTACATGACCAATACGACATTGAGAGACCGTTTCGGTATTGAGGCGAAAAACAGCGCTACGGCCTCGCGTATCATCCGCGACACCATCGAGGAGGGCCTGATTCGGCTCCATAATCCCGAGGCGTGGCGTAAATATGCCAAATATGTTCCATTTTGGGGCTGATTGCCGGCATGGATTTTCTATTTGATGGCATTTTGATGGAGTGGGGTGAGTGATGGAGGTAGTCGCATGGTGATTTATTGGTAACAATTTGTAATTAAACAATTTACATTTCTCACAGTTTATTTGATGGCATTTTGATGGATCCGGTTGAATAACAGATATCGGTCACTATATATTTTGTTTAACTATTTGTAATAAGATAATTTACGCAAGATCGGGTTTATTTGACGGTTATTTGATGGCAGCAAGGACATCCTGATGAAACCAACCTCCGAGCAGGCCTTTGAGACCTATATCGAACAAACGCTTTTAACCCGCTCCGGCTGGGTCGGGGAATCAAAAGCCGGGTGGGACGTGGAGCGGGCCTTGTTTCCGGCGCGGATTTGCGCATTCCTGCGGGAAACCCAGCCCCGGCTTTGGGCCGATATGCAGGGCCTGCACGGAGCCGGTTTGGAAAATCTGATACTGAATACCCTGGTCAAGGAGCTGAATCTCAAGGGCACTTTGCACATTCTTCGACATGGATTCAAGTTCTACGGCAGGATTTTCCGAATGGCCTATTTCAAGCCCGCCCATGGCTTGAACGAGGAGGTGGCGGCGCTTTACGCCCGGAACCGGTTGACGGTGACGCGGCAGGCGCCTTGCCGGCCGGGCGGGCAGGAAACCGTGGATATGCTTCTGGCGCTCAACGGTCTGCCGGTGGCGACCTGCGAACTCAAGAATCCCGGCACCGGGCAAACCTGGCGCAAGGCCGTGCAGCAATATAAAGAGGACCGGGACCCGCGCGCGCCCCTTTTCGGATTCAAGACAAGGGCCTTGGTTCATTTCGCCGTTGATCCGGATGAAGTCCACATGACCACGCGCCTGCAAAAGGAGGCCACCCACTTTTTGCCGTTCAACCGTGGCAGCCAACCAGGCAGGGTCCAATGCGGGGCGGGCAATCCCCTGCATCCGTCCGGCTATCGCACGGGTTATTTTTGGGAGGAAGTACTCCAGCGTGACAGTTTTCTCGATGTTCTCGGCCATTTCATGTTTATAGAAAAAAAAGACGAAAAGGTCGACGACGGGCTCGGCGGCAAGCGGCGCGCGGTCAAGGAGACCCTGATTTTTCCCCGTTTTCACCAGCTCGACGCGGTGCGCCGGATAGTGGCCACCGCCCGGACGGAAGGGACGGGGCGCAATTACCTGATCCAGCACTCGGCCGGCAGCGGCAAGACCAACAGCATCTCCTGGTTGTCCCATCGTTTGGCGAGCCTGCATGACGGGGAGGACCGCAAGATTTTCAATTGCGTCATCGTCATCACCGACCGGCGCATTCTGGACCGGCAGCTTCAGGACGCGGTTTATCAGATCGAGCATGCCCAGGGCGTGGTAAAGGCCATTGATCAGGATTCCAGGCAACTTTCGGAAGCGCTCATCGACGGGACCCAGATCGTGATCACGACCTTGCAGAAATTTCCGTTCGTGCTGCGCGGCCTTTTGCATGCCGCCGGCGCCGAGAGCCGGGAAAAAGCCACGGATGCGGAAAAGCAAAAGGCCGGGGAATGGGAGGCCGCCATCGCCGCCCGGAAGTACGCGGTCATCGTGGATGAAGCCCATTCCAGCCAGACCGGGGAAACGGCCCGGGAGTTGAAGTCCATTCTGGGAGCGGTGCCGGATGAAACCGAGGAAGGCGAGGCGGACTGGGAAGACCGGCTGAGCCAGGTGATGTTGTCCCGCGGCCCCCAGCCCAACCTGAGCTTTTTTGCCTTCACGGCCACGCCCAAGGGCAAAACCATCGAGCTGTTCGGCCGGCCCGGCACGGACGGCATTCATGAAGCTTTCCATATTTACAGCATGCGCCAGGCCATCGAGGAGCGCTTTGTCCTGGACGTATTGGCCAACTACACCACCTATGCCGTTTATTACCGCTTGCTGAAGGCGGCCGAGGACGATCCGAACCTGCCGAAAAAACGGGCGGTGAGGAGCTTGGCCAAGTTCATAAGCCTGCATCCCCACAACATCGAACAAAAGACCGAAGTGATGGTGGAGCATTTCCGCCGGGTTGTCCGGCATCGGCTCGGCGGCCGGGCCAAGGCCATGGTGGTGACCTCCTCGCGGCTGCATGCCGTGCGCTATATGATCGCCTTTCAGCGCTATATTGCTGAAAACGGTTATAGCGACGTCCGGCCCCTGGTGGCTTTCAGCGGCACGGTAAAAGACCCGGAAACCGGGATCAAATACACGGGGCCGGGCATGAACACGGATTTGGTGACCGGCAAATCCATCAGTGAATCCCGCCTGCCCGAACGATTCAATTCCCCGGACTATCATCTCCTGCTGGTGGCCAACAAATACCAGACCGGTTTTGACCAGCCGCTGCTGCACACCATGTATGTGGACAAACGCCTGGACGGGGTCCAGGCAGTGCAGACCCTTTCCCGGCTCAACCGTATGATTCCCGGCAAGGATGCGCCCTTTGTGCTGGATTTTATCAACGAGACCGAGGATATCTACCGGGCCTTCAAGCCCTATTACGACAAGACCGGCTTGAGAGAGCCTTCCGACCCGGCCCGGCTCGAAAGCCTGAAGCATGAACTGGACCAGACCCAGATTTACCATTGGAGCGAAGTTACGGCCTTTGCCCGGATCTTTTACAAACCCATCGCCCTTCAGAATGCCGCGGACCACGCCCATATGCAGCGGCACCTGCAACCGGCGGTGGATCGTTTTAAAAGCCTTCAGGACCCGGAGAAACGCCGGGAGTTTCGCGATAAATTGGGCGGCTTCGTGCGGGTGTATGCCTTTCTGAGCCAGATCATTCCCTATGCCGATCCCGAGCTGGAAATGCTTTACAGTTTCGGCCGCTTCCTCGGTCCGCACCTGCCCATGGACCGCGATGCCCTGATCATCAAGGTAGGGGAGGACGTGGCGTTGCAATATTACCGGATGGAGCGGGTTTTTGCGGGCCCTATTACGCTGAAGGACGGCGAACAACAGTTCGTAAAAAGTCCGACGGACGTGGGCACCGGCAACGTCACGGATGAAAAAGCGCCGCTATCCGAGATCATCGAAGTCCTCAACGAGCGGTTCGGCACGCAGTTTTCCGAGGAGGACCGGCTCTTTTTTCAGCAGATCAAGGAAAAGGCCTGCAAGAACGATCAGGTGGTTCAAACGGCGCTGGCCAATCCGCTGGATAAATTCGTGCTGGGCATCCGTAAGCTCATTGAAGATCTGATGCTCGAACGCATGACGGAAAACGACCGGATCGTAACGCGTTACATGGCCGACAGCGAATTTCAAGAAACCGCCTTTCCCATCCTGGCCAAGGATATTTTCAATACGGTGCGGGCCAATCCATAGGGAGCGGGTTGTGTGAAATAGAGGGGCATTCCCCGAACGATACTGAATTTCAGGAGGAGGCAATGGAAAACAAAACCAAATTCAATGTCTACTATATCGTTCTGGCCATGTTCGGCGTGCTGGTGCTCCAAAACATGATCGTGGGCCAGCTCGCCCCCCGGGTGATCCCCTATAGCGAGTTCATCCAGGCGGTTTCGGAGGGGCGGGTGATCGACATCAGTGTGTCGGAAAAGGAGATTCACGGCCACATGAAAGACGCGGGGAGCGAGATCCTGTTCAAAACCATCCGGGTGGATAATGATCTGTCGAAACTGTTGTCGGAACACGGCGTCAAATTCACCGGCCAGGTGGAGAATACGTTTTTCAAGATCCTGGTCTCCTGGTTGCTGCCCATCGCCTTGTTTTATGGTGTCTGGTTTCTCCTGATGCGGCGCATGCAGGCAGGTGCTGCCGGAATGATGACCTTCGGAAAAAACAAGGCCAAGGTGGTGGGGGAAAGCGATATTTCCACCCGTTTTCCCGATGTGGCCGGTGCGGACGAAGCCAAAGAGGAACTTCAGGAAATCGTCAATTTTTTAACCGAGCCGCATGTCTATCAGGAACTGGGCGGGCAGATGCCCAAGGGGGTCCTGCTGGTGGGGCCGCCGGGAACCGGTAAAACCTTGCTGGCCCGGGCCGTGGCCGGCGAGGCGCGGGCGCCGTTTTTTTCCATCAGCGGATCGGATTTCGTGGAAATGTTCGTGGGCATGGGCGCGGCGCGGGTGCGGGACCTCTTCACCCAGGCCCGGGAAAAGGCCCCCTGCATCATTTTCATCGACGAGCTGGACGCCATCGGCAAGGCAAGAGGGGTCGGCATGGTGGGCGGGCATGACGAACGCGAACAGACATTGAATCAGCTGCTGGTGGAAATGGACGGATTCGACAGCCGCAAAGGCGTGGTGATCATGGCGGCCACCAATCGTCCGGAGGTGCTGGATTCAGCCTTGTTGCGCTCCGGCCGTTTCGACCGGCAGGTGCTGGTGGACCGGCCGGATGTGAAGGGCCGGGAGGCGATCCTGAAAATCCATGCCCGCAATATCAAAATGGCCGCTGATGTCAACCTGACCGAACTCGCGCAGAAAACACCGGGATTTTCCGGGGCGGATCTGGCCAACCTCGTTAATGAGGCCGCCCTGCTGGCCGCCCGCAAGCGGAAAAAGGACGTGGGTATGATCGAGCTGGACGAGGCCGCCGACCGGCTCATCGGCGGCCTGGAGAAGAAAAACCGGGTCATCAACCCCAAGGAAAAAAAGATCGTGGCCTATCATGAAGTCGGTCATGCCCTGGTGGCGGCCCTGACCCCGGGAAGTGATCCGGTCCATAAAATTTCCATCATCCCCCGGGGGCTGGCGGCGCTGGGCTACACCCAGCAGCGGCCCACGGAAGACCGCTATCTCATGAGCCGGGAGGAGCTGTTGTCCAAGATCGACGTGCTGCTGGGGGGCAGGGTGGCGGAAAAACTCATTTTCGGGGATGTGACCACGGGCGCCGGCAACGACCTGATGAGGGCCACCGATATCGCCCGGGCCATGTCGGCTGAATACGGCATGGGCCAGACCCTGGGACTTTCCACCTATCCCCGGCAACGGAACCCCGTTTTCCTGAGCACGGACCAGTCCGTCCCCGGGGGGCGTGAATACAGCGAACAGACGGCTTCCCGGCTGGATGAGGAGATAAAGGCGATTCTGGCGGCGAGAGAGCAGCGCGTCACCGCCCTGCTGACCGAGCGCAAAGCGGCCCTGGAGGCGGTGGCGGAAGAGCTGTTGCATAAGGAAGTGCTGTTTGAATCCGAGTTCAAGTCCTTGCTTCAGGCTCATGAAACCAAATAGAAAACAGGACGGCATATCCATGATGCCCTCATGCTTTCCCGGCCGCAGGAATTCATCTTCCTTTATCCGTATGGAGCGGTTTTGCCGGTGCTGGCCGGTTTGATCCTGAAACAGCGGGATTTACCGATCGCTGACATTCAGATTCAGGGTCTTTTGTCACCCAATATGAGCTGTTTGATCGCTCGGGTGATCCACCCGGCAGGTATTCTGCTACCGGTGTATCCGATGACGGCAAGCATGACATACAGCAGGACGATGCCGGCGGGTGGCAATTCCGGGGGCAGAATCAGCGGCGCCAGAAAATAAGCAACGATAATCCCGATCACCACACGCCATGTGTCGGGAGAAAACAGCATATAGAAAAATAGGTAGGCCGGCGTCCGTATTTTATGCTGACTCCTGACTCCTGACTTCTGACTCCTTATTAGTTTCGGGTTGTCTCCATCCACGTCCTTGGTGTCCTCATGATTTCGGCGCCGTCATGAACAGCGGCATCAGGGAGGTGCCGCGGATTCTGGCGGTCATGTCCATGAGCTCCCGGCCGCTTGCTGGCGGTGTGCGTTGCAGGTGCTCGGGCTTGACCTGCAACCGGATCGCCTCCGTGGGGCAGGTGGTTACGCAGAGACCGCAGCCGATGCAGCGGTCGGGATTCACCGCGGCGATGGAATCGTCGTTCACGGCCACGGCCGCCATCTGGCAGCGCTCCTCGCAAACGCCGCAGCCGGTGCACTCCTCCGCATTCACGGCGGCCACATAATTGTTGCAGACCATTTCGGCGGGTTTGGGCAGTTGGTTGAGCCCCCGCAGCACACCGCAACAGTCGCCGCAGCAGTTGCACATGCCGCCGGGATTGACCATGTTGGCCGGCTGGTTCACCAATCCCGCCTTTTCGCACTGATCCAGAATCGCATAGGCTTCCGTCTTTTCGATGAACCGCGCCATGCCCTTGTCCACATAATAATCGGCATGGGAGCCGAACACCAGGCAGACCTCCCTGGGTTTTCCGCAGCCTTTTTCCAGCAAGCCCTGCTGCTTGCGGCAGATGCATTCCGCCACCGCGATTTTCTCCTTGTCGGCGACAATGGCCTTGGCGTCGGCGTAAGGGGCGACCTTGTGAGCCACGTCCACGGATTTTTGGACCGGGATGGTCCGCAGGGGGGGCACATTCCCCACGAGATGGGGCATGAGGGCTTCCTCGAAATAGGTTTCGGTCATTTCCGCCAGTTCCCGGTCCATGCGGTTCAACTGGAATTCATAGGAGCCGATGACAAAAGGCACCGCCGCATATCGGGCCGCGTCGTTTTTCCGGACCCGGAAGATAAGGCCTTTTTCGACCATCTGTCGGAGCATGGTTTCGGTTTTCACCGGATCCCGACCGGTGCGTTCGGCAATGGAGGCGGGGGATTCGAGCATCATCGTCAAATCCAGATACATGGCCGCCTCTTCTTCCGTGAACAGGCGTTTCAGAATCCGATATTCGATTCCCGAGGCGGTTTCCGGAAAACCGGTGGAATACTGATCCAGCTGGGCTCTCAATTTTTGATATACGGTTTGTGCCATTGCGCTTCCTTTCCTGTTCGTCCCGGAACCGTTTCCGGAGTTTTCATGGTTGGAGTGTAACCTATCAGATCCGTCCGTCTTTTTCAAATCGCCCGAATGTCGTCATCTGTCCGGCGGTTCATAGATTCATGGCCGCCAGGAAGCCGCCATGGATGGCGTCGCCGATTTTCCCCGGCCGGAGGCAGTCGCCGATGGCCGTGTGGGGAATGCCGGCCTGTTGCAGCTGTTCGGTGACGGTCCGCACCGGCTGGGAGCCCGAGGCGACGATGACGTTGTCGAATCGTTGCTCATGGGCCGCGTTGTCCTTTTCATACTGGACACGGCCGCCTTCAACGGCCGCGACCCTGGCGTTGGTGATGATGGCCACGCCGAATTTTTTCAGGTTGTCGAACAGCACCCATTTGGTGGAGCGGCCCACGTCCTTTCCGGCCTTGGGCAGCATCTCGAACACCGTCACCCGGCTGCTGCCTTGGACCATCAGCTCTCTCAGGCGCTCCGGAGGGACCGCGTCATAGGAGAACAGGAAATGCAGGATCTCGGGACTCATGGTGCCCTTGGCGGCCACGAACAGGGCGGTTTCCAGCCCAACGGCGCCGCCGCCGATCACGGCCACGTTTTTCCCCAGCCGGGGATTGTCCTGGAGTACTTCCCAGGAAGTCAATACGCCGGGGTCCCGCACCCCTTTGATGGGCGGAAGCAGGGGCCTAGCGCCTTCGGCGACGATGATATGGTCTGGATTCGTCGCCCGAATCAGTTCCGGCGTCACCTCCGTATTCAGATGCAGGTCGATGGGATATTTCCGGAGCATGGCCCGGTAGTAGCGGATGTATTCCCAGAGCTCCTGCTTATGGGGCGGAGCGCCGGCAGCCCACAACTGGCCGCCGATATCCGGACCTTTATCATACAGACGGACCCGGTGTCCGGCCAGCGCGGCGGTCACGGCCGCTTCCAATCCGGCGGCGCCGGCCCCGATGATCATCACGTTTTTGGGGCGGTCGCTTCTGCGGATTCGGCGTTCGGACTCGCAACCGGCCAGGGGATTGCCCACGCAGAAAACCGGCTTCCCCTGAAACACCTGATCCGTGCAACCCTGGGAACAGGCGGTGCAGGGCCGGATTTCATCCGCTCTTCCTGCGAAGGCCTTTTTCGGCCATTCCGGATCGGCGATGAGCACCCGGCCCAGATTCACCATGTCGGCATATCCGTTGCGCAGGATTTTTTCCGCTTCGGCGGGGGTGGCGATGCGATTGGAGGCCATCACCGGAATGGAAACCGCCTTTTTGATGTTGAGGGCCAGAAAGGCAAAGGCGGAACGCGGCAGATCCATGGGGAGCTGCGGCACCCGGGCCTCGTGCCAGCCGCCGGTCACATTGATGGCGTCCACCCCGGCGGCTTCGTATATCCGGGCGATTTTCGGGGTTTCGGCGTCGGTGTTGCTGCCGGTGACGAAATCATTCCCCGCCATGCGGACGGTCAGGGGATAATCCGGGCCGAGGTGTTTCCGGACCAGCCGGATGAGCTCTTCGGGGAAGCGGACGCGGTTTTCAAAACTGCCGCCATATTCGTCGGTGCGAATATTTTTGACCGGCGAGAGAAACTGGGTGAGCAGGTATCCGGCCGAGGCGATGATCTCCACGCCCGCAAAGCCCGCCTCCCGGGCGCGGACCGCCGCTTTGGCAAACGCCTGTTGCACGGCGGCGATATCTTCCCGGGTCATTTCCCGGGGCGTGGTTTTGGCATAGCTGGAAAACACCGCCGAGGGCGCCATGGGTTGCCGGCCGTCGATCAGGATGGGATGCGAATAGCCGCCGGCGTGAAAGAGCTGGATCCAGGGGCTGGCGCCTTCATTTTTGATCGCCCGGGTCAGGGATTGAAAAGCGGGGATGGCGTCGTCGTTGTCCAGGGCCAGGGCCAGATACCCGGAACCCAGAAAATCGACGCCCACCGGACCGACGGTCAGCAAGCCGACGCCGCCTCTGGCTCTCTCCGTGTAATAATTCAGATACTTGTCATTCAGCTTGCGGTCGTGGGAATACAGCAGCCCCAGGGCCGGATAGGCGATCCGGTTTTTGATCTCGCAGTTGTTGATCCGGATGGGGCTGAACAGATACCGATACATGGCGTCTCCTTTGGTCGGGGATGGGGACGGCGTTGTGCCACATCACCGTCCGGTTGGCTGAGGTGTAAAGCAGGAAGGATGCCATTGAAGGTATATTGATTGAATTTATCGAGAATCCGAGTTGTTATGCCGTCCATTGGTTTTCAGTCCAGGGCCGGCCGCCGGTACGCACAGTGATTTCTGTGGAATATGACAGTTATTTCTGGAAAATAGTACAGGTAGCTGATAAACTGTCGCATAATCAAGTTTCAGGTATTCGATGGGGGAGGAACCAGGGGAATGGATGAAAATGAATTTTTCCGCGAAGCCACGCTGCGGATTTGCGGAAATCTGGAAATCGACAAAGCCCTGCGGTCCTGCCTGCTCTATATCCGGGAGTACATCCCGGCGGATTTCATGGGGTTTGTGGTGTACCTGCCGGAGCAGGAAAGCTATGAAACCATTGCCGCGGCATATCTGGACGGCAGCAACACCCTGCCCGTCCTGGTGCCGGTTCCCCCCCAGCATCGGCGCCAGCTGCGCACCGACATCACCGAACCCCGGATTACGGTAACCAACAGGATCGGCAAAGACGACGCGGCCCAGGCCCTGATCCGGCATCTTCATTGGCCCTACGGCGCTTCCATCGCCATGGAAATGGTGCTCACCGGCAAACGCATGGGCGCCCTGATCATCATCAATGAAAAGCAGACACCCTATACGTCGGATCATGTCCGCCTGTTGAAGCTCCTGAATGAACCCCTGGGAATCGCCTTGACCAACAGCCTGCGATACCGGAAAGTCCGCGAACTGAAAAACCTGCTGGCCGATGACAAGCGTTATCTTCAGGATGAACTCTTCCGGATGAAGGGGCAACAAATCATCGGCTCCGCCGGCGGACTGAAAGCCGTCATGGAGGCGGTCCGAAAGGTGGCCCCGTCCGGCAGCCCGGTGCTGCTCCTCGGGGAAACCGGCGTGGGCAAGGAAGTGATCGCCAAGGCCATTCACAACAGCTCCCCCCGGCGGGAGGGACCGTTCATTACGGTCAATTGCGGTGCCATCACGGAGTCCCTGATCGACAGCGAGCTTTTCGGCCATGAGAAAGGCGCCTTTACCGGCGCGGTGGCCGGCAAGCGCGGACGCTTCGAGCGGGCCGACGGCGGCACGATTTTTTTGGATGAAATCGGTGAATTGCCGCTGGAAGCCCAGGTCAGGTTATTGCGGGTGCTCCAGGACAAGGAGATTGAAAGAGTCGGCGGAGAAGCCCCCATGGCAGTGGACAGCCGCGTCATCGCCGCTACGCATCGCGATCTGGAGCAGATGATCCGGCACGGGCAATTCCGGGAGGATCTGTATTTCCGGCTCAAGGTGTTTCCCCTTGAAATACCGCCGTTGAGGCGCCGCAAATTGGATATCCCCGCCCTGGTCCAGCATTTTCTGCGGGAAAAAGCCAAAGAGTTGGCCATTCCCGGGATGCCGACCCTGTCGCCGGGCGCCTTGGATGGACTGATGGCCTATGATTGGCCCGGTAATGTGCGGGAGCTGGAAAATGCGGTGGAACGGGCCCTGATCATCTGCGGGCGGCAGCCGCTGACGTTCAGCGACCTGCAACGATCCTGCGGAATGGATCATCCGGCGGAAAACGAGCCGCCTTTCCCGGTGGTTTCCCAGCTGGACGCCGTTATCACCGCCCATATCCGGAAAACACTGGACCGGACCCGCGGGCGCATTGAGGGGCCCAACGGCGCCGCCGCCCTCCTGAACATCCATCCGGCCACCCTACGTCAGAAGATGCGCAAACTGGGCATCCCCTTCGGTCGCAAGGCCCGGGCCTTGTATCAACCGCGCCTTTTTTCAAACGCGGCTCTGAGCTCCGATTTGGTAAAAACCGCTTCCACATCGTAACCCCGGGCGAGGATGTTTTCCCGGCCGCCTTCCTCCCGGTCCACCAGGACGATGGTTTTCAAAATGGTCAGTCCGGCCTCCTCGGCCCGGTCGATGGCCTTGATCGTGGACCCGCCGGTGGTGATGACATCGTCGATGACCACCACCCGGTCACCGGCCCGCATGTCGCCTTCAATCCATTTTTGGGTGCCGTGCTTTTTGGCCTCCTTGCGGATCACAAAGGAAATCATGTCCAGCCCATGCAGCCCGGCCACAAAGGCCACGGCGTTGGCGATGGGGTCGGACCCCAGGGTCAGTCCGCCGATCCCCTTGATATTCAGGCTCTTGATCATTTCAAAGAGAATTTCGCCGATGAGCACTTTGCCATGGGACAGCAGGGTGGTCATTTTGCAGTCGATATAATACTGGCTGACGGCGCCCGATACCAGTTTGAATTTCGGGGTGTCACTGTATTGAAAGGATTTTTCCGTCAACAGTTGTTTCAAGCGTTCCTTTTTGTTCATCCATTCCGGATTCATCATGTTTTGATTACCTTTCGTTATGTTATATCGATCATGGGGAAATGCTGACCGTGAGCGATACGGTTGCCCCGCAACCATGAAAACAAATGGACTCCCCTAATCCGTCCCCGGCGGCATTGTCAAGTACCATCCAGCGGCATTCCGGGTCTTTTCAAATGACCGATCATGATTATTGTATGCCAAGACCGGTAAAATGACCGGCCTTTTCAAGGAGCTGATGGGAACGACGGCAGGAGGAAGGGATGACGACCATGGGACGCAGGAAATTCTTGAAGCGAATAGTGACCGGGCTGGCATCCCTGCCCCTTACGGCTCCGGGTTTCTCCGCCCTGGCGGTCCAGGAACCGAATTTGGAGACCCAGCTGTTTTATCAGCCGTTGAACGGAACCCTCCTGCGGGATATCGCCCGGAAAAAACACCATCACGGACCAAATCGTTTCCACAACCCCATGGGCCTGTCCCAGGATGGGCGCTTCCTGGATCTCATGCGCTGGAAATTGTTTTCCGCCAACCAATTCGGGAAATATCTGGATGAGCAGCCGATGACGCCCTTTTCCGTCAACTGGGAGGCCATCCGGGATACGGCCGGACTGTCCATCACCTTCCTGAAGCATGCCGGACTGTTGATCCAAGATCAGGAACGCCGCCTGCTGGTTGACCCGATCTTGGACGATATCTTCTGGTTTATCGAAGATTTCAACCCGCCGGCCATGAAAACGGATACCATCCCGAAACCGGACCATATTCTGATCACCCACGGTCATTATGATCACCTGGATTTGCCCAGCCTGGGCGCCTTCGGCAAAACCACCCATATGATCAGCCCCCTGGGATACGAGGAGGAATTCACCTCCCTGGGCGTCCAGGATCGGACCCAGCTGGATTGGTTTGACAGCTATACGGACAACCGGCTGGAAATCACCCTGCTGCCGTGCAATCACTGGACCATGCGCAGCCCCATCCAGGGGCCGAACACCTCCCTGTGGGGCTCCTACCTGATCCGCACCTCCCAGGGCTATACCATTTATGTTTCCGGCGATACCGCTTATTTCGACGGGTTCGAGCAGATCGGCGCAGCCTATGACATCGATCTGGCGATTTTCAACCTGGGGGCCTATGAACCCCGCTGGTTCATGGCCCAGAGCCATATCAACCCCCGGGAGACCGTGCAGGCCTTCCGGGAACTGAAGGCCCGGAAGCTGATGATCGTCCACTGGGGGGCGTTCCGGCTGGGCGATGAACCGGTGCATTTCCCACCCAGGCATCTGCGTCGGGAATTGGCGGCGGCGGGGCTGTTGGACAGCTGGGTGGATTTGAAGAGCGGCGAGACCTATTATCCGGGCTCGTAAGAAATCGCGACGCTCAGAACCATCATTTTCCTTCGGTACCGAATGTTTTTTCGATTTCCTTGTCCAGGGCGTCGCTGCCGTTCTGGGCCTGAAATTTCTGCCAGCGGATTTCATCCCCTTTAAAGCTGGTGATGATGCGATTTTTCACCGAAGCCTTGACCATTTCCGGATCGATGCAAACGAGCACATACAAATCGGAAGCCGGTGAGATCCAAAGTTCTTTCTGTTTGGACCCGCTGATGGTTTCATTGGTAACCTGTTTGGAGATCTGTTCGGTGAACATATCCAGACTCTGACCCTCCCCCATGCCGACCTGCTGGGAAAAATTGCTCACCAAGGCCTTGACCTTGACTGCCAACTGCTGGGACAGTTCGGTGCGGGCATGGGCCATGGCTTCGGTGCGCGCGAACTGCACGCCGCCTTTGCCGACCTTGGCGGAACCGACGGCGGTCAGGGCGCCGGCTTCGGATGATTGTTCCCCCAGCACCCAATCCGGTGCATCTTCGAATTCCTCGGAAAGGGCTTCATTGGCCACCTGGGCCTTGCTGCAACCCGCCAGAACTGCCGCCAGCACGAACAGGATCATGATCAACGCCATGCGCTTGTGGTTCATGGTTAACCCTCCTTATGGTTTCTGTTCAACCCGGCCGGTTGCCGGTTTGATAAAATGCAATTCATGGCTTCAGTCCCGGGATGCGTCGACCTGCCCAAAAACCGCGATCACCCGGGCGGCCGTCATTCCGGCGACACCTTCGACGGCATTGCGGGCGGCCTCTTTCCGGTCGACATGACCTTTGCGGATATCTTCTTTGATTTCAGCCACCTGTCTCCCTTCAACACGGTCGATCAGCTGAAGGATTACCTGGGCCCGCACAAACCGGACCTGGGGGTTCGGCAGGTTCACGTTTTCCGTTCGGATTTCACCCTGGAGCACGATATCGGGCTCCTGGCCGGTCAATACGAGGTTATAGCCGTTTTCCGTGAGACGCTGCCCCACGGTGCTGATCACGGCAGGGCCTTTTTTCCCTGAAATGTCGATGAGGATTTTCAGTCTGCCGCGAATTTCGGCATTGGCCCTGACGATGTCGTGAATTTCCTCCTCCTCCTCCTGTATTCCTGCGAAACCGATCACGCGCAAGCGGCTGCGGATGGACTCCCGCTGCAACCAGAAGCTCATAAGCTGGTTTTGGGCCTGGAGCTTTCGAAAATCGCTGCGGGCGGCGGCCAGGGAGCTTCGGGTTCCTTCCATGGCGGTTTCAATGGCTTCGATCTCTCCCTCCCAGGATCGTCGGGCCTGAAATTTGTCCAGTACGGCCATGGCATGAACCTGGCCGCTGGTTGAGTCCTGCCAGGTTTTCCCGATCCGGACGCCTTTCAGTTCAACTTCGGAAACGGTCCGTACCCTGGATTCCGCTTCCCGGGAGAAGACTTCCTGGTCGGTTTCATTGATAACGGATTGAACCGAGGCATAGGTTTCCGCAAAAACCCTGGACTCGAAAATATGGGACATCTCCACCACCGCCTGCCGCCGCGCCTCCGCTTCGGTCGCAGCAATGCCGACGGCGGTCAGATATCTTTGCGCCGGAAAGTCCGGTTCCCTTGCGGTGGTCGGCGCTGTAGCCGAACCGGCGCAGGCACCCAGCAGAAAAACTCCCCATCCAATGACGAACCACTGTTTTATATTCATGGTTGCCCCCATTCGGGTTGGTTTCCGTCTGACAGTTCCCGGTCATCATTCATAGCGTCCGTCAACAATCAGATAGCGTGTTTCACCGGCGGCAACCCGGACCTGGTCCATTGGTTTGCCGGCCCCATGGCAGGTTCCCACCGCCACCTTGTAAGTCCCGGGTGGGACGTAGGCCCTGGCCAGATAGATTTCGCCGGGAAGGGTGCGCCAGGATCGGGTGTCCGCCTGTTCCAGAAAGATATTGACGATATTGAAGGCCGTCACGATCAGGTTGCGGCTGTCGCGGTCCTTGCTGGTATTGGCGATCTGGTGGATGGCCACCTGTTTGGCGGCTGCCCGGGCCGCGGCTTTCAGCAGAATCCGGGCCTTGCGATCATCCAGATCCTTGACCGCGATACGATTGATGTCCTCGGCCAGAAATCCTTCCGCCGTGATCCGCATGCCGGTCGTCGCTGTCAGGATAAGCCGGCATTTTCGGCAGTCCGGCGGTAAAATCTCCATCCGTGGAAACGCGATGGTCAGAGGTCCGTATCCAAAGGTGGGAAGGTAGATTCGGTCCTCCTGCTTTTGCGGCGCCTCACCGTTCAGATGAATCAACACAATGCGCCCCATATCCCGGGCCTCGGTGCGGCTGAGATGGCGTTGCCGGTCCTCCTTGGGAACGAGTTTTTCGGCATCCTCGACGCGATCCACGGTTTTGGCCGTCCGCAGCAGGTCTTCGACGAGGATGGGCGGGGCCGGCGTCCCGTAGGCGGCCTTATAGTCTGCATAGATCCCATATGCCTTGGCGTAATCGATATAGGCATCGTCCATGGCCTGATCATCCTCGTTCAGCATGCCGCTGAGATAGCGGGCAAAAGCGTCTTCCTTGTAGACACTCGCTTCTTCATATTTTGATCTGTATAGCGTCAGCAGGGAATCGAGCCTGCGGCATTCCACCAGGGCTTCATCCAATTGATCCGACTTGAGATAGCTCAGGGCGGCAAGCAGATGGATCATGACCCGTTCGAAATCCTCGCCGGCGTAAGGCAGAAGATAATCGTTGGTGACCAGGGCCAGGGTATTGGCGCTGATGCTTTCCGTCCACAAACGCTCCGCCAGCTGATCCGCTTCCTGGAATTGCCGCTGGGCCCGTTCCTGATCGCCGCAGTTGAAATTCACCATGGCCCCATCCAGCAGATACAGCAGCTCGGCGTTGGCGCCATAGTCGTCCCGGCTTTCTTCCACCAGTTCCGCGGCTTTTTCGCATTCGCCGGCCGCCAGGTGGCCCGTGAGGCGCTGGTGGTAGGCCGCGCTCGGACCGCAGGCGCTCGTCAGCACCGTAAGCGCCAACGCCAGGGTTGGTATCAGGATTCGGCGCATGGGATCGGTCTTCCGCAACATCTAATGGCATCGCCCGGCATCGTGTGGTGTTGCCCGATCATATGCCGAAGCTGCTTTTTTCGACCAGCTTCTTGATCTTTTTTTCTCCGATCCAGACCTTTTTATGGGTTTCGATATGGATCATTTCCAGGTTGACCTGATAATATTTGACCTGTTTGTCTTCCAGCCGGTCCGTTATGGTATTGATGGAGCCCTGGAGCATGAAATCCGCCCCGATTTCCTGGCCTTCCTCCTTGGCGGTGGCTTCGGATGCATGGGTGGCCTGGTCCTTGCGTTCCTCCCGGATTTCCTCCCGTTCGCCCTGGGAGGCGACAAACTCGACCTGGCCGGAATTAATCAGCGAGCGCTCCAGATCCTTGACAAAGGTCCGGGTGTTGATGTGTTCGTCACTGCGGTTCCGGACGGTTCCGACGATCACCGTGGGCGCCTGGCCCTGGTGGGTGGATTTAAAAACATCGAGCCAGCTGCGGCTCAATACATCCGCAATCATTTCCTCGGATACCATCCGGGAATCGCTGTCGTTCCAATTCCCGCTGATGTCCACGGTTTCGTCCACGGCGATCCGTTCCACCTTGGTGGTTGCGCAGGAAACCGGCAGGAAGCCGGCAACGCACAGGCAGCCGGCAACAACGAGCAGATGTCTGATCATGATGGCATACTCCTTATTGAATGAAAGTGAACCGGGGCTTCGCCGGGGTGTCACCTGTCTGATGCGTTTACCGGTTGCGAGCACACCCGCGTTTCGTCGGAATGACGGAAGCCGTTTTTTGGACGCATTCAGTTTACACGTTTTCGAAGAAAAAACAACTTCCGATGGCAAGGTCGTCCAGCGGTGGGCAAAAGGACCGGTTGGCGTCGCGGCGGAGGGGACGGGAGGGTCAGACCGTTGTTCGACGGCGGAAAAATCCGCGCAGGAATTCGATGAAAAAGGTGCAGACCAGGGTGGCGGCGGTTCCCACAAGATTCCAGAGCCAGTCGTACAGGTGATATCCGGGATTGTTGAAGAGTTCGGCATATAGAAATGTATGGGTGAAATACCAATAGGATATGTTGGAGACAGCAAGGAAAAGACCGGCGTAAACCAGGGCGAAAAGCGCGGACAGGCCGGTGATGCCGAGAATGGAAATCCTGGCGGATGTCATGGAAACCCTCCTTTCATATGGAAAAGCGTCATCGGGTGGAACAGCTGGTCCCTTCATATTATCATATAGTGAATATGTCAACTATGAGTTATCGCGGGCTGGAGTCCCGCTCCGGGCGGGCGGTTTTTCAAGTTTTTGTTATTTAATTGGATATTCATTCCATATTTTTTTCTTGACAAAGAGATTCGAGCTGATCTATTTGCAAAGTAAAAAGCTAAACTATTCACTAATGCCCGGCGCACAAGGGCGATGGGTTGTTCGGCAAGGCGCTGGCGGGTTCTGCGGCATGCCTGCCGAAACAGGAAGGGACCGGTCGCCGGGACGAGCCGTTCGGTTCAGGCAGCGCCCGGTTGAAGACGAAACCGCGAGGGCGGAAAGGTCGTCATGAAAAATGGTGGGGAGCTCAATCCGGGAAATGGGAACATCGAGGGTCTGCTTCGGGCGGCTGCCCAGGCCCGATCCTCCCTGCCGCCGGCGTCGCGGCGGGAATTCCTGCACAAATGTCTTTCAGCCGGCGGCTGGGGCGCGTTTTTTGTGTGCACGGGCGCAGCGACTTTTGAAGCCGTTACATTTTTTTTCCCTTCGGTCGTGTTCCAGCCTCCCAGCCAATTCAGAATCGGTCCCCTGGCCGAATTCATCGCCGCAGGCGCGCCGGACGCCCATGGGGTGATCGCCGTGGATGACCGCTTCAAAACCGAACACCGGTTTTTCGTCATCCGGGAAGCCGACCGGATATATGCCCTGTATGCCCGTTGCACCCACCTGGGATGCACGGTGAATTGGTTTCCCGGGATCAAAACCTTCAAATGCCCATGCCATGGCAGCGAATTTCATTCCGACGGCCGGCAGTTCGCCGGACCGGCACCCAGACCCCTGGATCGTTTGAGCATCCGTGAGGATGCGGAGGGGTATATACTCGTGGACACCCGCAAGATTTATTCTGCCGCGGAGTTTGAAGAAAAACGAATTTACATCCAGGTGAAGGCGTAAATGGATCCGGGACCGGCGGAAAAGAAGCGCCTCCTCCGCACCGGGACCAGGAAGATTGCCCGGGTGACGGAGGGCTGCACCGGCTGTGGCGGCAGCCCGATCTGCCGGATTTTTTGCAGCCGCGACGCCCTGCGGCTGATGGAAGACCCGGAGAATTATCCGTTCAAGAAAATGCAGGTGGATTCATCACGGTGCAGCGGTTGCGGGAATTGTCAAACCGGCGGACCGGACAGCAGTCATGTGACCGGATGCCCGTGGAACGCCATCCGTCTGGTCGCGGCGGCGGAACCGTAACGTCAATTTATCAGGAGGGGATATGCGTCAATTGGAACTGAATCGGCGGGAGTTTTTAAAGATTACGGGAGCCTCGGCCGTGATGCTGTCATTGAATTCCTTGGGGTTTCTAGGTGGTAATGCCAATGCAGCGGAAAAAGTGCTCAACGAATGGGACTACGGCCGCTGGGAAGATCTGCACCGCAAGGAATGGACCTGGGACCGGGTCACCTTCGGCACCCATCTGGTGGATTGTTATCCAGGCAACTGCCTCTGGCGGGTGTATTCAAAGGACGGGGTGGTTTTTCGCGAGGAGCAGGCGGCCAAATACCCGGTGGTGGATCCCACCGGACCGGATTTCAATCCCCGCGGCTGCCAGAAGGGCGCCTCTTACAGCTTGATGATGTACAACCCGGACCGGCTGAAATATCCCATGAAGCGCGTGGGCGAACGCGGCAGCGGCAAATGGAAAAAAATCAGCTGGGATGAAGCCCTGGGAGATATCGCCGAAGGGATACTGGACGCCATGGAAAAAGAAGGTCCGGAATCCATTATCAACGAGAACGGTCCGGGCAACGGCGGGTACCTGCACATTATCGCCGTTCACCGTCTTTCCGTGCTGCTGGGAGCGGTTTCCCTCGACACGAACACCACCATCGGCGATTTCAACCGGGGAGTGTATGAAACCATGGGCAAATTTCAGTTCATGGACTCCGCCGACGGCTGGTTTTTCGGCAAGCTCCTGCTGATCTGGCACATGAATCCGGTGTATACCCGGATTCCCTGTTACCATTTCATCGCCGAGGCGCGTTACAACGGCGCGGAAGTCATCACCATCGCACCGGATTACTCCCCCAGCGCCATGCATGCCGACGAATGGGTGCCGGTGGATCCCGGGGGCGATACGGCCCTGGGACTCGCTGTCTGCCAGGTGCTTATCGAAAAGAACCAGATCGATACGCCCTTTGTCAAGGAGCAGACCGACCTGCCGCTGCTGGTCCGGATGGACAATCAGCGTTTCTTGCGGGTGGCCGATATGGAGGCGGGCGGACGCGACGATCAGTTCTACTACTGGGACGCCAAAACCGGCAAACCGGTAAAGGCCGCCCTGGAAACCCTGACGCTGTCCTGCGATCCGGCATTGACCGGGGTCTTCACGGTCACACTGAAAGACGGCTCTGCCGTCAAGGTGCAACCGACGTTCAATGAGCTCAAGGAGCTGCTCAACCGCGACTATACACCGGAAAAAGCGGCCAAGCTGTGCAATACCCACCCGGACACCATCCGGCGGCTGGCGCAGAAGTGCGCCAATGCCATGGGGCATATCCAGGTCATGGTGGGATGGAATTCACCGAAATACTATCATGGAGATTTGATTGAGCGAAGCATGTGTCTGGTGCTGGCGCTCACCGGCAGTTTCGGCAAGAAAGGCAGCGGCATCCGCGGCTGGAACGAATCCCTTTTTGAGGGTGCCCTGCTGCAGATCATGAAACCGCGGATCGGCAATATGGCCACCATCCAACATCTTCCCAAGGATAAAAAAATCATGGCGCATTTCAAACGGCTGGATCCGACCCTGACCGATGAAATGCTGTCCATCCACCTGGAACGTGAACGGGATCGCAAGGAGCTGAACTGGACCGTTCCGAACTTCCTCTGGTATTTCCATTCCGATTACAAGGCCGCCTGGGATCGAAAGTCCTGGCATTGCCCCACGATGAAACGGGAATTCCCGGAATATATGGAGGAGGCCATCACCAAAGGCTGGTGGGACGGCTTCGTCAAGCCGGCCAGGGATCAAAAGCCCCAGGTCTATTTCTATATGGGCACCAATCCGGCCAGAAAAAACCGCGGATTCAACAAAAACATCCTGACCTCGCTATGGCCCAAGTTCAACCTGATCTTCGGTTTCGAAACCCGCTGGAGCACGACCCTGTTGTATTCGGACTACGCCCTCCCCGGCGCCGGCTTTTATGAAAAGCTGGACACCCGGTTTCCCACCCCCCATGTGCCCTGGCTGACCCTCACCGATCAGGCTGTCAAGCCCATCGGGGAGTCCAAGCCGGAATGGGATATCTGCCGCATGCTGGCGGAAAAGATCGAAGCCGCGGCCGAGAAACGAGGCAAGACGGAGTTCACGCTCCGCGACGGACGGAAAATCAACCTGAAAAATCTCGGAAAAGTCCAGGCCATGGAAGCCAATAACTTCGAGGAAATCATGGAAGATGCCTTGGAGGCCAGCGTTCTCCTGGGCAACCTGCCCAAGGGAACCAATGTCGCCCGTATGCGCCAGGAAGGCATCGTGCGCTTTGTGGGGGTTTCGCCCTTCGATGCGGTGAGCATGAACCTGGCGACGGACATCAAGCCCGATGAACCCATCATTCCCCTGACCTGGCATACGGGCAAGAAAATCCCTTACCCGACCTATAACCGCAGGATCCAGTTCTATATCGATCATCCCTGGTTTGTGGAAGCCAAGGAGCAGCTGCCGGTTCACAAACCCAATCCGAACATCGGCGGGAACTACCCCCTCACCATGACCAGCGGGCATCAGCGCTGGAGCATCCATTCCATCTGGGTCACCGGGCAGCAATTGCTGCGCACCCACCAGGGCCGGCCCTTTATGTTCATGAACCCGGAGGACGCGGAAAAACGTGGAATCAAAAATGATGACTACGTACATGTCTATAATGATTTCGACGATTTCTACATCCATGTGAAACTCACCGCCGCGGCCAAGCCCGGCAAAGGATCGCAGCCCGGACAAGTGATTGTCTATCACGCCTGGGAGCCCTACATGTTCAAAAAATGGAAAAGCTATGACGCTGCCATTCCCGGCATGATCAAATGGCTGGATCTGGCGGGAGGGTACGGACATCTGAATTTCTGGCGTTGGAACTGGTGCCTGCAGCCGGTGGACCGCGCCATAGCCGTGGAAGTCGAAAAAGCGAAGGTTTGATGCGCCGCTTTCCAATACTTACAGGGTGGTTCAAAAGGAGATCGAAAGATGAGCAATGAAAACCAGAATCAGCAAATCATCGCCAAAAAACTGTCCGCCCCCCGCAAGGAAATGCTGGATCCCGGGGCGGTCGTATGGAGCCGGCTGAACAGCCTGCTGGTCGAAACGGCGGCTACTCCGCTGGCCAACCAGCCGTCACCGTATATAAAGGCGACTTTCGATGAAAAGGTCATCGGCGCCGTCAAGGAATTACAGGTCAAAGCGGCCCATAACGGGCAGGATATTTTTTTCCGGTTGGAGTGGGGCAGTGAAACTCCCAATTACACCATCGGTGACGTGGGCACCTTCCCGGACGGCGTCTCCCTGCTGCTGCCCTTCAAATCGGCGGATCAAACCCCAATCAAGGAAATGGGCTCCAAGGATTTTCCCACCAACAGCTGGTACTGGCGTCCGGATTTTGAGGAGAAGCCGAAAAACCAGATCGCCCACGGCCTTTCCACCTCCCTGTATACCGAGGAATCGTCCCTGGTATCCGGCTCCAAATGGGAGGGCAAGACCTGGCGGGTGGTGATCGCCCGGCCGCTTTCCGTCAAGGAGGAAGCGGTGAACCTTGCGCCGGGTTCGGAAACGGTCATCGGCTTTGCGGTATGGGAAGGGGGCAACGGCGAACGCGGCGGCGTCAAGGCCTTCAGCAAGGAGTGGCGGAAACTAATTTTGGAATAAGGAGACTTCACATGCCGGTTGATCAAAAAGAACTATCGGATCGCGAGAAGGAATTGGCCAATGAATTTCAGGCCTCCAAGGACAAATTGCGCGAATGCAAAAAACAGGTGGCCATGGTGATGGATCTAAACAAATGCATCGGCTGCCAGCTATGCTCCATGGCCTGCAAAACCCTCTGGACCCAGATCGAGGGACGCGAATATATGTGGTGGAACAAGGTGAACACCCAACCCGGGAAAGGCTCTCCCAAAGACTGGGAAAGAATGGGCGGGGGCTACAAGGTGCTCTTCGGCGGCAAGGTCCGGGATCCGGTCAGAGGCCAGCTTCCCACCCGCACGGATTTCGGGGACAATTGGCAGTTCAACTACGACGAAGTGTTTACTTCCAAGGCCGGCGATAAACATCTGGAGGCCCGCAACCCGGACGGTTCCACGCCCAACTGGGGTATGAATTGGGATGAAGATCAGGGCGGCGGGAAGTATCCGAACTCTTTTTATTTCTACCTGCCGAGAATTTGCAACCACTGCGCCTATCCGGCTTGCGTGGATGCCTGTCCCCGGAATGCGATTTATAAACGGGAAGCGGACGGTGCCGTGGTCATCGACCAGGAACGCTGCAAGGGGTACCGGTTCTGCCTGGAGGCCTGCCCGTATAAAGTCATTTACTTCAATTTCCTTACCAAGACGAGCATGAAGTGCATCTTCTGCTATCCCCGTCTGGAGGAAAAGGTCGCCAACGCCTGCGCGCGTCAATGCACCGGACGGGTGCGCTTCGTGGGATTCCTGGACGACAAGCAGGGGATTATCCACAAGCTCGTCCATGTGTGGAAGGTGGCCCTGCCCCTTCATCCGGAATACGGCACGGAGCCCAATGTTTTTTATGTGCCGCCCCTTTCGCCGCCTGCCATTGATGAACAGGGCCGCATCGAACCCACCAAGGACCGCATTCCCATGGCCTATCTGCGGTTCCTGTTCGGCCCCGAGGTCGAAACGGCCCTCACAACCATGAAGCAGGAAATGGAAAAGGTCCGAAAAGGCGGGAAATCCGAACTGATGGAACTTCTGATCGCCAAGGACTGGAAGGCCATGTTCGGTCCTTTTGGACAGGATCCGGCCCTGTTGCAGCGAAAACCGAAACAAACATGATCATAAAGGATATTTCCATGGAAGCTCTCTTTACCGACCAGCTGAAAAACCAGGCGGAGATCACCACTGCCAATCGCAGCCGCATGTACTCGCTCATCGCGGAAATATTCCGGTATCCGGACGAACCCTTCCGTCGTCAGGCCCAAAACGGTGATCTGGAACAGGCCCTGGGTCGCCTGACGGAAAATCTTCCCTACCCTTTTGAGTGGCGGGAAAAGGAAAAAGCCCGACTCCGCGGACTGGCAACGGTCTCCGATGAAAACATCGAAGTGGAATTCATCCGGCTGTTTGAAGCCGGACCGGGCAGTCCGCCGATACCCCTGTTGGAAGGGCTCTACCGGGAAGACCGTCAGGCGATCTTCCGGGAGCTCATTCTGTTTTACAATCATTTCGGATTGAGTTACGGCGAAGGCAGCATGGAGGACCGGCCGGATCATATCTGCTATCAAATGGAGTTCCTGCATTTTTTGACCTTCAAGGAATTAATGGCCCTGCAGAGCGACCGGGATGTGTTTCCCTATATGAGGGCGGAGCAGGATTTTCTGGAACGGCATCCCCTGCTTTGGACCGGCCAACTGTTGGAAAGCTGCCGCCGGCTGGAGAAAAATCTGCCGGACTCGGAGGACGCCTGCCTGGAGGTATTTCACTTTTACGAGGCGCTTTTTCAATTGACCCACGAGTTTCTGGCAGCGGATTGCCGGTACCTGAAAACCCTGCTGGCCCCCTAACGGAAAGCGCCCATGGAGAAGATAACCGCGACACGGCTCTGGCGTTCGGTGTTCCGCCATCCATTCAAGGACACGCCCCGAAATCGTTCTCTGGCGGTTTCGGCAAACGTCTTTCTGCACCTGCATCCGGTGACCATTCCGCGAACGGCGGCGAGGGTGCGTTTCACTTTCTGCCTGGGCGGACTGACGCTCTTTATGTTTCTGGTGGAAACCGTCACGGGCATTCTCCTGATGTTCTATTACCGGCCCTTGCCGGAATATGCCTATCTCGACATGAAACTGCTGGAGCACACGGTCCGTTTCGGCCTGTTCCTGCGCAACATGCACCGCTGGGCGGCCCATGCCATGGTGTTGCTGGTCATGCTGCACATGCTGCGGGTTTTTTTGACCGGTTCCTACAAACCCCCGAGGGAATTCAACTGGGTGGTGGGAGTTCTCCTGCTGGTGACGACGCTGCTGCTCAGTTTCACCGGTTATCTGCTCCCCTGGGACCAGATCGCCTTCTGGGCCATCACCGTGGGTTCGAAAATGGCGGCGGCCACGCCGTTTTTGGGCGTGGAGGGACCGTTTCACGAACTGTTGGGGATTCATGGGGCCAACGACATGAAATATCTGCTGCTGGGGGATTCGGAAGTGGGGGGGAATGCCTTGTTGCGCTTTTATGTGCTGCATTGTGTTCTTCTACCGCTTTTGTGCGCCCTCCTGATGCTGGTTCATTTCTGGCGGGTGCGCAAGGACGGCGGCATTTCGCGGCCACTGTAACGGAGGCCGATGGTTGGATGCATATGGTATCCGGCAATTGATGACAGGAAACAAGGAAGGCGCTCGTGAAGACACTGATAACGGGTTCTGAAATCCGGAACGAAGCGGAAAAAGAAAACGAAATCTTCACCTTTCCGGATTTGGTATATAAGGAGTTGCTGGCGATTCTTGCCGCCATGATCGTTTTGTGCGTCTGGTCCCTGTTTGTGGACGCACCGCTGAAGGAAATCGCCGACCCCAATTGGACGGAAAATCCGGCCAAAGCCCCCTGGTATTTTGTCGGTCTTCAGGAGGTTCTGGTGTATTTCGACCCGTGGATCGCCGGCGTGTGCCTTCCCTTTTTCATCATTTTCGGACTGATGTGTCTCCCTTACATCGACCCCAATCCAAAAGGGGTCGGCAGTTATGGTTTCCGAGGGCGGCGCCTGGCCATATCCATTTTCCTCTGCGGATATGCCCTCTGGTTCGGCCTGATCCTCATCGGGCAGTTTTTACGCGGACCCAGCTGGCATTTCTATTGGCCGTGGGAGGACTGGAGCATCGTCAAGCCTCCTGAACCGCCGCTGTCCAGCCTGCCCAACAGTACCGGTTTGTCGCTGATAGCGGCTTACTTCGGAGCGGGACTGCTGCTTTCGGCTTTATATGCCAGGAAGCGGTTCCAACAGGCGGATCGCCTCAAATTCCTGTTCGCCTGGGTGTTGATTCTTCTGATGTTCAGCATTCCCGGTAAAATGCTGCTGCGGATTTTTTTTCACCTGAAATACATTATTACAACCACTCATTTTTCAGTTTAGTGCGTTATGGCTCCCATTCGATCAAAACCATCCCATCGCATTCTGTTTCTGATCCTGTCGAGCGGCTTGCTGCTCCTGGTGCTGGCGACCATTAAGACCGACGAACGGCAGGAGTGGAAAGCCATTCAGCGGGACTACCGGAAAGCGTATTCCCAGAGGCTGAGGGAAAAGGTGGAAACCGCCGAAGCGTCCGGAAACGAGGGAGACCTGATGAAATGGCGGAAGCTGTATCAGGAGGTCCGGTCCGATGAGGAGGTCACCATCCGGCAGATTTTTCTGCCGGACGCCGGTGTCCGGGATCTGTGCGGAACCTGCCATCTGGGAATGGAGAATTCCCTTTTCCGAGACGCGGAGCTTCCCCTGCGCTCCCATCCGGCCGAGATGCTCCACCATCACCCGCCCAACCGCTTCGGATGCACCCTCTGCCATCATGGCCAGGGAACTGCGCTCACCAGTGCGAAAGCCCATGGCCATGAGGCCAACTGGCCCAGGCCGCGCGTGCCCTTGAACCTTATCCAGGGTCTTTGCTATGGATGCCATGACAGCGCCTTCGGCCTTGCGGGGGCTGAAAAAGCTGCCTATGGCGAGACCCTTTTTGTCGAACATGGCTGTTACGGCTGCCACGCAACTCCCGCGGCCGAAAACCTGCCGCCCATGTCCACCGCCCTTGACGGCATTGGCCTCAAGATCCGGACTCCGGCCTGGTTGTTCAGTTGGATAACGGAACCTTCGGCCATCCGCCGGCGGACGCTTATGCCGGGTTTTCGGCTGACCGAAGACACCGTGCGCCATATCGTCGCCTATCTGACCACCCTGCGTACCATCGATCCGGCGGTAAACACCGGCGGAAAACCAGCGGGAAACAGGGACCTGGGACGAACGCTGTTTACGGACAAAGGATGTATCGCCTGCCACAGCGTGCTGCCGGATCAGGGGTCACTGGCGGACCGGGTGCCCAACCTGGCGGATGCCGGTTTGAAGCTGGATTCCGGCTGGACGGCCGCCTGGCTGCGCAATCCTGGCGCACTCATTTCCCGGACCGCCATGCCGAAAATGATGCTGACGGAGGCAGACATCGGTCATTTGTGCCTCTATCTCGACGGTTTGCGGGAGCAACAGGTCGCTCAACGGCTCGGCGGGGTTTTACCGGAACAGCTATCCGGAGGCGATGCGGCCGAAGGCCGGTCGGCGGTGCAGACCTACGGCTGTTATGGCTGCCACCCCATCGAATCCCTGAGCAAATTGCCCAAGGCCGGCCTTGACGTGGCGGAAGTCGCCCACAAGCGTCTCGAAGAATTGCCCTTCGGCAACGACACCACCGTGCCGCGCACCAAATGGGATTGGCTCTTGTCCAAGATCCGGCAGCCCGATCTGTTTGCCACCGAGGACATGCCCCTGAAAATGCCCGATTATGTGCGCAAGTCCGTTTTTGGGGATGCCGAAATCGAGGCCCTTGGTATTTTTTACCTGCACCAGGACGCCTATGATCTGCCGGCCGGCTACCTGTCCGCCACCCGTCCCGAGATGCGCATCCGCCGGCAAGGCACATGGCTCCTGGGCCATTACAACTGCGCGGGATGTCATCAGCTGGCCGAAGACCAGGCTCCGCGCATCAGCGAACATCTGGCGTTGAAATCCATGATTCCGCCCCGCCTGCTGGGCGAAGGCGAACGGGTCCAGCCCCAATGGCTTTTTCAGTTTCTCAGCCGGCCCACCGAGATGCGGCCCTGGCTGAAAATGCGCATGCCGGAGTTTGCCTTCCGCTATGCGGACAAAACGGAACTGATCGAGCATTTCGTATTGCAGGCGCCGCCGTCCGAATCGATTCAACCCCGCGCCCCTTACGTGCTGCTCCCGGTAAGAACCGATTATGAGGCGGAAACCATACAGATGGGGGAATACCGCGTGCTCAGTGACAAATGCATGCAATGCCATCCGGTAGCCCTCGACGGCACGCTGCCCCCGGATGTCAAGGTCGAGGATCTGTCCATCAACCTGATGCTCTCCAAGTCTCGGCTGCGGTTCGATTGGATCAAGAATTTTTTGCGTGATCCGGATGTCTATGCGGGCCGGGGTACCAAAATGCCGTATGTGTATTATACCCCGGACAAGGTGCCGCGGATTCCGGACCCGGAAATGTGGATCGAGTACACGGCCCGCTTCCTGATGTTCATGGACAAAGTTCCCGAAATCCAGGAAGACCAACAGATGGAAGCGGTCCGTCCCGGAAGCGATGTGGATTGGACCAGTTATTAAACCAGTCAACCCATTTCAAACGAGGTGCCGCCATGCGGTCATACGGACGCTATGCAACCAGGAATCCTTGCCGGACCGCGGTCCGGGTGATCCCCGTCGTCCTGTTGCTTCTGGGGGTCGCCGCCTGCCGCGGTTTGATATTGCAGCATGTCCAGCCACTCGAAATTCCCGGTTTCAATACCATTTTGGTTTCCGATACGGTCTGGAAAAAGGGAAACAGCCCCTGCCGGATCATGGAGAACATCTTCATCCTGCCGGAAGTGACCCTGACCATCGAACCCGGCGTTCAGGTGCTGCTGGCACCCGGGGTCCAGATCAGAAGCCAGGGGCGCATCATCGCCGAAGGCACGGCAGCGGAGCCGATTCGTATCGGCCCGCTGGGCCGGGAACCCTGGGATCATTTCGATTGCTTCGGCGGCTGGCTTCTGGAAGACGGGAGCCTGCCCGTCAATCTGTTCCGGCATTGCATTATCGAAGGGGGCCGGGGAATCACCATCCGGGCTGCCGCCGTCCATATCGAGGACTGCATCCTGCGCAACCATGTGTCCTCGGCGGTGCGTATTGAATACGGTACGGGAAAAATCATTGCGAACCGGATCAGCGACAACAGCACGGTTCAGGATACCGCCGCCGGCAACGGAGCCGGTATTATGGTTTATACCGACAAGTCCTTCCTGATCGCCGATAATCACGTGTATGGCAATCAGTCCAGCGGCGGGCGCGACGGCGGCGGCGGCATTTTCGCCTTCGCCTATGATACCGGCACGGTTGCCGTCCGGCGCAATCTCATTGAAAAAAACCGCAGCGACCGTTACGGCGGTGGTTTGGTAGCCTATGCGTGCCGGGTTGAAGACAACCGGGTGTTCGACAACCAGGCCGATCATAGCGGGGGCGGGATTTACGCCGTGCGCTCCACCTTGAAAAACAACCAGGTTCAAAAAAACCGGGCGGATTGCGGCGGGGGGGTGTATGCGGAGAAAGGAATTCTCCAGGGCAACACCGTAGCGGACAATCAGGCGGCGCCGGGAAAAGGCAGCGGCCTGTTTTATTTCGGTGAAGGCTGCATTGAAAACAACACCTTCCTGGGTAACACCCCGCCCCATTCCCAAACCGGAGAAACCATAGCGGTGTCCGGCAATCCCCTGCTGACGCGCAACAACATCATCGCTCCAGGCGGTTATGCCGTCAGGGTCCAGACGCATAGCCTGGCGACGGATCTGAACGCAATGGGAAATTATTGGGGAACCGCCGATCCGGCCATCATCGATGCCCTCATCTTCGACTGGCTGAAGGATTCGAACGTCGGGCTGGTGGATCGCCGGGCACCGGCCATGGCCTGGATTACCGAAGCGCCTCCGGCGCTCCCGGGCGGGGGGGCCCAGGTCGACCGAGTGCTGCCGCCGCCATCACCGGAGGTTTTATCCGGCGCCATTGTCGCCGACCAGGTGATCGGGTCGGTCCCGGGAAGGCCGCTGACCGTTTCCGGCAACCTGTTCATCGCCGAAAACGCAACCGTCAGAATTCTGCCCGGCGCCGTTCTGCATCTTGCACCGGGCAGTATCATTCGAACCCGAGGAGTCCTGCAGGCCGAGGGAGAAGCGTCACGCCCGATCCTTTTTACCGGTTCGTCCGAACAGCCCTGGGGGCATCTGCTCTTCGAGCGGAAAAGTCTCGCCGATGCGGCGTCCTCCGATCCGGCCGGCGAAAACCGGCCGGCCGACCAAAGCGGAATTCTGCGGCATTGCATCATCGAACACGGCAGAGGAATCGTCATGGAGGAAACCGGGCCGCGGATTCAACAGTGCCTCATCCGCGACAATCTTGGCAGCGGCATCACCATCCGTAACGCGGCCGTCACCATCCACCAGAACCGGATCATGCGGAACCGGAGTCCCAGCAACGGCGGCGGGATTTACGCCTATGGCAGCAGACCGATCCGAATCCAGGAAAATGCAATTGAGGACAACCAGGCCGAAGAGGACGGCGCCGGCATTTTTGCCTATGGGTACCATTCCAATACGGCCGTCAACATCCTGAACAACCGGATCGAAAACAACCGCGGCGGCGGCGACGGCGGGGGCGTCTGGGCCTCAAGGGCCGGCGTGATGGAAAATCGGATTGAGAACAACCAGTGCCGGGGAAACGGCGGCGGCATATTTTCCACCTTTGCACTGGTGGAAAACAATGATATCTTTTCCAACCGGGCGGAGCAGGGGGGCGGGGTGTTCGCCGAGGCCAACAGCTCCCTGAACCGCAACCGGATCAGCGACAACCGGATATCCGGGAAACATGGTGGCGCCGCTTACTTGAATTTTTGGGGAGTCAGTATTAAAAATGAAAACTTCACCCGAAACCGGGTCGTGGCCAATCAATCCGCGATCCATGATGGCGTGGGCGGAATTTATTTGAACGGCGCCATGGTGTTCGAATATAATGATATCTACGGCAACAGTGGCTTTCAGCTGTTTAACGCCAATCCGGCTGGACAGCCGGCCTTCGAGGCCCTGCAATGCTTTTGGGGCGGCCCCGGCGGCGTGGATATCGAGGAACTGATTTTTGACGGAGTGGACGACCCGTCCCTGGCAACGGTTCGGTATCAACCCTGCCGGACGGAACCAGTGGAACAACCGTAACCGGTAACCGCTCGGGGAACGGGTTGCCGACCACCGGAGACGGAAGGTTCCCGGGCGGTCGCTTGAGCGGTTCGGAAACAGATTGAGTGAAACCATGCTGAAAACCATCAGAACCGAGGAAGCCGTGGGCCACATTCTGGCTCATGATATCACGGAAATCAGACCCGGCGAATTCAAAGGCCGGGCCTTCAAAAAAGGTCATCGCATCTGCGACGACGATCTGTGCCACCTGCAACGGCTCGGCAAGCGCCATATTTTTGTCATCGATCAGCCGGACGATTACCTGCATGAGGACAATGCGGTGATGGTCATGGCCGAAGCCTTCTGCGGCGACGGCGTCGGTTGGAATGGAGAGCCGGTGGAGGGCAAGCTGAAGCTTTGCGCCTTGGAGGACGGCCTGTTAGCCGTCCAGATTGACGCCCTGACCCGCATCAACCTGCTCGGCGAGGTCATGTGCGCCACCCGACACCATGGCACCGTGGTGCACAAGGGTGATATCATCGCCGCCACCCGCGCCATTCCGCTCCTGATTCGCAAGGAGATCGTGGAACAGGCCGTGGATATCGCCGGGGACTGCTCCGGGCTGCTGGCGATAAAGCCCCTCCGGAAGGCCCGGGTGGGGATTCTGATCACCGGAAGCGAAATCGCCGAGGGCTTGATTCCGGATCGTTTCGAAGGGATCCTGAGAAGCAAGCTCACCGATCTCGGAGCCCGGGTGTTGCGGGTTGAAATCGTAACGGACGACACGGCGGTCATCCGGAAACGACTCTTGTCCTTCATTGAGGACGAGCTGGATTTGATTCTGACCACCGGAGGCATGTCCGTGGATCCGGACGATGTTACCCGCGCGGCCGTTCAGCAGGCCGGCGGCCGGCGATTGTTGTATGGAGCGCCGATACTGCCCGGAGCCATGTTCATGCTGGCCTATATCGGCGACGTTCCTGTCCTGGGGGTTCCCGCCTGCGGCATCTACCACAAAACCACCGTGCTGGATCTGATCCTGCCGAGGATCCTGGCAGGTGAAACCGTCGATCGGACGGAACTCGCCGTTATGGGACACGGCGGGTTATGTCTGGACTGCCCGGAATGCCGTTTTCCGGTCTGTCCGTTCGGCAAATAGCCATCAAACAAAACGCCTGTGATGAAAAAGCAAAAATTGTTGAAGATGAAAGAGCTCGCGGAGATCACCGGGGTCAGCGGTGGCACCATCCGCTACTACATCCATCAGGGAGTGCTGCCCCATCCGGTGAAAACCCATAAGAATATGGCCTATTACGACGAAAGCTATATTGAGCGTATCCGGGTGATCAAGGAATTGCAAAAAACGCGTTTTCTGCCGCTGGATATCATCAAAACCTTGCTGGCGGATATGGATTTTTCAAACGGCGGGGATTCCAGGGCCCTTGTCCGGGAGATCGACAAGCCGCTTTTCGAGAACGGCCATTCCAACGGCAAACCCCCGTCCATGAGCGCCGAGGAGCTGTCGCACCATACGGGTTTGACTCCGGAGGAAATCGCGGACATGGTGCGGCTGGAAATGATCCTGCCCGGTCCGGAAGGCCGTTTCGATGGGGAGTGTATCCGCCTGACCGAAATCGTGGCGGAACTGCGAAAGGTCGGTCTGAGCCAGGACTTGAATTTCCAGGTGGAACATTTACGGGTCCATCTGGATCTGATCGAATTCCTGGCCCGCAAGGAAGTGGAGCTGTTCAGCAAGCGGATCGCCGGAAAAGGAATCGACCGGGACACGGCCTCGAAGCTGGCCAGGGACGCCATCGGCGTGATCAATAAACTGCTGCCGATTCTTCATCTCCGCATGATCCAGAAAATTTTCGAGGAGGCGGAATGAAACGATACGATATCGGCTTTCAACAGGCCCTTCGGCTGACCCTTACGCACATGCCTGCGCCGCGTAAGGAAATCCTCCCGATACTCCAGGCGGCCGGCAGGATTTGCGCGGAACCGGTATATTCCATGGTGGACTCTCCTTCCGTGGACGCCTCCATCAAGGACGGATTCGCCGTGTTCAGCAGGGATCTGACAACGGCCTCTGAAACCGCTCCGGTCAGGCTGGCATTGTCGGGTCGGGTGGCTGCTGGAGAATGCTCCGCCCGGAAGGTTCTTCCCGGAAACGCCCTGCGGATTCTCAGCGGAGCGCCGATTCCGGACGGGGCCGATGCGGTGCTGGCGGAAGAATTCGCCCGGACGGAGGGCGACACCGTATTGGCGCTGGCCGATGCGTCCAAAGGGAGAAATATTTTGCCCCAGGGCGCCGATGTCAAGTCCGGCGAAATACTGGCCGATGCGGGCATGGTGATCACGCCTCCCCTGACCAGTCTGCTGGTGGCCGGCGGGATCGCCGCCGTGCCGGTTTTCACCCATCCGCGGGTTGGCCTTCTGGCCACCGGCAGCGAGGTGCTTCTGCCCGGCCGGATTCTGGAAAAGGGAAAGCTCTTCGCCAGCAATGTCGCCCTCCAGGAAGCCTGGCTGCGTACCAAAAAGCTGGAGACAAACCTGTTGCATGCCGCTGATGACGGTGGCGCCATCCAGACGGCCGTTGCCGACCTCCTCTCCCGCAGCGATGTCGTGGTGACTTCCGGCGGCGCCTGGAAGGGCGACCGGGATCTGATCGTCAAGGTGCTGGCGGCCATGGGCGCCGAGCAGATTTTTCACCGGGTCCGAATGGGACCTGGAAAAGCGGTGGGCCTGGCTATCCTGGACGGCAAGCCGGTGTTCTGTCTTCCCGGTGGGCCGACCTCGAACGAAATGGCCTTCCTGATGATCGCCCTGCCCGGTATCCTGAAAATGGCCGGTCATTCCCGCTTTCCCTACCTGCGATTGACCGGCGCGCTGGAAACACCCGTCAATGGCCAGGCCGACTGGACCCAGTTCGTCCAGTGTCGGATCATTTTACAGGAAGACAGGGCGCTTCTGCGGCCAGAGAAACTGAAAAGCCGGCTGACGGGCATGTTTCGGACCCAGGCCCTGGTGGAAATTCCGGAAGGGGTGACGACGCTTTCCGCCGGTCAGGCGGTGCCCTACTGGTGCCTGGACCGCAGTGTGTTTTCCGTTTCCTTTTGATTCCGGGATCCGCCTCCCATCTTGTCAGCGCAGATTCTTATTGACAGCCTGATATCAATTAAATATACTGAAATGACACGATAACAGCATTTCACGATTCTCACGAGCGCCGTGCCCCAGCATGCGGGGCGGGCGGCAGCCGATTTCCCGAAATCACAACCATATTCTGTTTGATATTGTTTCGCTTCAAGCCGCAGTGCCGGCGCGTAATCACCCTATTATCGAAAAGGAGGCTGTCCATGAAAAGAATCATTGCCGTTGTTTCCCTTTGCCTGTTTGTATTCGGTTTTTCCGGTATGGTCTGGAGCGGGGAAAAAGCGCCCCAAAAAGTGGTCGATCTCGCCAACACCTCCCTGGCGAAACTAGGCCTTGATCCGATTGTTGTGAAGGCCGTGCAGGAGGCCAACGCCAAGGGGCAGACACTGGATCAGATCAAGGCCATGGATGCCAAATGGACGGACCAGGCCGGGATCGCCGACTACATGAAGGCCCTCATGGATTCCGAATGCGGCAAATACCTGGGAACGATTCAGAAGAGCGCTCCGTACTACGCTGAAATTTTTGTAATGGACAACCAGGGCGCCAATGTGGCCATGACCGACAAGACGTCCGACTACTGGCAGGGAGATGAAGACAAGTTCCAAAAATCGTTCAATAAAGGTCAGGGCGCGGTGTTTGTCGACGAGGTGGAGTTCGATGACAGTTCCCAGGCCTATCTGGTCCAGATTTCGGTTCCGGTGATGGACGCCGATAAAGCCGTCGGCGCCATCACCTTCGGCATCGATATCGATAAGGTTCAGTAACCGTATCCTTATCCTTTCATCCAGCCGGTCATCGATCAGGGATTATTCCCGTATGCCCCGTCTTGTCTGGCATGGAGAGACGGTATGACAGGGGAGGACAAGGTGAACCGTTTCCGTAATCTAAAGGTCAGCGCCAAATTCACCCTCGCTTTCGGCGTCATGATTCTTTTCCTGGCCGTTATCGGCATCACCGGTTACACGAGTATCCGCGCCATCAAGTTTGAACTGGACGACATCGCCACCGTTCATATGCCGGCCATCGATTATCTGGTTCAGGCGGACCGGGATCTGCAACAGCTGTTGGTGGCCGAACGGTCCATGATTTTCGCCAGCACCGGAACGGACGGGTTCAAAAAACTGGCTGCCGATTATGAAGAAAACCTGAGGCAGGCCCGGCAGCGCTGGGAAAATTATAAAACCTTGGCTGTCAGCGTGGAAGAAAAAGCCGTTATTCCCGCATATGAGAAAGCGCGGGAAGAGTGGGCGGCCGTTTCCCGGCAGATCGTGGACGGACGAATGGCGGACACCCGCGATGGCAGGCGGGTGGCCCTGGATCTGTCGCTGGGCCAGGCCAAGGAAAAATTCGATGCGATGCGCGCACATCTGGATCAGCTCATTGAGATCAGCGGAAAAATGGCCGATGACGCCTATCGTTCCACCGGACCCATCTACCGACGAATGGTGATGATCCTGGTCATTGTCGCCGGCATCAGTCTCTTTGCCGCCGTACTGATTGTATGGCTTCTGAGCCGCTCCATCATCGCACCCATCCGCATGGTCGCCGAAGGGGCGCGGCGGTTTTCGATGGGGGATATCGCCCTTGCAGGAATGGACATGGAGGCAATCGCCGGCATCAATTCCCGGGGGGACGAACTGGGCGACACGGGCCGAGCCTTCTCCCAGCTGATCGAATACATGAAGGAAAAAGCCGTCGCTGCCTCTGAAATCGCCAGGGGAAATCTCAATATTGAAGTGGATACGAAATCCGATGCCGATCAATTGGGGGCGGCATTGAGCCATATGGTCGCCAGCTTGAACCAGGTGATCGGCGACCTCTATCTTGCCGCCCAGCAAGTCGATGAGGGCTCCAATCAGGTTTCCGGCTCCAGTCAATCCCTTTCCCAGGGCGCCACCGAGCAGGCCTCCTCTCTGGAGGAAATTACCAGCTCCATGGCTGAAATCGGCACACAAACCAAAACCAACGCGGAGAACGCCGTCCAGGCGAATCAGCTTGCCGCTTCGGCGAAGGATGATTCCGCCACCGGGGTTCGCCGGATGGAAGAGATGAGACGGGCCATGGACGCCATCACTGCCTCCAGCAAGGAAATCTCGAAAATCATCAAGACCATCGACGACATCGCCTTCCAGACCAATCTCCTCGCCTTGAACGCCGCCGTGGAGGCGGCGCGGGCTGGAAAACACGGCAAAGGCTTCGCCGTTGTGGCCCAGGAAGTCCGGACACTCGCGGCCAGAAGCGCCAAAGCGGCCCAGGAAACCGCGGCGTTGATTGAAACGGCGATTGCGAACGTCGATAACGGCAGCGATATCATGGAAAAAACAGGCGCGGCGCTGGCAGCCATCCAGGAGGGGATCGCCCGTGCTTCCGATCTGGTGGGAGAAATCGCGGCCGCCAGCAGCGAACAGGCCCAGGGTATCACCCAGGTCAACCAGGGACTTTCCCAGATCGACGGCGTTACGCAGCAAAACACGGCCAACGCCGAGGAAACCTCGGCTGCGTCAGAGGAGCTTTCCGCCCAGGCCGCCAAGATGCGTGCGCTTTTAGGCGGTTTTCAATTGAAGCGATCAGGCGGGACCGACGGTCATGAACAAAGGGCGTTGCCGCAAATCCGGATGAGTTACACCGCCAGCACCGTCCGTAGATAACGGATGCCTTCGACCACCTCCGCATCGGTGGTGCCGGGCTTGAGTTCGAGCACCAGAGGTATGTCGTTTTTGAGATAGGGCTTCAGAAGCGTAAAGTCGATTTCCCCCCGGCCCGGGACCAGATGGTCATCCAGGCCAAGGGCGTCATGCAGGTGGACGCCGACCAGATGGTCGCCGTAGCGCTGTAACAGGCCCGACGGCTCGACCAATCCCAGGATCTCCGCGGCGTGGGCATGACCGCAGTCATGCCAGTAACCGATGGGGGCGCCCTTGAATTCCCTGAAAATCGAATCGAAATCGTCGGGTCCCGGCAACTCATGATGATCAAAGCGGTTTTCGAGTCCCAATACCAGATTCCGCTTCAGGGCAAGGGGGATCAGGCGGTCCAGGCTCATCAGCAGACCATCAAGATACGGTGGCTTCAAGCGTTCTTTTTCGGCAATCCGGTCCCGGAGAAATGCCTGCGCCGTTTCCGAAGCAAGCCGGCCGGTTCGATAGAAATCATGCAATTGTTTCGATCCATGGGGCATTTCCACATATCCGCAATGCAGCACCAGCACCCCGGCTTCCAGATCATCGGCCTGTTCCATGCTGCGGGCTGTCCAGGTCACGGCGTTCCGGCGTTCCTCCGGGTCCGGATGGGAAAGCCGGAAAATATCCCCCCCGGGCCGCAGGCCGGTTTCCTCGGGCGGCGCCGGGAAATAATTATGGATGCTGTGAACGGCAGGGGAATGATTTCTCAAGGCTGGGCGCATGGACTCGACCACAGCCGGCCGGAGGCGATATTCGAGTTCGATCCCGGAGACATCAAAAGCGCGCAACCGTTTTATCAATTCGTCCCCGCTTCCACAGGATTGGGAAGTCCAGGATGTGGAGAGATTCAGCATATGGCGCCTGCATCCTTTCTTGGGAGAAAAGGTCCGTCAGTCTGAACGGAATGTGCCACAAATCGATCCGGCAATCCAGCCGTTTCTGCAATCACCTACCGGAACCTTGAACAACCGCTGCTGCCAAACCCATGGATTGACAATTCATGGGCGGTGCCTACCTTGAAACAAATGAATCCGGAAATCGACCCTCCTTCTGGAGCGACGTTCCCGGTGTGAGTCGACGCTCAGGGAGTTCAGGGAGGCCGGCCATGAAGAGCACGGTGCAATGGTTGCTCACCATTGAAAGGTCCGCATCGGAAATATACCGGGAGGCAGCCGCCTTTCTGGAAGGTGATGGCTCGATGAAGAATTTTCTGCTTCAGCTGGCAGATGATGAAGCCTGGCATCTCCGCATGCTGGAAAAAGCCGTGCGGGAAACGCACCAGCTGCCTGCCGCTGAATATTGCCTGGAAGTGGACGACCCCATCAAGCAGAAGATTGAGGAACCGCTGCGAACCGCGAGGTCCCGATTGGCAGATAAAACCCTGACAGGGGAAGCGATGATCGAAACCATTGCGGAGTCTGAATTTTCGGAATGGAACGATATCTTTGTATATGTGATCGATTCCCTGAAGCACACCACGGACGGCTTCCGTTCCATCGCCCCGAAAATTCAACACCACCTCCGCTGGATCGAACATGAAATCGAAAAACATCCGAAAGCCTCCCATTATCTGCCCCGCATCACAACCCTGCCCACCATCTGGCGGGAACGCATCCTGGTGGTGGATGATTTTCCACCCATCACGGAAATCCTCAAGGAAACGTTGAAAAAGTATGGGCTGGTGGATGTTGCGACCAACGGAGCGGAGGCGCTGCGCATGGCCCTGGATGGGTATTATGCCGTTATCGTCAGTGATGTGAACATGCCGGTGATGGATGGACCGGAATTCTACCGTTCCCTGTCGAAAGTCCACCCGGAAGTGGGTAGGCGGTTTCTCTTTCTTTCCGGGAACCCCAACGATGAAGAACGAACGCTTTTCCAGCGCGATCAAATCCGGTTTTTGGAAAAACCGGCGGAGCTGGGGAAGATCAAACAGGCGGTTTTTGAGATTCTGGATGCCGGGGCTGTTTCGCGTATACCGCTTTAGGCGAGGCAGCCGGCCTATATCTTGAAACGCTCCACCAGTGCCTTCAGTTTTTCCGATAGATTCCGAAGTTCCTCGGCTCCGCCGTTCAGCATTCGGCTGTTATCAGCCATTTCATGGGCCTGCCGACTGACGCCCGTGATCTCACCGGCGATATTGGCGGAGGCGTTCAAAATCTGGGAAATATTCTGATTCACTTCCTGAATACCGGCGGAGCTCTGGGCGATATTGCCGGCTATCTCCCGGGTGGTCACGGATTGTTCCTCGATGGAGGCGGCGATCATGGCCACGATTTCGTTGATCTGGTTGATGACGGCGGAGATGTTTTCGATATCGCCCACCGTTCCGGAGGTGGAATCCTGGATGCCGTGGATTCTGGCCTTGATTTCCTGGGTGGCGCCAGCGGTTTGCCTGGCCAGTTCCTTGATTTCATTGGCCACCACCGCGAACCCCTTGCCGGCCTCGCCGGCGCGCGCCGCTTCGATGGTGGCGTTCAGGGCCAGAAGATTGGTCTGTTCGGAGATTTCATTGATGGCTTCGGTGACTTTGCCGATTTCCTGGGCTGCCTGCCCGAGGGCCTGCACCCGCTTGGATGCTGTTCCGGCCTGGGTGACGGCTTCGCCGCTGATGAAGCGGGCTTTTTCCGAATTGGCCGAAATCTCGTTGATGGTCGAAGTCATTTCCTCCACGGACGATGCGACGATATTCGCGTTGGTTGAAATCTGCTCCATGGAGGAGGCGATGGCGCTCATGCTGGAACTCATTTCCTCCGACGAGCTCGCCACGGCGTTGGATTGCTGGGATGTCTCGGCGGCCGAACGGGACATGCTTTGGGCCAGATCGGAAAATCTGGCCGCCGAACGGTTCAACTGTTCCGAATTGGTGCTGACGTCCCGGATGATGCCGGCCAGCTTTTCCACAAACAGGTTGAAGTACCTGGCAAGGCCGCCGACCTCATCGTCGCTGTGAATGCCCAATCGCGCCTTGAGATTTCCTTCCCCTTCGGCGATGTCTTTCAGCACATTGCCCGCCTGATTCAAGGGTGCGGAGATGGATCGGGCCATGAAAAGGGAGACGAAAAAGAAAATCGTCGTCAGCAGCGCGGCGGAAAATACGGTCCATAAAATCATGGAAACGATGGCGGCATCGATTTTGCCCAGCGCATGCTGGATCCGGAAATGAACGTCCTGGTAGTCATCTTCGTACACGCCGGCGCCGATGACCCAATCCCAGGGCCTGAAATAGGCGATGGCCGCGATTTTCATGCGGGCCTGGTTTTCGCCTGCTTCCTTGTTGATCCAGGGATAGCGTTGATAGTCGATGGGGATCTCCTCTTCCCCTGTCGCCGGCTTCATGGCCAGGGCCTTGTTGATGATATCGCGGATGAAATAATTACCCTCGGAATCCCGGGAATCGAGGATGTTTTCGCCGTCCCGTTTGCCGTCCTTGGATAGGATATAGACGCCTTTCTGTTCACCCTCGGCGCCCAGCACATACACGTATCCGGTTTTGCCGACCACGGTTTTCTGGATCCCTTTTTTCAGGCAGTCCACATTTCCCTGTTTGACGCCGACGTACAGGACCCCCACCACGGCGTCATCCTTGTCCTTGATGGGTTCATACGAGGTGATATACCAGTCATCCACCACGAAGGCGCGGCCGGTGAAGGTTTTGCCCTGCAAGACCGTCTGGACCACCGGATTGGGCAGGGTGGGATCGTTTTTGGTGCCGATGGCCGGGATGAAGGTGCCGATGGCCCGACGTCCGTCCGTTTTTTTGACATTGGTGCACACGCGCAGCATGTCACCGACCGGATTCATACGCTGAAAAATGGTGCAGGTTCCGCCCACCAGGGACTTGGTCTTATCCACCACCGGAGACGGAACCGCCGGGTCGGTGTTCTGCCCCAGCCAGGTATCGCCGACCATCATTTTTCTCAATACGATCTTTTCCGTTTTTTGGGTGAACTGGTTGACGGCCTCCCAAGCCACGGTTTCGTCTGAAAAGGAAACCTCGCCGGTCCGGTTCAGGATCTCCCGGGCGACCTTGAGATCGGAAACCACTTTCTGCTCCGTGGCTTCCTGGATCGCCTGACACATGAGGTAAACACCGCGGGCGACTTTGGCGGTTTCACTTTTCGTCAATTCCAGCAGCTCGTTGCCGATATTCTCCTGAGTGGAACGGCTGAGCCCGCGGATTTCCCGTTGCTGCAACAGCAGGACACCCACCATCAGAAGCGCCATGGCCGCAACTCCCATGGTGCTGGCGCTGGTGATTTTTTTCCGGATGGAACCGCCTTTCATGCACTCCTCCCCATTCAGTGAAGTCCGGATGCAATCCGTGATTGTGTCTAGCATGGATGGTATTGGGTGTTTCATATATAGATTGTGACCTCAAGTCAACATGAATACTGTATATTGTGTGTAGGGAATTCATAATGGGGAAATTTCCCGGCTTTCTCACCGGACCGGCGACTTCCGCCCCGGGAGGATCATCGGGCGCGCGGTTCTATTTTTATATTGACTTTTCATGCGGTTTCGGTGTTCTAAGCTTCCAGAAAGATGTCATCCGGGCGCCCGTGGGGCATAACAGGGAAAGCGGTGTGATTCCGCTGCGGGCCCGCCACTGTGAGTGGGGACGACCGTCGCAGGCGCTCACTGTTCAAAGCGATTGGAACGGGAAGAGGCGACCAGTAGGGAGATCCACAAGCCAGGAGACCTGCCCGGATGATGAACCGAGAATGCCTTCGCGGTCGGGGCCGGTGTGGATCCGTTCAAAGCCGTTTCCATCCGTCCCGCTAATCAGGGGACGGATTTTTTATGGCAAGGACCGGAATATTGGAAGATCTGGAGAGTTCATCATCGGAGCCGCGGCGCCTTGCCGGAGACGAATCATGACCGGCGCCGAACGGAACATAAGGCGAATCGTGGTCGGCTTCGTGGTCTTTCTCCTGGTCGCGATTTCCGGTCCGGCAGCCACGGCCGGCCGAGCCGTAACGGATCAGTTGGGACGTCGGGTGTCGATACCGGCCCATCCCCGACGCATCATCGCCTTGGCGCCAAGTATCGCCGAAATCATTTTTGCCCTGGATCAGGGCCATCGTCTGAAGGGTGTCACCCAGTACAGCGATTATCCGCAGGCGGCCCTGGACCTGCCCCAGGTGGGTTCCTATGTGCACCTGGATGTGGAAAAAATCGTCGCTTTGCGCCCGGATTTGTGCATCGCCGTCAAGGATGGAAACCCCTTGACCGTCATCCGCCGGCTGGAGTCCCTGGCCATACCGGTTTATGCCGTGGACCCCCGAAATCTGGCCGCGGTGATGGACACCATCACGGAAATCGGCTCCCTGCTGGATGCTTCGGACCGGGCGGAAGAAATCGTCGGCGATATGCGCCGGCGCATCGGAATCGTCCGGGAGACGGTCGTCGGAGCCGGCGGAACGCCGACCGTCTTTTTTCAGATCGGAATCGCCCCCATTGTCAGCGTCGGAACCCACACCTTCATCCATGAATTGATCGTCATGGCCGGAGGCCGCAACCTGACGGAAGGCCCCTTGCCGTATCCGCGACTATCCCGGGAACAAGTGATCGCGCTGGCGCCGGAAGTCCTGATCATCACCTCTATGGAGCGGGGAGGGGTTTTCGACAAAGTGAAAGCCGAATGGCGAAGGTGGCCCGACATGCCGGCGGTAAAAAACGACCGGATTCTGCTGGCGGATTCCAACCTGCTGGACCGGGCCAGCCCCCGGCTGGTGGATGGACTGGAACTGCTGGCGCGCCTGATTCATCCGGAACTGTTCGAAACCGGGCCCAGGGGATCAACGCCATGAGCCGGGGCGCGCCGATGGTCATCAAACGTCTGCTGATCATCAACAGTTTCCTGTTCCTGCTGCTTCTGGGCGCCATGTTCCTGGGCCTTTCCATGGGAAGCACCGGCGGCAATGCGAAAGCCGTCTGGCTCTCCCTCACAGGCGGCGAGGGCGTGGATCCGATGCTGAGCAATATCATCTGGCGGATCCGGTTCCCCCGGGTGATCCTGGCGGCCCTGGTGGGCGCGGCCCTGTCTTCCGGAGGACTCGTTTTCCAGGCCCTGTTGCGGAATCCTCTCGCGGAACCGTATATTTTGGGAATCTCGGGAGGGGCGGCCATCGGCGCGATCCTCGGGATTCTGCTGGGACTGGCGCCTTTCCCGGGAGTCAGTCTGAGCGCTTTTTGCGGCAGCTCCGCGACGCTGATGCTGATTCTGGCCCTTTCCTCCGGTCAGACCGTGATGATCAAGGACGCCCTGCTGCTGTCCGGCGTCATGGTCAACGCGTTTTGCACGGCGGTGATTATGTTCTTGATTTCATTGACCCAGGATTCCCGTCTCCATACCATCATGTTCTGGCTGATGGGGGATCTGGCCTCCACCGACCTCCCGCAAGCGGGAATGCTGGCCCTGATGCTGGCGCCCTGTTTCCTGGTGATTTTCCGTTTATCCAACAATATGAATCTGCTGCTGCTGGGGGGCGATCTGGCCCAGACCATGGGGATCAATGTCAAGGCGGTCATCCTGATCCTTTTGGTGGTCACTTCCTTCATGGTCAGCGCGACGGTCAGTCATTGCGGACTGATCGGTTTTGTCGGACTGGTGATTCCGCATCTCCTGCGCCTGCTGCTGGGTCCGGATCACCGGGTCCTGATGCCCGCCTGTGTTCTGGGCGGCGGGGCCTATATGGTGCTGTGCGATCTGCTGGCCAGGGTGCTTCCGGCCCAGGGTGAAATGTCGGCCGGCGTCATCACCGCCATGTTCGGGGCGCCGCTGTTCATTTTCTTATTGAAACGGTCGGGAAGATGAAAACCGCTCTTGAAATCCAGGCGCTGAATTTTTCCTACCGGGAGATACCGGTTCTCCGGAATGTGTCGTTTTCCGTTCAGGAGGCGGAACTTTTCATCATCATAGGCCCCAATGGTTCCGGAAAGACCACCTTGATAAAAGTGCTCGCCGGCGTAACCGGCCGCATTTCCGGGAAGGTTGCCCTTCAGGGGCGGGCCATCGGATCTTACGGGCGAAGGAGTCTCGCGCGGAAAATCGCCTACGTGCCCCAGACGACGACCCCGGATTTCCCGTTTACCGTCATGGAACTGGTGTTGATGGGCCGGTCGCCTTATCTGGGCGTATTCGGCGTCGAGGGCCGGGAAGACCGCGAGATCGCCCGCCAGGCCCTTGCCTTTACCGGCATCGAACATCTGGCCCGCCGGAAACTCAACCGGTTGAGCGGCGGTGAATGCCAACGCGTTTTCATCGCAAGGGCCATCTGCCAGCAACCGGAAATTTTGCTTCTGGATGAACCCACCGCCTCGCTGGACCTGGCTCACCAGATCCGCATCATGGATGTCATGGAGCGTCTGAAACAGGAAAAGGGGGTCACCATCGTGATGGTCTCCCACGATTTGAATCTGGCTGCCATGTACGGGGATCGGTTGCTGCTGTTGAAAGACGGCGCGGTTGCCGGCCAGGGTGAACCGCGGGCGGTCTTGAGCGACGACATCCTGAAAACTGCTTATGGATGTGATCTGCTGCTGGACCGGAATCCCCTGGGGCCTTACCCCCGGGTGACCCCCATCCCCGGGAAACATCGGGACCGACATCAGGGTTGACAGCGCCCATAGTTATGAGTATATGCTCACATGCTGCTCGTTTTCGACTCGATCCGATGCGGTGAAGGTTCTGCTTGATAACCGACCGTGAATTCGATAAGTAACTTCATTCGCCCGACTGGCGACGCGGCAACACCACCCCAGCGAAAAGGAAACGGTATATGCACAAAGTGACGTTCCTGCCCCACAACCGACAAATTTCCGTTCCCGACGGCGAAAGCCTGATCCGTGCGGCCATGGAGGCCGGCGTTCATGTGAACGCCTCCTGCGGCGGCGAAGGCGTTTGCGGCAAATGCCGGGTCATGATCGAAAGCGGCAGCGTGGATGACGGCATCACGGAAAAGCTCAGCAAGGACGATCTGGAAAAAAATTACCGTCTGGCCTGCTTATCGAAGATCAGAAGCGACCTGACTGTTCGCATTCCGGTGGAATCGGCGGTGGATGCCAGTGTGCTGAATTCCCAATCCACGCCCCGCCGCACCGCCCGTATCCAGCAGATGGATTTTGAAACCCTGAAGGAAGCCGGCCTGTTCGTGCCGCCGGTGGAAAAAAGATATCTGGAGTTGCCGGAACCTTCTCATAAAGACAATCTGCCGGATGTCTCCCGCCTGGTCAATTTCCTTACCTTGAATCACGGCGAGCATCAGCTTCAGCTCACCCTGCCGGTTATCCGGAAAATTCCGGATGTACTCCGGGAACAGGATTTCAAGGTCACCGCGACCCTGGAACGGCCGGTGCGGGAAGGCAGCAAATCCCGCATCGCCAATCTTCAGGCGGGGGACACAACGGAGCAGAATTACGCCATTGCCATGGATATCGGCACCACCACCATATACGGCCAGCTGCTGAACCTGAAGACCGGTGAGGTGTTGAGTGAATACGGCGATTTCAATGCTCAGATCAGCTACGGCGAGGATGTGATCAGCCGGATCGTGTTCGCGGACAAGCCGGGCGGCCGCCAGAAGCTTCAGGAGGTGGTGATCGAGACCATCAACAAGGTGCTCGGAAGGATCATCACCCAGGCGGGTGTGGACCCGGAAGGTATTTCCACCATCACACTGGCCGGCAACACCACCATGACCCAGCTGCTGTTGAACATCAATCCGAAATACATCCGGCTCTCCCCTTATGTACCGGCCGCCACCCTGTTCCCCCCCATTCGGGCCCGGGATCTGGGAATGAACCTGGGGGCCCATGTGACCGCCCTGGTGTATCCGGTGGTCTCCAGTTATGTGGGGGGCGACATTGTGGCCGGCGTCATGGGATCGGGCATGTACCGCACCGAGGAGTTGACGCTGTATATCGACATCGGCACCAATGCGGAAATCGTCGTCGGCAACAAGGACTGGCTGGCCTGCGCGGCCTGTTCGGCCGGCCCGGCTTTCGAGGGGGGCGGCATCAAGCTGGGCATGCGGGCCGCCAAGGGGGCCATCGAGGATTTTTCCATCGATCCCATCACCCTCGAACCCATGAACATCACCATCGGCAACACCAGGCCCAAGGGGATCTGCGGCTCCGGGTTGATCATCATGGTGGCCACCATGTTTGAAATGGGCATCATCAACAACCTGGGGAAATTCGACCGGGATCTCAAGACCCCCCGGATCCGTGAGTCCGAGGGGGTGTACGAATACGTGCTGGCCTGGCAGCATGAATCCCAGATCGACCGGGATGTGGTGCTGACGGAGATCGACATTGAAAATCTGATCCGCGCCAAGGGCGCCATTTACAGCGGCTACCAGACCCTGCTGGAAGAGGTGGGACTTAGCGTGCACAGCCTGGATCGGATCATCCTGGCCGGCGGCTTCGGCAGCTATGTGGATCTGGAAAAAGCCATGGTCATCGGCCTGCTGCCGGAGGTGGACCCGGCAAAAGTCATTTTTGTGGGAAACGGCTCCCTGATGGGATGTAAAATGAGCTCCCTGACGAACCGCATCCGGCGGGATGTGGGTGACGTCACCAGGAAAATGACCAATTTCGAGCTGTCGGAGACGCCGTCGTATATGGACAAATACGTGGCGTCGCTTTTCCTGCCGCATACGGATCTGGACAGTTTTCCGAAACTGAAGGCGCGCATGGAGAACCGCCGACGCCTGCGGGCAAGACAGGCTGGATAGCAATATTTTACTGTTATATTAAATAATTATAATAAAATGTGCCGTGCGGGAGGATTCCGGTCTTCTATTGACAAATATTATGCCAGCATGTAAGGAGATAATTTGGTATTTTTTGCCGGGAGGTTGTTCCATTAAATTTCTCGAAGAAAATCGGTTAGCTGGAAAACAATAAGCCGGTCCGTAAACAGCCATCCGTTGTAACGGATGTCGACATATTATTCTTTTTTATTAATGAAAGGGGGAATATTTATATTGATGGATGGAGCTCCTATCGGGTGGCGCGATAGGCAACGTTCTTACAACAAGTTTCTCAACTGCAATATCGTTCGAAAACGATAAGGAGGCAAAATTGGGCTTTGAAATTGTAAAAGAATCCTATGCTGGCAGCATAAAGGAGATTACCATCGGAAAGGGCGCCAAGGCCCTGACCGTCGGGGGCGAAACCTGTTATCCCTTCTATCAGTTCGAAGGCAAGATGCCCAATAAACCGAAAATCGCGATGGAAATCTGGGATATGGCACCGCAGGACTGGGCGGAGGCGGCGCTTGTCCATTTCAAGGATGTGATGTCCGATCCGGCTGCATGGGCCAAGAAATGCGTCAAGGAATTCGGCGCGGAAGCCATCGTGCTGCAACTGAAAAGCACGGACCCCAACGGCGACAACGCCAGCCCGGCGTCCGCCGTAGCCACGGTCAAGAAAGTGCTGAAAGCCATCGATGTTCCGCTGATCGTCTGGGGGTGCGCCAATCCCCAGAAAGATGAAGAAACCTTAAAGAAAATTTCCGAGGAGTGCGACGGCGAAAAGCTGGTGCTGGGTCCGGTGGAAGACAAGAACCACAAGGGTATCGGCGCCTCCGCCATGGGTTTCGGCCACACCCTGATTTCGTCCTCACCCATCGACGTCAACCTGGCCAAACAGGTGAACATCCTGCTGGAAAACCTGGGCATGCCCATGGACCGCATCATCGTGGATCCGACCACCGGCGGCATCGGGTACGGCCTGGAATATTCCTATTCGGTCATGGAACGCCTGCGGATGGCGGCCATGGCCCAGGGTGATGACAAACTGCAATTCCCGATCATCAACAACCTCGGCAACGAAGTCTGGAAATGCAAGGAAGCCAAACTGCCAGCCGAGGAAGCCCCTTCCCTGGGGGATCCGGAAAAACGCGGCATTCTGATGGAAGCGGTGGGAGCGGTCACCTATCTGATGGCCGGTTCCGACATCCTGATCATGCGCCATCCGGAAGCCATTCGCATGGTGCGGGCCTTCATCGATCTGATCATGGGGGGCGGCATGGCGACGAAAGTGGCGCCCATCGCCAAAAAGCTGGCGGAAGCCAAAATTGATTATGCCGCCATTTCACCGACGCCGAATCTGACCATCGAGGAAGAAAAGAAAGAAAAACCGGCCCCTGCCGCCGCGCCCAAAGAGGCTCCCAAGGCCGCGCCCAAACCCGCCGCCAAGGCCGCTGCGCCCAAGGCCGAGCCGAAAGCAGCGCCCGCGGAAGCGCCGAAAGTGGAAGTCAAGGTGGACGCCAAGGCTGATGCGGCTGCCAAAGCAGCGGCCGAAGCCGATGCCAAAGCCAAAGCGGAAGCCGATGCCAAGGCCAAAGCCGAGGCCGACGCCAAGGCGAAAGCGGCTGCGGAAGCCAAGGCCAAGGCTGATGCGGAAGCCAAAGCCAAAGCCGATGCCGACGCCAAAGCCAAGGCCGATGCCGATGTGGCTGCCAAGCGACAGGCCGAAGAAAACGAGCTGCGGATGAAACGGGCCGAGGAGCGCGCCAAACTGGCGGCCCAGAGGGCCGCGGAAGTCAAGGAAGGTAAAGTCACGCTGACGCCGGCCGCTGTTCAGAAAAGCGACATCGAAAAGATCATCGACCGCTTGAACAGGGTCCACCGCCGTGTCGCCTGAGGCGGAGTTCATGACCTTTGCGTGAACCGCCTGACAGAAAAAAAGATACCCGCCGCCGATGTTTCGATGTACGGGCGGATGAATTGATCATTAATATGAGGAGGAACCTCACATGACGGAAGAAAAAAAAGAAAAAGCGAACAAACTGGCTGATCCGATCAAGGCTTCGATTGATCCGGCGACCCAGGAATTGATTAAGCGCGCCCAGGACCTGGGCATTGATACGGTATTCGACCGCGCCGAGCAGATGAAACCCTGCAACATCGGCATCCAAGGCATTTGCTGTAAGAACTGCGCCATGGGGCCCTGCCGGTTGCCGCTGCCCAAGGGCGGCATCCAGGGCGAGGACACCCGCAAGGGTTTGTGCGGCGCCACCGCCAATACCATCGCCGCGCGGAATTTCGCCCGTATGGTCGCCGCCGGCGCCGCGGCCCATTCGGATCATGGCCGCTGCGTGGCAGAAGTTTTCCTGTCCGTGGCCCGCAAGGAAACCAACGCGTATAAAATCAAAGATCCCCAGAAACTCATGGCCATCGCGCCCCATTTCAACGTGGCCACCACCGTGGAAGCGGACGGAGTCACCAAGGACCGGAGTCTGGATGAGATCGCCCTGGAAGTGGCGGAAAAAGCTCTGGCAGAATGGGGCAAGCCGGAAGGCGAGCTGTACTATCTCAAACGCGCTCCCCAGCCCCTGTATGACAAATGGGTCAAACAGGGCGTGCTGCCCAGGAACATCGACAGGGAAATCTGCGAAATCATGCATCGGACCCACATGGGAGTGGATCAGGATTATAAAAATATCGTCAAACAATGCACCCGGGCTTCACTCGCGGACGGCTGGGGAGGCTCCATGCTGGCCACCGACCTCCAGGACGTCCTGTTCGGGACCCCCTATCCCCTTCAGGCCGAGGCCAACCTGGGCGTCATGAAGGCGGACCATGTCAACATCATCGTTCACGGTCATGAGCCGGTATTGTCGGAAATGATCGTGGCCACGGCCCAGCGGCCGGACATCATCGAATACGCCAAATCCAAAGGTGCCAAGGGCATCCAGCTGGGCGGCATCTGCTGCACGGCCAACGAGATTTTCCAGCGTCACGGCGTGCCCCAGGCCGGCACCTACCTGCAGCAGGAACTGGCCATCATCACCGGCGCCTGCGACGCCATGGTGGTGGACATCCAGTGCGTATTCCAGAACCTGGCCAACGTCGCCAAATGCTTCCACACCAAACTGATCACCACCCATCCCATTGCCCGGATGGAACAGAACAACGTCATTCACATTGAATTCGACGAACACCATGCCCTGGAAGACGCGGAAAAAATCGTCCGCATGGCCATCGACAATTACAAGAACCGCGGTTCGGAGATCATGATCCCGAAATACAAGGCCTCCTCCGTGGGTGGGTTCGGCGTCGAATCCATCGAATATCACCTGGGCGGCACCTTCCGCGGCACCTATTACACCCTGAACGACAACATCATCAACGGCCGGATCCGCGGCATTGCCGGCGTGGTGGGCTGCAACAACGCCCGCACGCGCCATAACGAGGCCCATATCGCCGTGGTCAAGGAACTCATCAAGAACGACGTCATCGTCCTGACCACCGGCTGCAACGGCATCGCCTGCGCCATGGAAGGCCTGCTGACCCCGGAAAGCGCCGCGGTCTACTGCGGACCCGGTCTGGCCGAAGTCTGCGAGGTCGTGGGCATCCCGCCGGTCCTGCACATGGGCTCCTGCGTGGACAACAGCCGCATCCTGCTGGCGGCCACGGAAGTGGTCAAGGCCGGCGGTCTGGGCAAGGACATCTGCGACCTGCCGGCAGCCGGCAGCGCGCCGGAGTGGATGAGCGAAAAAGCGATTTCCATCGGCCAGTATTTTGTGTCTTCCGGCGTTTACACGGTTTTCGGTCTGCACCTGCCCACTGAGGGAGCCCCGGTGTTCCATGACTATCTTTCCAAGGAACTGGAAAAAATTTACGGCGGCAAATGGGATCTGGAAGCCGACCCCATCAAACATGCCCACCTGATGATCGCCCACATCGACAAGAAACGCAAGGAACTGGGCATTGACAAGGCAAGAGAGCGCGTACTGATGGATATGGCGGATCGTCAGGCACTGGAAGCGTAGCATCAACGAATAAATCCTCAACGAAGGAGGAAAGAATATGTCTAAATTAGTAGCATTTGCAGCCATTCAGGGCGGCTACAAAGTCGTATCGAAAGCCGAAGGCATGCTTCGGAACGCATTGGACACCTATAGCGCGGACACCAAGGTCGGCTTCGGCAACACCGCCTACTACCTGCCGGTCATCTACTCCCTGACCGGCATGAAGGTGGAGACCCTGGAAGATCTGCAGAAGCCCATGGCCTTCGCCCGCGGTCTTCTGCCCCCCCATATCAAGGGCAAAAATCACCTGCCCTACCTGGGGCCCCTGCTGGACGCCGGCATGGCCGCCATTTTCTCGTATGAGGTCATGGAAGCCATCCGCATGCTGTATGAACCGGATTTCTATATTCTCCAGGAAGATCCGGATCTGGAAAACGGCAAAATGTGGGTGGGACCAGCGGACGACATCATTCTGCGGAAACGCGGTGTGGAGTTCGTGGACGGCTCCGCGCCCGGATTCGCCGCCATGGTGGGCGCGGCCCCCACGCCGGAGATCGCCAAGATGATCGTGGAGGACTACCAGAAGAAGAACCTGTACATCTTCTGCGCCGCCAGCCACAACGGCACCTCGGTCATCCAGCAGCTCATCCAGGCGGGCGTTCAGATCGGCTGGAACACCCGGATCGTGCCCTTCGGGCCGGACATCTCTTCCGCCGTTTTCGCCCTGGGCTTCGCCAACCGGGCCGCCATGGCCTTCGGCGGTGTGAAACCCGGAGATTACAAGAAGATCCTGCATTACAACAAGGACCGCGTTTTTGCCTTTGTCAACGCCCTGGGCGATATCGGCACCGAGTGGGGCGTGGCGGCGGCCGGTTGCGTCAACTGGGGTTTCCCGACCCTGGCGGACACGGATATTCCCGAGATCCTGCCCACCGGCATCTGTACGTATGAACACGTGGTGGCCAACGTGCCCCACAACGACATGTGCCAGCGTTCCGTGGAAGTGCGCGGCCTGAAAGTCAATGTCACTGCAATCGACATCCCGCTTTCCTTCGGCCCGGCCTTCGAGGGCGAGCGCGTACGCGGCGCGGATTTGTTCTGCCAGATGGGCGGCGGCAAGACCCAGTGCACCGAGCTGGTAAAGGAAGCCCAGATGAACGAAATCGAGGACGGCAAAGTCGTCGTGGTCGGCAAGGATGTGGGCGATCTCAAGGAAGGTGAAGCCCTGCCCCTGGGTATTTACGTCCAGATCGCCGGCCGTGAATTCCAGACCGATTTCGAACCCATCATGGAACGCCAGATTCATCACCTGATCAACTACATTCAGGGCATCATGCACATCGGACAGCGGGATATCTCCTGGGTCCGGGTCAGCAAACAGGCCGTGGAAAAAGGCTTTACCCTGAAGCATATCGGCGTGGTCCTGCATGCCAAATTCCATCAGGATTTCAAGAAAATCGTCGATAAAGTCCAGGTCACCCTCTATACGGACAAGAAGGCTGTGGACGACCTGACCAAACGAGCCCGGGCCGAATACAAGATGCGCGACGAGCGCGTGGACAAGATGACCGACGAGGATGTGGAAACCTATTATTCCTGCACCCTCTGCCAGTCCTTCGCCCCCAGCCATGTCTGCACGGTCAGCCCGGAGCGTACCGGCCTCTGCGGCGCCTACAACTGGATGGACTGCAAGGCCTCTTTCGAAATCAACCCCACCGGACCCAACCAGCCCATTCAGAAGGGCGAATGCCTGAACCCGAAACTGGGTCAATGGAAGGGCGTCAATGATTTCGTTTTCAAGGCCTCCCGCGGGGCCGTTACCCACTATAATTTCTACTCCATGGTCCATGATCCCATGACCACCTGCGGCTGCTGCGAGTGCATCGCGGCCATGCTGCCGGCCTGCAACGGGGTCATGACCGTCAACCGCGACTATACCGGCGATACGCCCTCCGGGATGAAATTCACCACCCTGGCGGGGGTCATGGGCGGCGGCGCTTCCTCTCCGGGTTTCGTGGGGCATTCCAAATACAACATCACCCAGGGCAAATTCATCATCGGCGACGGTGGTCTGCTGCGGATGGTGTGGATGCCCAAAATCCTGAAGGAAGAGCTCAAGGATCGCATTCTCAAACGCGGCAAGGAACTCGGCGTACCCGATTTGTACGACAAGATCGCCGATGAAACCGTCGGCATCACCGAGGAGGAAATCCTGCCCTGGCTCCAGGAAAAAGGTCATCCGGCCCTTTCCATGGAACCCATCGTCGGCTAAGGCTCATGTCCGGGTACGGGAAAATCCCGTACCCGGATATTTTACGACATGTGCAAGACCATCTTGAGACAAGCGCTTGCGGACATGTCATGACAACCGAATAAACCATCGTTACGGGGTTGAAACAATATAGAAGGAGACGACAATGGCATTAACCGGTATTCAGATTTTCAAACTCCTGCCGAAGACGAACTGCAAGGAATGCGGCGTGCCCACCTGTCTTGCGTTCGCCATGAACCTGGCTTCCGGCAAGGCTGAGCTGGACAGCTGTCCCTATGTTTCGGAAGAAGCCAAGGCCCAGCTCGCGGAAGCCTCCGCGCCGCCCATCCGGCCGGTGGCCGTCGGTAAAGGGGTTCGCGCCGCCAAAACCGGCGGTGAAACCGTCATGTACCGACACGAAAAAACATTTTACAATCCCACCTTGCTGGCTGCCCTGGTCTCTTCGGATATCGCCGACAAGGCGCTCACGGAAAAACTCAAAAAATGGAATGCCTTTCAGTTCGAGCGCGTGGGCCTGAACCTCCGCCCGGAGCTGATCGCCCTGAAAGACGTCAACGGCAACAAGGACGCCTTCGGCAAGGTTGCCAAAAAAATCGCCGAGACCTCCGAGTTCAACCTGGTGCTCATGTCCGATAACATCGATGTCATGAAAGCCGGCGTCGCCGCCTGCGGGTTCAAACGGCCGCTCATCTATGCCGCCACCGCCGCCAATGCCGCCGATTTCGGCGCCCTGGCCAAGGAAAACGATCTGCCCCTGGCCATCAAGGCCGATTCGGTGGATGGATTGATCGCCCTGTCCGATAAGCTGACCGGCATGGGCCTGAAAGACCTGGTGCTCGATCCCGGCAGCCGGGAAATCAAGAAGGCCCTGGAAGACGAAGTCGCCATCCGCCGGGCCGCCCTGAAAGCCGGCAACCGTTCCTTGGGTTTCCCGACCATCACTTTCCCCTGCGAAATGGCCACCAATCTGGATATGGAAACCTTGATCGCCGGCATGATGATCGCCAAATACGGCGGTATAGTCGTTTTATCGGATTTCGCGGGCGAAAGTATTTTTCCGCTTCTGCTGGAACGCCTGAACATTTACACCGACCCGCAACGGCCCATGACGGTTACCGAGGGGATTTACGAAATCGGCAACCCGAACGAAAATTCTCCGGTTCTTGTGACCACCAACTTCGCCCTGACCTATTTCATCGTTTCTGGTGAAATCGAAGGCAGCCGCGTCCCGTCTTGGCTGCTGGTGAAGAACTCGGAAGGCCTGTCGGTTCTGACCGCCTGGGCCGCCGGTAAATTCGCCGGCGACGACGTCGGCATGTTCGTGAAAAAATGCGGCATCATGGACAAGGTCAAACACAAGGAGCTGATCATTCCCGGATATGCCGCCGCCATCGCCGGCGACGTGGAAGAGGAATTGCCCGGCTGGACCATCACGGTGGGTCCCCGGGAAGCGGCCCATATCCCGGCTTTCCTGAAAGCCAAAAAATAACAAACCAGTTGTTTAAACCAGTTGTTTAAACCCGGGGGGACGGCCGATGCGGCTGTCCCCTTTTACGAAGGAGGAAATATGTTTCTAATCGGTGAAAGCCTGAACGTCATCTCCAAAAAGATCGGCAGAGCTTTTAAGGAGCGTGACCCCAAGCCCATCCAGGAAGAGGCCCTTGACCAAAAAGCCAAGGGAATGGACTATATCGATATCAACCTGGGCCCGGCGAAAAAGGATGGTCATGAATTGATGCCCTGGGTGGTCCAGGTGGTGCAGGAAGTGGTGCCGGATGTGCCCCTGGTGCTGGATACGTCCAACATCGACGCCATTGCCGCCGCGCTGAAAGTCCTCAAGGATGTGGACCGGCCCCATCTGATCAACTCCATCATGGCCCGGCCGGAACGCTATGAAAAAATGATCCCCATCGCCGCCGAGCATAATGCGGACTTCATCGCCCTGATGTGGGGTCCGGAAGGACTTCCCCGGGATGAAAACGAACGCGCCGCCCTCTGTGTGGAACTGCTCTATGCCGCCAATGAAGCCGGGATCGCCAACGAGCGCATCTGGGTGGACGGAATCGTCACCCCGGTCAACATTCAACAGCCCCAGCTCATGTGTCTGATGGAGTTCCAGAAAATGCTCCAGGACATCGCTCCGGGGGCCAAGAGCACCTGCGGTCTGTCCAACATTTCCAACGGTCCCCCCAGCCATCTGCGTCCGATCCTGAACCAGACCTATATGGTCATGCTGGAAAAATGCGGCATGTATTCGGTCATTTCCGATCCCCTCGACACCAAGCTGACGGAGATCGCCAAGGGCAAACGCCAGGATATCGTGGACCTGATCTACGGCCTCATGGACGGCAACGAGCCCAGTATGGCCAGCCTTTCCAAGGAAATGCAGGAGTACAAGAAAACCTATGATGTCATCGTGGGAAAAACCCTGTATTCGGACTCCTGGCTGGAAGTCTGATTGCTATTTTTCCGATATTTCCAAAAAGAAAGCCGCTCGTAAGAGCGGCTTTCTTTATTGGATCCATCGCCGGCTAATTTACATCAGCCGGCTGGCGGAGGTAATCCGGCAGCAATTCATAGGCGTCGACGGGCGAGGTCAGGGGTTTGCGCCGATCGATCTGCAAACCCTGGTCGGTGACATTCTCCAGGTTGACCGCTTCCTGTTTGGTTTGTAAAGACTTTCCGGAGTTGTCGGTGAAGGGGATGACCAGCGGGCCGCTGCTGTCCACCACAAAAGCCATCTGGCCGTTCTGAAGGGAGACGATGCTGCCGGCCGGGTAAATCCCGACGACTTTCACGAAGGAATGCAGAACGAATTGGAGCAGGCTTTCCTTTTCCGCGTATTTCCGAAAAATTTCCGTCACCACGACGATGGGATTGAGGGCCTCCTTGTAAACCCGCTTGGTGGTCATGGCGTCGTAGATGTCTGCCAGTTTGCAGATTTTTACGAAAATCGGCACTTCAATGGGGGTTTTGTCATCCGGATAACAACGTGGTTCCCCGCTGAAAAGAGCGCAATGGTGGAACTGAACAGAACTCCTGATCAGGGGGTTTTTTTCCAATCCGTTTCGTTCCAGAATGGAACGGCCCTTGTCAAAACTGTGATGCTTGACGATTTCGAATTCTTCCGGGGTCAGTTGACCGTGCTTGTTGAGGATTTCATCGGCGATGAGGACCTTGCCCACATCGTGCAGAAAATAGCCCAGGGCGATGTCGCGGATATCATCCGGCAGGTACAGGATATAGGAGGTCGGGGTTCCCCGGCTTTCGTTTTTCATGCTTTGGAGATAGGTATTGCTCAGGAAGCGGTTCACGGTTTCGCTGAATTGCATATTGAAACGGTTCAGGACCGCCAGAGCGATGGTGCAGACATTGATGGAATGGTTGTACAGGTAGTCGTCGTAGGAAAAAATTTCCTTGGTCAGATAGGAAAAGGCGGTTTCATTGACGGTCAGGAAATTGAGCAGATCGGTGACCGTTTTTTCCACGGTTTCATAATCAAATTCCCCGCCGGTCTTTCGGATATCCAGAATCACCTGTTTGATGTTCTGTTTGGCGGTGTCGTACTTGATCCGGGCTTCTTTTTTCAGGGCCGTGATCTGGCGCAGTTTTTTCTCCACGGTGGAGACCGCGGCGCCGGTTTGCCCCGGCTGGAACCCGAAATCGATTTCCTTGCCGTTGTAATCCCACAATCCTCCGGCGTTATCCGGTACAATGGCGACTTCGCTGACCCCGTTTTTTTTGATGTTCAGCAGGGTGTTGACATTGTTGATCAGCAGATCCTTGTCGATCAGCAGCAATCCGTTCTGGTTGTAGACATCCACACCGGTCTTCAGGGTGCCGCCCCGGCTGACGATCTCAATCAGCAGATCGATATTGACCTTTACCTTCATCTGGATCCGTTCGGTCTGAATCGTTGGCTATGATGCTGGAAAATCGGTTTCATCGTCTCCGGGAAAAACAGCCTGAGCTATTCATTCAATAATAATGATCAATTATCACAGGCGACTGGGAATTGCAAATGGGGTTTTCGTCACTGCGCGGTTTGACAACCGGTGTCCACGAAATAGGGGACGCCCTTAATATATGAACTTTACATGATGGTTCCCTATATCTATTGTTTTTCGCATCCCAATTATTTCATAGAGGGGATGATGGCCTGGTCTTTCCAAATGGTTACATATTTTTCCACAAGCTTTTCCGGCAATCGCGCTGCAATATATTCCTGTATTTTTTTCCCAAGAAATTCGCCATGGCGGGCGCAGGGCGATCGTTTTGAAAACGCAACATAAACGCCTTCATTGGAAATAAAATTCGGCAGGTATTCGATCTTGTCGCGAACGCCCAATTCCTCAGCCTGCGCCCATCCGGGATAGAGTCCATAAATCATATAGCGATTCCGGCCGTATTCGATTTTTTTGTAAAGCATTTTGAAAGTGGTGACTTGCTCAATGGTTAGATTTTTTTTCGCAAAGGCATCAAACTGCTCGCCATAGCTGTCGCCGAAGCGGCTGCCTCCGGTCAATCCTTTCAGATCGTCCCATTTGTCGAATGAAAAGGCGGCTCCTTTCTTGACAAAGATCACCGAGGGATCGGTCATGAACATGGGAAAAACAAATTGAAAAGCGGCCTTACGTTCCTCGGTGATATACAAGCCGGAAATCATATCGATTTCACCTAATTCAAGCATTTTCAATGTTCGTTTCCAGGGGCCGACGTATCGAGACTCAACCGATATTCCCAGGTCTGCAAAAGCCATTTCGATCAATTCGATAGCCACACCGATAATTTTTTCCGGATGTTCCTTGTCACGCCAGGAAATCGGCGGATAGGCTTCATCGCTGGAAACCACGATTTTTTGACAATCATCGTCAGCCCCAAATCCAGCGATATTCATGGAACAAATCCCGGCAATAACGATGAGTACTGCAACGAAATGCTTCATCGGCGGATTTCCCCCTATCACCAGATCGCTTTTATCCCATGCCGGGTGTTAACCCTGCGCCGTGACCTCTGTTTCATTAAGAGGCGCAAGCTTTACTTTTATTGTATTCGTGGTTTGATGCAGCAGCTTTTACAGATGGCGAATTGTATAAACTAACATGTATATTTCCTTACGGAATGTGTCAATTAAAATGAAAAACAGAAATAGGGACGCCCTTAATATATAAACTTGACATAATAGCGTCCTCGATTTATGGTGTTTGGCATGCCCAGAAAATCACGCATCGACGCAACGGGGGCGCTGCACCACATCATTGCTCGCGGCATTGAACGCCGAAACATATTCGAGGACGATCAAGACCGCTATAATTTTATTAACAACCTGGGTTTGATCCTGGAACAATCAGAAACAGCGTGTTTTGCTTGGTCGCTGATGCCCAATCATTTTCATCTGTTATTGAGAACCGGTGCCGTTCCAATTGCTACGGTGATGCGGCGACTGCTGACGGGCCACGCCATCAGGTTTAACGGCCGCCATCAGCGGCAAGGCCATCTGTTCCAGAACCGTTACAAATCGATTCTATGTCAGGAAGACAGCTATCTTTTGGAGCTGGTCCGATATATTCATTTAAATCCGTTGCGGGCAAATCTGGTGGCGGATTTGGATCAACTGGATCAATATCCCTTTTCCGGCCATGGGGTCATTGTCGGCAGACACGAACAACCCTGGCAGAACAGCGAAATGATTTTGATGTATTTCGGAAAACAGGTCGCCTCCGCAAGGAGGAAATACAGGGAATTTGTCGCCGGAGGACTGAATGAAGGTAGGCGGTGCGATCTGACCGGCGGAGGTCTGATCCGGAGTGCCGGCGGATGGTCGGCGGTCAAGGAGATGAGAAGATCCAAAAGGCATATGAAAAGCGATGAACGCATCTTGGGAGATGGTGATTTTGTCTCTGAAATTCTGTCCAGATCCAAGGAGGCCTTTGAACGCCGGTATGCCCTTGAAGTCAATGGGATTGATTTGGATTTTGTTGTAAAACGAGTGTCGGTTCTGTTGGCTATTCCGGAGGTGGACATCTGGCGTGAAGGTAAAGCAAGGGAACTTGTGCGGGCTCGAAGCTTATTGTGTTTCTGGGCTGTGCGTGAACTGGGTGAAAGCATGGCTGCCATGGCACGCCGATTGAATATCTCCATCGTGGCAGTGAGCAAGTCGGTCGATCGAGGCGCCGAGATCGCTATAACGAATGGATTTGACCTTATTTAAGTTAAAAAATAAAGGGCGTCCCCTTATTTATGAAAAAACACTACAACACAGCGGCCGAGGATTTTTTGGCCCAGGTCCGAAACCACCGCTTCGGGACATTTCTGGCAGATCCTCCGTGGCAGTTTGCAAACCGCACCGGTAAGATGGCGCCGGAACACAAACGCTTGTCGCGCTATTCCACCCTCACGCTACGGGAGATAAAAGAAATACCGGTTTCTGCAGCGGCTGCGGAGCAAAGCCATTTGTATCTGTGGGTTCCCAATGCGCTTCTTAAGGAGGGTTTGGAAGTCATGGCGGGGTGGGGATTTCATTACAAGACAAATATCATCTGGCATAAGGTCAGGAAGGATGGGGGCCCGGACGGGCGCGGTGTGGGTTTCTATTTCCGAAATACAACAGAAATCATGCTTTTTGGAATCCGCGGCAGCTTGAGAACGCTTGCACCGGGAAGGCGGCAGGTAAATATCATCAAATCTCGGAAGAGAGAACATTCCCGCAAGCCGGATGAACAATACGGCATCATCGAAGCCTGCAGCCCCGGACCATTTCTAGAGTTATTCGCTCGCGGGAAGCGGCCGGGCTGGAACCAGTGGGGAAATGAAGCAGAAGAATATACACCTTCCTGGCCTACGTATTCAAATCACAGTCAGATGTCGACGGTATGAGACATGTCCAGGAAACAAGGCCCGGGAAAAACCGGCAGCACACTCCAAACCGCATGACAGCCCCTGATGGGGCGCTATCCGGATGCGTCGAGCCTCGTATTCATTAAAATTTCCGAATGGTTAAACGGAACCCCCGCCGGATTCACATCCCATCCCTTGAAAAATGATCGCGCCGGAATATATTGCGTTGCACCGGTATTTCTGGTAAAAAGGGCGGATTCTTTTTGGGAGGGGATGAAATGAAGCAAGCTGCGGAAAGGGTCGCCTTTCACCAAACCATATGGAATTTTCTGGCTTCCGTGCGGCTCACCGTTACGGTGTTGCTGTCCCTCGCCGCCACTTCCGTCATCGGCACCCTGATTCCCCAGAACGCCGAGGCGGATTGGTATTTTCATCAATACGGTGAAACATTCTTCCGTCTGTTTTCCAGGTTGCAGCTTTTTGACATGTATCATGCCTGGTGGTATCAGGCCCTGATCGTCCTGCTGGTGGTCAACATCATTGTCTGCTCCATCGATCGGTTTTCCAGTGTCTGGAAAATCGTGTTTGTGGAATCCCCGAAATTCAATATCGAACAGTTTCGAAGACAAAAAGAGGCGCAGACCTACAACGTATCGGCGTCGCTGGAGATTTTACAGGAGCGCTATGAGAGGTATATCGGCCGGCGGTTTCGGTACCACCGTGTTGAAACAATGGAAAAGGCCGTTTGCATCCTGGCCGAAAGAGGCCGCTGGACCCGTTTTGGTGTGTACGGCGTTCATCTCAGCGTGGTGCTGATGCTCATCGGCGCACTGATCGGCCTTGTGGGCGGCTTTGACGGGACAGTCAATATCCCGGAGGGGGAAACGGTAAACGCCGTCAGGCTTACCAGCGGCAACAAGGTGCAGCCCCTGGAATTTTCCGTGCGTTGCGAGGATTTCGATGTCAGCTTCTATGAAAACGGCGTCCCCAAGGAATATCGCTCGCGGCTGTCCATCATCGAAAACAATCAGACGGTGCTGCAAAAGGACATTATTGTCAATGACCCCTTGCGCTACAAGGGCATCAATATCTTTCAATCCAGCTATGGCAAGGTTCCGCCCAAGGAGATGACGGTCCGGCTCACCTCCGTTTCAAGCGGGGAGGAAACGGAAGTGGCGGCCAGGATGGGGGAACCGATTCAGCTCCCAAATCAGCAAGGCGCCCTCGTCATCCAGGAGTTTAAAAGCGCCTACATGTATAAGGGCCACCGGTTGGGCGAAACGTTCATCGGGGTTTGGACTCCCCCCTCGGGTGAGCCGGTGGAGGTGATCATGCCGTATCCGTTTCCGGAATACGATATCCACGATCCGGAAGAACTTCGCCGCATGAGCGCTTTCCAGGCATCCGGCCGGAGATCCGCGGGGATATCGGCCCCGGATGACCCGCAGCGGAAAATCGGACTGGAGTTCGCCAGCAGGTCCAGCGGCATGACCTATTCCCGTTCCGTTTCGCCGGGGGAACGGGTGGAAATTCCCGAAGGACAGGGAACCTTTGTCATTACCGGGATTGAAGAGTCTTATGCGTTCATGGGCAATCCCATCGGTCAGGCCGTCCTGGGCAGGATTGAGCGGGACTCCCGGGAACCGGAAACCGTGGTTCTGCCGGTGCGCTTCCCGAATTTCGATAAAATGCGCAAAGGGGACATGGTGATATCCATTGTCGAGCCTCAAGAGACTTCGGCCGAGACCAACATGGTCCTGTCGGTTACGGCCTATTCGGAAACATATTATACCGGCCTTCAGGTGACCAAGGACCCGGGGGTCGCGATGGTGTACCTGGGTTTTATCTTCATGATCCTGGGCTCCTATGTGACGTTTTTCACCTCCCACCAACGGGTGTGCATCGAACTGACCCCAGCCGGGAAAAACACCCGGGTGCTGGTTTCGGGCACGGCCAATAAAAACAAGCTGGGCATGCAGCGACTGGTGGAAAACCTGTCCCGCCGGTTGCGGCGGCTGGACGAAGCCGGCGGGTGACGGCATGAAGATTCAGGCAATGATTAATATAAAGGTAATATAAAGGTTCGAACAACATGATGGATTCCCATATCAGTTCATTCGTTCTGTCGATGACGACATTTGTCTACGCCTTGTCGTCCTGTCTGTACATCGCGGCCTGGGTCTTCAAGAAAGATCCACCGGGAAAGCTGGCCATGGGCACACTGATGCTCGCCGCCGCCGGCAACGCGGCCGGAATCGTTCTGCGCTGGATAGAATCCTATGATCTCGGCATCGGTCATGCCCCGTTTTCCAATCTGTATGAATCCCTGGTGTTTTATTCCCTGGTCATCGCGATCCTCAGTCTGGTGATGGAGTTCCGGTATCGCAACCGGGTCATCGGCGCTTTTACCACCCCGCTGATGTTTCTCGCCCTGGCTTATGCCTCCCTGAATCCGAATATGAACGACCGCATTCAGCCGCTGATACCGGCCTTGAAAAGCAACTGGCTCATCGCTCATGTCATTACCTGTTTCCTGGGGTATGCCGGATTCGCGGTGGCCTTTGTCGTCAGCCTGATGTATCTGCTGAAAAGCCGGAATCTGGAGGAATCGGATCAAAAGCCGGTTCATTTGCCGGCGCCGGCCGTTCTGGACGATATCACCCACCAGTTGGTGATGTTCGGGTTTTTCTTTCTGTCCATCGGCATCATTACCGGAGCCGTGTGGGCGAATTCGGCCTGGGGGCGATACTGGGGCTGGGACCCCAAAGAGACCTGGTCGCTGGTCACATGGTTCATTTATGCCGTGCTGTTGCACGCCAGGTTCATGCGCGGCTGGCAGGGAAAACGCATCGCCCTGCTGTCCATCGTGGGCTTTTCCGCCGTGATTTTTACTTATTTCGGCGTGAATTATCTTCCCGGGCTGCACAGCTACGGGCAAATGCCCTGATGGGCGTAAGGCCCCAAAAAAGGGGGGGCGGGCATCACGATTACCCCTTGACAATCCTGGATAACGGTTATAAATAACTGAACTTCCGTGCGAACGCGGGAACTTGACGCCTGAAAAGCGCAGTGGTTCCGCACCATGGAATGAAAGGGATTTGTCAGACCATATCAACCCGGAGCAGTGGTCGGACCAGTGGGCCGGCCCATTCAAAATGGAGTTTCCATGACTACAGTAGACGATCATGCCAATGATGTCCATGACGACGGGACCGACCATGCAACCGCATCCGCCCACCGGGATCCCGGCGCCGGGATGCCGGTTCTGTTTTTCATCATCGGATTCGCCGCCAGCCTGGTGATCGGCTGGCTGGTTTTTCCTGAAGTGCTCTATTCCAAAAAGCAGCAGCCCTTTGATTTCAACCACTCCCTGCATATGGAACTGGTGGATGACGGTTGCGAAAGCTGCCACCTGTTCCGGGAGGACGGAACCTACGCCGGCGTTCCGGAGCTGGCCCAGTGCATCGAATGTCACGAGGAAGTGCAGGGTGACTCCAAGGATGAAGAAATTTTTGTGGAAGAATATGTATCCAAGAACCGGGAAGTACCCTGGCTGGTTTATTCGAAGCAGCCCGACTGCGTATTCTTTTCCCATGCGGCCCATGTGAAACTGGGTGGAATGGACTGCGTGACCTGTCACGGTCCCATCGGCGAATCCACCAGCCTGCCGGTTTACGAGGAAAACCGAATCACCGGTTACAGCCGGGATATCTGGGGCCGCAATCTGGAAAACATGCTGTGCCTGAAAAAAAATACATGGGACCGAATGAAAATGGATGATTGCGCCGAATGCCATATGCAGGAAACCGGGCGGGCGACCAGCGTCCAAACCAAGAAAGACGGCTGTTTTGTCTGCCACAAATAGGCGCGCCATTGTGAATGGCAGGCATTTCTTTTCTTTGTGCAAGGGGAAACGGGTATGAAAATAGATCGAAGAAGTTTTTTGGCACTCGGAATCGGAGCCACGGCGGGCATCACCCTGTCGCCGCTGCCATGGAAGATTACCGATGACCTTTCCATCTGGACCCAGAACTGGCCCTGGACTCCGGTTCCTCCCGATGGGGAGGCCACGGAAACCAATTCGGCCTGCCTGCTGTGTCCGGGCGGCTGCGGAATCACGGTCCGCAAGATCGGCGAGCGGGTGGTCAAGGTCGAGGGCATGAAGGGCCATCCGATCAATGACGGCGGCATCTGCGCCCTGGGGGTGGCGGCGCCGCAACTGCTGTACAGCCCCACCCGGGTGAAATCGCCGCTGAAAAAAGTCAACGGTGCCTGGCAGAACATTACCTGGAACGATGCCATTGCCGAAATCGCGGCCAGACTGATCGAATTGCGCGCCGCGGGGAAATCCCATACCGTCGCCTGCATCGCGGAGTCGGACAGGGGCACCGTGCCGCTGCTGTGGAGCCGACTGCTGACGGTATACGGCTCGCCCAATTTCCTGCGGCCGGCCACCATGGAGGACGCTTATGCCCTGGTGATGGAAAAAACCCAGGGGCATCGCGGCGTGCCCGGCTTCGATCTGGAAAAAGCCGATTTTATCCTGAGCCTGGGCAGCGGCATCATCGAGGGATGGGGTTCGCCGGTCCGGATGTTCAAGGCCCATGCCGAATGGAAAAGCAGGCGGGCCAAGCTGGTTCAGGTGGAGCCGCGGCTGTCCAACACGGCCGCCAAGGCCGACCAGTGGCTGGCCGCCAAACCGGGTACGGAAGCCCATCTGGCTCTGGGAATGGCGCATGTCATTCTGAGCGAGAATCTGTTCAACCGCCGGTTTACGGAACAGTTTGCCGAAGGGTTTGAAGGCTGCCGGCAGGCGATTCTGGACCAATACCGGCCGGAGAAGGTAGCCGAGACTACCGGCATCCCGGCCGAGACGATTCGCTCCCTGGGCCGCGAGTTCGCCCGCGCCAAACGGCCGGTGGCCGTCTGCGGTCGGGGCCAGGGGCTCGTTCCCGGCAGTTTTCTGGAGACCGCCGCCACCCATCTGCTGAACGCGCTGGTGGGTAATATCAATAGGAAAGGCGGCGTATGGGCCATGCCCGAGCCCGAGTACGTAAAATGGCCGGAAATGGAGATGGACGCTGTCGCCGCCAGCGCCATGCAGAAGCCGCGTATTGACGGCGCCGGCGGTGAACGCTTTCCCGACGCCCGGTACCTGTTGACCCAGCTGCCGGGTCTGATCAACTCCGGCGCTGGCGACGGCATTCAGGTATTGTTCATCTCGGGCGCGAATCCGGCTTATACCCTGCCCGGCGGCCAGGCCGTCCGCCAGGCCCTGGAACGGATTCCCCTGAAAGTCAGCTTCGCCACCCATATGGACGAAACCGCGGCCATGGCCGATCTGATTCTGCCGAACCACTGCTGCCTGGAACGCTATGAAGACGTGCCGGTGACTGCCGGCCTGACCAGGCCCGCCTTGAACCTGGCGGTTCCGGTGGTGAAACCGCTGTATGACACCAGGCAGGCGGGGGATGTGATCCTGGCCCTGGCCCAGGCCCTGGGCGGCAATATCGCCGCGGCGTTTCCCTGGAAGAACTACAAGACCTGCCTGAAACAAACCCTCGGCGATAAATGGGATACCTTGAAGGAAGAAATCTGCTGGACGGACGGTGAGTTCAAACCGGCGCCGTGGAAAACGGGATTTGAAACCCCGAGCGCTAAATTCGTATTCCCGGAAGCGGCTCGGTTGACCCGGTCGCCCATACCGGCGGAAGGCGACGGAAAGCGTTATCCGCTGACACTGATCGCCTGCGACTCCATGCGTCTTTCCAGCGGCGCCGTGGGATCGCCGCCGTTCCTGATTAAAATCGTACCGGATACCGTTTTGAAGGATTCGGACATGGTGGTGGAGATCAATCCCGAAACCGCGGCGAGCCTGCAACTGAAAGACGGCGCCGGCGCCGTGTTGACGACGCCCAGAGGGGCCTCGCGGGTCCGGATTCATTGTTTCCACGGCATCATGCCCGGCGTGGTGGCCATGCAACGGGGCCTCGGTCACGGCGCCCACGACAAGTATCTGGCAGGCAAGGGTGTCAGTATCCATGAATTGATGGGACCGGTGGATGATCCGGATTCCGGTTACGACGCCGCCTGGGGCATCGGCGCAAGCCTGACCAAAGCCTAAAACATAGCAAGAGGTTCTGATGAAGCAAGCACACGCAACACCAAAGAAATTCGGCATGGTGATCGATCTGGACAAATGCACCGGCTGCGGCTCCTGCATGGTGGCCTGCATGGCCGAGAACAACGTCCCTTTCAAGGAGAACGAGACCAATAAACTGGACAGCATCACCTGGATGCGGGTTTACCGGCTCACCAACAACCAGCCGTTCCCCAGGACCGAAATCTGCTATCTGCCGCGGCCCTGTCAGCACTGCGAGGGGGAGCACAGCGGCCATTCGCCCTGCGTGTCGGTCTGCCCGGCCACGGCCACGGATTATGACACGGAAACCGGTATCGTCAGTCAGATCTACACCCGCTGCTTCGGCTGCCGGTATTGCATGGCCGCCTGCCCTTACCATGCCCGTTATTTCAACTGGTGGGATCCGGTCTGGCCGGAGGGCATGGAAAAAATGCTCAGTCCCAACGTGTCTCCGCGGATGCGCGGTGTGGTGGAGAAATGCAGTTTCTGCTATCACCGCTATCAGCGGGCCCTGGACAAGGCCTATTATGAGGAAACCCGGGAGATCGGCGAGGAGGACTACCAGACCGCCTGCACCCAGGCTTGTCCAGCCGGCGCCATCACCTTCGGCGATCTGAACAACAAGGAGCATGCGGTTTACAGTCTGAAAAAGGACCCGCGCGCTTTCCGCCTGCTGGAGCGTCTGAAAACCAACACCAAGGTGTATTATCTGACCAGCCGGGAATGGGTGCGGCGGGCCGGAGACAATTATCTGCCGGGGGAGGAAATCGGCAAGGTTCCGGGCGGACACCGCTGAGCAGGCCGGAACGTTCGGGCATGGAAACCGTTTTTTCGTCGGATTCGGATAAACAGTAAGGAGTGCGAAACATATGGATTCAGCATTGATACCCGAGGGAGTCAAACGCTGTCCGCTGCCGAAATTCATGTTGGGATTGTCGGTGGTGGGGGCGGTTTTGCTGTGGGGAATATATGCCATGCTGTTGTGCTGGCTCAAAGGCCTGAACCAGACCAATATGAACGACTATTATGGATTCGCCCTGTGGATCTGGGCGGACCTGGCGGTGATCGCCCTGGGCGGCGGGGCCTTTTTTACGGGGCTGCTGCGGTACATCATCGGCAAGGATGAGCTGAAGAACATCATCAATTTCGCGGTGCTGATCGGTTTCATCTGCTACAGCTCGGCCCTGCTGATACTGGCCATCGATATCGGACAGCCGCTGCGGGGATGGTTCATCTTCTGGCACGCCAACGTCCATTCCATGCTCACCGAAGTGGCGTTCTGCCTGTCCTGCTATTTTGCGGTGCTGACCATCGAATACATTCCCCTGGTGCTGGAAAACCGGCAGCTGGACAAGATCCCCTTTTTTCATCATCTGACCCACAACATGCATGAGGTCATGGCGGTTTTCGCCGCCACCGGCGCTTTCCTTTCCTGTTTCCATCAGGGATCCCTGGGTGGCGTGGCCGGTGTCCTGTACGGCCGGCCCTTTGCCTACCGGGAAGGACTGTTGGTATGGCCCTGGACGTTTTTCTTGTTCACCTGGTCGGCGGCGGCCTACGGACCCTGCTTCACCATTTTTCTGACCAAGCTGCTGGAAAAGATCGTCGGTAAGAAACTGGTCAAGGATAACGTGATTGATCTGCTGGCCAAGATTTCGGGCTGGATGATGCTTACCTACATCATCGCCAAGACCGTGGACACCGTTTACTGGGCGGTTTCGACGGCGCCGGGGATGGGCTTCCGCCTGATGGATTTCTACAGCAACAACGCCTTTTACGGCATCTGGATTCTGGTGGCCGAAATCGTGGTGGGCGGCTTCTTCCCGGCCCTGATCCTGATCACCCGCAAGGGCCGCGGCACGTCCGGTCTGCTGTGGACCGGAGTGATTCTCGGCATGGCGGGGGTCTGCATCAACCGCTGGGTGATGGTCCTGCAGGTGATGGCCGTACCGGTGCTGCCGTTCGACCAGTGGGTGCTGTATTATCCCAGCTGGCAGGAAGTGGCCACCACCATTTTGCCGGTGGCCTATGGTGTCATTTTGGTGGCGCTTAGCTACCGCTATCTGCCGATTTTTCCGCAGGAAAAGGAATTGAATCCGGTCGCGGCCTGAGCCGGCTGAAGGAGGAACAGATGTTTCCATTTTGTTTTGAATGGGTTTGGGATATGGGTCACATGGTGTTCATGGGCGGGTTGTGGTATGCGCTTACCATCCTGGGGCTCGGCATGACCTATTGCATCGTCAAAGCGGCGCTGGACAGCGCCGCCGGAAATGGCGGGCATCACCACTAGCCGGAAACGGACTTGAAATCGATACCTGCGCCTGCCCTGCCGCTGCGGCGGGGCGGGCGTTTTATTTCCCGGGCCGGAAACCGGCCGGGGATGGGAATGGGAAATGGATAAAATCGTTGTGGAAGGCGGTGTTCCGCTGACGGGGGAGGTGCGGATCAGTGGCGCGAAAAACGCGGCCCTGCCCATTCTGGTATCCTCTCTCCTGACCGAAGGGTGGTGCACGTACCGGAACGTACCGCGGCTGAAGGACATCGACAGCATTCTGCAGCTCCTTGCCACGTTGGGCGCGCAAATTGAAGTGGACGGGGATGTGGTGCGGATCAATGCCGCCGGTTTGAACAATTTCGAGGCGCCCTACGATCTGGTGCGGAAGATGCGGGCTTCCATCCTGGTGTTGTGCCCGCTGGTGGCCAGGTTGAAAAAGGCCAAGGTTTCCCTGCCCGGAGGCTGCGCCATCGGGGCCCGGCCCATCAATCTCCACCTGAAAGGCCTGACCAGGCTGGGTGCTGAAATCACCCTGGAACACGGCTATGTATTCGCCGCGGCGGAGGAACTGGTCGGCGATGACATTTATTTTGAAACACCCACCGTCACCGGGACGGAAAATCTGATGATGGCCGCTGTTCTCGCCAGGGGAAACACGATCCTGCGCAACGCGGCCCGGGAGCCCGAAGTCGTGGCCCTGGCCGCTGTGCTGAACCGGATGGGCGCCCGGATCCGGGGCGCCGGAACCGCTGTCGTGGCCATCGAAGGCGTGAAGAAGCTGGAGCCGGTGTCCACGGCGATCATTCCGGACCGGATTGAAACCGGCACCTTCATGGTGGCGGCGGCGCTGACCGGCGGCGACGTGACGATCCGCGATTGCACGCCCGAGCATGTCGGCGCCATCGTGGACAAGATCAAGCAGGCCGGAGTCCGGGTGGAGACCGGTGACAGCCATATCCGGGTGCGGGGACGGGACTCCATCGACAGCGTGGACATCAAGACCTTCCCCTACCCGGGATTCCCCACGGACATGCAGGCCCAGTTCATGGTGCTGATGTCTGTGGCCAGGGGCCTCAGCGTGATATCCGAAACCGTTTTCGAAAACCGCTTCATCCACGTCAGCGAACTGCGGCGGATGGGAGCGGACATCACGGTTTCAGGCAATTCGGCGATCATCAAGGGCGTCGCGGGCCTGTCCGGGGCCCCGGTGATGGCCACGGATTTACGGGCCAGCGCTTCCCTGATCCTGGCCGGTCTTGTCGCCGGGGGCACCACGGAAGTCAACCGCATCTATCATCTGGATCGCGGCTACGAGGCCATTGAAAAAAAATTCCTGCAACTGGGAGCCCGCATCCGCAGACAAAAATAGCGCTCCCGAAAAACCAATCCCCGATTCCCGGGGGAAACGAGAAAACGAGCCGGATCCGATGGATTCGGACTTGCCGTCGCCGAGACGGCGAAATCCGCGAAAAATGCCCGCCGGTTCCTGAGCGGGCTCTTTGCGCTCCGTTCAGAGACGCATGAAAACCGTTCAAACCGATGTATATCTGCGGCCGGTGATACCGCTGCTGGTCGCTTTCATGCTCGGAATCACCGCGGGGGTGCGTATGCCCGGCCACGAAATACCGGCCGGCATGATGGCCGCCGTCTGTTTCGGCGCCGTGATCGCCTGCATCCTGCGGCGCCGCGGAACCGGAACCCCGCCGCTGCTGCTGTTCCTGGCGCTGGGATATCTTTCCATCCAGCCCTGGACCCATCCGGAATTCCCGCCGGATCATGTCACCCATTTCATCGGTGGCCGGCAGCGGCGGATCTTCGGAACGGTCCATGGAGCGCCGATCCGCGGTGGGCGCTATCTGAATGTGATCGTCGAAGCCCGGCGCCTTTATTGTGAAAAGGGCTGGCGGCCGGTCCGTGGGAAAGTGCGGGTCACTTGTCCCGGCGAGCCCCCGGAAATGGCCACCGGCGATTTCATCGCCTTCGACGCCAGGCTGATGTCCATCCGCAATTTCAACAATCCCGGCGGATTCGATTACAAACGCCTGCTGGCCTTCCAGGGCGTTTTTGCACGGGCCTACGCCGTGGCGGGCCACCTGGAGATTTCCCGGCAGCAGAGCGGAAATCCGGTTTCGGGGATCATCGACAGGGCCCGGCAGCAATTGATGGCCTTCATCCGGGCCACGGTTCCAAAGGAACAGGCGCCGATAGTGGGGGCCCTGGTGGTGGGAAATCTCTCCCCCGTTCCCCCCGAGGACTGGGACGTGTTCAGCCGGGCCGGCATCGGGCACATCCTGTCCATATCCGGGCTGCATGTCAGCATCGTCGGCGGATTTTTCTTTTTCCTGTTCAGCCGCCTGCTCGGCCGGGTGGACTGGTTGTTGTGGCGCGGCTGGGGTAAGAAAGCCTCCCTGGCGCTGGCTTTCGTGCCGGTGATGATCTATGGAACCCTGGCCGGCATGTCGCCCGCGACCCAGCGCTCCGTGATCATGGCGGCTGTCTTTCTCGCGGCCCTGATCATCGGCCGCCGTCAGGACGGCCTGAATGTGCTGGCCATCGCTGCCCTGCTGATTCTGGTGGCGCATCCGCCGCTGTTGTATTCGGTCTCGTTCCAGCTGTCCTTTGCCGCCGTGGGCGCCATTGTATACGGTCTGATGAAGACCGGATGGCCGCGGATTGCCGGCGGGGGGTTCTGGATGCAAGCCGGGAAGCGGGTCGGATTGTTTTTCCTGATTTCCCTGCTGGCGATTGTGGGAACCTTGCCCCTGGGACTCTATTATTTCAATCAGGTATCGCTCATCGCCCTCCTGGCCAATTGCCTGGCGATTCCCGCCATCGGCTGGATCGTGGTGCCCCTGTCGCTGACGGCCATGCTGCTCTACCCGGTGAGCCTGGCAGCGGCCGGATGGTGTCTGCGGATCAGTGCCCGGGTATTGGAACATTGCCTGAACTGGATTCGGTTGATGGCGGATTGGCCGTTTGCCGCTGTTCATACCGTAACCCCCAATGAAGCGGAGATACTCGGTTTCTATCTGTTTTTCGCGGCGGTGCTGAGCCTGCCGGGATACCGGAACCATCCGGGGCGGACGGCAAGCGGCTGGAATCTGACCCATCCGGCAATTCCATTGGCGCTGGCGGTCCTGATCCTGGCGGCGGACTGCGGCTATTGGATCCGGCAGCGCTTCCGGCATCCGGATTTGAAAGTGACCTTTCTGGATGTCGGGGCGGGCAATTCCGCCTTGCTGGAATTTCCCGGAAGCCATACCATGCTCATCGACGGCGGCGGGTTTCCGGACAATGCCGTCTTTGATGTGGGTCAGCGAATCGTGGCGCCGTTTCTCTGGAGACAAAAAATCCGCACCATCGACACCCTGGTGCTAACCCATGCGGACAGTGATCATCTCAATGGTCTGGTATATATTGTCCGGCATTTTGCGGTAAAGGAAATCTGGACCAATGGGGCCACCCCGGGAACCAGGACCCATGACAATTTCATGGAAGCGGTTCATGAGAAGGCCATTTTCATGCCGGATTTTTGCGATCTGCAAAGAGAAAGACAGATCCAGGGGGTTCGGGTGGAATGGCTGCATCCGCCGCGGAAAATGGCCTCCGGAAACGGCAATGGAGGCGAAATCAACAATAATTCCATAGTGCTGCGAATCTGTTACGGGAGGGTTTGCCTGCTGTTTCCCGGGGATATCATGGCCTCCGCCGAGGGGGATCTGCTGGGAAAAAAGGAAACCCGCCTCAACAGCTCCATTCTGCTGGCTCCCCACCACGGCAGCAAGACATCCAGCACCCGACGGTTTCTGGAAGCGGTTCGTCCGGAACTCGTTGTGGTTTCATCCCGGGCCAGGGGCGGCGCCCGGCTGCCCCATCCGGAGGTCGCCGACCGATACCGGCAGATGGGCCTGCGGATTTTGGGAACCGACGGCCATGGTGCCGTGACCATTCGGACCGATGGGACCGGCTATGCCATCATGACGGAAATTCCGGAAGGGTAACAGCCGCTTTCCGCGATTCACGGGGAGCGGGCGGTCCGCCGGTGCCCCGTTTTCCGGGAGGTGGCCGGCAAAAAAGAATCGGGGGATGAAACTTTTTTATTGCCAATCCATGGTTTCGGTTTATCTTATAGATGGCGGCGGACGGCCGCGAACGGATTCCAGGCATGCGATTGGCTGATCCCGTCCTTGGTAACCAAAGAAACGTCTGGAAAATATGAGGAAATTATGATCGAAAAAGAAAATATCAATGATATTTTAGAAGATATCCGCAAGAAGATCAAACCGCCCACGGGTCCGTTGACCTCCATTGATCCGAAGAAGTTGGAAAAGGTTTCAGAGGATCTGGAAATCGCAAAAGAAATTAAAAAAGATATCGAACCGCCGGAGAAAAAGAAGCCGTCCTGAGCCGTTTCCAGGCAGCCGCGGAATTATTTGACTTTTGGAAAGGTGAGGATCAGCGGCAGGGTTGCGAGGGGAATCAGGCAGATGGCGTTCAGAACCGACGGAATGGAATACAGGTCGGCCAGCCTGCCCACCAGGGGCGTAATCAATCCGCCGAGACCATAGGCGAAACCCATCATCAGGCTGGCGACCATGGAGCGCCCCCTGGGTGCCAGGAGTTGGGCCATGGCAACCCCCAGGGGCAGGGTGGCCAGAACCGTCGCGCCGGCTGCCAGGGCCCCGATGTAAACGGCGTCTCCTTCCAGGCGTAAAAACAGCAGCAGGACCGGTGTCATCAGACCGTGGGCGCACAGAAACACCGGTCTGAATCCGATCTTGTCCGAAATGCGGCCGGCAATGAGGCCGCTGAAGGTGCCCGCCACCGTGAACAGGGAAAAAACCACCCCCGCCGAAACCACCGTCAAGCCCTTTTGAACCAGCAGGACCGGCAGAAACGTCAGGAAGGACTGGCCCACGACGGCGCGCAGGAACATCACCAGCCAGATGACGGCCACGATTTTCCAGGCGTCGCCGAGGTTTTCCCGGATGGAGCCGAAAAATCCGAGCCGGGTCGAAGCGTCGCCGCCGGGTTTTGGGATGGTCACCGCCAGGTATGCCAGGATTATCCATCCAAAACACATGGTGAACGGTAGGGCCCCCAGGCCGAAACGGGCGGCGTACCAGGTGACGAAAAGCGGTCCCAGGCCGAAGGCCAAGGTGCCGCCGGTGTTGAAAATGGACATGGAAAAGCCGGAATTGGAACCGGCGTACAACGGCACCATGCCGGTCACCGGCGGATGGAACATGGAGGAGCCGATGGAACCCACGGCCACCAGGATCAGCAGTGTCCAGAAGCCGGGAGCGATGCCCGCAAGGGGGATGAAGCAGATTGCCAGCAGCAGGCCGGCCAGGATGAAGGCCCGCGACGGATGGCGGTCCGCCAGGTACCCCACCGTCGGCTGGACGATGAACGCCAGAAAGCGATTGGTGCCGGCGATGAGGCCCACCTGGGTCAGGGACAGGCCGAGTTTTTCCACAAACAGGGGGAACAGGGGGTTGACGAAGGAGCTGTACAGATCTCCGGTGAAATGCACCAGGGTCAGGGTGAAAATCATCTTGACGTCGGTGCGGGCGCCTTTGGAAATGGCCTGTTGCGGCTGCTCGTTCATACCGGGATCGGCTATAAAACCGGATAAGGAATCAATAATATTCCACGGTCAACAGCGGGGCGGTCTCGGGGGCCCCGTCGTCGATTTCGATGAGTGCGTCACCGGAATAGGTCGAGAAATCGGTGCGCAGCCGGATTTGAAAATCCGGTAAATCCAGGCGCTGGGCCTCCTGCATGAGCGGCGTCACATCGAAGGCCACCAGGAGCCCGGCGTCCCGGAGAAAAAATTGGAAGCCCATGGTGAGGAGCGGGGGCTGGGATTCCGTGAAGAAATCGTCACCCACCAGGGGCAGGGGCGGTTGAAAAGATACGAGGTCGACGAGCAGGGGTATCTCGCTGACACCCGGAGCCGCGGTGAAGCTGTTGATGAAAACCTCGAGGGTGGCTTCGACGACGGCCGCGCCCGAGGGTACGCCGTCGGCGCCGCCCAGGGGGAAATCGAGGAAACCGCGAAATTCATCGCCGAAATCCGGATCGATGCCCGCCAGGACATTTTGGGAATTGACGGCCTGGGTGACGGTCAGGGTCGTGCCGTCCAGGCTCAGGGCGATGTCGCCGTCCGCGTTCTGGTCGCTCAGGATATGGGTGATGACAGTGGAGGGGGGGATGGTGTCATGGTCGTCATCCGCGCAGCCGATGAATGAAATCGCCGCCAGAACCGCCATCAAGAGGATACATAACCGGTTATTCATTACAGATTCTCCGTTTTCAGGCAATTGTTCCGCCGCCGGATCTACGGCAGCCGTACGGAAACTTATACTATGTCCCTGGGGGTTATGCAAGATTTCGCTCGATTTCGCTCGGTTCGAAACTTCCGCCCGTGTTCTTGAATTCCTTCCGCCACTATATCCTGAAACCGGATCACGGCTTCAAATACCACCCGAACCCATAATTATCCTTCAATAATTATTGTTTTTTATTATTTGGCTGCGGTATGTTGACCTATTGTTCGATATGGGGAGGAAACATGAAAAAGATATGGGCGGCCATGGTCCTGATGATTCTGTTTGCAGCACCGGTCAGCCAGGCGGGGGACAACCTGAAGGCTTTTCCCCCGGCTGAGGCGGGGATGGTTCGATGCGTCCTGCAACTCCCGCGACAGGAGGACGAATCCTCTTTCCGGGTGGAGCTGCTTGTCGGTCAGACAGTCCTGATTGACAAGCAGAATAGATATTTTTTCGGCGGCAAGATTGCGGCGGAAACCATCAGCGGGTGGGGCTTCACCTGCTATCGAGTCAGCGATCTCGGGCCGATGGCGGGCACGCGCATGGCGGTCAATCCGGATGCGCCGAAGGTGGCTCGATTCATCACCCTCGGGGGCGAACCGTATATCATCCGCTACAACAGCCGGTTGCCCATCGTGGTCTATGTGCCCGAAGGCGTTGAAGTGCGTTATCGGATCTGGACTGCCGGCGCGGAAGTAAAAGCAATTGAGAAGGGGTGAGAGAGAATCTCATGAAGACTACCGGTGATTTTTGTGCAAATAGAAGCACTGTCCGCAGGCTGTCGAAGAAATAAGCCGGGAATCCGGCGGCAGTTGTGTTGTTTGTATCATGCCCCCCGCGCTATGCGTGGGGGGCACAATCGGTAACCCGAGGCACCGGCCGCGGGCTTCAGTTTTCCTCACCGCCGATAAACCGGTAAACCACCGCTCCAAGCGCCGCGCCGATAACCGGCGCTACCCAGAACAGCCACAATTGCGCCACGGCCCAATCGCCGACGAAAACAGCGACTCCCGTGCTGCGGGCGGGATTGACGGAGGTATTGGTGACGGGAATGCTGATCAGATGAATCAGCGTCAGGCAAAGCCCGATGGCGATGGGCGCCAGACCCTGGGGGGCGCGTTTGTCGGTGGAGCCGAGAATGACCAGGAGAAACATCATGGTCATGACAATCTCCGTGACCAGGGCCGCGAGCAGGGAATAGCCGCCCGGGGAATGGGCGCCGTACCCGTTGGAGGCAAAACCCGCCGAAACGTCAAAACCGGCCTTGCCGGAGGCGATGATATAAAGCGCTCCTCCGGCAACAATGCCGCCCAGCACCTGGGCGATGATGTATTGCGGCAATTCCTTGGCCGGAAACCGGCCGCCGGCGCACAAACCGATGGATACCGCCGGATTCAGATGACAGCCGGAGATATGACCGATGGCGAAGGCCATGGTCAGCACGGTCAGACCGAACGCCAGGGAGACTCCCAGCAAACCGATTCCGACCTCCGGAAATGCGGCCGCCAGCACCGCGCTGCCGCACCCGCCGAGCACCAACCAAAAGGTTCCGAAAAATTCCGCAGCCATTTTTTTCATAGTCGCTCCTTTCTCTTATGGTATGCCGTGCTGGTGACGATTGTGACAAAAATAGTGCGATACGATTTGGCAGGGGAACAATACAGAACCGATAGCACGAACATGGGTATTTTTCAACAACTGTCCGGCGAAAAATCCGGCAACCGACAATAGTGGTTGTATATATGGGGACTATTTGGTAATAATTCCAGAATACCCGGTTAAAAAAGCAAATATTTCATGGCATGGATCTCCGCAATACCCACTCTATTTACTTCCTTCCAGCCAGGAGGGGGGATGAAGCTGCCGTCAGCACTAGTTCAGGGAATACTGATCTGTTTGTCTATCGCATTCGGTGTATCCGGCGGTATTGCCGCCGAAAGCCCTTCCACCGGCAAGCCCCTCACCGTACGGGTGGGGTTTTACGAAAATTTTCCCAAAGTGTTCAGCGCCGCCGATGGTAGCAGTATCGGTATCTATCCGGACATTCTGAAAACCATCGCCGATACGGAGAACTGGAAATTGGAATTTATCCGCGGCACCTGGGAAGAATGCCTGCAACGCCTGAAGGACAAGACTCTCGACGTGATGGTGGACGTCGCTTTTTCCAAACACCGAGCTGAATTATATGATTTCAATGAGGAAACGGTTTTCGTTAACTGGGGGGCCATCTACACGCGCAAGGGGTTTGTAGCGGAGTCTTTTCCGGATCTCAAAGACCGGACCATTGCCGTGATGAAAGGCAGTATTCATACGGATGGTGATCAGGGCATCAAGGCGGTTATGCAGCAATTCGACATCCCTTGCACCTTCATCGAGGTAGAGGATTATACCGCGGTTTTCAGCGCCGTTGCCAACGGACAGGCCGATGCGGGAGTCGTCAACCGTTTGTTCGGAACCATGAATGAAAATAATGGCGCCATTGTCCGCTCACCGATCATTTTCAATCCCCAGCATTTAAAATTCGCCTTTCCAAAACAATCCGTTTTGACGCCGTATCTTCGGGAACGGATCGATACCCGGCTGAAGCTCTTGAAAGCAGACCCCTCGAGCTTTTTTCATACGGTAATGTCCCATTATTTTGCCGGACTGCCGGGTGTTCCCGACATTCAGGAAGGTTCGGAAAACCTGTCCGAAATCGTCCTGACTCCTGAAGAAATCGCCTGGCGCAAGGATCACCCCAGAATTCGGCTGGGGATCGATCCCGGTTTTTCTCCGTTTGAATTTTTCGCTGAAAACGGGGAATACGCCGGGATGGCGGCTGATTATGTGAAGTTGATCTCCCGGCTTCTGGGCATGTCTTTTGAGCCGGTGAAGGGAATTGCCTGGGAAGAGGTTTTGGTCAAAGCCGAGGACAAGCAGATCGATGTGTTGCCCTGCGTGGGGATCAGCGAGGAAAGGAAACACCATTTTCGGTATTCGAAACCCTATCTGTTCTTTCCGCGAGTGGTCATCACCCGGATGGACTCCCCGATCCATTCCATGGCGGATCTGAAAGACAAACGGGTCGCGGTCCAGATCGGCAGCTCCCACCATGGCTATATCAAGGAAAAAACCCATCTGGCGCCCGTCCTGTTCAATACGTTTCAGGAGGCGATGGTGGCGCTGTCGCGGGCGGAAGTGGATGCCGCCGTCGGCAATATGGCGGTCTCCACGGACACCATTCTGAAACTCAACCTGACCAATCTGAAAATAGCGTTCCACACACCCGAGGGAATGACCCCGCTGCATTTTGCCGTGCGTAATGACTGGCCCGTTTTGGTGAACATGATTGATAAAGCCCTGGCGGCCATCCCGGAGGACAAAAAAGCCGGTATCGCTCAAAAATGGGCGCCCGTTCATCTCTCCCGGATCTCCGTTCCGGGGGTATCCATGTCCTTGCCGCTGACGGAAAACGAAAAGGCGTTTTTGAAACATCATCCGCTTATTCGGGTGGGCATCGATCCGGCCTATCCACCGTTCGAATGGCGCGACTCAAGCGGCCGTCACCAGGGCATCAGCGCGGATTTCCTCCAGCGATTGCAGGAACGGCTCGGAGTGACACTGGAAGTAGTGCCGGGGCTTTCGTGGTCCGAGGTCCTTGCAGGCGCCAGGAACCGGTCCGTGGATCTGGTGGCCTGTGTATCGGAGACCCCCGCCAGACGGGCCTACCTGGGTTTTACCCAGACGTATTTGTCGTTTCCCGTCGTCATCATCGCCCGGACACAAACTCCTTTTATCAGCGGACTCAAAGATCTCGGGGGTAAAACCGTGACGGTGGTCAAAGGGTATGCCACCCAGGAATCCATTGAAAAAACCTATCCCGCCATCCGGTTGATGCCGGTGGATACTTCCTTGCAAGGTCTGGAGCAGGTGGCAACCGGGGGTTCGGATGCCTGCGTGGAAAACCTGGCGGTAGCCGTTTATCTCATGCAGAAACACAACCTCGGCAACCTGAAGTTCGCCGCGCCGGCGGAAGGACTTGTCAGCACCAACTTTGCCATGGGTGTTCGATCGGATTGGCCTGAATTGACGGCGATCCTCAATAAAGCCCTGCAATCCATACCGCTGGAAGAGCAGAACGCCATCTCCGGCAAATGGATGAGCGTGCGGTTTGAGCATGAAGTCAACTGGCGCCGCGTTATCCGGTTGATCGGGGTTGTGGCGGGGGTGGCGGCGCTGATTTTGATCGTCTTTTTCTACTGGAATCGAAAGCTCGCTAGCGAAATCGCCTTTCGAAAGCAGGTTGAACTGGAGCTCGAAAAAGCTAAGAACGGCGCGGAAAAGGCCAACAGGGCCAAAAGCATTTTTCTCGCCAACATGAGTCATGAGATTCGCACGCCGATGAACGCGATTCTCGGATATTCCCAACTGATCCGTCAAAGCCCGGGGTTATCGGATGAGCAGAAAAAAAATGTCGAAACCATCATCCGCAGCGGCGAACACCTGCTGCACCTGATCAACGATATCCTGGAAATGTCCAAAATCGAAGCCGGGCGTCTGGAACGTCATTCCGCACCCTTTGATCTGCATGCCCTGCTCGGTGATTTGCGGATGATGTTTACCATCCGGACCGATTCCAAGGGGCTTGCGCTGGATGTTTCCAGAACGGAATCCGTTCCGCGAGTCATTGCCGGTGATGAAGGCAAGCTCCGCCAGATTCTGATCAACCTGCTGGGGAATGCCGTCAAATTCACGGATAGCGGCCGGGTGTGCCTGCGGGTTGATGCCCGGGAGCCCGGGGCCGACGAAGGAACCAACACCCGTGATCACCTGATGCTGACGTTCGAAGTGGAGGACACCGGCCTGGGAATTCCCCGGGAGGATCTGCAAACCATTTTCGCCAGTTTCGAACAAAGCGCCGGCGGCCGTTCCCGGGAGGGGACCGGCCTGGGTCTCGCCATCTGCAGGGAGTATCTGCATTTATTGGGCGGCGACATCACGGTGGAAAGCGAACCCGGCAAGGGCAGCAGGTTCCGGTTCACCCTGCCGGTGACGAGAAAGGAAGCGGGGGACCTGAAGGCGGCGGCCGAACCCCCCCGGGTGATCCGTCTTGCACCCGGCCAGCCGGTCCATCGAGTTCTCGTGGTGGACGATAAAGAAACCAATCGGGATATATTGGTTCGGATGCTGAAGCCGGTGGGCTTCGATGTTCGGGAAGCGGCGAACGGGCAGGAGGCCCTTGATATGGTTGCCGCCTGGCAGCCTCACCTGGTGATGATGGACATCCGCATGCCGGTGATGAACGGTGTGGAGGCCACCAAAAAAATTCGGGCATCCAGGGGCGGCGGGGAGGCTGTCATCATCGCCGTCAGCGCCAGCGCCCTGGAGGAGGAACGGATCGAGGTCCTGAAATCCGGGGCGGATCATTTCATCCGGAAACCGTTCAAGGAAAACCGTATTCTGGAGGAAATCAAACAACATCTTCACGTGGATTATCTGTACGATGAGCAGAACGTGGATATTTCGGAAAGTGATGTCGCGGCGATATCCCGGGAAGCGGTTCTTGCGTTGCCGGATACCCTGTTGCACGACATTCGCAAGGCCATCGCCGGCGGCTATCATGAGGAGTTGCTTGACCTGATCAAAAAGGTTGAAACCCTGGATGCCCGGCTTGGCGGGAGCCTTTCCCGGATGGCGGACGAGTACGATTTCGACCGGCTGGCGGTCCTGTTCGGGTCCGACACCTCTCACAGCGGGAGTTGATCATGGATGCTTTCATCAACAGCGGCACCATCATGGTGGTGGATGACAAACCGTCCAATCTCAAGCTTCTCGGAACGATGCTGAAGGAAAAAGGCCATCGGGTCCGAATCTTTCCCAGGGGCGAGCTGGCGGTAACTTCCGCCATAAACGATCCGCCGGATTTGATTCTGCTGGATATCAACATGCCGGGAATCGACGGGTACGAGGTGTGCCGCCGCCTGAAGGAGAACGAAGCCACCAGGGACCTGCCGGTGGTGTTTATCAGCGCTTTGACCGACACCGGTGACAAAATCAAGGCCTTTCAGTTGGGCGGCGTCGATTTCATCACCAAGCCGTTTCAGGTGGAGGAAGTGCATGCCCGGGTGGACATTCACCTGACCTTGAAACGCGTGAAAGCCGCCCTTGAAGAAAAAAACAGAGCTCTTGAACGGGCATTCGACGACCTGAAAAATGCCCAGCAGAAACTGGTGTTATCTGAAAAAATGGCGGCCGTCGGAGTTCTGGTCGCCGGCATCGCCCACGAGATCAACAATCCGGTCAACTTCATCAAAACCAGCACCATCGGACTGGAACAGGATATCGCGGATCTGAAAAAACTGCTGCAAGTGTATGAACAGTGCGGGGAAGCCTGCCCGATTCCGGATATTCGCGATCAACTCCACCGGGTGAAAGCGGAAATCGATTATGGCCTGCTGCTGCAGGAATTATCGGAGCTGACCCGCAATATTCTCGAGGGCGTCCGGCGGACGGAAGAAATCGTCGACAGCTTGCGAATTTATTCCCGCATGGATAGAATCCATACGGAAAAAACGGATCTCCATGGGTTGATCGATGCTTCCCTGGTGATTCTGAAAAACCGCTATAAAAACCAGATCCGCATCCGGAAGGAATATCAGGCCCTGCCTGCGATATCCGTGCATCCGGGCAAGTTGATTCAAGTGCTGCTCAATATCATTGCCAACGCCATCGACGCCGTGCAGAGAAAGGAAAAACAGGAAGAGGCGGTCATCACCATTGGAACAACCACCCGATTCCGTGACAAGACGGCCTATGCCGTGATTGGCATCAGCGATAACGGACCCGGAATACCGGAAGACATTCTCAACAATATTTTTGATCCGTTTTTTACAACCAAAAAGGTGGGGGAGGGAACCGGACTGGGACTTTCCATCAGTATCGGCATCATCCAGGAGCATCATGGAATGATCGAGGTGGAAAGTAAAAACGGTTCAGGAACGACGTTTTCCCTGTTATTACCCCTGGACCAGGAGGCCGCATGAATACCGCTAATCCGATTCCGAAGGCGCGCGTTCTCTATGTTGACGACGACAGGGAAAACTTGAGCAGTTTCAAGGCGATGTTTCGAAGGGACTATGATGTCTTCCTGGCTTCTTCCGCCATGGAGGGCCTCGAGATTTTGAGGTCCACCGAGATCCAGGTGCTGATCACGGACCAGCGCATGCCGGGAATGGAGGGGACGGAACTCCTGGAAATGGCGGCAGTGGAATTTCCGAAAACCCGGCGGTTCCTTCTGACGGCCTTCAGCGACTTCCCACCGCTGGTGAAAGCCATAAATAATGGAAAACTTCAGGGATATTTCTCAAAACCCATTGATGGCAACTTCATCCGATCACGCATCGAAGAAGGCTTGAAAAATTATTACTTGGAAATAGAAAATATTGAATTAATTGAAAAAGTACGGCAAAGTGAGACCTTTTTGAATGCCATCGTGGAAAATATCCCGGACATGATTTTTGTCAAGGACGCGGAGAACCTTCGTTTTGTCCGGTTCAACAAAGCCGGTGAAGAGCTGCTCGGCTATCCCCGGGAGGAAATGATCGGCAAGACGGATCATGACTTTTTTCCCTTCGAGCTGGCTGATTTTTTTGTGAAAAAGGACCAAGAGACCTTGAGCGGCGGCCAGCTTGTCGATATCCCCGAAGAAACTATCGAAACCCGTTACAAGGGACGGCGGCTGCTCCATACCAAAAAAATTCCGATCTTGAACGAAGAAGGTCGTCCGGCATACCTACTTGGAATTTCAAGGGATTTAACCGAACAGCGGGAGCTGGAAGGGAAGAAAAAAGAGCTGGAGGCCAAGCTCAACCGGATTCAAAAAATGGAATCCATCGGCACGCTTGCCGGCGGTATCGCCCATGATTTCAATAATATTTTGGCCGCCATCATCGGCTACACCGAGCTGGCGATGATGGATATCGAAGGCGGCAAACAGCCGCTAAACAGCCTCCGGGCAATCTATACGGCGGGAGAACGGGCGCGGGATCTGGTCAGACAGATTTTGACCTTTGCCCGCCAGTCCGAGGAAAAAATCATGCCGATCCGGGTGGACGGTATTGCCAGGGAGGTCATGAAATTGATTCGCTCCTCCATTCCCACAACCATTGAAATCCGTCAAAAAATTGAAACGGATTCCATTATCATGGGCAGCCCGACCCAGATTCATCAGGTGCTGATGAATCTGTGCACCAACGCCGCCCATGCAATGGAAGAAAACGGCGGGGTCCTTGACGTCACCATCTCCAAGATCGTCCTGGATGATTCCGGCGAAACGGAACTGGAAGATATGAAGCCGGGGAAGTATGTTAAAATCATGGTGGCCGATACCGGCTGCGGGATGGCTCCTGACATCATGGAGCTGATTTTCGAACCCTATTTCACGACCAAGGGTCCATCGGAAGGCACCGGAATGGGCCTTGCGATGGTGTACGGCATCGTGAAATCCTGTGGGGGAAAAATCAAGGTGGCCAGCGAACCGGGCCGGGGATCTGTTTTCACCCTTTTTCTACCGGGCACCGAGCAAGGGGTTGAGTCGAAAAGCCCGATGATCGATGAATTGCCCAGGGGCCGTGAAAGGATCCTGGTGGTGGATGACGAACAAGCCCTCACCATGATGGTGAGCGAGCTGTTGCAGCATCTGGGATACCAGGTAAGCATCGGCACGGACGGCATGGAGGCCCTTGAACTGTTTCGGCGGGATCCGAATCAATTTGATCTGGTGATGACGGATATGACGATGCCCGGAATCACCGGTGATATTCTGGCCATGGAGTTGCTGCGGATCAGACCGGACCTGCCGGTGATCCTTTGCACGGGATACAGCCGGAAGATTTCCGAAGAACGCTCACCGACAGTACCGATCAAGGCGCTGCTGCACAAACCCATTGTCATGAAAGACCTGGCGCACACGATCCGAAAGATTCTGGATGAAACGAAAGAGCCGGGAAAATCCAGTCAATGAACCCGGGGAATCGCCGGTTAGGCGCCAATTCGCTTTTTCATTGCTTTCGCCTTGATTAAATTACGGTTTTCTTCTACAAAGGCGCCCATGGGATACGTATTCGATTTTCATGACGCCAAAGCATGTGAAGCCCGGCAGGCGAGCGGGCGAAATCTCTTCGCCATGGACCTGGAGAAACGGCTGATGGGATCCTTGCTGCGGCCCGCCCGGCAGGAAACTGTTCTGGACATCGGCTGCGGCATCGGTGAGAGTCTGGCGGCGCTGCTGGACATGGGTCTGAAGGTCACGGGGCTGGATCCATCTCCCTATATGCTGGATATAGCCCAGGAACGATTTCAACAACGGGTTGATTTTCATCGGGGGGTGGCCGAGGATCTGCCGTTTGAGGACAATTCGTTCCATCATGCCTGTTTTTTCACGTCCCTGGAATTCGTCGACAACCCCCGCCGGGCCATCGCGGAAGCGGCCCGGGTGGCAAAAGACCGGATTTTCATCGGCGTCCTCAACCGGTATGCCCTGAAGAGTCTTCAGCACCGGGTCAGAGGCATGTTTACGGAATCCATCTACAACCGGGCGCGATTTTACAGCATCTGGGAACTGAAACAGCTGGTGCGATCCCTGTTGGGACCCGTGCCGATCACCTGGCGGACGGTTTGCCACACCCCCCTTCATTCGGGTATCATCGCCCGGGTGATTGAAAATTCAGGTCTGGTCCAGAGACTTCCCTTCGGCGCTTTCGCCGGGATGGTCGTGACCCTTGTCCCCCGCTACCGGACCCGGCCCTTGACCATCAAAAACCGGGCCCAGTCCCCGGCCGGCGCCATGTCCGGATGCGTCGGGAGCGCCAGGTGCCGGCCCCGGGAGATGCTTCCGGAGAATAACAGTGGGAATCCGCCCGGTTCCTGAAACCAGAGCAGATGGAGATCCTGATGGAAGCTCTCTTATATGAACGTCTGAAGGGAAACAAAGTGCGCTGCGATTTATGCAGCCATCGATGCGTCATCAGCGACGGCGATCGGGGGCGCTGCGGGGTGCGGGAGAACCGTTCCGGAACTCTCGAGTCCCTGGTGTACGGGCGGTTGATCGCCCGGCATATCGATCCCATTGAAAAAAAGCCCATCTTTCACCTGGCGCCCGGCAGCCGATCCTATTCCATCGCCACGGTGGGCTGCAATTTTACCTGTCGGTTTTGCCAAAACGCCGATATCGCCCAGATGCCGGCTGATCATAACGGCCGGATTGTGGGGGAACCGGTTTTGCCGGCAGTCATCGTGGAAGAAGCCGCTGAAACCGGTTGTCGCAGTATTGCCTACACCTATACCGAACCCACGGTGTATTTCGAGTATGCCCTGGACACGGCCCGGCTGGCCCGCGCCAGGGGATTGAAAAATGTGTTCGTCACCAATGGGTATATGAGCGCCGAGGCGATAGAGATGGCGGCCCCTTTCCTCGACGCCGCCAATGTGGATCTCAAGGCCTTTCGGGATGATTTTTATCGGGAATACTGCGGCGCTCGCCTGGAACCGGTGAAAGCGACTCTGGTGGATATGAAAAAACGCGGCATCCTGGTGGAAATCACGACCCTGCTGATCCCCGGACTGAATGACGATCCCCGGGAGTTGGCCGCCCTTGCCGACTTCATCGTCACCTCCCTGGGGCCCGAAACCCCCTGGCATATCAGTCGATTTCATCCCACCTATCGCCTGACCGACCGCCCGGCGACACCGCTGGCCGGCATTCTGGAAGCCAGGGATATCGGCCTTGCGGCGGGACTCGCCCATGTGTATTGCGGGAATACCCCGGGAGAAAAGGGAGAAAGCACCTTCTGCGGCGCCTGCGGCGGTCTGTTGATTGAGCGCTATGGATACACCATTCGGCAAAACCGGATCGCTGCCGGCCGCTGTCCTGCCTGTCAATCCAGCATCCACGGCGTGGAGTTATCATGATCAGGGACCGATGGAAACATCCATGAAACCTCAGCCAGGATTGTTGTATTCACGCGGCCTTGATTACGCCCGGATGATCAAATTCACCCACACGGTGTTCGCCCTGCCATTCGCCCTTTCCGCGGTGGTGCTGGCGTATCGCCAGAACATTTTTTCCATCGCCGCCCTTTTCTGGATCGTCATCGCCATGGTGGGAGCACGCAGTGCTTCCATGGGTTTCAACCGGATCGTGGATGCCGACTTCGACCGTGACAATCCCCGGACGGCATGTCGCGAAATACCCCGGGGCAAACTCAGTAAAAATGCCGCCTGGCGTTTTGTGGTGTTTTTTTCCCTTCTGTTCATTCTGGCCTCGGCCATGCTGGGGTCCCTGTGCTTTTATCTTTCCTTTCCGGTGCTCGCCCTCCTTTTTTCCTACTCCTATACCAAACGCTTCACTCTTTTTTGTCATTTCTATCTCGGTTTCGTCATCTCCCTCGCCCCCCTGGGGGCCTGGATCGGCATGACCGGGCGGTTTTCCTGGGCTGTTCTTCTTCTGTGCCTGGCGCTTCTGACGTACATAGCCGGATTCGACATCCTGTATGCCTGCCAGGATATTCAATTCGACCGCCGGGCCGGCCTTCAGTCCATCCCCGCTCGCCTGGGGGTCCGCAAGGCCCTGGCCATTTCCGCCGGTCTGCATATCTTCTCCTTTCTGTTTCTTCTGGGGATGAAGCCGCTGTTCGATCTGGGCGCCGTTTACCTCCTGGCGGTGGTGGTGATCGGGATCCTGTTCGCCGCCGAACACCGGCTGGTGCATCCGGAAAATCTCAGCCGCGTCCACGTGGCCTTTTTTCATATGAACAGCGCCATCTCACTCATTTTGCTTGCGGGGATCCTTTTGGATACCCTGTTCAGGGGTTGATATGTCCAAAAAAATCATCGTCGGGATTTGTGGGGCATCGGGGATCATCTATGGCCTTCGTCTCTTGCAGGCGCTGATGGAGAAACCGGTCCGGATTTCGCTGATCATCTCCGAGGTCGGGAAACTGGTCATGCGCCATGAAACCGATTGTGATCCGGAAGATCCCCTGGGATATATCGGAAGAAAGATTGCCGGCATCCATCCCCAGGCGAGGCTTTCCCTCCATGGCGCCGGCGACCTGTTCGCCCCTCCGGCCAGCGGTTCCTTCCGACACGACGGCATGGTGATCGCCCCCTGTTCCATGAAAACCCTTGCCGCCATTTCGGCCGGTATCGCGGAAACCGTCATCCACAGGGCCGCCGACGTGTGCCTGAAGGAAAAGCGACCGCTGATTCTGGTGCCCCGGGAAACACCCTTGAATTTGATTCATCTGGAAAATATGTGCCGGGTGAGCCGGGCAGGCGCGACCGTCATGCCGGCCATGCCGTCGTTTTATTCGAATCCCGGGTCCATACCGGAGCTGGTGGATACCGTCGTCGCCCGGATTCTGGATCATTTGGGCATCCCCCATGACCTGGCGGCGGAATGGGGCGCCCACGACCAGGAAACCGGCATTTGATCTCCGGCCGATTTTGTGATATGCGCCAAATAAAACCAACAATTAGGTGAATGCGATGCCGGAAAAAGTGTATATCGGTGAAAACAATATGGCCACATTCCGTTGTCCGGAATGCGACAAATCGAAGACAGCCGATGTGTCCCGCTACAAGCACATAGAAACCGCTGTCCGGGTGAAATTGAAATGTCCCTGCGGTCATACCTACACGGTTCTGCTGGAGCGCAGGAAGCATGTGCGCAAGAATCTCAATCTCCCGGGTCATTACATCCAAAGCAAGGGTTCCAACCGGGCATCCATGTCCGTTACGGATCTGTCCCGCTCCGGGCTTCGCCTCAAATTGAATTTCAAAGCGGATATCAAGGTCGGCGAAAAGCTTCTGCTGGAATTTACCCTGGACGACAAGCAACGCTCGGTTGTCTCCAAGGAAGTTGTTGTCCGCAGCGTCCATGACCTGTTCCTCGGCGCCGAATTCGTCACCAAGGAGCATTATGATAAACTGGGCGCCTATCTGCTGTTTGATTTCGGCACCTGACGCCGGCGTCGGCGGTTCCGGTTGAAGCAACCGAAACCCGTTTTCTGTTAGAAGGGGCCCCATGCAACCGTCGTCCAACCTGATGCAGAGACACATGGTTTTAATTTCCCGGGTGTTGATTCCCTGGCTGGTTTTACTGCCGGCGCTCTGGATGGGGAACGGCTGCGGTGACAGCACCGACTCGGATCCGCCCGCGGGCGAGACCGTTGACGGCATGGAAGCGGACGTATACAGCCAGATCAACCGGTATCGCCGGCTTCAGGGGCTGCCGGATCTGGAATGGGACGAGACCATCGCGACCTATTGCCGCATCCACAGCATGGACATGGCTGACGGCCGGACGGCCTTCGGTCATGACGGGTTCGAGGATCGGGTCGATGCCATCGGGGAGTCCATTTCGGTCAGCGCGGCCGCCGAAAATGTGGCCTACAACAATTATGGCGATCCGGCTTCCGTGGCGGTTCAAAGCTGGCTGGAGAGTCCGGGGCATTTGGCCAATATCGAGGGGGATTTCGACCTGACAGGCGTGGGGGTCGGTGTCAGCAATACGGGCGTTTATTATTTCACCCAGATCTTCATCCGCCAATAACGGCGTTCCCATCGCCGTCCACCGGCGAACCCCGGTTCGTCATCTTTCAAAACACACTTCCATGGAAAATTTTCCGTCCGGCGTTGTGAACGGTATGGCGATTTTGGGGCCATCCGTCAAATGACGCAACTGGTGGCCCTCTCCCCGGGCCACGGTGGGAATGGCGCCGTTGCATAAATAGCCGTTCGCTTCCAGCTTCATGCGCGCCTGGCCCGAAACCATGTTGGCCAGTTCACCGACGGCGTCCACCGTATAGCTGTTGAGTTCCGTGACTTCTTCCATGAACATGTTGGAAGCGATTTTCAGGATGCATTTTTTTTCAAAACTCAGCGAAAAGGAACCGGCGGGAATGCCGGTCAATCCCACAATGCTGCTGACGTCGCCAGTGGCGGTATCGTCCTTTTTCAGGTAGGGCTTATCCGGTTTCGCCTGGATGGAGGCCATGGTTTTCAATACATTCACCATGGCGTGAATAAACGGATTGATGTGTTCCGCCCGCATGACCTTTTCCTCGACTCTGGATTCCCGGTAAAAAAGAACTGCTGCCCTGTTGAACCTACCGGACTGAAAAAAACGGACGCCTTTTTTGATGCTGCCCCAAACTGAATTTCCCTGACCCACGGCTCAGGTGGCCGAAGGCCATTGAATTGAATGGTATCATAAATGCTCCGCGCGCTATTTGCAAATCTTTTTTCCATTCCCCGCAATCCCCGACGGGAAGACAACTATATAGTTTTCAAACAGATTTAAATTGTCGGCGGAATGCAATTGATGTTGAACGTCCATCCGGACTAGGATATATACCTTGCATTCCATCCCATTCGACGCCATCAAGCCAAGGTGACTGACCATGAACAGATTCTGCCTGTTTCTGACACTGCTCGCATGCTGCTTTCCGGATGCCGTCTGGTCCGAACTTCCGATACCTCTACCCGCAGAACTGGCCCCCTGGCGGGACTGGGTGCTGTACGAAAAGGAGGAGCTGTCATGCCCTTCGATGCATGACAAGGCCGATGTCCATCAGTGTGCCTGGCCGGAAACCCTGGAGTTGGACATGGGTCCGGGGGGCGGCGTGTTCAAACAGAACTGGACGATCCTGGCCCCTGGTTGGTTGCCGCTTCCCGGAGACAAGGACGATTGGCCGCAGAATGTGACCCTGAACAACGAGGCGGCTCCCGTGGTGCTTCACGACGGCTTTCCCGCTGTATTCGTTTCCAAGGGACGGTATGCCGCGGCCGGTGAATTCAAGTGGAAGCAGTTGCCCCAGACGTTCCGGATTCCCTCCCTTTCGGGTCTGATCTCCCTGAAAGTGAACGGGGAAAAGATCGGCAGTCCTTTCCTGGACGAGGACAACCGGATTTGGATTCAAAAACAAAAAGACCTGTCCGAACATTCCCGGGAAAAAAACAGCCTGCAGGTCCAGGTGTTCCGATTGATGGAAGACAATGCACCGTTCACCGTCACGACCCTCATCCGGCTAACGGTGTCGGGGGAAAGGCGCCGCGAAAAAATCTCCTCCCTGCTGCTCCCCGATTCCAGGCCCGTGCAGCTTTCCAGTCCTCTTCCGGCCAGGCTGGCGGAAAAAGGAGAGGTGTGGGTGGAAGTAAAACCGGGGCAATGGGATATCCAGCTGGTGGCCGTGATCAACGCCGTGGTCACGGATATCGGTCCGGTTGAGGTTCCCTACGGCAACGAAATCTGGGTGTATAAACCCATGCCCCATTTGCGGATGGCGGCCATGGAGGGCCTGAAACCCATCGATCCCACCCAGACCACCCTGCCCCTGGAGTGGAGGCAATATGCCGCTTTTCTGGCCACCGGAAACGACCATGCCCTTATCCGTGAATCCCAGCGCGGGGTTTCTCCGACAACCCCGGATTCCATGCGCCTGCACAGGGAAATGTGGCTGGATTTCGACGGCGGGGGCGCCACCGTGAGGGACCGGATCATCGGCAAGAACGGCATGCGCCGGTTCATCGGCCTAGAGCCTTCGACGTATACTCTCGGACGTCTGATTCGGGAAGGGAATGATCAACTGGTCACGCGGTTTGGAACGGATCGAACCGGTATGGAAATGGAAAAAGGTCCGGTGGAATTCAGCGCCGTGTCGCGACTGGAACATCTGGTGTCCGGCCGTCCTTTCCGGATCGGCTGGAACTGTGAATTCCAGGAAGCGGAAGGCACCGTGCACTTGCCGCCCGGCTGGCGATTGCTGGGTGTCAAAGGAGGGATCGTTCCCGAAGGGGCGGCCTGGATCACCCAGTGGACGCTCCTGGATTTTTTCATCATTCTGATCATTGCCATGGGGATCGGAAAACTGCGCAACTGGAAGTGGGGGGTGCTTTTCTGGGTGGGGTTGTTATTGACCTGGCAGGAACCTTACGCACCCGGATATGTCTGGGCGGTCCTGATCGTGACCACGGCCTTGCGCGCCCGGCAGCGGGAAATGCCGGCGGCATCCCCGCGGATGACGAGCATCACCATCTGGCACTCCGCGGTCCTGCTTTTCCTGGCGGCCAATTCCCTGGTGTTTTCCCTGGCCCAGCTTCGCACCGCCATGTACCCGCAGCTGGAGATTCACGGCTGGGTCATGCCCCTGGAGCAGCTGGCTCCGGAGATGAAGGCGGAAACCGCGCCGGCTCCGTCCATTGGAAGACAAATGCGGCAGCCGTTCACATCGATTGTGGAAAAAACCACCCGGCCGTATCAGGCGGCGGAAGCCAAAAAGGTTGCGACGCCATATTGGACAATGCCGGATGCGGCCACAATTACCCAGACCGGTCCCGGAATTCCCGATTGGCGGTGGAATACCGTCGACATCCGCTACGGCATGGTGACCGGAGAGAGTTCCGTGGTGTTCTGGCTCCTCCCACCGGCCGTCAATTCACTGATTGCCGCCCTCAGGGTTCTGCTGGTGCTGGTGCTGGCGCTGTTTTTTTTCAATGTCAATCCCTTTGCGCACCTGCATTGGAAAAAATGGGCCGGGCGGTCCGCCCTCCTGTTGCCGGCGGCCTGTATTTTGGGTTTTCATTCCCATGCCTTCGGGGCTTTTCCGACAAACGACCTGCTGATGGAACTGGAAAAGCGGTTGCTGAAACCCCATGACTGTTACCCCCATTGCGCGGCGATTTCCGATCTGGATGTCAACGTGCTCCCCGCCGGTGAAGCCGGGGAGGAGCTACCGAATCTGGAGATCCTTTTTTCCGTCAGCGCCCCCATTCGCACCGTCATTCCCCTTCCGGCCGGCGAAAAATCCTGGACACCTTATGATCTTCTTCTGGACAGCCTGCCCCAGGCGTCCATCCTGAGGGAGGGCAATGCGTTGTATTTACTGGTTCCGGAAGGCCGGCATAAGGTTCTCTTGAAGGGGCGGAGCGTCTCCGGTCGCCAGCTCCGCTTCGTTTTCCCCTTGAAACCGTCCCGCGTGACCGTCTCCGCCCCGGGCTGGCGGATCAGCGGACTTACGGATCGCCAGCAGGTGGACAATATCCTGCAATTGAACCGGGACGCCGCCGAAGCCGATAACCAGGAACCCCTCATTACCGGGGCCGCCAGCCAGCTGACGGACTTTCTGCGGATCAAGCGGGAACTGATGCTGGGATTGGAATGGAAAGTCGTCACGTCCGTGGAGCGGTTCTTTTTGACCAAGGACCAGCGGGCCGTATCGGTGGGCATTCCCCTGCTTCCCGGTGAACTGGTCCGAACCGAAGGGCTGGAAGTCAAAGAGGGCAAGCTGTTGCTGGAAATGGCGGCGGATATGAACCGGATATCCTGGGAGTCCTCCATTCCCCTGTCCGGACAGATCTTCCTGGAAGCGCCGGTCTCGGCCCAATGGTCGGAAATCTGGCATCTGCAGGCGTCCCCGCTGTGGCACTACACGGCGAAAGGGATTCCGGCCGCCGCCGAGGACGATATCACCGGTTCGGTCTGGTATCCATGGCCGGGCGAAAAACTGCAGGTCGAGCTTACCCGTTTGGAACCGGCTCCCGGCCAATCCCTGACCATCGATGCCGTGAAGGTTGATTTTCATATCGGTGAAAGTCACCACTTGCTTCAACTCCAGACCCGCATCCGGACGAGCCGGGGCGGTCCCCATCCCATCACGCCTCCCGAAGGGGCCGTCCTGAAGCAGGTGACCATCGACGGAAAAAAGCTGCCTCTTTCAACCGGCAGCCGAAAGATTTTCCTGCCCTTGCAACCAGGTAATCAGGTGGTGGATTTGGAATGGCGATTACCCGCCAGTCCCCGGAAAAGCTGGCTTTCCGAATTGGCCCGGCCGCGGAAGCTGATATTTCCGTCACTTGATCTGAATGCCGATACGAACAATATCGAAATGTTCCTGCATCTGCCGCCCAGATGCTGGCTTTTGCTGACCGGCGGCCCCCGTCTGGGGCCGGCCGTGCTCATGTGGGGTTTCATTGTCGCCGTCATCCTGATCGCTTTCCTTTTGGGAAAATTCGCCAAGGCGCCCCTGTCGACGCATCAGTGGCTGCTGCTGGGCATCGGTTTGATCACGTTGGATGCGATCGCCTGCGTTCTGGTCGTCGCCTGGTTTATTGTCATGGAAGCTCGCCGGCGGTATTTCCCGAAAAAAACCTGGCTGTTCAACCTGATGCAATGCGCGCTGCTCGTCTGGACTTTGATCGTGATCGTATCCTTGTATCAAACGGTGGCTCAGGGCCTGCTGGGAATACCGGACATGCAGGTGGCCGGAAACGGCTCCGGGCAGGAATTGCTGCACTGGACCCAGGATCGCGCCGGCGGCAGCCCGCCCCGCCCTTGGGTGATCGCTGGCTCCATGTATCTGTTCCGCATCGCCATGTTCGCCTGGGCCTTGTGGCTGGCAGCCAACCTGTTTGCCTGGGGCAAATGGGCCGTTGCGACGTTACGGGTAGACGGCTTCTGGAAAAAACGGCATCGGGCGGTCTCCTGAAAAAATGCTGCGTTTATTTCCGGATGTTTCGGCGGATGATTTGGTTGTTGAAAAAATCCTGGTCTCTGGTAAATAGAACCATTTTGTCACTATAGATAAGAGAAAGGTGCAGAAATGAATAGACGCGCGTATATACGCTCTTCCGGCATGTATGTTCCGGATACGGTCGTGACCAATGACGATCTCGCCAAGTTGATGACCACCAGTGACGAATGGATTCAGCGCCGCTCCGGCATTCGGGAAAGGCGCTATGCCGCGCCGGGGGACCGCTGCTCGGATTTGGCCAAACGATCCGTGGAGAACCTGCTGGCGAAAGGAGCTGTCCAGGCCGAGGAAATCGACGCCATCATTTACGCCACCCTGAGTCCGGATTTTCATTTCCCCGGCTCCGGCGTGTTGCTTCAGGAAAAAATGGGTTGGGCCGACCGTCAAATTCCCTGTTATGATATCCGGCAGCAGTGCAGCGGTTTTATTTACGGTCTGCAGATGGCCCAGGCATTCGTGGAAGCGGGCATGTACCGGAACGTCTTGCTGGTCGGCGCCGAATTGCATTCCAATGCCCTGGAATACAACGACCGCGGCCGGGCGGTGACCGTGCTGTTCGGCGACGGAGCCGCCTCGGTTTTGGTGTCGCCGTCCACCGACGACAATTCGGTCATTCTGACCACGGAAGTGCATTCGGACGGCCGGGGCGCCCTGGACGGCGTCCACCTGATCCTGTTCGATATCGGTAAAAAACCGATTGTGTATTATGATCCCAAGAATGAAAACGAAAACGTGGTATTGTTTCCGGAAATGCCCAATCCCAAGAATCTGTTCACCAACGCCGTGCGCCGCATGGTGGAAGTAAGTCTGTCCTGTCTCAACCGGTTGGGCATGACCGTGGCGGATGTGGATTGGGTTCTGCCCCACCAGGCCAACAAGCGCATCAATGCCATGGCGGCGGAATACCTGAGTATCCCGGAGGAAAAAGTGCTGTACAACATCCATAAATACGGCAACACCACGGCCGCCACCATCCCGCTGCTGCTGGACGAGTTCACCGGCAACGGCACGATCAAACGCGGGGACACCCTGCTGCTGGTGGGGTTCGGCTCCGGTTTCACCTGGGGCGCGGGGATCGTTAAATACTGAGCCGATTTCATCCGGAGTATACGTTTTCAGCCGGATACCGGCCAACACCAGTTTTCTTCGTGGCGCGGTGAAAAACCGTCCGCTGGGGACCCGCCGCCGGAATCTTCCAAACCGATTCATGTTGACAACTCGGCCCAAAGCCAGTAACAATGTTTCGGCTGTCTGATCAGGAGGAGGTCCCTCTATTTTTTTTACACCGCCCTGTTGGCAGCCTCGAATTATATTAAAATCAAATTGTTAAATATCGAGTCCCCGCTGAAGAAGCGACCCGGTTGTCATCGGAACCGGCGGCCGATGGACAGAAGACAAAAGCATGGTAACAATGTTACAGGCCTTAAAGCCCGAAATTCAGGATCGCTTGGGCGCCGCTGTCATGGAGATTTTTTCCCATTCCGACTTTCACCAGGCCAATATCCGCGACGTGGCCAAAAAAGCCGGCGTCAGCTTCAGCACCATTTACCATTATTACGGCAGCAAGGAGCGTCTCCTGTTTTCCTTTGTCGATATCTGGCTGGGGGAACTGACCGAGCGGATGGTGGACCATCTCAAGGGTATCCACGATCTGAAGGAAAAAATGCGCAAGGTGCTGTGGGTTCAGCTGGATTACTATGAACGCAATCCGGGCCTCGGCAGAATCCTTTTCATGACCCTGCCCATGAAGACCTGGATGGCGGACCAGACCTTTCAACAGAAGAAAATGGTCAATCTATATCTGGAGGTGCTGCGCAAGGGCCAGCAGGAAGGGATCCTCAACTCGAAGGTGCGGGCAGGCGTCCTGTTGGATTTCATGCTGGGGCTGGTGCAGCGGTCGTTCTTCATGTGGATTTCCCGGGGTTGCCGGCAACCCCTGTCCGCCCAGGCCGACATCATGTTCGAAATGGTCTGGCGGGCGATTTCCAATCCGGAATGTAAAAGCAAATCAGAAAAGGAGTAGGCGATGTCGGAACATCCTGGTCGAAAAAAATGGGAAGAACTTGCGGCAAAACAATTGGGCGGCGCGCCGCTGGATTCACTCAATTGGATGACACCCGAGGGCATACCGGTCAAACCGCTGTATACCGCCGAGGATCTGGAAGGGATGGAAGGACTGAACTCCCTCCCCGGATTTCCGCCGTATATACGGGGTCCCATGGCCACCATGTACGTGGGCCGGCCCTGGACCATCCGTCAATATGCCGGATTTTCCACCGCCAAGGAATCCAATGCGTTTTACCGGCGCAACCTGGCGGCCGGTCAGAAAGGCCTGTCCGTGGCCTTCGATCTTGCCACCCATCGCGGCTATGATTCGGATCACCCCCGGGTGGCCGGGGACATCGGCAAGGCCGGCGTGGCCATTGACTCGGTGGAGGACATGAAAATCCTCTTCGATCAAATCCCCCTGGACCAGATGTCCGTTTCCATGACCATGAACGGCGCGGTCATCCCCATCCTGGCCGGGTATATCGTGGCGGCGGAAGAACAGGGGGTCCGGCATGAGCAGCTGAACGGCACCATCCAGAACGACATTCTCAAGGAATACCTCACGCGCAATACCTATATCTATCCGCCCGAGCCGTCCATGCGTATCGTTTCGGACATCATGGCCTTTTGCTCCAAACACATGCCCAAGTACAACACCATCAGCATCAGCGGCTATCATATGATGGAAGCCGGCGCCGACTCGGTGCTGCAAACGGCCTTCACCCTGGCCGACGGCATCGAATATGTGCGGGCCGCCCTGAAGGCGGGGATGGATATCGACGCCTTCGCGCCCCGGCTTTCCTTCTTTTTCGGCGTGGGCATGAATTTTTTTATGGAAATCGCGATGCTGCGCGCGGCCCGTTTCCTGTGGCACGAGCTTTTGAAACCCTTCAACCCCAAGAATCCCCGTTCCAGCATGCTGCGCACCCATGTGCAGACCTCCGGCTGGAGTCTTACGGAACAGGATCCTTACAACAACATCATCCGCACCACCCTGGAATGTCTGGCGGCGGCTCTGGGCGGGACCCAGTCGTTGCACACCAACTCCTTCGACGAGGCGGTGGGCCTGCCCACGGATTTTTCCGCCCGCATCGCCCGCAACACCCAGATCATCGTCCAGGAGGAATCCCAGATCTGCCGGACGGTGGATCCCCTGGCCGGTTCCTATTATGTCGAAAGTCTCACGGCGGGCATCATCCGCGAAGCCCGCAAGATCATCGATGAAGTCGAAGCCATGGGGGGCATGGCCAAGGCCATCGAAACCGGCATGCCGAAAATGCGCATCGAGGAATCGGCGGCCCGCAAGCAGGCCAGGATCGACCAGGGCCGGGAAACCATCGTGGGCGTCAATAAATACCGGGTTGAAGAGGAAATCGATTTTGAAATCCGGGAGGTGCCGGCATCGGTGAGGGACGAACAGATCGCCCGGCTGAAAGAAATCCGCGCCCGGCGGGACGGCAAAGCCGTGGAAAAGGCCCTGGAGGATATCACCCGGGCCGCGGCCGGAACCGGCAATCTGCTGGAAGCCGCTCTAACGGCGGTTCGCTTGCGGGCCACCGTGGGTGAAATCTCCGATGCCATGGAAAAAGTGTTCGGTCGGTATACGGCCGCCACCCAATGCATATCAGGCGTCTATGCCGCCGAATACGGCGAGGATGAGCAAATCCGATCCATCCGCGGCCGCACCCGGGCCTTCCAGGAAAAACATGGCCGCAGACCCCGGATACTGGTGACCAAAATGGGACAGGACGGTCATGACCGGGGCATCAAGGTCGTGGCCACGGCTTACGCCGATATCGGTTTCGACGTGGATATCAGCCCCATGTTCCAGACCCCGGAGGAGGCGGCGCGCATGGCCGTGGAAAACGATGTGCACATCGTCGGCGTATCCAGTCTGGCCGCAGGCCATAAGACCCTGATACCGGAGTTGATCAAGGCCCTGAAAGCCGAGGGCGGGCAGGACATTCTGGTGGTGGCGGGGGGCGTCATTCCGCCCAAGGATTACCGGTTTCTCCATGACGCCGGGGTTGTCGGCATATTCGGCCCCGGGACTTCCATCATTCAATCCGCCGGTCAGGTGCTGGCGATATTGGAAGAGCGCTTGTGACCTCTCATGACGCCGATTATTATGCAACCGGGGTCATGGCCCGTGACCGCCGGATTCTGGCAAAAACCATCACCGTGGTGGAAAGCTCGCTGCCGGCGCATCAGGAGCTGTCCCAGAAAATCATGGACCTGCTGCTTCCCCTAACCGGGCGGGCGGTTCGGCTGGGAATCACCGGGGTTCCGGGGGTTGGAAAAAGCACGTTCATTGAAAGCCTGGGCATGTTTTTGGTCCGGGAAGGAAAACGGCTGGCGATTCTGGCGGTGGATCCCAGCAGCAGCCGCAGCGGCGGCAGCATCCTGGCCGATAAAACCCGCATGGAGGCCCTGGCAAGGGAACAAAACGCCTATATCCGGCCGTCCCCGTCCGGTGGCGCCCTTGGCGGAGTGGCCCGGAAAACCAGGGAGACCATGCTGGTTTGCGAGGCCGCCGGGTACGATGTCGTCATCGTGGAAACCGTCGGTGTCGGTCAATCCGAAACCCTGGTCGCCTCCATGGTGGATTTCTTTCTGGTATTGATGCTGGCCGGCGCCGGCGATGAATTGCAGGGCATCAAAAAGGGCATCATGGAGCTGGCGGATGCGGTGGTCATCAACAAGGCGGACGGGGACAATCTTGACAAGGCCCGGCGGGCCCGCAAGGAATACGAGAACGCCCTGCACCTGCTGCGTCCGGTTTCGAATCTGTGGAAGCCGCCGGTTCTGGCCTGCAGCTCGCTGGATCGGACAGGGATACCCGAAGTCTGGCAAACGGTCTGTGAGCACAACCGCCGGATGACGGCGGCGGGAGAATTGACGGTCCGGAGAAGGCGCCAGGCCGTCGCCTGGATGTGGGCCCTGGTGGAGGAGGGGTTGCGGGAACGGTTTCAACGCCATCCCCGGGTTCGCAGCCGGCTCTCCGCCATTCTGCAGGCAGTGGAAAAAGGGGAAACCGCACCCACGGCCGCAGCCGGCAGGTTGCTATTTTTACTTGACAATCCGGAGTCAATATAGAAGTTTAATCCATTTATGTCCGGGCGAAACGCCGGGGGCTTGACGATCCATTCGGATGAAGCGCGAGACATTACGGACCACCAAGAGAAAAGGATCAAAGAATGGGTAAGGTTACTGATAAAATCAAGGAACTGGAAGAAAAAGAAAAGAAGGTTCTTCAGATGGGCGGTACCAAAGCGGTGGCCCAGCAGCGGGAAAAAGGCAAACTCAACGCCCGGGAGCGGCTGGAGCTGCTTTTCGATGCAGGTTCTTTTCGCGAAATCGACATGTTTGTGACCCATCGGTGCGTCAATTTCGACATGCAGCGGGTGGAGATTCCCGCGGACGGCGTCATCACCGGACACGGCCTGGTGGACGGCCGTCCGGTATTCGCCTACTCCCAGGATTTTACCGCCAGAGCCGGCAGCCTGGGGGAAATGCACGCCAAAAAAATCTGCAAGGTGATGGATCTGGCCCTCAAGGCGGGAGTGCCCGTGGTGGGCATGAACGATTCCGGCGGCGCCCGGATCCAGGAAGGGGTGGATGCCTTGTCCGGCTATGGACAGATTTTCTTCCGCAACGCCCGGTCCTCGGGGGTCATTCCCCAGATATCCGCCATCATGGGGACCACGGCAGGCGGCGCGGTATATTCCCCGGCCATGACGGATTGGATTTTCATGGTCAAGAACAGCAGCTACATGTTCATCACCGGCCCCCAGGTCATCAAGGCCGTCACCGGCGAGGAAATCTCGTTTGAAGAGCTGGGCGGCGCCATGACCCACAACGAAAAGAGCGGGGTGGCGCATTTCGCCTGCGAGGACGACAGGGATACCATCGTGCAGGTCAAGCGACTATTGTCCTATCTGCCGGCCAACAACATGGAGGACCCGCCGCGCATCGAGACCGGTGACGATCCCGGGCGCATCATACCCGAACTGGATACCATCATCCCGGACAATCCCAACCATTCCTATAACATGAAGGAGGTCATCCGGCTCATCGTGGACAGCGGGGAAACTTTCGAACCCCATGCCTATTTCGCTCCGAACATCATTATCTGTTTTGCCCGCCTGAACGGAAGGACTGTGGGGATCATCGCCAATCAGCCCAGCCAGATGGCCGGTTGCCTCGATATCAACGCCTCGGACAAGGCCACGCGCTTCATCCGGTTCTGCGACGCCTTCAATATCCCGCTGCTGACCATCGCCGACGTGCCCGGTTACCTCCCCGGCAGTCATCAGGAGTGGGGCGGCATCATCCGTCACGGCGCCAAGCTGCTCTGGTGTTATTCGGAGGCCACCGTACCCAAATTGCTGCTGGTTACGCGCAAGGATTACGGTGGATCGTATCTGGCCATGTGTTCCAAGGATTTGGGAGCGGACATGGCCTTTGCCTGGCCCACGGCCGAAATCGCCGTCATGGGCGCCGAAGGCGCCGCCAACATCATCCATAAAAAGGAAATCCAGGATGCCGCCGACCCCAAGGCCAAGCGCAAGGAGAAGATCCTGGAATACGAAGCCTTGTTTTCCAATCCGTATTGCGCAGCCAGCCGGGGATACGTGGATGCGGTCATCAGGCCGGGGGAAACCAGGGTCCGGTTGATTGACGCCCTTGAAATCATGTGTACGAAGCGGGAAAGCGGTCCGGCCAAGAAACATGGGAATATTCCGGTGTAGCATCCGTTTTTCGAATGCACGGAAAACAATAGGGGAATCAAACGGTGAGACAACGATACAACCCGAACGCTTTGTGGGAGCAACAATGAAAAACAAAAAACAAGCGGCCGCCATCACCGCGGTAATGGCCTTTCTCGGTACGGAAGTCCCGGCGGTGGAAGCGCCGCCGGCTGCTGATGCGAAAGCTCCGAAAGAGGCCGTATCCGTCACCGCGATGAATCTGTGGGGTATCAGCGGACGACAGGCCCAGATGCAGATGCGCGCGCTGATGCAGACCAGGGCGCTGCACGGAGCCAGATTGCGATAAATATCATAATGGATCAGGGGAGATAACAATGAGCGAGCATAACCAAGTGAAGATGACCACCATGGAGTACACGAAAAACCGGAAAAAGGCCGCCAATCCGCTCAAAATCATGGATGTGAGCCTGCGCGACGGCCATCAGTCCCTGTTTGCCACGCGTGGACGAACGGAGGACATGATTCCGGTGGCGGAAATGATGGATGAGGTCGGCTTTTGGGCCACGGAAACCTGGGGCGGAGCCACCTTTGACACCATGCATCGTTTTTTGAATGAGGATCCATGGGAAAGAATCCGCACGCTCAAACGCTATTTCAAGAAAACCCCTTTTTCCATGTTGCTGCGTGGACAGAATCTGGTGGGTTACCGCAACTACGCCGACGATCTCGCCCGGGCTTTTGTCCAGCGCGCCGCCGATAACGGCATGGATATTTTCCGGACCTTCGATGCCCTGAACGACTATCGGAATTTTGAAACCGTTGTCCCGGTGATCAAGTCCTGCGGCAAGCATTTCCAGGGATGCATTTGTTACAGTCTGACGGAACCGCGTCTGGGGGGTGAGGTGTATAACCTGGACTATTATGTCGCCAAGGCCAAGGCCCTGGAAGCCATGGGCGCGGACAGCATTTGCATCAAAGACATGGCCGGTCTGATCGCGCCGTATGACGCTTATGCCATCATCAAGGCCATCAAGGCGGTGGTCAAGCCGCCGGTACATCTGCATAGCCATTTCACCTCCGGACTGGCCTCCATGACCCACCTGAAAGCCGTGGAGGCGGGGGTCGACATCATCGACACCTGTATGTCCCCCTATGCCTACCGGACCGCCCATCCGGCACTTGAACCGCTGGTCATGGCCCTCCTGGGAACCAGCCGCGACACCGGGTTCGACATCAACCTGCTGGCAAGGATCAACACCCGGCTGGAGAAGGAAGTGATGCCGAAATACCGGCATCTGCTGGCCGACAATCAGATGTCGATCATCGATATCAACGTGCTGCTGCACCAGACGCCTGGAGGAATGCTGTCCAATCTGATCAATCAGCTGAAGGAAATGGACGCCCTGGACAAGATCGACGCTGTGTATAAGGAATTGCCCCGGGTGCGCAAAGAACTGGGGCAGATTCCGCTGGTGACGCCCACCAGCCAGATCGTCGGCATCCAGACGGTCAACAACGTGCTGTTCGATGACGAAAACGAGCGGTATAAGATGATCACCGCCCAGGTCAAGGATCTCTGCTACGGCCTGTATGGCAAGACCGCCGTGCCCATTGCCAAGGAAGTTCAGGAAAAAGCCCTGAAAGGATATCCGCGGGGAGAAAAACCCATCACCTGCCGGCCCGCGGAAGTGCTGGAGCCGGAACTCGAAAAGGCCAAGGCAGAAATAGGCGGTCTCGCGGCCGACCTGGATGACGTGATTCTGTATGCCCTGTATCCGGTCACCGGGAGAAAATTCCTGAGTTGGAAATACGGCAAGGAACAACCCCCTGAGGAAGTCCGGGCCAAGACCCTGGAAGAAGCCCTGGCGGAGCAGGAGCTTGTCGCCAAGGTACGCGCCGGGAAACTCAAGGACGAATCGTCCCGAAAAGAAGTTCCGGCCAAGGGGCAAAACCTGCGCACGTTCCATGTTTTCGTGGACGATGAATTTTTTGAAGTGGGCGTGGAACAGGTGGGCGGCGCACCCATCGTCAGTTATGTTCAGCAGGCTCCAGCTCCAGCTCCAGCTCCGGTTCAGGCACCGGCACCGGTGTATAAACCCCTCCAGCCGGCTGCTCCGGCCGGCACCATCGTTCCGCCGCCGCCCGCGGCGCCCGTGGCGCGCGTAGCGCCTGCCGCGATCGTTGCTCCAGCCGCTCCGGCGGCGAAGCCGGCACCGGCGCCAACGCCGGAACCGAAACCGGTCGTCGCATCCAAACCCAAGGCCGCCGAGGCCGCGGATAGCGCCGGAACACCCATCAAGGCCCCCATGCCCGGCATGATCATCAATTTCGAAAAACAAGTCGGCGACTCCGTCAACGAGGGGGAGACCGTTGTGATTCTGGAAGCCATGAAAATGGAAAACGCCCTGGTATCGCCGGTCAAAGGCGTCGTCAAGTCCATTCATTATAAAAGCGGCGATTCGGTGGTCAAGAACGCCGTTCTCTGCGTGATCGGGTGATGTCCTCCGCGGTTGACAACGCCGATGCGACCGTCGGCCCGGTATC
>JBMORA010000012.1:0-152444 GCA_049320885.1 Thermodesulfobacteriota bacterium | reverse complement strand
GCCGCTCTTTTTTATATCCTGGCCATGTATTGTTACCTCCGGGGCCGCTCCACCCGGTTCCCCTTCCGAAAGACCCTCTGGTTCCTCGGCTGCGGCCTCAGCGGCTTGCTCTCCCTGGGCTCCAAGGAAATCGCCGCCATGCTGCCGGTCAGCCTGATCCTTTACGAATGGCTCCTGCTGCACAATCCGGAGAAACCACCGACCGCGGCGGCCTCGTTCCGCAAGCCGCTGCTGCTAGTCCTTTTGGCGGCTCTCGGCATCCTCGCTTTCCTTTTCGGTGATTGGCACGGGTGGATGGAGGCTTACCGGGGCAGACCCTTTACACTCCATCAGCGTCTCTTGACCGAACCGCGGGTATTCGTCTTTTATATCAGCCTCCTGTTGTATCCGACCAGTTCGCGCCTGTCGCTGCTTCACGATATCGAAATATCCCGGAATGCGCTGGAACCCTGGACGACACTCCCGGCGATTCTGATCTGCATCGGCCTTGGAGCAGCCGCGGGCTGCCTCCGACGCAGACACCCCCTGATCGCTTATTGCCTCCTCTTTTTCCTGCTAAACCACCTCATCGAAGGCAGCATCATTCCGCTCGAATTGATTTTCGAGCATCGCAATTACCTGCCATCCATGCTGTTTTTTCTTCCCCTGGCGATCCTTTTCTTCCTGGTCCGCCGTCATCTCGCCCATCGCCCCGCCCTGGAATATCTGTTTTTCCTTCTGCCGGCCATGTGGCTGTTTTCCAACGGCCACACGGTGTATATGCGGAACCGGCTGTTCCTGGATGAAACGGCTTTTTGGCAGGACATCGTCCGCAAAGCCCCCCGGTTGAGCATCTCCCATTTGAATCTGGGGAAATGTTATTGGAACACGGGATTTTTCCAAAAGGCCATGGATGAGTACCTGACTGCGGCAAAACTGAACCGTTTCATGCACCGGGACCAGGCCGGCATGCTATTTTATAATGCCGGCCTGTACCAGGCATATTATGCAAACGATTATCGCACCGCTCTCCGTCTATTTGTCAAAGCCCTTGAAACCCATTCCGGGCATCAGGAAATCTGGTATGAAATCATTCGGTTGAATGCATTGATGGGCAACCGCAAACAGGCTCTGCGCCATGCGGATCAGGCCCTGCGCCATTGGCCGGAAGAGCCCGCATTATTATCGGCGGCAAGCGTGGTGTATTTTCAGGAGGGTGATCTGGAAAAAGCCCTGACCTTGGCCCGGAAAGCCAGGGAAACGGAGCCGCAGTCGGTTGCAGCCCTTGGAACCATGGCCGAAATTTTCCGGGTAAAAGGCCAGCCGGAGCTGGCGGTTTTCTACTGGGAACAGGTCGCCGTTCTGGAGCCCGATAATCTAGGCGCTGTCCTGGCCTTGATCGAGCTGTCCGTTGGCCTGGCCGACGAACAGTCGCAGGACAAATGGGTGGGGACACTGGAACGCCATGCCTGCTGGAAAAAATCCATCGCCCCCCGGCAATGCCTGGAAGCCTTTCAGCGAAACGGCCTGTTGACCGCCTACAAACCGGATGCCGCGGTCATCAGCGCTGCCGTCCACGACACCCGGACCCGGAACCATAGGGCGCCCAGCTGAAATAAAATGATACCATAAAGATCAGGATGGCCTATCTGCCGGCCGCATTACGGCGGGGTGGGCCGTGGAATCCTGCGCGTCATGACCAGGCTGGCAAGGGGCGTCCCCGCCTTTCCGGTGATGGTCAGCAAAATATCGCCACTGCCGCCAGCCGGCACGCCGGGTCCGGAACTTGCCAGGGTGAAATCCCCCAAATCCGCCCCCAGATCCGCCGTGGTATAGGAGATCTCACTGGCAATGGAGCCCCGAAGAAGCGCCAGACCGAATTTTTGATTCAGCCGCCCCACCGCCTCCCCCATGGCGCCGGACAAGGCCTTGGTCCTGGCTTCACTTTGAAGATCAAAATATTTCGGAATCGCCACAGCGGCGAGAATGCCTAAAATCACCAGAACAGCAATGATTTCAACCAAGGTGAAACCAGCCTCATCTTGAAGCCATTTCTGTTTTACCACGCCTTCCCCTTCCTTTTTCATGAATTCCATCTCCTTTCCCCCTCGCATGTCTTTCTTCCTCACGATGGTTGCCGCCGGTTTCGTTGTTCAACCCGCTGTCTCCGCATTATTCCTTTAGCACATTTCAGACCATTTTTTTAAATTTTTTCTACATTTCCCAATATATTATTATCAATTTGGTTTTACAATAAATAAACGAGATCATGCCGGCTGGAGAGCCATTTTTTTCATCACCATGTTCGCCCTTTGCTACAAAATTTGTAGGTTGGTCTCCATTATTTGTCGTTTTTAATCAGGGCTACCTCGATATGATGTTTCTTAACCCGATGCCAGAGACTGCGCGGATTGATCTTCAACAGTTTTGCCGCCTCCACCTGCACCCCCCGTACCTGCCTCAGGGCTTCCACGATGAGCTGTTTTTCCATTTCATGCAAATAATCGTCTATGGAACTATCGGTACCCATCGGCAGCGGGAGCCGTGTACCGGTCCCCGGACCGGTGAGCGGCGGCGTCAGATGCGCAATGTCGATCCGATCGTCGCAGAGCACCGCCGCGCGCTCCACCACATTCTGAAGCTCCCGGATGTTACCCGGCCAGGAATATTCCATGAACCGCCGCATGGCTTCCGGAGTCACCACCAGCTCCGGCTTGCTCGTCCCCCGTATAACCATTTGAACCAAAAGTGGAATATCTTCCCTTCGCTCGCGCAAGGGGGGAAGTTGCAGGCGGAACACATTGAGCCGGTAGTATAAATCTTCCCGGAAACTTCCCTCTGCCACCATTTTGGACAAATTTTTATTGGTGGCCGCAATGATGCGCACATCGACTCTCACCGGCCGGCTTCCACCCACCCGGTCAAATTCCTTTTCCTGCAACACCCGCAGAATCTTGGCCTGCAACGCCAGTGGCATGTCGCCGATTTCATCCAGAAAAATGGTCCCCGTATGGGCCAGTTCGAATTTGCCCGGCCTGCGGCTCGCGGCCCCGGTGAAAGCCCCTTTTTCATGTCCGAACAATTCGCTTTCCAGCAGTTCACCGGGAATCGCGGCACAATTCAAGGTAATGAACGGTTTGTCTTTTCTGCTGCCATGCTTGTGGATGCTGACGGCTGCCAGCTCTTTTCCCGTGCCGCTTTCCCCCATGATCAGCACGGTGGATTCCGTTGGCGCCACCTTCACGATCTGACTGAGCACTCCTCGCACGGCCCGGCTCTCGCCCACGATTTCGGGAAACGATTGCCGGGCGTCGACCTTGCTCAATACATCCGTCACGGTGTGAAAGATGTGTTCCATGTGCGCCAGCTCGCTGAGTTTTCTTTCCGGTTCGATTTCCTGTTTGCGGCTGGAAACTGCCGGAATCCGGTTGGCATGGGCGATGAAGTTCTGGGCCGGACTCAGCAGAAACCAGACCAGGACAAACCCGCATAAAAAAGCGACCGGACTGATGATCAGGATCCAGAAAGCCACCGCGTTGCCCGCCGCGAGACCTTGCTTCATGAAATATTCCGTCAGACGATAGGAAACCAGGGCGGAGATAATGCACAATCCACCGATAATAATAGGAATAATAATATACAGGCTGATGTAAAAACGATTGTTTCTGCTGTTCATGGGTTAGTGCACCATCTTGGTCATATCCCACATGGGTAAAAATATGGCCAGAGCAAAAAACCCCACCACCGCCGCCAGCCCGATGGTCAGAACCGGACCGATGCCGTCCGACATCTTTTTCATGGCGTATTCCAGCTCAAAATCATAATGCGCGGAAATTTCCGACAGCATTTCATCCAGTTTCCCGGACTCTTCACCGATACCAATCATGTTGACGACAATCGGCGTGAAATACGCCGCCTCCTTCAGCGGGCCTGAAATTCCCCGACCTTCCTCCAGACGGCTGGTGATTTTCTCAAATTCCCGGGCGATGGCGCTGTTTCCCATGGTGCCGGTCAGTATTTTCATGCATTCCCTTATTTCCACCCCGCTTGATTGTAATATCGCAAATATGCTTGCAAATCTCGACATCGCCGCCTTCAGGAAGAGGGAACCGATGAGGGGGGTTCGCAGCAGAATCGTATCCCTGGCATACCGTCCCGGTTCCGTGCGAAGATAATAGATCAGCAACAACAATCCCGCCGCCACCCCCAGGAGAAGTATCGGCCAATGCCGGTTGATGATCTCGTACAGGGATAAACAAATGCGGGTGGGCCAGGGCAGGGTCAACCCGGCGCTCAGAAAGATGCGGACGAATTTGGGAAGCACGAAGGTCAGCAAGGTAAAAAAGGCGAGGAACAGAAACAGGATGACGATGAGGGGATACTGCAGGGCGCTCCGGATATCCGATTTGATTTTATGCTCATGTTCGATAATATAGGAAAGGCGGTCGAGCACCTCCGGCAGCGCGCCACTGGCCTCACCGGCCTGGACCATGCTGCAATACAATGGCGAAAACGCCTTGGGATGCTTACGGAAAGCGTCGTGAAGACTGGCCCCCTCCCGAATGTCCTCCGCCATGGCCAGAATGATGCTTTTCAGACGGATGTTTTCCGTCTGGGTCTCCAGGATTTGGAGCAGCTTGATCATGGGCACGCCGGAACGTAACATCGTTCTGAATTGCTTGGTAAAAAGTATCAATTCAGGCGCGTTGACCGGTGTCAGGTATTCGTTGACGGCCTGGATGGTGAAGCCGGCGGACGCCCCCGAGGCAGCCATCACCCGACTTGGTATCCATCCCCGGGCATTCAGCTGGTTGAGGGCCATTTCCAGGGAATCGGCGTCCAGGCTGCCGTTTTTTTCCGCACCGGATTCATCAAAGGCCAGATATTTGTATTTCGGCATGCCGTTACCTTCCGTACTTGTTCTACACCATGACCGCCGAAGCCGCCTCTTCCAGCGTCGTGATCCCTTCCAGGACCTTGGCGGCCGCATCCTCCTTGAGAGTCCGGAGGCTGCCGTTCTGGCGGGCGGCCCGGGTGATTTCCTGGGCGGAAAATTTCTTTAAAATCATGTCCTGAACCATTTCATCGATCCGCAGCACCTCATAGATACCGATTCGGCCTTTATAGCCGGTGTCCATGCAATTGAAACAACCGCTGCCTTTCACGAAATCCGCCCCTTCGATTTTATCCAACCCCCAGTATTCAAGGGCCGCCCGGGGCGGCTGATAGGGCTTTTTGCAATAGGGGCAAACCCGGCGGACCAGACGCTGGGCGATGGAAATCAGCATGACCGAGGAAACCAGAAACGGTTCAATGCCCATATCGATAAACCGGGTGATGGCCCCGGCGGCATCGTTGGTATGCACCGTGCTGAGCACCCGATGTCCCGTGAGTGCGGCCTGCACGGCAATGGTGGCGGTTTCGGAGTCCCGGATCTCGCCCACCATGATCACATCCGGGTCCTGTCGCATCACCGAACGAAGTCCGCTCGCAAAGGTCATCCCGGCTTTTCGGTTCAACTGGATTTGCCTGATTTTTTCGATCCGATATTCAACCGGATCCTCCAAGGTGATGATGTGGATGTCCGGCTGGTTGATCCGTCTCAGGATGGAATACAGGCAGGTGCTCTTCCCGCTGCCGGTGGGCCCGGTGCTCAGGATCATGCCGTAGGGCTGAAAAATCATGGATTCCAGTTTCCGGCAATCCTCCGGGGAGATCCCCAGATGTTCCAGGGAATAAATCCCGCCGCTGGTATCCAGCAAGCGGAGGACCATATTTTCCCCATAGATGGTGGGAATGGTGGAAACCCGGATATTGATTTCCTTGCGGTCCATCTTGACCGTGAAACGGCCGTCCTGGGGTGTCCTGGATACGGCGATATCCATGTTCGCCAGGATTTTCAGCCGGGATATGATCAGGAGAAACATGGATTTGGGAGGCGCCGGAACTTCGTGAAGTTTGCCGTCCACTCGAAACCGTACCTGCACATAATCTTTTTCCGGACTGATATGAATATCGCTGGCCCCCTCCCGAACCGCCTGGGACAGAATGGAATTCACCAGCCGGATGACGGGGGCCTCTTCAGCCATGTCATGGAGCGAGCCGACTTCCACATCTTCAACCGCGGCCTCTTTTTCCGCCTCGTCGGATCGCTCGAACTGCATTTCCTCCATGTTCTCCAGAATGCCGCCGATTCCGGAATAGGTGCCGTAGATACTGCTGATCAAGTGGTTCAATTCCTTGTCCGTGCAGATCACAGCTTCCACTTCGGTATTGGTGTATACTTCGATGGCATCCATGGCATTGATGTCCATGGGGTCCGTCATGGCCAGTTTCAGCAGAGAGCGGTCCTTTTTCAAAGGAGCCGCCTGATATTTCTGGGCAATTTCCGCCGGGATCACCTTGGCGAGATTCATATCGATGGGATAGGTGCCCGGGCTGTATTTCTCGATCTTGAGCTGTCGGGATACGGTGTCGGCAATCTGCGAACCGCTGAGAATCCCCTCCCGCACCAGCACCTGGCCGAGTTTTACATTCTGTTTTTTGTGGATGCCCATGGCCCTGGCCAGCTGGGATTCCGTCAGCAGGCCTGCTTCCAGGAGCATTTCGCCCAATTTTTTCTTGTTTTTCAAATTGCCAGCGCCTTTTAAAATGGATCCGAAACCGATCCGTTTTTTTCCTCGCCTCCTGTCTGACTACATCAGATACGGATTCGCAAAGAATACGGTTTGCGCATCTCCCCATGACCGAATCCTTCTGGCTTTTTCGGCAACGGAGCGGGGAAGTTCCGCCAGCCTTTTCTGGAAATCGGTTTCCTCAAAAAAATAGCCGCGTAAAATGATGGAAAAGCGCAGCCCGGTTTCCGGATGATAGCTGGGAATCAGCCGTGCGGGAACGCCCTGAATTCGATATTCGCGCACTTGTTTCAATGTATCCGCCAGATCGGCGCCCTCATCCAGCCCGGCCCACCAGCACCGCATGCCGGTGCTTCCCACATCGGTGGAAACAGCCGGGAAATGAATCAGATTACCGGTCTCGATGGCCTCCACCCGCCGGATGAAGGGATTGGCCGCCAGAACCGCCTCCAGATAAACGCCATTGAACCCCCCATAGACCAACTGAATGAGCTGGGAAAGGGATTCGCCTTTGTTGATCGCCGCGTGTCCAAGAAAACGGGGCATTGGTTGTTTCCGGATAACGGCATCCGGTTTTGGTCCCGCCGGTCCACCTTCAGGTTGCGGATCGGTCCGCGGTTCTTCGGCTCCCAAGATGGCTGCGGACCGATTTCCAGCCTTCCGGACCGCATCAGCGGGCAGGCCATTGCCCGGTCCCGCATTGGCAGGGGCCGGAGGGCCGGCAGGGGGAGAGGAGTGCTGGACGGCGGCCATGATCCCCCCGGTGCTGCCGAAGAACCCGGCTCCTCCGTACTGATCCGCCGCAACCAGGGCCGCGAGGATCAACAATCCTCCAGCGGTCGCCACCTTCATCGCACGGGAGGGTGGCGGCTTTTCCGGAAACAACCGCCCGCTGCACGACCGCACCAGCCGGTATCCCGCTTTGGAGCGGTTCTGAATGATCATTGCCAGCACGCAGTTGTGGCACAGGTTGATAATTTTCCGGGGATAGCCGAAGGTGAATCGATGAACGGCCCACATGCCGGGGACCGTGAACAGCCGGGGGGCCTGGTCCCCTTCCACGGCTTGTTCCAGTCGGAAACGGATCAACCGGCAGGTATCGCGAAACGACAACGGTCCCAACCGGTGGTACAAATTGATCCGATCCGTGACGTTGGCATGGTCCCGGGCCAAGGCTTCCAATTCCGGCTGGGCGAAAAGCACGATCTGCAGCAGTTTGCGATCGTTGGTTTCAAAATTCAGGAGCTCCCGCAGTATTTCCAGGCAGGCGGCCGTTATCTTCTGGCCCTCGTCGATGATCAGGATCAGGATTTTTCCTTCATCTACTCCTTTCCGGAACAAAATCTGTTTGATCCGTTCCTTCCAGCCGGATTCGCCAAGGTCCGGAAGATCGGAGCCCTGATCCCCGAACATTTCCGCAACAGACCGTAAAAACATGGTCGCATCGGGATAGCGCGGATCCAGCATCAGATGGGTTTCGATGGCGGGATCATTCCCGAGACGGCGGATTAACTGCCGGCAAAGGGTGGTCTTGCCGGTTCCCACCGGGCCCACCACTATATTCAATCCCCGCCGCAGCCGCACGGCGATCTCCAGCTTCTGCAGGCAGTCCACATGCTGCCGCGAATGAAAGAAAAAATCCGGATCAGGGGAATTGGAAAACGGTTCCCGTTTCAAATTGAGTATTTCAAAATACTCCATGGCATCCTTGAGGCACGACTGAAAATGGTTATCGCTTTATCACCAGATACGGATCGGCAAAAAAAATCGTGCCGTCTTCCCATCCGGTGATGATTTTCGCCCGTTCCGCCAGGGATGGCGGCAGGGTTTTCAGAACATCCCCGGCCGCATCGGGATCTGGAAAATATTCTTCCATCAGGATGTCGAACCCCAGGCCCGTTGACGGGCTCCAGTAAGGCAGCATACGAACCGGCGGGTTGTCCGCCGGGTAAAAGCGCAGATATTGCAAGGCCTCCGGCAGCGTTTTTTTCCCATCGATCCTAATCCAGCAGGAACGGGGTCCATCCGGCCGCGCCGCCATGGGCCGGGCCGGAAAATAGACGAGCTGACCGACACGAAGGCTTTCCGGTGACCGGATGTGCGGGTTGATATCCAGAATCGCCTGGAGATGGGACGGATGGAAAGTTCCGTATATCATCCGGATGAGGTCCCACAGGGTTTCCCCCTCCCCGGCCGCTGCCTGGCCGATCACCACGGGCGGACCCGCGGCGGCGTTTGCCGAATTCGCATTGGATGGGATCGGTGACGGCAAGGACGGCGGATCGCCTGGATCCGGGACCACCGGCGGTCTTTCCGCCGTCACATCCGGAGAGCCGTTTCCGGAATCATCCGCCGGCCGGAGGCTTTCCCCGGACGCGGGCACCGGAGGCGCCGCGGCCGCCACCGGTCTTGGTTTCAGAATGTGGGGGGTGATGAAAATGAGAATATCCTCCATTTTATCGGACTTGCTGTTGCTCTTGAAGAGATACCCCAGCAGGGGTATCTGTTGGAACCAGGGCACCCCCGTATCCGTGTTCTGCCGGGTCTCCTTGTTCAGGCCGCCGATGACGGTGGTCTGCCCATCCATCAACACCACACTGGTTTCGGCCTTCTTGGTGATGATGGTGGGATTGCCGGCCACGCTGTTGGCAAAATTGAGTTCGTCCTTGTTGGTCTTGATCAGCAGTTTGACGGTTTCCGGATCGATGACGTTGGGTTTGACTTCCAATTTCAGAACCGCTTCCTTCCATTCGATATTGATATTGCCTTCCTTCGAAACGGTCTGAAAGGGCACATTGGTGCCGGCTTCAATGACGGCGGTCTGATTGTTCATGCTGGTGATGGAAGGACTGGACAAGATATTCAGCTTGCCCTCTTGTTGCAGGGCCGATAATTGCACCATCAAAATATTACCCCCCACATTTTCAGCCACATACCCGATGGCCAAACCGGTCCCGTCGCTCATAGTGGCGGGGAAATTGGCGATCATGCCCGAGGTGGGATTAATGGCTTTGTCGAGGGTTCCTCCCACAACACCGCTGCTTCTGGAGCCGGCGGTCAGGAAATGGTTGACCGTACCCTTGTTGACGGCCAATCCGCCCCATTGGACCCCGAGTTCCCTGGCGACTTCCCTTTCCGCCTCCACGATATTCGCCTCGATCAGAACCTGGGGGGTGGGGTTGTCCAGCTCATCGATCAGGGAAATCAACTGGGCCATATCTTCCTCGATGGCCTGGATGATCAGGGACCGGCTGTGTTCATCCACCATGATCGATCCGACGCTTTTCCCCTCCTTGCCGGTGGACAGAAATTTTTCAAGGCTGGCTTTCAGCTTTTGTTCATCGGCGTAATGAATGGAAACGATCCTGGTCAGCAGCGGTCTGGCCAGCTGCATGTCCCGGTTTTGGGCCGCGCCCTTCAGCTCCCGATCCATGTCTTCCAGGGTCATCACCCGGATCAGATCCCCTTCCCAGGCATATGTCAGGCCGTTGGAACGCAGAATACCGACAAACAACTCGTCCCAGCGGGCATCCTTGACATGGATGCTGGTTTTACCGGCGGCCTTTTCGTTGACCAGAATATTCAAATCGACGGCGCGGGCCAAGGCCCGCAGCACCGTCGTCACCCTGGTATCCGAAAGGTTCATGCTGATTTTCCGCGTGGGCAGCCCGCGTTCCTCCCGGGTCGGCGCCGCGGGTTCCGGTTTTACCGCCGGCGGCTCTTTCCGGTGCCCGGGGGCCATGAGGGGCGTTGTGTCCGCCGGCGAATGGCCGACGGCGGTTTCCGCTTTAATGCGCCATTTTTCGAAAGCGGGGTCCGGTTTTGTCCGATAATGATCCTTGCATCCGGCCAGCAGAAGGCCGGTTATGGCGACCGCGGCAAGGAGATCCGTAAAATGGCTTTGATTCCGGTTTCTGTTCATACGCTCATTCCGTAGACGGCCAAACGCCGCCCCGGGGCCCTTTCAGTTTCAAGGGTTCTCGTTCGGCAGCTGCACACTTTTCTTCTCGCCTGTTTTCGCCTGCAATTCGACCTGTTCGGGGGAAATGCGGGTCACCCGGTATCCGCCCGGCTCGATCATGTCGCCGGTCTCGTATTCCGTCCCGTTAATGACGGCCACCATGGTGTCTCCCACCCTCACATAGCCGGTATAAACCATCGGATAATCCGACGGCGCTGTTTTCTCCGGTCCGGCGTTCTTGTCCGGCAGGGCGTTGACCGTGACAAAAGGATCCTTGGCAAACGGTTTCACGGCCTTTTCCAGAACATAATCCGCTTCAAACGGATTCTGTTTGTTCAATATCCCGGCCATGGTGACGATAAACGCATCCAGCCCCGGGACTTCCCCTTGCGCATCCAGCCCCGGGGACCGGGTGGATGAACCGAAAAACTGAACGGCACCGTAGATGACGACTCCCATCATGCAGAAAACAATCACCTTTTCCCGCGTGCTCATCTGGCTCCCCCGCCGCTCATGGTTGAATCCAAACCCATGCCTGCAACCCGTATTCCTTCCTGTCCCCTTCCGCCGTAATGAGGATGCTTTCGATTTGCTCCAGATAAGAAAGAGTCCCAAGTCGCCGCAAGAAATCATGAAAACGGATGAAATCACCTTTTACCACGATATGAAGCCGAAGACGATCGGTGTCTTTTTTCAAACTGCTGACATCCGGAACCGCTTCCTGATAGGCCAGACCGCTCTCCATGGCAATGCGCTGAAAAAGAGCGGGCATTTCTCCAAGCCGTGAAACAGGGTAGCCCTGTTTTTCCGGAAAGGGGAGCAGCCGCTGCTCTTTCTGCTGCATGGCCTGGAGCGCCTTCTGGAAAACCGGATAGAGCCTGGTCTGCCTCTCGATGGCCTGGTTCAGACGGCCGATCTCCGCGTCAAGTTCCTCCAGCTGGCGCTGATTGGGCAGCAGGCCGGCCAGTAAAAAACACATGATACCGGCGAAACAAAAAGCCAGATAGTAAACGCTGCGTCTGGGAAGACGCGGAATGCGATTGGTTATCGGTTTCGAAGCCATCAAATGGTTTCCAGTTTTACCGTGAAACGCAGCACATCGGCGTCCTGGTATCGTTTCATGGATTTTTGCATCACGGTGGGACGGTCGAACAGCGGCGAGCCGTTCAGTTTCGTCAAATACACGGCCAGTTCCGATTCCTTCTCGCCGAAACGGTCCGTTACGATACCCTCTATGATCAGGGAGCGCGATGGATTCCTGCCTTTTTCGATTCCGGCCCCTAGCTCCAGCCGCACCTGGATCAGACGGATATGTTCCGGAGTCAACTCCGCCAGTTCGTTCAGCAGGGATACGCCTAAATACCGTCCGGCGTTCGACAGCACCATCCTCTGGTTCGCTTCCACCCGGGCCACCATCTTTTGGAGCAGCTGTTCGTCGACAATGGGGCTGAAACGGGCGATTTGCTTTTCCAGGAGATTCAACTCGGCCCTCTTCTGGTCCGCGAGCCGTTCCTGAAGGTAGAACACTCCCAGACAAATGCAGGTCAACAAACAAAAAGCAGCGAAAATGAAGCGATTCGTCCGCTGGATTCTCGCTTGAATGGCCTTGTATCGGTAGGTATACATGAGATTCGGGGTCAAGTTGAGATTGGAAAGGGCTGTTCCGATGGCCGGAACAAAGGAGTCTTTTTCCGGAATGGTTCCGGGGACAGCCGACAGACTCCCGCTCAGCAGGGATTCCGGGAACGGATTGAGGTGTCGGATGGGAAGGCTCAACTGATCGCCCATCAGTTCCACCAGCCGGGCAAAGCCGCTGATTTCCCCTCCGAGATAAAACCGTTCCACGGTTTTGTTGGCGAAATGCAGCGTAAAATGGCCGAGGGTCCTTTCCACCTGTCTCACCAGTCGATCCAGAACCGGGGAAATCATGTCCATGATTTCCTCCTCGGTACATGCATCCGGCCTTTCGGGCCGGCTTCCGTCGGCTTCCGGCCGGATCAGCCGGTAAAATAATCTCCGGGCCTCCTCGCGTCCCCCGGATTCCGCCCCTGGCTCCGGTTGCCGGCGATCTTCCGTTTCCTCCGGTTCCCTGTCCGGTTCCCCCGTCTGTTTTTCCGCTTCCGCCGTTCCCGCCCTTTTGTCCGTTATCAATCCGGTGCGGATGGACTCGATGAAACTGTTCATCCCGGTCTTGATATCCCGTGACAATACCAGACGGCCGGCGGAAAAAATGTCGATGCGCGACCAGTCCTGACCGATATACAGGGAACAGACATGCTCGCCTGCCTGGTCGATGATATTCGTCCGGAAGAGGTTTTGCAGCGAAAACGGAACAATGGACAGACCGGAAAGCGGAAAGCCGATTTCGGCAAACAATTTTTTCCAGGATTCGACCTCGGCCCTCGGAGCGGAATAGGCCATGGCCTGGATCTTTCTGCCCCCGTTTTCCTGGACTTCCCCCAGGATTTCGAAATCGAAAATCATCTCCTTTTCATCAAACGCCACCATTTTTTTGTACGACCAGTAAACGGCATTGGCGACCTGTCCGTCCGGAACCTTGGGAATTTTCACAAATCGAATTTCAACCCGGGCGGAAGGGATGGTGCTCCATATGTGGACATTATCGCCGGCGCCGCAGAACTGCTTCAGGGTTTGTTTTAAAAAAACCGGGAATTGGGCATGGCTTTTATGGATGCCGGCCTTCAGGGCGACCTTCCTGAAATCCATCAGTTGATATCGGCGGTCCCCCACCCTGCTGACCATGGCCAGGGTCACATCCCTATGACCGACAACCACGCCCACGGTCACGGATTTGACAAACGGAAACGCTTTTTTCCGTAAGTGAAACCATGGCTCTTGACGGGACTCCGCCTGCAAACCGGTCGTTACCGACGCAGGGGTGTTGCGGATCACTCCCAGTAATTTTTCCGTTGACGAAATTGGGTCTTTAGCTGCTGGCATCATTTCCGGTCCCGGAACTCTCTCATCAGTTCATGGGGAACAACCCGGATGATTTCCGAAAGGGTTGTCTGATCCAATTTTGTTATCCCGTCGTCCACCATGGTGCGCATGCCGTATTGCCGGGCCATCTGCCGGATTTCCCCCACCTCCGCATCCAGATTCAGGGCCATGGATATCTCCCTGTTCATGACGAACAGTTCGGAAATCACCGTCCGGCCCTTATAGCCTGAAAAATTACATTCCGCACAGCCGTCCCCCTCTTGAAAGACAAGTTGCTCCGGATAGTGCTTAAACAGAATGGACCATTCTTCCTTCGGCGGGTTGACCTGGCGCCGGCAATTGGGACAAGTCCGCCTCACCAGACGCTGGGCCAGGGCTCCCTTCAGGCTGGCGGCGATCCGGCTTCTGTCGATTTCCAGCTCCAGCAACCGGGAAATAACGCCGGCAGCGTCATTGGTATGGATCGCGCTGAGCAGCAGATGACCGGTCAGCGCCGCATCGAAACCGATATCGGCGGTCTCCTTGTCCCGCATCTCTCCCAGCATGATCACATCCGGATCGAACCGCAAAAAAGACCTCAGGATTTTGGCATAGGTCAGACCGATCTTCGGGTTGATCTGGGTCTGCATGATATCCGGGAAGCTGTATTCGATGGGCTCCTCGGCGGTGACGATTTTAATGCCCGTGCAGCTGATGTGTTTCAAGGCGCCGTATAGCGTCGACGTCTTGCCGCTTCCGGTGGGTCCGGATACCAGCACAACGCCCGCGGAGCTTTTCAAAAGCGCCTTGAACGGTTCCAGCACCTCAGCCGAATGCTGCAGATTGGCAAGCCCGACATCCGCCTTGCGGGAATCCAGAATCCGCATGGTGACATTCTCGCCGATGATGGCCGGGCAAATGGCCACCCGGAAATCCAGATCAAAGGCCTGCTTCTTCTCCCGGTCGAAATAATTGATCCGGAAAACGCCGTCCTGGGGCAGCCGCCTTTCCGCTATGTCCAGATTGGCAATGACTTTGATCCTGGAGACCACGGCGCCGATATTGTCCTGCAGGCGGTCGTCCAGCCAGGGCAGTTTCAGGGAGCGCAACACCCCGTCGATGCGATACCGGATATGGGGCCGGTGGCGGTTCTGCTCGATATGAATGTCACTGGCGCGATGAATGATGCCGTATTTGATGATGAAATTGACCACATCCTCGGCTTCCAGCGAGCTGAGTCCATAGAGGTCACCGGACTTGATATCCAGATCGATATCGATGGTGTCCAGCACGCTGGCCTGTTTCCGCCTGTCTTCCTCCTTGAGGGAGCGGTTGATGGCCTTGCCGTATAAATGCTCGAACAATTCCTCGAATTTCTCTTCGGTGATGAAAACGCATTTGATTTTCAGATGGGTGTAGACCCTGCCCAGTTCATGCAGAATGGGAATCCGCACATGATCGAACACGGCGATGGTCAATGTGTCGCCATGCAGTGACAAGGGCAGGACCTGGTTCCGTTTGGCGTATTTACAGCTGATGATATCCGTCAGTTTATCGATCTGATTGTCATAAATGACGAACCCTTCCAGTTTCCGGAAAGGGATATTGTACTGTTTGGACAGGGTCTGATACAGCTGCTCCACGGTGATGAGGTTTTTCTGCACCAGAATTTTCCCCAACGGATCCGGCTGTTGGTGCTGCTCCCGCAACACCAGGTTGAGCTTGGTTTCGTCGATGAGGTCGTGCCTCAATAATATTTCACCGAATTTCAACTGCTTACTGTATTTTTGAAGAATATAGTTCAGGTCGTGGGTGGTGATCCGGCCCATGGCGCACAGGATTTCCCCCATGCTTCTCTGGGAACGTTCCCGGCTGTTGATTTCGTCCAATTGCTTCTTGCTGATGAGGTTCAGCGTGTACGCCAGACGGCTGATGGGCATGTTGCCGCGCTCCGGATGGTCGTTCAGGTCGATCAGCTGTTGTTCGCCGATGAACCTTTTCCGGATCATGTAGGCTTCCTCGGTGAGCCTGGCCTCCTCGGCTTCCTCCTGTTGAATCCGGAGGGCCTCCCGCACATCCTTTTTCTTGATGAAACCTTCCTTCAGCAGGAGTTCACCCAACTTCAACGACGTGTGGCGATCATATACTTCCTCATCCATAATGAAGGCTCCGAATTGTCAGACCGTTGAATGACGAGATGACGCAAGCCGCCTGACCGGTTGGATGGCCGGCCAGGCTGGCCGCGAACAGGAAGAAAGGACGCTGCGGCTGCTGCATATCTCATTAGAAGGCTATTTAATTCAATTCATTGTATTATTCAAGGAAAAAGTATCGGCTGGAGGACGCCTGCCGGACCGGATTCGATTTCTCAGAGTGAAATCGGCTCCACCTCCTTCTTCCGGATCCAGCCGATCTTCCCTTCGGAAAAATAGATCCGGTAGCAATCGCCTTTTGCCGTATCGATCTTCACCCGGCTGCCGGCATGCAGTTGAAACAGCTGCGTGTCTTCCTCGGAGAGGCCCGAGCGGACGGCGACTTCCGCCGGCAGAACCACGGCCTGTTTTTCAAAAACCGTTTCATAATAGTTGTACAAGGCCGTCGACACGAAAATGAAGGTGATCAGGGACAACGGCAGGGAAACATAGGTCCATACCCGGTGGGCCGTTATCTTCCGGAGAACCAGGATGACCCACAGGATCAGGTTGCAGATGACGGCGCTCCACAAAATTTCCGTTTGGCCCAGGAGATGATTCCAGAAAAAAAGGACGCGGTACAGGGGGGAACCGCTGAAACCGGCCTCATCCTTCACCAGGGAACGGGCGTAATTCAGGTTGAATTTCAGATCCGGATCACGGGGCAGAATTTTCCGCGCGCGTTCATACCAGAGAACCGCCCGGCCGATATCACCGCTTTTCAGATAGGCGTTTCCCAGGTTGTAGTACAAAGCCCCGTTGACGATGCCGCTCGCCGCGATCTGCTGAAACCGGTTTGCGGCCTCGTGATACTCTTTTTGCTGATATTGTTTGATTCCTTCCAAAAAAAGAGCGGCGTTTTCCGACGCCCTTGCCACAGAAATACCCCACAGAAAGAACATGCCAAGCCAGATGATCACCCGATTGTGTTTCATGCAATAAGCCTCCTGACCACGGTCCGCGTCTGTTCATGAAGCCGGTCCTGCTCTCCCGCATTTCCCGCCATACCGCCGTATCGCAGGGAATCGATGCGCTTCAACAGGGATATCGTCTGGTCGATGGTTTCGCTTGCCAGGGCCGCCTGCTTCAGCATTGTCCGGATTTCGTCATAGGTGGCCGCTTCCCCCTGTATCCCGGCTTTTGAAAAAACGGCCGCCATCAGGGCTTTGTGCAGATGGGCGAGACATTCCCCGTGGGAATGCTTCTTGGCGCCGGCGGCTTTCAAGGCGTTGCGCGCCCTGAAAGCCATCATCTCGGAGGGTTTCCGGTCGCGCCGTGCATACCGCAGCAAGGCCGTGGCGGAAACGGACAATGCCGCGGGAATCAGCAGGAATGCCAAAAACAGGTGAAGGGGGAAAACCGACCGGTTTTCCACAGCGCCCAGATCGTCTTTCAGCGGCAGGATATCCCGTTCGGAAAACTCCACCCGATGTTTACGGATCCGGTTGGATGATTCCCGCGATTGCGGTCCGTAGACTTCCAATTCCTCCCGCTTTTCACCCGGCAGAACCTCCAGGGAAACGGATCGGGATTCAAGGGTCTTGTATTCTCCGGCATTGATATCGAAATAGCGGATGCGTATCGGCGGAATGCGGTAAACACCCGGATCGACGGCCACCAGCGCGGCACGGAATGTTTTGGTGCCGATGTACCCTTCCGGTCCGGTTTTGATTTCCTCCCGGGGAGCATCCGGATAGACCTTGACACCGCCGGGGATGTTCACATCCGGCATTTCGGCCTCCATGATATTCCCTTCTCCAGCCAGGACGATGGTCAGGGCGGCGGAATCTCCGGTTTTCAATTTTTCCGGCTCCAGGTTCACCTGCAAGTCGAAGCGGCCCACCAATCCGGAAAAGGCGGCGGCATCCGTGTCCGGCGGCAACGGGCGGACATCCATTTCAATGGGCCGGGTTTTTAAAAACCGGGCTTCCAGTTGGGTCCCGCCGCTGAAAAACGGATCATCGAAAAAGGAGTCGAACGGGAAACGCCGCGGATCCCGGGCCCGCTGGCGGACCACATCACAGGTCAGAGCCGTCGGGGGGATCTCCAGACGACCCGGCGCCAAAGGAACCAGGATGAAGGAGACTTCCGTAACCAGGTACTCACGACCGTTCACCACCTTGCGATAGGGCTGCTTCCGTTCCATTTCCCGGGAGGTGAAGCCCTTGAAGTCAGGGGGCTGCAGGTTTGCATTGGCGATTTTCACGGAGTTGTACAACCGGAAGGTATAGATCACCTGCTGCCCTGCAAAAGGCGTGGTTTTCGACACCCATGCCTCGACAAACAGGGGCTGTTCACCCGGCTCCGGCGCCTCCTTGGACTGCTCGACGGAGATCATGATGGGATCGGTTTGATAGGTCTTCCCGTCCATGCGGACCGTTAGGGACGGGATGGCGAGCCGGCCTTCCTTCAAAGGCAGAATCGCGTAATTGTAGCGGGCCTCCCGGCTGACCTGGCCGTTGATCACCTGGACACTGGTACTGGTGCCCTGGGGAATCACCTTGAAATCCGTGATGGCGGAAACATCCACCTGGGCGCTCCCGCCCGGAATGACGACGCTCAGCAGCGCCGATTCCTCCGGACTCATCCGGTTCCGGTCGACGACGGCCGTCACTTCTCCGGCGCCGGCCTTGGTGGCCGTAAGAAGAAGCAACACGCCGATGAGTCGCACCATAATCCTGTTTCGATCCTGTTGAGAAAACAATCCACCCACCTTTTGCGATACCCCTCGGGTAGCCGGAATTCAGAATCGGGCGTCCTGAGCTCTCCCTTCTGGCCCCTGTCTTCCGACTCCTGAACTTGGCTCTCTCGCTACCAGTCTCTTTCGACTTCCCTTTTTCCGTATTGGGGAGTCATGGCGCCTCCCGGGAGATCCTGCAACCGATTCAGAAGGCGTTCCACCTGATGTTCCGTCATTGTTCCATCGGGATTTCCGGACGCCTGCCCTTCCCGGGTCGGGTCTCCGGCTTGGTCCGGCTGTCCGGGAACGGCTGGCGGCGGCTCCCCCGCTTTCCCTTGGTTTTCTTCTTCCCCGGGTTTCGAACCGACCCCCCGGCTTTGATTTTCGGCTCCATCTCCGGATTGTTCGGCCCCGGGTTTTTCAGATGGAGAAGGTGAGGCGGAAGCCTCCGATTCATCTTTGTTGTCCGAATTCCCCTTGTCTTTGGCGGAGTTTTCCGTTTCCTGTTCCTGCTCGTCAGGCGGTGACGAACTTTCGCCGGAACCGGATTCCCGGCGCTGTTGCTCCTGGTCCATGACCTTGCGGACGAATTCCAGGTTCTGGGCCGCCTGGTTGTCCCGGGGATCGAGCTTCAGGGCGGCCTCATAATTGGTGACGGCTTGGTCGAACTTTTTCTTGCGGAAAGCCGTATTCCCCAGGTTGTAGTGGATCTTCTGGCGCAGAGCCGGATCCTTGGCGGCAAGGGCCTTTTGATAATGCCGGAAAGCTTCGTCATAATCACCTTTTTTGTAGTAAACATTGCCGAGGTTATAGTCGATTTCCGGTTTTTCCGGTTCCTCCAGCTGCGCATCGATATACTGTTTCAAGGCCTTGTCATAATCGCCGCTTTCATAGGCGGCTTGTCCCCGAGCGGCGCTTTCCGAAACCGATTCGGCCCAAAGGGTTTCGGGCGCGGCCAGCCCCATCAGCAGCACCATCAGCAGCGGCAATCCCCCCCGTCTGGCCGCCGGAAGAAACATCTCGGCGATCAAGGCAATCAAAGCCAGCAAAAGGGGCCACTGGAAGCGATCCTCCCAAACCTGTTTCCGGTTGGTCGTCAGGGTGGCGGGATCCATTTTTCCTCGAATTTCCCGACGATAAATGACATCCAGGTCCATGTCGCCGGCCACGGAGCCTACATACATCCCCCCTGTCCCGGCCGCCAGTTTTTTCAGCAGTCCTTCGTCCAGACGGCTCAGCACGATTTTGCCGTCGCTTCCTTTCTGAAAACCGCCGGTCCTGGCGGGAACCGGAACTCCTTCGGTGCCGCCCACGCCGATGCAGAAGATTTTTATCCCCGCGCCCACCGCCTTTTCCATTGTTCCAAGCGGATCGTCCCCCGTGTTTTCCCCGTCGGTGATGATCAGGATGGCTTTTTCGGTATTTGCCGTCTGTTCGAATCCGTCCATGGCTGTTTGAATGGCCGCGGCCAGATTGGTGCCGCCCACCGGAACCGAATCCGGTGAAAGGCTGTTGAGGAAAAGATGAAAGGCTTCATAATCCAGGGTCAACGGACACTGGAGAAACGCTTCGCCGGAAAACGCAACCAGCCCGATCCGATCACCTTCCAGCATGTTCAGCAGATCGATGATCTCGCGTTTGGCGCGATCCAGGCGCGTGGGGTTCACATCCACGGCCAGCATGCTCCGGGAACAGTCCAGGGCGATCATGATATCGATACCCCGACGTTCAACCTCCTGCCATCGGAAGCCGTATTGGGGGCCGGACAGGGAAAAAGCCGCCAGTAAAATGGCCGCGAGGATCAGGCCGGATTTGACCCACCGTCTTCCGGAACTCATGCCGGGCGCTATGACGGCAAGGCTTTTAGGGGCTGAGAAACCATCGAGTATCTTCCGGCGGCGCCGGGCGCCCCACAGAACCGCCAGGAACAGGGCAGGCGCCAGCCAGATCAAAAACAGCATTTCCATATGCGCAAATTTCACGGAATCCTCAGAAACCGGGTATTGGACAACAGTATCCAGGCCGCCAGCAAACCCAGGGCCGGCAGCAGAAAATAGGTGTATAACTCCCTGTACTCCTCAAAGGATTTCATCCGGACATCGGTTTTTTCCAGGCGGTCGATGGTTTCATAGATGGTTTTCAATCCCTTCAGATCCTCGGCCCGGAAATACAGCCCCCCGGTTTGGCCGGCGATTTTTTTCAGCACGCCTTCATCCATGTCCACCTGCTGATACACATAGCGCTCCCCGAACAGGGGGTCGCGGATCAGGAAAGGGGCCCGGCCGCGGGTACCGACCCCGATGGTGTAGATTTTCACTCCCTGCTGGACAGCCGCCGCCGCGGCGTCTTCCGGGGTCAATTGACCGGCATTGCTCTGGCCGTCGGTCAGCAGAATCAACACGTTCGACTTGCTTTTAATGTCGGCGAGCCTTTTGAGGCTGATCCCGATGGCATCCCCGATGGCGGTATTGGGTCCGGCCGCGCCGATCCGGAGCCGATCGAGAATAAAGGCGATGGTGTTGTAATCCCGGGTCAGGGGCAGCTGGGTGTAAGCATTGGTGCCGAACACCACCATGCCGATCCGGTCCCCCCGGCGTTTGGTGATAAAATCCTGCACCACTCCCTTTACCGCCTCCAGCCGGTTGACGATTTTGCCTTCCTTTTTAAAATCCAATGCCGCCATGCTTTCGGAAACATCCACCGCCAGAATCAGATTGACCCCTTCGGTCAAAATGCTGGTCTGCCGGGTTCCCCATTGCGGCCGGGCCATGGCGATGACCATCAGGGCAAATGCCAGATATTTCAGAGCCGGCAGCATGCGTCCTGCGGCAAGGAGGAACGTCTCCCCGATCGGCTGAATCTCAACCGTATCGGAAACCTTCAGACTGGGATGCGGCTTGATCCTCCGACGGTACCAAACCGCCAGGGGGACCGCCATGAGCAACACGAAAAAGAGGGGTGATGCGAAACGGAACATCATGAGTCAACTGCCCCAAAGGAAATCATCCCTGATGATTGATTTTCCGGCCTTCATGGGACTGGGGTTGCCGGCGGCCCCTGGGTCCCATTTTCCGGCGCCATGGTCTTGCGGACAAAACCTTCGGCAAAATCCAGATCGGATCTCATCCGGTTTCGGTCAGCGGAAATCCCGGCGAATTTGACCGGATCACTCCAGGTCAGGAAGTCTTTTATACCACGCTCCAAATTCCGGTCAAGTTTGAGTTGCGTTATTTTCGGAAGCAGTTCCTCGGTGGTCATCTCCGGGGCGTCAATGCCATAACGTCCCTGGATATAAGCCCGCAGGACGGCTGAAAGCCGGAAATAAAACTCACGGCCGGCAAGGTCAGCCAACTGCGCCAGGGCCTGGATCTGCTGAAGGGCCGATTCGTGGGGAGGAACGGGCGGAGGGACGCCTTTTCCTGGTTTGGTTCGCCCGCGGTACCAACGGATGCCGGCGATGACCAGTGCCAGAAGAACAGCCGCCGCCAGCCCCCAGGCGATGATGCGGATGTACTCCAGCGGATACCCTATCCGGACAAGCGGCTTGATATCATGGATGTCGTTCATCGTCCGCTTATTCCCCGATCTCCGCCTGCAGCCGGAAAAACTCCGGCCCGGCTTCCTGCCAGACCAGGCCGTGAAACCGGTTGGGGGCATCGAACACCAGGGGCGCCGATTTCAAAAAACCGCTGAACCGGGAACGACCCAGACGACCGTCCGCCACCACCGCCCATTGCCCATCGACATGGACCTGGCAAACCAGGTGGTTGCCGTCCGCGCTGAAAACCGGCCCCGCCACCGCGCCAAAGCCTTGCCCCTCCCGGCCATCCGCCACCAGATAGTGCCGGTCACCGTTTTTTGCCGGAAAAGCCATGCGTCTCGAATCCTTGCTGAAAACCGGCATGCCGATGTCGGTATAGCCGTTTCCGATATTTCCATTGATCACCATATGCCATTTTCCCTGGCGGCCGCCCGCATACACCAGTTGTGAACCATCCGGGCTGTAATTGAACCCGCGGATGCCGTCCCATGCCGGACCGGTTTTCCCGTCTTCCACAAGATACCAGCTGTCCCCCCGACCGGCGGTATACGCATGGCGTTTTGAATCCGGACTGAACTGAAGCAGTCCCAGACGATCCCAGTTCGAACCGCTTTCCCCGTCCACCACGAATCGCCAGACGCCGGCCTTCATCATGCCATATCCGAAACGGCTGCTGTCAGGGCTGAAGGTCGGCAGGCCGGCGAAATCCCCCGCCGGATACCGTTGCGCATCCCGCACCATATACCAGTTTCCCTTCAACTCCGCCGCATGGGCCAGGCTCCAGGAATTGGGGCTGAAGGTGAGTTGGCCGACATTGTCGAAGGCGGGACCCGGTTTCCCGTTGCGGAACACGAACCATTCCCTGCCGATTCTCGCCGAATAGGCGTAATGCTTGGAATCCGGACTGAAAACAACTTCCCGGATATCGTCGCACTCCCTTTCCGGTCTGCCATTGATGACCGGCACCAGCTTTTGCCCCTTGAGGGCCACATAGACGAACTGTTGGGAGTCGGGACTGAACCGCAAACCGATGTTCCCGGATATCCCGGTGAACAAAGGCCCCTTCCGCTCGTCCAGCACCACCATTTGTTTTCGGCCCTGCATGGCCCGATAGGCCAGATGATTGCCGTCGGGACTGAACTGGATGTTGTCGACGCCGTCATAGGCCTTGCCGGCGGCCCGGTTCGTCATCACCGCCATCTTTTTTCCCTGCATGGCGATATAGGCAATCCGGGTGCCGCTGGAATTGAAGACATGGGAACCCTTGCCGATGCCCTCGAAAAAACGACCGGCCATATCGTTGACCACCAGGGCCATTCCCTCGGGGGAAGTAACGACATAGGCGATGTGCCGGATATTCGGATCGACAATCAGGGACTCCAGTACGATCATGCCGCTTCCCGGCGGTTTGCCGATGGAAAGCAGTTTTTCGCTCAATCCGCCGGGTTCCGATCCGGCCGCGGTCGCCACCGCCGCCAACCAGCAGCAGACGGAGACCGTCAGGAGAAGGAAGAATCGCCGGACATTTGTTATCGGCATTTTTTCCATGTAAGAATCCTCAATGGTTCCGTTTGCTTCGATATCGAAAAAACTTGACCAGGGCCTCGGAAACCGCTGCGTCGGTGCTGATTTCGACGCAATCAATATCGGCTGATTTCAATTGTTCCAAAAGGGCCCGATAACGCGTCCGCTGCCGTTGTTCAAACAGTTGCCGCGTATTCCTGCCGGAGGCATCCAGCAGAACCGTCTTGCCGGTTTCAAAATCCTCAACCGTCACCAGGCCGGCCGAAGGAAGCGTGAAATCACCTGGATCCGAAAGCATGACGGCAATGAGGTCGTGCTTGTTTGCCGCGATCTTCATTCCATGAAGAAAATCCACGCACAGAAAATCAGAAATCAGGAAGGAAACGGTTTTTTTCCGGCAGACATGGCCGAGATACCGGACGGCGGAATTGATATCCGTCCGCTTGCGGCCCGGCTCGAAAGTGAATATCTCCTTGATGACGCGCCAGATATGGGCGGCCCCCTTCTTGGGCGGGATATAGCGCTCCACCTGATCCGTAAACAGGATCGCGCCCACCCGATCATTGTTGCGGATGGCATTGAAAGCCAGAATGCCAGCGACTTCCGCGGCGATTTCCTTTTTGGTATGGAGGGTTGTTCCGAAAAAGGTGGAGGCGCTCATGTCCACCATCAGCATCAAGACCAGTTCACGCTCCTCCCGGTACAGCTTGACGAACGGCCTTCCCATTCTGGCCGATACTTTCCAGTCGATACTCTTGACGTCATCGCCGGGACTGTATTCCCGAACTTCTTCGAACTCGATGCCGCTGCCCCGGAAAACCGATTTGTATTGACCGGCCATCATGGTATTGACCAGGCGGCTGCTTTTGATATGGATCGATTTGATTTTCCGGATGATCTCCATGGAGAGCATGAGGGTTTTCCTTGGCCGGTTTCAATAGTTGGTCACAATTCGCGATTCCCGATCCCCGCTGGATTTCTGCGGTTACGGTACTTCCACGGAATCGAAAATCCGTGCGATCAGTTGATCCGTGGTGATATCCTCCGCCTCGGCTTCGTAGGTCAAAATGATCCGGTGGCGAAGGATTTTCGGCGCCACGGTCTTGATATCCTGGGGCGTCACGTAAGGCCGGCCCTGAAGAAACGCATAAGCCCTGGCCGCGAGGCTCAAAAAAATGCTGGCCCTGGGGGAAGCCCCGAACTGGATGTATTCGGCGATATCGATCTTGTATTCGCCGGGCCGGCGGGTTGCGAAGACAATATCGACGATATAATCCTTGAGTTTTTCATCCATATAGATGTCTTTGACCAGCCCGGCGATTCCGTTCAGTTGCTCGGGGGACAGGACGGCCCGGATTTCCGCCGGCCGTTCGAAGCCGACGCGCTTCATGATTTCCTTTTCCTCGCGTTTGTCCGGATAATCGATCAGCAGCTTCAGCATGAACCGGTCTATCTGGGCTTCCGGCAGGGGATAGGTGCCTTCCTGCTCGATGGGATTCTGGGTGGCCAGAACCAGAAAGGGATCCGCCATGGGGAAGGTGGCGTCGCCGATGGTCACCTGTTTTTCCTGCATGGCTTCGAGCAATGCGGATTGAACCTTGGAGGGCGCCCGGTTGATTTCGTCGGCCAGAATGATGTTGTTGAACACCGGCCCTTTTTTGATGGTGAAATCACCTGTTTTGGGTCGATAGATTTCCGTGCCGATGAGATCCGCCGGAAGCAAATCCGGCGTGAATTGAATCCGCTTGAAATCGGCCTGCACCGTTTCGGCCAGGGCCTTGACCGCGCTGGTTTTTGCCAGGCCGGGAACCCCCTCGATGAGGATATGACTCTTGGTGAAGAGGCCGATCAACAGCCCCTCGATCAACTCCGCCTGTCCCACCATGATTTTACCGATTTCATTGCGCAAGGCATTGACCAGAAGATAGTATTCATCCACACGCTGTTTCAGGTCTTCCACGGTGTACATTTCCTCCATCGCAGGTTATCTCTTCAGGCCGGCGTTCATCATCGTAAATCCGCCATGGATTCCTTCCGCTGCGCCGGTAAACGGTTTGCTTTTCCATACCAAAGCATCTTTTGAAATACAATTCAAACTTGATGGGTGAGTAACCACCGCGTGGAGAGCGGCTTCAGTTTCCGGGCAGCGGCATGCGAAGAAATCCGATGATAGGGAAGGTTGTGGAATGACTTTTATTACTGTTTGGTATCCCGCACCGGCAATACGAGGCAATGGTTGTTGGAATCGTCCTTATCGCTACTGGTGATCCTGCCGTCCCGGAAATCCACGACCCAGGCATTGGACGTATAGTCCGTAAAGGAAACGGTGGTCGAACTCCAATAGTCTGATGCGGTCACGCCGGAGAAATAGTTTGTATCCACGGCCGGATCCGTTCGGTTGTAATCCACCACCGACATCAATTCATTCCGGTCGGGGAGACGCCAATCATCGTTAACAACGGAAAAATCCCCTGGCAGAAAAAATTCCTTGTCGCGCTCCTGCCATTTGCCTTCCGCGAAAATCATGGTTTTTCCGCCAATCATCGTCGACCAATAGTAGTCACCATCACCATTGCCCCATAACTTCAGATATTCGCAGAAAGCCAGAGCGGCCGCCCATTCCATGGGTTGCGGCAGCGGAGGCTGCATCCACGTCAGGCCGCTGATCTTATCGGTGATGGTGCCGTCCTGATTCTTGACAAACGGATCTCCGAGTTGAGGAGCGCCGCTTACCGCCATCAGATAGATTTCCGGCTCCCTCATCGGAACCTCCTTGGCATGGTGACCGGTATCACCGCTCTCAAAATCCAATATCCAGGCGTCCGTTCCGCCAGTGCTTTGATAATCGGTTGATGACCAATACGGATATGACATCATATTCCGGAAATATGTGGCGATGACCGTCGGCGGTTCGAAAACATGGCAGTTCACGATCGTCGCCAGATCCTTGATGGTCGGCAGACGCCATTCCAGCGGCTGGATGCTGCCGCCGAACTTCGTGGAGTTCAATTGCTCAATACAAGCCTGGGCTTGGGGCCATGTATAGCGATTGTGTTTGTCATGTATGGAATCGTCATCGGTTTTCATCTGCCATACCAGGCCGGTGACATTGTCCTTCAACATGGCGCACACCACCTCGAAACTTTCCGTGGTGTTCTGACTCGCCTTGCCGAATTCGTCAATGGCCCACACGTTCCAAATGTAACTGGCCCTGCCACCGCAAGGATTTCCGTAGATATCCAGCATGGAATAGCTTTGTTGCCGTTCCGCCTTGTTGTAGCAGCTGTCCTCGCCGGACCATAGGAGATTCGGGTTGTCTTCACTGAATTTCGATTGTAAGTCGTATCGCTTCAATTGCCCAGTATCAGGGAAGAGATAGATATCCGCCGAGTTGGTTCCATTGGAAACCGGCGCTGCCGCCGGTTCCGTTTCTTCGTAGGAATATGTCGTTTCCTCGGTGTACGTGTCGAAGAGCCCGCTCACCGCTACCCGGTATTGGACGGCTCCCGCCACCGGTTCCCATTCCAGGGTAAAGGCCCTGACATTGAACTCCGTACCGGTGACCGGAGCAATCGATTTGGGAATGAAAGAGGTCTCCACCATGGAGGCCACGGTGGTGGTCTTGCCGGTGGCAACGCTCAGTCCCTTTCGGACACTGCGGAAGATGATTTGTCCGGTGCCGCCCTTGCCATAGATAACCAGGGTCCGGTTTTTACCGGCCGGAATCTCATCGATTGCCGATTCCTGCCATTTCATGATCTGGAGCTTTTCGCGGAGCAGATGATTATCCTGATCATAGACCACGGCATCAACGAAATTGTAGTCGACTCCCGATGTAACCCATCTGCCGCTGAAGGCGATCCGGCCCGTGCCGCTGAAATCCGCCGGTTGGCTTGTTTCCGGAGAATCGTCGCTGCTGCAGGAAAAAAACAGCAGCCCCATGACCACCCCAATATATATCGTACGCCTGATCAACGCCATCATAACCAGGTGCTTTCCCTGTGGTTAAAAAAAAGGCACATACTCACAATATCAGCATTCCCAAACATAAACGTTGTTTACATAAAAAAAAACAGCTTGTCAAACACTTCTTACCGATCTACATGACAAAAGCAATGAAAACCGCATTTCAAATCCGCAGAACCATTCTGTTGATCTGCCTGCTGGTGTTTCTGCCCGCCACAACGTACTGGCATATAAGCAAAAACGAATTCATAGATTTGGACGATAATGCCTATGTGACGGAAAATTCCCGTATCCGGCAAGGCGTGACGATTGAAAACATTTCCTGGGCCTTCCGTTTCAACAATGCGGATTACTGGCTTCCGCTGGCCTGGATCTCCCATATGATCGATTGCAGCCTTTTCGGCCTGAACCCCGGTTGGCACCATCTCACCAGCCTTTCCATCCATATCGTCAATGGTCTCCTGCTGTTTTTCTTTCTACTGGAAACCACCGGCTCACCTTTCAGGAGCCTGGCCGCGGCTTTGTTGTTTTCCGTTCATCCCATCAATGTCGATTCCGTCGCCTGGATTGCCGAGCGAAAAAATGTCCTCAGCGCCTTTTTCTGGATGCTGACCCTGCTATCCTACGCCTTCTATGTCAGGACGCCGACAAAAAAGAGATATCTTGTTATTCTGGTATGTTTTATATGTGGCAGCATGGCGAAACCCTTGTTGATTACGCTTCCGTTCTTGTTGCTGCTGCTGGATTATTGGCCCCTCGGCCGCCTGAAACCATACCCTCTCTCCCCTGTAATACAACTGGACCAATCAGCTGCTTCCTCTTACCTGCCGACGGTTTTTCGCCTTGTTAAAGAAAAAATTCCCCTGTTCGCTCTCTCCATGCTGTCGATTCTGCTCACCCTCATGTCACTGAAGCGGCTTGGCCATCTGGTTTCCGGAGACCAGGCGCCCCTGACCCTGCGGGTGGCGAATGCGCTGGTTTCCTATATAAAATACATAAGCAAGGCCATATGGCCACGGCATTTTTCCATCCACTATCCGTATCCAACGGAGATCCCCCCCCCATGGCAACTGCTGGGTTCCTTTATGCTGATCTTTCTGGTGACCCTGCTTTCGGTTCACCAAATAAAGAAAAGGCCCTACCTGATCGTCGGCTGGTTATGGTTTCTTGGCACTTTTGTGCCGGCCATCGGCCTGACCTATTCCGGCGTTTGGGGGGCCATCAATGATCGTTTCGCCTATATCCCGCTGATCGGTCTGTTCATTGCCGTTGTGTGGGGCGTTTCCGGTTTATTGAAAAATTCGGTCATCAAGGCGGCAATGGCGGCTACCGGCATCTTCATTCTGGCCGCAATCACATATCTGCAAGTGCCCCACTGGAAAAACAGCCGGACCTTGTTCGAGCACGCTCTTTCCGTGACGGAAGGCAATTATTTCGTTCATAATCTTTTGGGAGCCTATCTGGCAAAACAGGGTGATATTTCCGCCGCAATCGATCATTACCGGGCGTCCATCCGGATCCGGCCGAATTACTTCGAAGCGCATAACAACCTCGGAATCGCCCTGGCGCGTTCCGGCAAACTGGACGACGCCATCCGCTCCTTCCATACAGCCCTGGAAATGCAACCCGCCATGGCTTCCGCACACAACAATCTGGCGAACGTGCTAGCGGATAATGGCCGGACGGAAGAAGCGGAAGCCCATTACATCCAGGCCATTCGCATACGGCCGGATTATACGGACGCGTATACCAATCTGGGAATTTTATATTTTCATCTCCGGCAGTGCCGAAAATCCATAGACAATATTCAGTTTGCTCTTCGGATCGACCCGGATTCGCAAAAGGCACACGCCATCCTGAATCTTGTCCGCAAGCAATGCCGCCCATCCGCACCATGATAAATTCAGTTGATCCCGCTGTTCCACCCCTGTGAGAAAAATTGATTGTAAAGAAAATTTTTTCTTGACAAACAAGCATGGACTATGTAAACGTCGTTTACAAGCGTTAGAGGTATTTAATCTCCAGAACCATCTTAACGTTGTTTTCATTTGGGCCCAGGGAACAGCAAGGAAACGTCATATGACCAGATGGATAAAAAACTGCCGGAAGTTCCATAGGTTGTTGACCATTTTATTGTGCGGCGGCCTGATGTTCCTATCCACCCCCGCCTTCGCCCTGGAACAAATGTCGGATGTGGAGATGGAGAACATTTACGCTCAAAATGCATCCGACGCGGGCGTAGCAACCGGCCCCATCGGGGACACGATGTTCCACTATACCAATGCAATCGAACCAACCGGGCAGGCAGCCGGCGATTTGCAGTTATATCTCGGCGGCGCCGCGACCATTGCCCAATTCGCTGGTCCTCCCCAGGCGGTGCAGCAGGCCATCAATGACGCTCAGACCGTTGCGACCGGTTCCACATTCGGGCTTGGCGGACTGTAGACAATCCATTTGTCCCCCCTCTTCATATCCATCCGATTTTCCGGAGTCCATCCGTTATGATCATCGGCGTGACAAGAAAGCCGGCACCATCAAGGCAATAAACAACCCATGAAGACGGTATTGACATCAGAGCGTGGATTCATTATGTAAATGCTATTTTCAGGATTGGTTTTTCTATTTATTAATTCAGCAACATCCATCGGGAGTTTTCAGATGAAAAAGACAATCAAAGCAGAACGCCATCGGCTGTGGATTTTGTTGTTGCTCGCGACATGTTCGGCTTCCTTTGTATGCCCGATTCCACCAGCGGTTGCGGAAAATTACGCTGAAAAAATCGTCTTCTTTGGAAAACAGGATGAACAAATCCAGGTGTATCCTGCATCACTGGCCATAACTCCGGATGGCCGCAACATCGCCTATGTCGCCAAGAACAACAAGGGCATGTTCGCCTGCTTCAACGGCAAGCCGGACACCGATGTATGGGTTAAAATCGCCAAGGGGACGCCTGTTTTCAATTCAACTGGGAGTCGCGCCGCCTACAGCGCTTATGACGGGAAGAAGTGGTATGTAATCGTGGATAACCAGAAAGGACCGGCATTCGATAATGTAGCGAAATTCATGTTCAGTCCGGATGGAAAGCATTTCGCCTACATCGGCAAACAACAAAAAGCCGCTGTGATTGTCATCAATCATAAAATCGGTCCCAAATACAACCACATCGAAGATCTTGTATTCAGCCCGGATTCCAAGCGGTTCGCCTACAGCGTTTATGATAACGACAGTTGGTTTGTCGTGGAGAACAAATTAAAAACCCAAAAAAAATACGCCCTGGCCGGTTCCATTCTGTATAGTCCGGATTCCAGCCATGTGTCTTATGTCGCCAAAACCGGCAAAAACGTTTTCGTGGTCATGGACGGCGTGGAAATGCCCATCACCGGAGATTTCATCGGCATGACGACTTTCAGCAATGATTCATCCCGTTTTGCCTATGGCATCAATTCCGGTGAAAAATGGAATCTGGTGGTTGACGGGGTCAAGGGGCCGGACGCATCCCTGGCCATTCAATTCCTCTTCAGTCCGGATTCCAAAAGCTATGCCTACAGCGCGCGTTTCGATGGAAGAGAACGGCTCATTTCCAACGGCCAGACCCTGTTCGAATATGATTCCATAGACACCATCGTTTTCAGCCAGGATTCCGCGCATGTTGCCTGCCGGGCGGTGGAAAGCGGAAACAGTTTTGTAGTCCAAAACGGCAAACCGCATCCAAAGCAATACGTAAACATCATCGGACCGGATTTTATTCTCGGCACTTCCCGATTGTATTATGTCGGGAAACAGGAGGATGAGAATCGGGTTTTTGTCCTGGATGGTAAGGAGGGAAAACCCTTCGAGGGAATCGGGAAACCGGTTTTCAGCAATTCCGGGAAACGGGTCGCCTATACCGTTGAAAAGGGGGATAAAAAATTCGTCGCCATCGATGATAATCTTTTGGGACCCTATGACGGCGTTCGGCACATGGGCTTCAGCCCCAACGAAAAGTACTTCGCCTTTTCAGCTCAACAAGAAGGTTCCTGGTTTATCGTGATCAACGGGAAGGAATTGAACCAACGATTTTATGTACTGCCAACTGGTCTGGCCGTCTATTTTCCATCGGATACCGCCTTTCATCTGCCGATCATGCTGCTGAAAGGAAAAGACCCTTGGCTGTATCGCTATGAGGTTCAAATCACTCCCTAATAGAAAGGATTCCATAACCGCTGATTTTGTTCGGCGACGACCCGGCAGAAGGATTGTCTCAACGCCATGCTGTTCAATTCAATTGAATTCGCCATCTTTCTGCCGATTGTCTTCATTCTGTACTGGCTTACCGCCGCCCGTCATCCGCGGTTCCAAAACTCGCTGCTGTTGGCAGCGAGTTATTTTTTTTATGGATGGTGGAACTGGCGTTTTCTGATCCTGATCATCATCAGTTCGGGCGTGGATTTCTGGATCGGCACGCTCATGGGCAACCGGACTGATCCGGTGCAACGGAAGCGATTATTACTGGCGAGTCTCACCGTTAATCTGGGGATCCTGTTTTTTTTCAAATATTGCAATTTTTTCATCATCAGCTTCATCGACTCCTTTTTACTATTCGGCAAACGCCTGGATATCCGGACATTGAATATCGTATTGCCGATTGGCATCAGTTTTTATACATTTAAAACCATCAGCTATACAGTCGACATCTACCGTGGCAAATTATCGCCCACCAAGGATGTCGTCGCGTATTTCACCTACATCGCCTTTTTCCCCCAAATTCTCGCCGGTCCCATAGAAAAAGCGCGTGATTTTCTATGCCAATTTGAAAGCAAGCGTGTTTTCAACTATAACCAGGCAGTGGACGGTATGCGCCAGATTCTCGGCGGTCTTTTGAAGAAAGTCGTCATTGCCGACAACTGCGCTGTTTACGCCGATTATATCTTTACCCATCACCAGAATCTTTCCGGCAGCACCCTGTTGCTGGGAGCCGTATATTTCACCTTTCAGATTTACGGCGATTTTTCCGGGTATTCGGACATCTCCATCGGCACGGCCGGCCTTCTGGGGTTCAACGTCAAGAAAAATTTCGCGTTCCCGTATTTTTCAAGGGATATGGCGGAATTCTGGCGTCGCTGGCATATTTCCCTGACCTCCTGGTTCCGGGATTATGTCTATATTCCCCTGGGCGGCAGCCGTGGAAACCAATGGCTGCAAATCCGGAATGTGTTTATCATCTTCCTGGTAAGCGGCTTCTGGCATGGAGCCAACTGGACTTTTATCCTGTGGGGTCTGATCAATGCCTGCTGTTTTTTGCCGTTGCTGCTCACAAATACCAACCGGGCGAATATGGACACAGTCGCCGCCGGATGCCTGTTTCCTTCCTTCAAGGAATTGTTACAGGTAGGGATGACATTTTTCATCACGTGCCTGGCCTGGATATTTTTCAGGGCGGAAAACATCGGCCAGGCCGTCTCCTACGTCAAAGGCATTCTTTCTCCAAGCCTTTTCTATACAATTCCGGAAGAATATGTGGAATTTTTTCTGATCCTCCTTGCCGCCTTTGTTCTGCTGGAATGGCTCCAGCGTGAAAAAGAGCATTTATTCCATTTTGATAATATCAAGAGTCCTTCGCTTCGATGGGCGCTGTATTACGGCGCTATCACGATATTGCTGGAATTCTCCGGCAAGCAACAGTCATTTATTTATTTTCAATTTTAATGAAACGATTCATCAAACGCACAATTCTATTCTTTCTACCGCTTGCCGCCATATTTGCCACCTATATAATATTCGATCCTTTCCGGGTTCTCTATCCATACACCGACTACTATAAAAATACTGCGGTAACGCTGAACCGCGATTATATTTCCACCGAAATTTTTCTAAAAAACAGGGTATTGCATAAGTATAATGCTTTTATTTTTGGAAGCTCCCGCACGGGAGCCTTCCGCACCGATGAATGGAAAAAATACCTTCCAAGAACTGCAAAACCGTTTGTTTTTGCCGCTTCCTGCGAAAATTTGGATGGTATCCATGCCAAGATAAAATTGATCGATGAACTGAAAGATGACTTTCAAAATGTCTTACTCATTTTGGACACGGATTATTCTTTTTCAGCGCTTCCAGCAGGCCACTTATTCGTGAAACATCCACGGTTAACTGAATCGTCCCGACTTTCATTCCACCTGGTCTATGTCAAAGCATATTTTACCAATTTCTTTTTTCTTCGATTCCTTGACTATAAAATCAATAGACAATATAGACCCTATATGGGTCATCTCTTAATCAATTATCCAATTGAAATTGACACCGTAACCAATGACTTCTACCTGATCGAGCAAGAAAGCGAGCAAAAAAACAACCCTTCTGAATACTACCGGAAAAAACGACAATTTTTCTACCCCAGAACAACTTCTGATAAAATTGTAGCGGGAAACCTTATCGATCGGGAAGCAATCCATATCCTGAAAGACATCCATCGAATTTTTAAAAAGCATCAGACAAAATACAAAATTGTTATCAGTCCTTTATATGATCAAAAAGCCCTGAATAAAAACGACCTGTCCGTGTTAAACGAAATATTTGGCGATAAAAACGTTTTCGATTATAGTGGAACGAACCAATACACGGAGACTGTTCATAACTACTATGAACATATTCATTACACAACGGAAGTGGGAAACGACATCCTGAAAACAATATACACGGATTGAGTCACCGTATTCATGCAAGATAATTCCACCATAACAGCATATGCTGAACCAAAAGCAAATCGGTCATCAAGCCCATTGGACCGGGTGCTTTTCGCATTCAGCCTCTTCCTTGTTCTAGTTCTGGCATATTGGGGCTGGCTGAAGCTCCACTACGGCTTCAATTTCATCGATGAAGGATATCACATGACGGAAAGCTGGCGGTTGGCCGCCGGCGATCATCCATTCAAGGACAAGATGACCGGAGCCCTGCGGGCCTTCACATTGATCAATGCAGTCATTTTTCGCCTGGATCCGGACATCACCCTGCTGGATTTCCGTAAAATTCAATTTTTCTTAACAGTTGCATCCCTATTCATCCTCGGATTGGCGCTGTACAATACCTTTCGTGTCTTCTGGTTTTTTCCGCTCGTTTTTTCGGTTTTTCTTTTCACCGGCCTGGAACCCGCCGGCACCATTTCCAATCTTTCGTATTACACCTATCCCCACTTTTTTCTGATTCTCCATGTCTCGTTTTTCCTGCTGGGATTGGCGGCCCGGCGGCTTGCCGGCAAAAGACTTTTTTATGTCCTGAGTGGTGTCTCCCTCTGGTTCATCAGCCTGTCCGTCCTCCATTTGAGCATTGTCATCCTGTCACCAGGCATCATCTGGTTAGGTATTCGGGCGGCGGGTTCCAATCCACCAGATTTCGATAAAAGGGATGTTGCATCCATCATTTTACCCTTTCTTTTGTTCTGGCTGTTCTTTATCGCTTATTTCCGTGTTCCTTATCTGATGAATGTCTACAAATCCTTGGATCTGCTGCTATCCACCCCCAATCATTCGACCGGAGCCTTGCTGTCCATCAATCCCGAAGCCATGAAATACATCGGCATCACATTTGGCTTTCTTCTATCTGTCCTCATTATCCTTTTCAAGATCCCCGGCCGATATTTCCAATTGATCCTAATCAGCTGTCTTGCCGGACTCATGTTCCTGATCATCAAGACCGCCTGCTGGGGCATGATCCGTCCGGTATACAATTGGTTTTCCCACCCCATGTGGCTCGCCGCCCTGATCATCTGTCTGATGGCATTTTTCTGGGCCCATATCGGGGGACGTCTGATACAGAAAAAGGGAATCACCTTCAACGAAACGATCCTGATGGTCATAATGGCTCCCTGCACCCTTGTGGCCGTCAGCAGCAGTCTTTTTTCAGCCCTTGGCTCCCTGACCGTTTTACATGCCTGCATTCCCATTATCATCGCCGCAGCCATCTGGCTGCTTCAATCCAGAAAGGTCCGATCAGCGCCTATCCTATGGCAGGCCGTTCTGCTGCTGGTGACCCTCGCGCCGTTTTATGTCACCACCGCTTTGTTTGATTGGAAATTCACCTATTTTGACCTGGTTCCCGAACAGATGTCCGTCACGATTGAAAAAGGATTCGGGAAAGGAATCAAGACCAATCCGGTCTATAAGAATCTCTACGGCTGGATTGGTGAATTGTCGCAACAGCATACGGATGAAAACGATTATATTCTTTCTTATGTGTTATCCCCCATGGTTCATATGATCGCAAAGCGGAAGCCGTCATTGGAAGACACGTTCGTTTCCCTTCCGGTGGTACCAGGCAAATACTACGCTGAAATTATAGAACATATGAAACAGGAGGGACGTCTTCCCAAACTGGCGTTCATGTTCGAGGCGATGCCGGCGCTGGTTCCCGTCTCCCTTTCGGACAACCGGTATGAATGGTTCGGAAAACAGCTCTGGTTCCCCTCCAATGATCCGATTTCACAGTATGTCTTACAGCATATGGAATTGATATCCGTGTTCCCGCTGACTGATACAAATCGGATCAGATGCTATCGGGACCGTTCGCAGTCCGGGACCAGCAAGTGAAAGAGACGCAGCGACAACATATTATGCATGCCCCAAATTCATTTCAGAAAAATGCCGTTTGGATGCTTTTTGCGATTCTGTTCCTGATATCCGCATTCTGGGGCTGGAATAAATTGCAATATGGATTCAATTTCATCGATGAAGGGTATCATATGACCGAAAGCTGGCGTTTGAGTGCCGGCGATCATTTTTTAAAAGATAAAATCACCGGCTCCCTGCGCCATTTCACTTTACTCAATGCTCAAATTTTTTCATTGTTCAAGACGATAACCCTGCTCGGTTTCCGGAAAATACAATTTTCCCTGACCCTGTTCTGCCTTTTGTTACTGGGAATAGCAGCAATCAGGATGGGTGCGCCTTCCTGGTGTTTCCCCTTCATCTTTTCTGTATTTGCGTTTACCGGTCTCGATCCGGTGGGGATGATATCGAATCTGTCCTATCATACCTATCCCCATTTGTTCATCACCCTGCACCTGGCCTTTCTGCTTTTCGGTATATCCCAGAAACGGATCTTGCCCCGGCGGCTGCTCCTGCTCCTTTCCGGTTGCTTCATCTGGCTGATCAGCATCAGCCTTCTTCACATGAGCACCGTCATTCTGTCTCCCATCATTTTGTGGTGGATATCCAAAAGACTGCCATCAGAATCTGTCGTTTATGACTGGGCGGATCTCTTTTACACGCTGTTGCCTTTTTGTCTCATCTGGGCATTCTTCCTCACATATTTCAACAAACCATATTTGGTGAACGTAATCACTTCCGTACAATTGTTGCTGTCCACGTCAACCCATTCCGCCCATGCGCTCATTGCGGTCAACCCTGAAATTTTCAAATACCTGGCCATTACCACCCTGTATATTCTGTTTTTCTTTCAACTTCCCAAATTACCAAATTCCCTTCTGCTTCTGTTGTCCCTGCTGTTGTCCTTCCTGCTGTTTTTCATCATATCCACTTCCTTATGGGGCCGCATCCAGCCTTTCCACAACGGCTGGTTCGATCGCCCTTTCTGGTTTTCGTCGCTCCTGATCTCATCCATGATTGTGTTCTCGATCTCGTTCTCCAGAAAACTGCTGTTACGCATTCAATGCTCCCGATTGGACATCATGGCTGGAATATTGATGGTCCCCTCCGCCATTTTAACAGTAACCGGATCGGTTTTATCCACATTGGGAGGCCTGGTTTCTCTTTTCACCGCCATTCCGCTGGTCACCGCGACTTCGATGTTCCTTTCGGGAGGCAAGACAATCCGTCAAAAGCCGCTCGCTCTTCAGGCAGCCTTTCTATTTTGTTTCTTTTGGCCTTATTATCTAACAACAGCCATTTCCGATTGGGAATTTACATTTTTCGATGTGGTGCCTGAGCAGACCGTCGTGCGCCTCGAAAGTGGCTTCGGGGAAGGTATCCTGACAAATCCATATTATCAAAAACTCTATGGGTGGATCCAGAGAACCTCGGAACAATACTCTTCGGAAAACGATTATGTCCTTTCGTACGTGCTATCCCCGATGGTTCATATGATTGCAAAACGCAAGCCGTCTTTGGAAGATACCTTCATCTCTTTTGGAGAAGTGCCGGCATCCTATTTTGAATCCGCCGTGGGTAAAATGGTGGCGGATAATCGAAGGCCGAAAATTGCTTATGTTTTTGAATCATATCCTGCCATCATGCCGATTTCGCTTAAAGAACAAAAATACGCCTGGTTCGGGAAACAATTCTCTTTTCCTGCCCATGAACCGATATCTGAATACATTGTTCAGCATATGACTTTTCTGGAGGAATTCGTTATCGCTCAAGGCCATATTGTGAAATGTTACGGCGACAAGGGGGCTTACCTATCGACCTCCCGATAAACCGCTTTCAGTATTGAAAGCGGTCTCCTGCTGACGGACAAAATCGGGCAAACAAGGAGGTGGCCGCCTATTTTCGGTTACTGGTTTTATAACATTTCAAAAAACAGCCGGTTTGCGGTCTTCCGCTGACATTATCGATCACAGTGATTTCAACCGCAGGAAAAACCGCGCAGGCGATGCGATGGTATTGCTCTGGGGTCCGGACATGCATGCCCCTGTCCATCAAACTGATCCATCTTGATATGAGCCTTTGGCTGCTGTTGACCGTCGGATCAACTGTAAACATGAACCCATGATCGGACAAGGCGTCATGCCCCACCCTGAAAAGTTCGGCAGCCTCCGTATCGGAGAGGTGATGTAACAGCCCGTCAGCGAGAACGATATCAAATTGGTTTTTTTCATCAAGCGTTATATCTTTTACCCGTTTAAGGTGAAATTCGGCACGATGCCCATATTTCCTTTGGGCATATTCGATATATTCCCGGCTCAAATCATACCCCACATATTCCACACCCGCGGGCAAGAGCTTGAGAATGTCGGCGCATCCGCAACCGATATCGAGAATCCGTTTTCCATTCACGGGTTGTAAAAAGCGTTCCAGATACATCGCATATTTCCCGTGGCTGTTCATTACCGCCTGGAAAAATAAATAGATGCATGGTCGCTTCAATAAGGAACGGATTCCATTGTCGATCTGATCGTTCGAATCAATTCTCGTCTTCATCATTCCATTGATAATCCGGGTTATTGCTACCAATCATTTCACAAACTGTTTTACGGGGGTCAACGACAGTGCAGCCGCCGCCAGCATCGTGACAACAACTGTGAGTATGGTGATACAAAAATAGAGCCAATGCCAGCGGAGCCCCATGAAATTCAGATATAATCCGAATTCATAGCGATTATACAGCTCATTGAAGAGAATCAAGAGCAACATCAGCCAGTATTTATGCATGGCAAAGATACCCAACGTATACGCGGATAAAAAATCGACAAGCTTGTTTTCTCTTGTTTTCAAGCGCATACAAAATAAAAAAAAACCCACCGCGCCAAAATAAACGGAAGCCCTGGCATAATGAGAATTATTGCCGCCTAAATTTCCAAGGAATAAGTCCTGGATACTGAAGAGAAGAAATCCGGCGATAAAAAAATATCGCCGCCTGATCCATTCGCTCCGCTTTTTTTGGATCAGCACAATCGTCGGTATGTAAATTAAAAAACTGTCGATTCGCCAGTAGGGTATATTATTGCCGGTCAGGTTCATATATTCGAAATAGGACAGCAGCAGGATGATGAAGAAAACATTCATTGGGCCGAATTGTTCTATATGCGCCAAGATAAGAAAATGCAGCAAGCTGATCAACAACATCAGCACCACCAGATAATAGAAGACCGAACCGCCGGCCAACGGCAAATCAGGCCCGCCCATAAGAATGATCGGCAGGATTTTATCCCCTGGAATTTTGATTGGCTGGAGCCAAAGGAAAAGAACGAACTGAAAGGAAATCCAGAAAGCCGATATGTTGAACAATCGTTTGATTCGCTTTCGGAAATAATGCTGATCATCCAATGTTTTCAAAAAAAACAGATACAGGGAGACCAGCAACAACACAGGCACGGCCATGGAAGTGATCTCAAAATTGAGATAATATTTTATCCAATGGATGGCATGCGTGAATAGATTGTTCTGGTCCACTTTATATTCAAAAGGCTGGAGATGCCAATACAGTACGGCGACGATGCTCAGGGCTTTCATGAGATCCAGGCTCTTATCCCGCATTGTGCCAATCATTTCCTTATGATCACCGCCGGTCAAGGCGCCGCAATGGTGGAACGGATGTACGGAAGGCATATGCCATTAATATCACAATATCTTGTCTTGATACCATAAGACAGGGCGATATGCCAGATCGAAAAAAGCATTGTGATAAAATGCAAAATATTGTACTATTTTTCGCAAGTTATCGGCCATCATGCCGCTTGCTTGTACCCGCGAGCCTCGAAGATGGGAATAGTTGCAGAAATCGGTCATTTCCATGCGGATAAACAATCGTAATGCGTCATTTGACAAACCAACCGGTCTTTTCCGTTTGGCTCAGACCCATCAATGGGTTATCGGCCTTGTTCTTTTGTTGATGATTTTTTATTTCGCCATGTTCCGGTACGGTTTATGGGAATATTGGGGCATTCTCCATATCAAACCGATATTTCTGGATATGTATGCAATCCTGTCCGCCTCTGACGCCCATAGGGATGGATACAACGTCTTTCAGGAAAATCCATACGACGTATTGGAACGGGTTCATATCTATTCCCGTTTATGGCTCATGATCGGTTATTCAGGATTATCCAGGGCTGCGAATACGGCGGTGGGCGCCGTGCTCGTTTTCCTTTTTCTGCTCACATCCGTGATCATCCTGAAGCCGAAAACAAAATACGAATTCTTTGTCAGTGGGATGGTGCTGTTTTCTCCCGCAGTATTGCTCGGCGTCGAACGGGGAAACAATGACCTGGTAATTTTCATCCTCCTGGCGGTCGCGATATATCTATTATCCTGCAGACGGCTTCTTTTTGATGCCGTGTCCTGCTCCTTGATTTTTCTGGCGGGGGCGCTTAAATTTTATCCGTTCATTGTTTTTGCCGTATTTGTCCGCCATATCAAAACGAACCGGAATTTTTATTTGTTTTTTATTTGTACGGCGTTGTTGTGGGCAGGGTATTTCATCGCCACCTATTCCGATTTCCTCATCTTGCAGAAATCCGTCATCCGGCCCTATACACGCCAGGCATTCGGAGGCGCCCTTCTGTTTTGCTGGCTTTTTTTACAATGGCCCATCAATAATACGGTCTATTTCATCGCTATTTTCGCTGTATTGCTGTTTTCCGTCTTGATTTCGCCGAAATTCCCTGTTTCTGGCAATACAACCGTCGGCTTTAAAGACAACTTGTTCTTAACCGGTTCCGCATGTCTTTTCTTTTGCTTTTTCACCATCACCAATTATGACTACCGGTGCATGTTTTTCATTTTTACTTTTCCGTATCTTTTCGAAACGCTCCGGAGTAAAAAAAATTCCTCCGCAACAAACAGGCTGATCAGATTCTTTTTCATTTTGCTGCCTCTGGTGATTTGGAATGAACTCCCCCTTTATTATGTCAAACCGCTTGTCAATAGGCTGGGATGGTCTCATTTGGAGTCAAAAATCAAGTATACCATCGTGCTCATTGAGCATTTCAGCACCTGGATCGTCATCACCATCCTGCTGATCTTCACCGTCAATTTGTTAAAGCCGTTCATTATTGATAAAATCTCTTCCGCTCTGGTTTGGATGAAAGAGCCTGAATAATATTTTACTGTCATGAAATTGCCATCATATGAATTCGAATCATTGTCTTGACAGCCATTTTCCCGAGTTGGACGGCATCCGCGGGATGGCGATAACGCTTGTGCTCATTTTTCATTGCATGCCTCTGAATAGCCTGCCGATGTCTGATTTCATCGCGCCAATCAAAGCTTCTTGCTGGATCGGTGTTGATCTCTTTTTTGTGCTTTCCGGCTTTTTAATCACAAGGATTCTCATCGGACTGAAACAGACACAAAAAAAATACCTGATTTTTTATGGAAGAAGATCCCTACGCATTTTTCCTTTGTATTATTTCACGCTTACGGTTGTTTTTTTTCTGTTAATCAAAAATGCAGACATCCATTACACGATTCAATACTGCGCGCCCATGAAGTGGTTTTTTCTGTATGCCTATAATATCTATATCTGGATCAACAACTCATGGGCCATCAGTGATTATCTAAATCATTTTTGGAGTTTATGTGTCGAAGAACAATTTTACCTTTTTTGGCCGTTAATAATTTTTACCTTTCAATCCGCGAGGCTACCGTTTGTAATGACCGCCATCATCACCGCCGCGATCTCTTTTAAAACCTGTTTATTTTTCATTGGAATGACTGCTCCGGTTCTGTTCACCAATATGTTCGCCAGAATGGATTGTTTTGCTTTCGGCGGATTAGCCGCCTATGCCCATTTATATTGGGATAAGGCCATAATCACCAAGAAAGCCAGATTTCTCTTTTTCCTGTCCTTCTCCATTCTAATGCTCACCGGTATCATCGAAAAGGGAATCCATGCCGCTTCCCCCTTAATACTCGTTGTTATGACTCCAATTATCGCCCTGTTCTTTTCCTGTTTGATTTACCTTTCACTTAACGATGGCATCATTCCCGTAAAGCGCTTTCTCAGTAACAATATCCTGCGGCTATTGGGGAAATATAGTTATGGTATTTATATTTATCATTGGATAATTTTCGTTAGCATCATCCGTTTCGATGTTCTCTCCCTACATATCGAAAATCCGTGGCTTCAGTTCATAACCGTGCTGCTCGCCACTTTTTCCGTTTCCTTTCTCAGCTTTCATCTGCTGGAACAACATTTTCTAAAAGCAAAAAAATATTTTACGTTCCAAATCAAACCAGAAAGACATAAAACCGTATGCCAAGCGAGATAAAAAACAAGCCGGCGGGCAAATCGATCACAAGCCGCGATCAATCCTTTGTTTTCTTGTGGGGGATTGGGCTATTTGTACTGCTGGCGATATGGGGATGGATCAAACTTCCCTATGGCTTCAATTTTGTCGATGAAGGCTACCATATGACCGAAAGCTGGCGTCTTGCTGCCGGCGATCATTTCCTCAAAGACGCGGATATCGGCCTTTTACGATTATACACCTTGGTTAACAGCCAAATCTTCCGCCTTTTTCCCGATATCACGCTGCTCGGGTTCCGGCGGCTGCAATACGGTTTCACGATTGCGGCCCTCCTGGTATTTTCCATTGCGCTTTTCAGGGTAGAAAAAAAAGCCTGGTTCCTCGGTTATGTATTCTCGATCTTTGCTTTCACCGGACTAGATCCAGTGGGGTCGACATCCAACCTGAACTATTATACCTACCCGCATTTTTTCTTGATCCTGTATATTTCATTTTTCCTTTTTGGGATCACCGCCAACAGCCCGGTCAGTAAAAAGGTCTTTTATCTTCTTTCCGGTTTTTGTTTATGGTGCATCAGCATATGCCTGCTCCATTTAAGTGTCATAATCGTCGCGCCGCTGCTGCTCTTTTTTCTCTTGAAACGAATCAAGCCGGACCAGCTTGTTTTTCCATTTCGGGACGTGCTGCTGGTCATGAGCCCATTTTGTATTTGCTGGCTTGTTTTCCTTTCATATTTTAATGTCGCCTACATCAAGGCGCTGTTCAAGACGGTTATTTTTTTCAGATCCATACCGTTTTATTCGGACTCGGGTCTGATTACAATCAATCCGGGCATTGTTTCCCATGTATTGGTTGCCGGAGCGATATTGGTTTTGATCCGGCTATCGTTGCATCTGTACAGATTCCACTGGATTTACGGTTTCTCCTGCCTGGTGTTCATTTCCATTCTTTCCTACCTGATAATGGAGACCTCCTTTTTCGGAATACTCCGTCCCTGCTGGATTGACAGCTACAGGCGGCCGGGCTGGTTCGCCTCATATCTCGCCGCTTTTTATCTCATTGTCGGCCTTGGTTGGGGTATCAGGATATTTCACGGCAAGTTCCCATCTGAAAAACTCCCATTCGTTCTCATCGTGCTGCCCTGTATGGTGCTTTCTCTCAGCATGGTCGTTTTTTCAGGCCTTGGAATGCTTACACTGATGCATTGCGCCATCCCTGCCATGGCAGCCGTCACCTTATTCTTGACCCATCACCAATTTTTTAAAACGAAATCCATCGCCATCCAAATTTTCTCCATTATCATTTGTTTTGGTCCGTTTTATTACGAAATCGGATGGTCGGACTGGCGGCATACGTATTTCGACGTCTCACCTGAAAAAATGGATACAGTGATCAAACAAGGATTCGGCGCCGGAATCAAAACCAATTCCGTCTATTCCAGCATATATGGCTGGGTGGAATCCAGGACCAATGAGTTTTCTAATCCCGATGATTTTATGATATCAACTGTTCTGAATCCCATGGCTCATATGATTGCAAAACGCAGACCAGCCCTTGTTGACTCCTTTCTTAATCCTGGAAGCCCGGCTTTTTCCCGGGCTCATCAATCCTGGGTTGAAAGAATGATCCGCGACAAGCGAGAGCCGGTTTTGGCGTTTGTGTTCGAAAACACTCCGGCTTTCAGCGCGCAATCCCTCTCAGGCACCGGCCATTCCTTCTTTCAGGGGTTGTTTGCCTATCCGCAATATGATTCAAACGATTATATAATCGATTATATAACAAAAAATATGGAGCCGCTGGAAACGATTCGAATCAGCAGGAGATATAAAATGATCTTTTTTATCAATCCGAATAAGGTTCCGGCGAATAAACGGAAGAAAGCCATTGCCTGGCTGCATCAAATGGCGCGGAAAACACCGGACTCCGCAGCCTATCGGCAAATGGCTGCGAAACTGATGAATCCATAAAGAAAAATCCGAATTATACTGTTTTCTTCCCGACACCCACAATCGTCTTGCCGAGTCTATATCGGAATAAAGGGTCGATGATTCTTGACACCGGCACCAGCATCCGGTCCCATGTCATGATCTGCCCCAAGGTCGGCATGGCCTGCTTCAATAGAAACCTGTTTGCCAAACTGGCAGCCAGTCCGACGCTATCCAGATATATCATCCGGAGGATTCGGATGTTTTCCGGTATGATTCGTTGCAATGAGGATTTGCCGTATCGTCGGAAATGCCCTATCGCCGCATCGAATGGAGTAAACAGACATTGATGCGCAGGCGCAAGAATGATGACATGCCCACCGGGTCGCAAATACCTGGATACCGCTTCCATTTCCGAAGCATCTTTTTCGATATGCTCTAGCACATCGATGTATAGTATGGTGTCAAACAGTTGCTTGGTCCCGAGATCGGCCAGAAACCCTTGCATACAAGTAACCGTATGATTATCCGGTAAATCGGAAACGGTTTTCCGTAACTCCTGAAAAAGGCCAGAATCCGGCTCAACGCAGAGCCAGCTGCGATGGTCCCATGCATGCAAAAGCCTGGTGCTTTCTCCTATTCCTGCACCAACCTCCAGGACGTCGCCTGCGATATACGGGCCTATCACCCTGGAAACATATTTTTTCCAATGAATGGCTTTGGCAAAAAGCGCCAATTCCCCGCCGGCATATTGGTATTTTTCATTCATGATATCAATCGCATACGATTGCCAGCCCATGAAGTCAGATATTCGCTTCCTTTTCTCTGATGAAATACTGAAAATCCCGCATGGGCATGAAATCCGCAGCGGAGCGGTTTTTCAGGGTTATCACCACAACAATGAGAGAAATGACCAGCAATTGCAGGATCACGCTGAAAGTCAACCCGAAGGCACTGGTCGCCCAGCCGGGGATGGCGTAGTCCGTAAAAAAACGAATGGAAATAACTCCCGCCAAGCCCAGTGCGAACACGCCGATCATGATTGCGCAGAAAACCATTAATCGAACACCCACTTCTTCCGCATATACGGATATGGCGCTCAATCCATGGATCACAAAGGCGATGAAATTCATGCTCGATTTTCCGGCAATCCGATGGCCGCGATCGATTGGAACCAGTTTGCAGGGCAACTTCAGTTTGATAACCGAGGCGGCATAATGATTCCAGAGCTCCGGGGCTGCCACCAGGCATTCAAGATGCTGAAACGGCAAGATGCTGAAATTGCCTACCTGTATCCCACGGCCGGTCAGAACCCAATGCAACAGTTTATACAACTGATAAAAAATCCGGAACAGCATTGATTCCGTCCGGCGGCCTCGCCGGGCAAAGACCACAACCCGGCCCTGGTTATCGCTAAATTCCGTTATCAGCGTTGCCACCCCCCGGACCGTGTCTTCGCCGTCACCATCCATGACCATCACGGCATCGGCATGTTTATGGGCATGAATATAACTCAGACCGATGGCGATGGCCCGCTGGTGCCCTAAATTCCGGCGCATTCGCAGGATGCCGATTCGTTCAATAAACTGCAGCGGCGAAGGAAAAACCGGCTTTCCCTTTTCTTCGGCGCCGTCATCCACCAGCAACACTTCCAAACGGTAGTGATCGCCGAACCGTCTCAATTCCACATCCATTTCGGACAGGAGTTTTCCGGCGGATTCCCAATCGCGATAAATGGGGATACAGACAATGATGGTTTTTTTATCGACTGGTTTCATCGGCTCCCGTTACTCCCAATTGTTTCATTTCAAGATATAATTTCTCCGTGAACAACCGCGCGCCGACCAAATTGAAATGTCCGTAGTCTATAAATACCGTTTCATCCAGCCCGCAATCCTCCGGTGTCTCCCAGATAATCGAACGGATCTGGGCGCTCTCCATGGCATGAATATACGACAACATTTTCCGGTACTCCGCCAGATAATCCGGCTGCTGGTAAATGGCCGCCATATACACCCTGTGCATGGGCGGCTGGACCAACAACACCCGGATCCCCTTTTCCCGCAAGATCTGCACGAGCCGTCTCAAATAGTCCGCCTTTTGCTCAGAAAACGTGTAGTCATGCAAATGGTAGGCGGTGATCACCTGCGGGTGAAATCTTGGGTCATTCAGCCTTGCCCGTAATGCCGTTTCGCTATAATGGTAGGTTGGCGTTATCAGATAGGCCGGCGGCGGGGCGGCATGGGCCATCGCGCTCACTCCCCTGCACCAGTCGACGAAATTCCGTTTTTCCGACAACGGCCACAGAAGATCCAGCAACAAACCCGCCCTGGTTTTCCAATCCGGGATCTCCATCTTCTCCCGGAATTCCGCCCAGGTATAAAAATGCGGTTCAAATTCATGCGGTTTCGCGTAAACCGGATGGAGCAGATTCCGGTTGAACATCCATGGCTCGATATTGATCACGGCAAGCGATGCGGATTCCAGCAGGGAGGGATTTTCCCGGCAGAGAACCAGCGCCTCCCAGAAACTGCCGGAATCCATGGAAAGGTTGAGAACACTGGAAGGATCGATATTTCCAAGCTGCGCAAAGGTGTCGGTCTTGATGCAGGACACGAACCGGGAACTTCCCAGAAAAATGATCTTCGCCCGGCCGGTGTATTGATTGCGAAGAAAGGATGAAATCGGCGTCAACAGGGATCGGGGGGATATAGACTCCAGATATACGCGGTTCCATGAGATCAGGAAGCCGATCCCCGCCAAAAGGGCGAAGGCAAGAAAAAACACCCGGTTCGGCCGGGGAAATCCCACAAGGGTGTCAAAACTGAAAATAGATGAACGGCTGGACATAGCTTTCCCCGATAAAGGAAATCATCACCATCAGCATCGCATACGTCAGACCGCGCCAAATCCAATGAGTACCGGCTGTCAAAAGCAACTCACGATCCGCCAGATATTGCGGGAGGTCAAGCAAAAAGGTGAACAGAAGATAAAAAACCGTCGCCTGCACCAGGGAGGCGTCGCCATAGCCCCAATTCGCCGGACTGGCGAGCCTCAACAGATAAACACCGGCGGTGCGCAAATCAGGAGAACGGAAAAAAACCCAGGCGACACTCGTCAGATGAAAGGTAACAAAAACACTGAACCAGGTAATTACGGCTGTTTTCCAGGATCGGCTGTTTTCCCGAATCTCTTTCTTCGTTATTTCCTTGAATATCCTATGGAGGGCAAGATAGGCGCCATGCAATCCGCCCCAGATGACGAACACCCAGGAGGCGCCATGCCACAAGCCCCCCAGGAGCATGGTAATCATGAGATTCCGGTAGGTCTTCCATTTCCCTTTTCGGTTTCCGCCCATGGGAATATAAAGATAGTCGCGGAGCCATCCGGACAGTGAAATATGCCAACGCCGCCAGAATTCCACTATATTTTTGGAGAAATACGGTTGCCGGAAATTCATGATCAGATCGATGCCCAGCAGTTTGCTGACCCCCCGGGCGATATCGCTATAGCCGGAAAAATCGCCGTAAATCTGGATCGCAAACAGATAAACGCCGCATAAGAGGTCCAGACTCATGTGGCCGTTGCAATCCTGGTACAGGCGGTTGACAAACGGCGCCACCGCATCCGCGATGGCGATTTTTTTCACCAGCCCGATCAGGATCAGCTGAATGCCGGCAGTGACATCCTCCCGCCTGACGACTCTTTTCGACTGCAGCATGGGGAGAAGATGTCCGGCCCTTTCAATGGGACCCGCGAGGAGCAACGGGAAGTAACAGATAAACAACGCAAACGAAATCTTGTCCTTTGTGGCGGTCTGCCTTCCCAGGTAGACATCGATGATGTAGGCCATGGCCTGAAAGGTATAGAAGCTGATTCCCAGGGGCAGAATGATCTTCAAAGTGGAAGTCACCGGAGAAAAACCCAGGATTTGGAAAACATCCGAAAGACTGTCGATGAAAAAATGATAATATTTGAAAAACCCAAGGAAGCCGAGATTGAGGATGATTCCGATGATCAACAGCTTTTTCTTCTTCTTTCCGGCAGCTGTCTGGATTCCAAGGGCAATGGTATAGTTGACGGTAGTGGAAATGACGATAAGCGACAGGAACCGGTAATCCCAGTACCCGTAGAAAAAATAACTCGCAACGATCAGGAAAATATTCTGGAACCGTGTGTTGAGCGAATAATAAACAGGCAACACAACAGCGAGAAACAAAAGAAAAACCCATGAATTGAACAACATATAAAGGGGGTTCCCCTCAAAAAAATCAGTTACTTATATAAATTTGATCCTTTTTGCGGCGAACAGCACCATTTTCAGGAGCAGCCAGCCATGGGAGAACCGGCTGATGTTGGTGGTGCCGTAGACTCGTTCCCGGTAGCGGATGGGCACTTCTGCAATTTTCAGGTTCAATTTGGCCGCGCCGAACAACAGGTCAAAGTCGCCGAATGGATCGAACTCGCCAAAATAGCTGCGATTGGAAACAATCAGATCGTAATCCTTCTTCCACAACACCTTTGTGCCGCACAACGTGTCCTTGATGGGCTGTCCCAGCAACCAGGTGAAGGCCAGACTGAAAAACTTGTTTCCAATAATATTGAGAAAACGCATGGCCTTGTCTTCCATGGGATACACCAGGCGCACGCCATTGATAAAGTCGCCCTTGCCGGATGTCATGGCCTGGACAAAACGCGGCAAATCCTCCGGAGGAACAGTCAAGTCCGCATCCAGTATCATGAGAATATCCCCCGAGGCTTTCTCAAAACCGAGCCGCACGGCGTCCCCCTTGCCTTTTCCGGTCTGGCGGAACAGACAAGCGTGTTTTTCCGGGTGGCGTTTGATTGCGTCCTCAATGGTCTCGTAGGTCTGATCGCTGGAATGTCCTTCCACAAACACAATTTCGGTTTTATCTCCAAGTTCCGGCACGCGTTTGAGGATATTCTCGATATTACCGGCCTCATTCCGGGCCGCAACAATCACCGAGACGGTCTTGCCGCGACAAGCCAATATTTCCTCTCTGGCGGAAATGGGCCGGGCGATCATGATGTTGGTCAGACCGAACCAGTTGAAAGGGATCAGGTTGACCAGATACCGGTTCGCCAGGGTTTCCAGAAACCGGATGCGCAGCGGCAGGAGTACCCGGGGCGAAACGTCGATGACCTCAAAACCTGCCAGCTCCAGGAGATTGGAAACGTCATGGGGCGAAAACCAGTTCTGTTCCAATACATCGGCCCCCAGCCCCAGCCGTTTCACGACTCCAAGAGGTATTCTCCAGATGTTATTAAAAAAATTTGTAATAACGCGGGTGCCGGGATGACACAGGTTGCGGACTTTCTCCAAAACAGTCTGAACATCCCAGAGATCGTTCACCAGGTCGGACAGGATAATGACGTCAAATAGCTCCCGTAACGGGAGATCATGGGCATCTGCATGGATAAACGTCAGCCGTGGATGCCGCTGCCGGGCGCGGACAAGCATTTCCTCCGCGAAATCGATCCCCACTCCATGGCTCGGCTCCAGGGCAGATAGAAGATCCCCCATGCCGCAACCGATTTCCAGGATTTTCAAGCCGCGAGGCACCATCAACCGGTAATAATGATGCAATAATCCGTGGTAGCATGAGCTCCAGCGGTCGGTCTTCTCTTTTTTGGAAACCACCCGGTTCCAATGCGCGATTCTCCTTTGCTGATACTGCTGCATCGGGCCATTCATAGACGCATTCATAGGTCATCCACCCTTTCTGGCGACGATACCGAAACCGCTGGCGGCGTTGGCAGCCAGCCCGGACCTGTTCAGGATCACATCCAGGAATTTCACCGGAAACAACAACATCATCAACAGCAAAAACCACATATCGTGCAGGAATTTACTGCCGAAGGACAGTAGGATCGCCAGCCATTCCTCCAGCACATACAGCATTCCGGACGTGGGACCGCTGCCGATAAAAATCCGGCTGACATCGAAACCGGAGAAAAGTTTTTTGATCCCCTGGTGATTCCAGCGGGAAAAATCGTACGGTGCTGCATGATACGGTTGCACAAAGGGAACATAGGCAAACACCTCACCGTCTTTTTTCAGAATCCGATGCATTTCCTGAACCACCTGACGCGGATTGACCACATGTTCCAGCATGGCGATGCTGATGATAAAATCCACGGACCCATCGGCAAGCGGCAAATTGGCGGCATCGGCGACAATATCCACCTCATCCAGAGCGAAGACATCGATATTGATGATATCCTTGCGCCCAAAAAAATAGGCTGGACCGCTGCCCAGATTGATGATCACATGATTTTCGCCGTATTTTTCCAGACAAGCCCTCGCGGTTTCCCGATACGCGGACGACAACATGACCGGCCCGAAGAGAGAGAGCAGGGTATAATACAGCCTGCCATTCACCTTCAGCATGTCTTGCACCTTGCCCAAAAGCCCGTCCCCGGAAGTCCGGCGCCGGTCATGGGCACCGGGGAGAAAACAGTAGGCATTGTTCTGGACCGTATGCGCCCGGCTCCAATCCAGTATCTTCCGGATTTTTTCCGCTTTCGTCATGGATAGAGTTCCGTAGGTCCGCAAACCGTTTTTCCGGGTTGCGTTTGTTCCCTGAAATCATAATAAGCAAACAGACAGATATCGCCCGTTTCGTCATATACCTTCAACACGGTCGTATACGCCCCGGCGGCCGGATTCACATAGGGGTGGTTGATGTCAACCCGGTAATCCATTCCCGGCTTCAATGGCTTGACATACCGGACCGCATTTTTCAAAAGCGTGGCACCTTCTCTGGGAACAAACACCGGAGCCGCTCCGGTTGTGATCCAGCCCAGGAGGGCCTGTCGCCCCATTGTCATTTTACCCTTTTCAGCGGTTGCGATGCCCGCCATGTCGAAAGATTCCGGACTTCCATATGGCGCGATGCGGACCCGCCAGCTCTTCCCCGGTATCCGCGACGCTTTCATCATGCTGTTGACATGAATCGTCACAAAGGCATTTTTCAGATGGAACCCTTCCCGTCCCCACACTTTCTGAACCGCGTAATTGTTCGCCTGGGTGGAAATCCGGATGCGGGCGATCCGGTGGGTCAGACAAAACCCTTGAATAAAGCGGATCATATCGCCATAGACGCCCTTCCGCGCCTCCCTGGGCAGAACTCCATTCAGGACCACCTCCAGCTCATTCTGCTGCACCAGGCAGGTGATCAGACCGAGAAGGTCGTCGCCTCTTCCCACCAGCCACGAAAACTTGCCCCTGGCCCGGTCCGTCGCGTAACTGCGGGTCCAATCCCTGTAGATTTCGACCAAATCCGCTTCCAGCAGCGGGTTGGCCGAATAGTTGTTCCAATATCCGGTGAATATTTCCTGCACCATGCGATCGGACAGCTCGAAATGATCCGACGTGTACTCGATAAACGACAGATCGGGGTTCCGGTAAGGTTTCGGCTGAATACCGGAGATATCCGCATGATACCAGACAAGGGTGTCTGCTATGATAAAAGGCATCCCGAGTTCATTCAATACGGCGATTTCGCATTGCTTTTCCGCCGGCAGACGGATGATCAGGAGGTCGATTTCATGTTTCAGCACCGCCGCCAGGATGGCGTCCGCATCCATGGACTTGAGAAAACCGCGATAGGCGTTCAGCTGGAATCGACGACTTTCGAGGGGGGCATATGCAAAACGGGTATCAGGTATCATCTGGCTTCGGGTTTACGATGCAATGCCGCAATTTCCCGCACCGCGTACTGGGGGCGATTGTTGACGTTGATATGAATCCGGCTGATGTATTCCCCCAATATGCCCAGAGTGAGTAGCTGTACGCCGGAAAAGATGGTGACGGTGACGATCAGTGCCGTGAAACCCGAAACCGGCACATCGAAAAAAAGCTTTTTGCAGAAAAAAAGAAATCCGGCCAGAAAACCCGTCAGGGAGAACAGAATGCCGATGAGCGAGGCGATCTGAACCGGAACGATGCTGAAATTCGTCAGCATGTTCAGGGACAGGACGATCAGGCGCTTCAGGGAATAACCGCTTTTTCCGATTTTGCGTTCATGATGTTCCACATAGACTTTGCCGATATTGGACGTGTACCAGGAAATCAGACCGTCGATGAACGTGAAACTTTTCTCATAGGACAGGATCTTGGATATGATTTCCCTCCGGATGATTCGAAAGGACGTCAGCCGGATATCCGTATCGAAGGTCCGCATATACACGAACTGGACGAATTCGGAACCCAGGTTCCGGAATACGGAATGCTTCTTCTGCCGATAAAGGCCATAGACGATATCATGACCGTTCTGAATTTCCCGGTACAGGGCCGCGATCTCCTCCGGCGGCAGCTGCAGGTCGTCGTCGATGGTGATGATATAGTTTCCGGCGGCTTCGCTGAAACCGCACATGATGGCGTTATGCTGGCCGAAATTGCGGGTCAGGTTCACGGCGGTGAGGTTCCCGTTTTCCATCGTCAATTCACCCAGGATCCTCCAGGAATCATCCCGGCTGCCGTCATTGATGTAAAGGATCTCATACCGATCCGCCACCAGCTCGATCAACGTGTGGATCAAACGGCGGTTCAGTTCCCGCAACGTCGCGGAACTGTTGTAAACCGGGACGACCACGGATATTTCGATATTTTCTCTTGTCATATCGGTTCTCTTATGTGAGACTGGCAAAGTAACGCGTAACCATATTACAAACAATGTTTTTGCGTCAACCTTTAGTTTACTGTTGTTGGAACCTTGTCGATCACCTCTCCCATACAACCGTTACCATGCAGTGAGTTTCAGCTCCTGGAAACCATACCATGCAACCGTATTCCATAAAGCGAAATTCCCTGTGGATCGCCCTGCTCTGCGTCAGCGTCTTTATGATCAATATCGGCAGCTTCCTGCCGGTCCGGTACGAATCCAACGATGATTTCGCCATCGTCCTTGAATTGAACGGGTTTTTACCAGGGAAAGACTGCTTTTTCCTCAATCCAGTGACCAGCCACATGCTGCACCGTCTCTACCGCGCGGTTCCGGGTCTTCCCTGGTATGGCTTCTATCTGTACTCCGGTATCCTTCTAAGCTACACCCTTATTCTGGGCGTTTTCCTCAGAAGCAATGACCGGTTCGCCTTCCTGTCGGCCACTCCGTTTATTTTTATTGTTTTTTTCCATTGTTTTGTTTTCGCCAGTTTCACATCCGCTTCCCTGCTGCTGTTATTCGCGGTGTTTCTTTGCCTGTTGGAATGGGCCCTCACCGAAAATTGCCCGATACACGAAGAACGCACGTATCTTTTTTTATTGACCCTCGCCCTGGTTATGTCTTTTTCCCTGCGCTGGAACCTTGTGCAATTCGCATCAATACTGGTTTTCTCCGTCGTCATTGTCGGAAGGCTTTCTTTTTTCCGAAAAACCCTGCCCGTCTGGGCAGGATTCTTCTTCCTCCTCCTTCTTTCTTTCTGGCTGCTCTTTCATCAATATTCAAAGGATAACCGTTTCTTTTTTCAATACAGCAATATACGGGGAATTTTCCATGATACGGATAGGGGGGAATACTATGGCGACCTTACGCTACGAGCAATATCAAAAGCCGGCTGGGATATGGAAGATTTTATACTTTTCCGAAATTACTGGTTTTTACATGACATCAACCGGTCCAATACATCATCAATCTCCCTGTTTACAAAGGAAAACAATCCCACAGGTCAAATCCCGTTTTTTCGGCAGGTCGCTCAGCGAATGTCCCTGCATTTCCAGGGAAGCAAAACCGTCACCCTCATTCTGTTCTGCACGTTGTCCGCCGTTTTCATACGAAATCTTGCCTCCTTGAGGCGCCAAACAATCACGAAGCCTTTCCGCCAGGGTCTGGCCATCGGCATCGTGGTTGCAGGCGCCCTGTTCCTGATGTATTATCGCTTCGTTCCGCGGGTATATATGCCGCTCTATTGTTATGTCGCGGGCACCTTCTTTGTCATTCTCGACCGTCTGGAAAAACCAGACCCTGTCGGCGGATCAAAACGGAACCCGACAGAAATTTTCCTCGTCGTTGCCCTCGCCCTGACACTCACGGCGGCCGGCTTGACCTGGTCCAAAACCGCCTCTCTTCTTCAGCATGTATTCGCCCGCAGAGCGGAAAAAGAACAGATCGATAGGAAACTGAGCATGGTGGCGATGAACCGGCCCCACCTGGATACCGTGCTGTTGATACCCCTGGACCCGAACAGCAATTTATTGCAGGAAGCTGTTCATCCCTTGAAGGAGGTGGCGGATTTCACCTCCATTCCGGTGTTGCCTGCCGGTTGGCTGATCCATTCCAAGGGGTATCTGCGGATATTACGACATCATGGTCTGCAAAACGGTAATGAATTGCTCCGCTGGAGCATCGACAATCCCGCTGCTATCTGGTTCGAATATATTGAAAAAACTTCAAAAACTCCCGTGACCCGGCTGGTGGAAAGCTATTTCAACAAGCATATATCACCTGGCCGTAAGATGTCCATGCAACCGGTTTTTGATTTTCGCAATCAGCATGGATTGGGATTGGTGTGCTATCGATTGTTCGAAGTCATGCCGCACCTCTCCGGATCACCATGAAAAACCGTTGATTTGATATATTCCTAATACTTTTGGCTATTCGGCTCATTTCATGACATGGCTGAACTCCGCCACGATGGTCCGGCCGTCGATCACCGCCTTGGTGGTGATGCGGTATTCGCCGGTTTTTCCCAGGCCCACATCGGCCCCGTACCCGCCGTGCATGCCCATGGTCAGGGTCTTGGTTTCCTTGCCTTCCGGCCCCTTGACGATGAACCCGACCTTGCCGGAGACCGTTTCCCCGTCCTGGTTCCGGATATAGACCATCAGGTGATGGGTGATGTCCGGACTGTCGCTCATGCCGTGCATTTTCATGCCCTCCATGCCCTTCATCATCTGCTTTCTTTCGGTCATGTCATGCAGGTAAAAACTCAGGGTATAGCCGTCGACGGTTTTTTCGGCGATGGGCGGGACTTCCGACCGGTTGCCGCCGTGCCCCGCATGACCACCCATATCCATTGCGCCGCCGCCGTGGCCGTGATGGCCGGCATGGTCTCCCTGGTCCTCGGCCCGGACCGGTCCGGAAGACAAGACCAGGCAGAGAATGAACGCCATTATCAGCTTATCGAGGTTGATTTTCATGATGCTGTCTCCTTTGTTTGCAGGTTGTTCATGCAGGGGGCCTGCCGGTTGCCGGATCATGACCCCGTTCCCAATAAACGCGTTGTTTCCATAATTTAAAAACCGCCGGATACACCAACAGTTCCAGGATGAACGAGGTTGCCAGGCCGCCGAGCATGGGCGCCGCGATCCGCTTCATCACATCGGCGCCGGCGGAATCGGACCACATGATGGGCAGAAGCCCCATGAAGGCCGCGAACACCGTCATCATTTTCGGCCGGGCTCTTTTGACCGCGCCGTGCACGATGGCCTCATCCAATTCCATGGGGGTGCCGAGCCGGCCCTGTTTTCTGGCCTCCTCGTAGGAAAGCTCCAGGAACAGGAGCATGAACACCCCGGTTTCCGCATCCAGCCCCAACAGGGCGATCATGCCCACCCAGGCCGCGATGGACACGTTGTAATCCAGGATATAAAACAGCCATATGGCCCCGATGGCGGAAAACGGCACGGCCAGCAGCACGATGAGGGATCGGACCATGGAGCGGGTGTTGGCGAACAGTAGGATGAAGATCAACACCAGGGTGATGGGGATGATCACCTTCATGCGTTCCCGGACCCGGATCATGTTCTCGTACTGGCCGCTCCATTGGAGCGAGTATCCGGTGGGCAGGCGCAATTCCTCCCGGACCTTTTCCTTGGCCTCCGCCACGTAGCCGCCGATATCGCGGCCGCCCATGTAGACATACACATAACCGGACAGGAACCCGTTCTCGTTGCGCAGCATGGAAGGCCCCTGGACCAGACGGATATCGGCGAGCTGCCCCAGGGGTACCTGGAGGCCCGTTTCCGTGGCCACCAGGATCCGCCGGAGGGTTTCCAGGTCGCCGCGCAGTTCCCGGGGATAGCGCAGATTGATGGGATAGCGCTCCCGGCCTTCGATGCTGGTGGCGATGTTCTCGCCGCCCACCGCGCTCATGATGACGCTTTGCAGGTTTCCCACGGTCAGGCCGAACCTGGCCAGCTGTTCCCGCCGGGGTTCGAAATCGATGAAATAGCCCCCGGCGGTGCGCTCGGCGAAAACGCTGGTGGTGCCGGGGATGTCCTTGATGACCGCCTCGATGCGCTCCCCGATGCGTTCGATTTCCGTAAGATCGGCGCCGAAAATCTTGATGCCCACGGGACTGCGCACGCCGGTGGTGAGCATGTCGATGCGGGCCTTGATGGGCATGGTCATGGCCCCCCGGCTGGACACCCCGGGCAGGACGAGTTTCTCGTCCATTTCCGCCAGGAGTTCCTCATAGGTGATCCGGTCCGGCCAGAAGACGCCCAGCAGGGAGCGAAGCCATTCCGGGGCAAAGGACGTATACCACCTGGGTTTTGTGCGCCACTCGTTTTCCGGCTTCAGCACGATGGTGGTTTCCATCATGGAGAAGGGCGCCGGGTCCGTGGACGTGTCGGCCCGGCCGGCCTTGCCGAAGACCCGTTCCACCTCCGGAAAGGACCGCAGGATCCGGTCCTGGATGTGGAGAATGCGCTGGCTTTCGGTGACGGAAATGCCGGGCAGGGTGGTGGGCATGAACAGCAGCGACCCTTCCCGCAGGGGCGGCATGAATTCCGAGCCCAGTTGAAAATAGACCGGGATGCTCACGGCCACGAGCAATGCCGAAGCAGCGACAATCGTCCGGGGACGGCGCAAAACCCAGCGGCAGACCGGTTCATAGGCCCGGAACACGGCCCGGCTCACCGGATGGCGTTCCTCGGGCTGGTAGGTCCCCACCAGGAAGTGGGTGGCCAGCCGGGACAGCCAGGCTGGCCGGAAATCGTAGGGATCGATGCGGGCGAAGAGCATCCGCATGGCCGGATCGAGGGTTATGGCCAGGATGGCGGCAATGGCCATGGCCAGGTTTTTGGAATAGGCCAGGGGCTTGAACAGCCGGCCCTCCTGGTCCACCAGGGCGAACACCGGCAGAAAGGCCACGGCGATCACCAGCAGGGAGAAAAACACCGACGGCCCCACTTCCTTGAGGGCCGAAAGACGCACCTCGAAAAAATCGCCTTTGCGGCCCCCGGCCTGCCAGTGATAGATCTTGTTGTAGGCGTTCTCCACCTCGACGATGGCGCCGTCCACCAGGACCCCGATGGATATGGCGATGCCGGCCAGGGACATGATGTTCACCGTCACCCCGAAATAGTACATGGGGATGAAGGCGAACAGCACGGAAACCGGGATGGTGACGATGGGCACCACGGCGGAAGGAATATGCCAGAGAAAGATCAGAATGACTGCGGAAACCACGATCATCTCCAGCACGAGTTCGTGCCGCAGGGTGTTCAAGGCCCGGAGGATCAGATCGGACCGGTCGTAGGTGAAGACGAACCGGACCCCTTCCGGCAGGGCAGGCTCCAGTTCCTTGAGCTTTTCCTTGACCCGATTGATGACGTTCAGGGCGTTTTCACCGTGACGCATGATCACGATGCCGCCCACCGTGTCGCCCTCGCCATCCAAATCGGCGACCCCCCGCCGGATTTCCGGTCCGAATTCCACCCGGGCCACGTCCTTCAGCAGAACCGGCACCCCGCCGGGAGTGGTTTTCAGAACAACGGCCTCCAAATCCGCCGGCCGCCGGCTGTATCCCCGGCCCCGCACCATGTATTCCCGGCCGCTCCATTCGATCAGGCGGCCGCCCACCTCGTTGTTGGATGACCGGACGGCCTCCATGACCTGATCCAGGGACAGCCCGTAGGCCGCAAGACGGTTGGGATCCGCCGTGATCTGATACTGCTTTACATATCCGCCGATGGAGGCCACCTCCGCCACCCCCGGCACGGACTGCAGGGCGTACCGCAGGGTCCAGTCCTGATGGGAACGGAGTTCGTACAGGGAATGGGCGCCGGATTCATCGCGCAGGGCGTACTGGAACACCCAGCCCACGCCGCTGGCGTCCGGCCCCAGCTCGGTTGCAACCCCCTGGGGCAGCCGCGGCTGAATCTTGGCCAGGTATTCCAGCACCCGCGAACGGGCCCAGTACATATCCGTGCCGTCCTCGAAGATCACATACACATAGGAATAGCCGAAATCCGAGAAGCCCCGGATGGCCTTGACACGGGGGGCGCCGAGGAGCGCCGTGACGATGGGATAGGTCAGCTGATCTTCGATGATGTCCGGGGAACGGTCCCAGCGCGAAAAGATGATCACCTGGGTGTCGGACAGATCGGGCAGGGCGTCCAGCCGGATATTGTTCAGGATATGGATCGACACGCCCCCCACCGCCAGCATCAGCAGGAGAACGAGAAAGCGGTTCCGTCCTGAGAAATCGATGATTCGTTGGATCATATCGGCATACCTGAATTATTGTCTTATTTCTTCATCATTTCCTGAATCACCGCCTGGAGCCGCGACTCCGAATCCAGCAGGAAATTGGCGGTCACGGCCACCCTTTCCCCTGGCGCCACGCCTTTCAGGATCTGGATGCCGCCGTTGCTGCGCGCTCCCGGCACCACTTCGCGGGGCTCGAAACGCCCGTTCCCTTTGTCGATGAAAACCACCTTGCGCGTACCGGAGTCCAGCACCGCCGACTCCGGGATCGAAATGCCGGGGCCGAAGTCCAGGCGCAGGTCCACGTCCACGTACATGCCGGGCTTCAGCGCCAGGGACTCGTTGGGAAATTCCAGCCGGACCTTGATGGTACGGCTTTCCGGATCCAGGAACGGATAGACCAGGTCCACCCGGCCGGTCAGCTCCAGGGCCGGATCATAGGGCGACCGGATCACGGCTTCCTGCCCCGATTTCAGGGCCGTGCCGTCCGATTCGTAGAAATCGGCCTCCACCCAGATGCGGGAAAGATCGGTGATCTCGAACAACAGCATCCCGGGCGAAACCTGCTGCCCCGCGAACACCTCCTTCAACATGACAAAACCGGACAGGGGCGCCACCAGGGTGACGGCCCGCACGGGTTGCCGTTTTTCGGCCAGTTCCGCGATGAAGGCTTCCGGGACATCGAACAGTTTCAGGCGTTGAATGGCGGCCTGCTCCAATCCCCGACCGAATTTCCGGGTTTCCGGATCAGGGGATTTCGCCAGTTTCCGGGCCGTATCCCCGGCCTGGAGAAATTCCTCCTGGCTGGAAAACAATTCCGGCGAGTAGAGGGAGAGAATCGGCGCCCCCTTTTCCACCATCTGCCCGGCGGATTGGACAACCAGCTGTTCCACCCAGCCGGCGGCCCGGGTCTGGACCTGGCGGACCAGGCGTTCATCGGCCATCACCCGCCCCACGGTGCGGATATTTCCATAAATGGGACCGGATACGGCCGGCGCCGTCCGGACACCGGCCATGGCCGTGGCCCGGGCCGACAACACCACGGGCACCAGTCCCTCCACCGCTCCGCCCCCGGCACCATCCTCCTCGGCGAAAAAGTCCTCCACCTCCTGCTCCATGCTTTTCGGCGGCGCATTGCCTTCGTCCTCATATACCGGAAGATAGTCCATACCCATTTCATCCTTGGCCGGCGTGGGCGAGGTGATGGCGGGATTCATGGGATTGCGGTAGAAAAGGATGGTGCGCTCCCCGGTTTTCCGTCCGGGGGTGCCTCCGGTTCCGCCGCCGTTTCCCCCCGGCCGCGCCAGAAGATAAATCGCGCCGGCGAGCACCACCAGCGCCACCAGGGCGGCCACAACCTGTCGGCGGGATAATCGGCCCGAGGATTCACGGAAAATAGAATCGAACATGACAGCCCCCTTATCTTTTCCGGTTTTCCGGCCAGGAAAAACCCACTGCGGCCTTGAGTTCCGCCACGGCTATGTGCAATTCCGCCCGGCGTTTCTCTCCTGCCAGCCTGACCGACAATTCCAGCAGCAAGGCCTCGACGGTTTCGGCAAAGGAAAGCTCCCCGCTTTCATAGGCCCTCAGGGAAGCAAGGTAGTTCAGGCGCGAGAGTTCGGACAACTTCTCCCGGTACAGCTGTTCCTCCCGTTTGGCCCGGTCCGCCGCGGTCCAGCCTTCCCGGACATCGGCCACGGTATCTGCCGTGAGACCTTCCAGTTCCCGGCGCAGGGCTTCGAGCCGCTGACGCGTCTCCCGCAGATAGGCGTCGGACAGGCCGGTGAACGGCTTCAGCGGCAGTCCGATGTCCATGGCGGCCTGGATTCGATCTACCGCCGGGCGCTCCGTCCCGTCCATTCCGGAAAAAGAGGCGGCCGGTGAAAATCCCGGATAGATGTCGGTCTCGCCCATCTCGATCATCCATTCCATCCGGGCGATCATGCTGCGCATCCGGATCAGTTCCTGACGGTGAACCGCCGCCAGCCTGTTCAGTTCCTTCAGGGAGGGCAATTCCGGGCGTCCTTCCCGGCCGGCAGGCTGCCCGATGACAGCCTCGCCGGGCAGCAGCAGCAGCGCTTTCAGACGCGCTTCCAGGCTGCGGCCGTTTTCGATCAGGCTGATTTGTTTTTCCTTCAACTTCTCCTTGCGGATGCGGAGCATGACAGGCTCCCGCAGAAAAGCCCGGCCGCTGGCATAGCGTTTCCGGGTGGAAGCCTCGAATCCGTCCAGCAGGACCAGGGTCTGGGAAATGATCTCAACGGCTTTGCGGTTGTAAACCAGATCCCAGTAGAGCCTCCGCGTTTCGGTGATGGCCCTGCGCCGGGCGATTTCCAGGTCCTGCCGGGCCGCGGCGATATCGGCCGTGACGATACGGCCCTTGAGGGCCGTAATGCCGGGAAAGGGAAATTGCCGGTCCATGGCGCCCATTTCCTCCCGGGTTTTCGGGAAGACCATGGAACCGGCGGTGAAGGCGGCGTATTGGTCCAGGATCTCATCGAGACCGGCAACCTGATCGTAGGACTCCAGGGCGGCCCGGAAACCGTTTTCCGCTGCTTTGATCATGGGATTCCGGCCCCAGGCCAGGAGCTCGAGATCCGCCAGGGGAAAATCGCCGGCCAGCATCTTTCCCGAAGCTTCCGGATCATCCAGGGAAGGCGCCAGGGCTTCCAGGCGACCGGGCTCCGGAACATAGAAGCTCCCTTCCCTGTCCGGTCGCGACTGAGCGCTTTCCGCCGACTGTTTCATTGCAAGAAGCGCTTCCCGCTGTCGGGAAAAATCGTCCTCCCTGCGAAGACCGTTGTCCGGCAAAGGTCTCCCGGGTGTGGCGGCGGCCCGGGCCACTCCATATACCGCCGGAGGGGCATACCGGTCCATCTCCTCCATCACCGCTTTTTCATTGAAGCAGGCCGTTAGCGGGAGAAGCAGGAAAACTGCCGGCATCAGCATATGGCTCTTCATGGCGCAGCCTCCCCGGATCCGGGAGCCGTCAGGTCTCCCTTCGCCTCCTCCCTTCTTGTCAGGTCCTGTCCGCACAGGCCTTCCAGGCGGGCGAGGTAAACGGCGTAATCCGCGCGCGCCCGGGCCATGGCCAGCTGGAAGTTATACCAGACAGACTGAATCTCCAGATAATCCGAGAGGCTGCCGGTTCCCTGGCGGGCCCAGGTTTCGGCGGTTTCCAGGGAGCGATGGGCCTGGGGGATTAATGAATCCCCATAGAGGGTCATGAGCCTTTCGGCATTCCGCAGCTGGAAAAGGGTTTCCCGCACCAGGACGCGGGTTTCATTGATTTCCGTGCGGGTCATGGCCTCGGCCTTGCGGGAGACCGACCGGGCCGCTGCCCTCCGGCCGGCGGATTTGTCCAGCCACAGCGGCAGGGAAAAACCGAACTGCAGCCCCACCATGTCTTCCCGGGAAGCCGACAGATCCTCCGGTTGAAAGGATTCGTAGGACAGGCCCAGCATGAAATCCGGATAGGTTTCATACCCGGCGATGGTTTCCTCGACCCTGGCTCTTTCCCTCTCCGCCCTGGCCAGTTGGATTTCCTCCCGGTTTTTTTCCGCCAGAGCGTATAATTCCCCAAGGGAGTAGACCACTGGCCGGGGCGGATCATCCGCCAACGGCCCGATCACCGCCCCCGGCTCCCGGTCGAGCAGGGCGTTCAAGCGCGCGGTTTCGGTTTCCTCCAGCTCGCCGAGCAGGAGGACGTTGTATCCGGTCTGGGCGGACTGGGACTGGGCTTTCAGTACATCGATGAGGGTTCCGCGTTCTTTGGCATAGGCCGTTTCCGAAAGCCCCCTCAATTCGTCCACCAGTTTCCGGTTCTGCTCCGCGATGCGCCTGGCCGTGCGGATGTAATTCAACTCATGGTAGGAAGCCCGCACCGCCGTCACCGTATCCCGCACCGCCCGGTCCAGGTTGATGCGGCCGGAACGGGCCTCGATTTTAGCTGCGTCCCCGGCTGCGCCGAGCTTTCCCGGAAACGGGATTTCCTGGGAAAGCATGAGTTCGTATTTTTTGGCAAACAGGTCTCCGGGGACCGACCCCGGATAGTAGGTGGCGCTCAGCCGCGGGTCCGGATAGACCCCGGTGACCCGGGTCTGCTCCAGGGATTCCCGCCAGCCGGCCCTGGCGGCGGCGATCCGGGTCCCCGCCCGGTAGGCATATTCCACCACATCGGCCGGAGCAGGACCGTTGATCATTCGCTCCTCTATTTTTTTCAGATTGTCATCAGCAAAAAGAGCCGATCCGGTCCACAGGATGCACAGGAAGGCAACCCACGGGAACAACCAGCCCCCTGGACCCGGATTTTCCGGAGATATCCAATTTTGTTTGTCGATTTGAATGGATGCATCCATTTTCCTGCCCCTTGTGATCGGATAGCGGGACTCTCCCGAAAATGGTCTTGTACTTACAGCTGTGAGATAGTATAGCACTATTCATACCAAATAAGTATGGATTTCTAAAATCGGACAAATATGGTAACGGTTGGTGAGAAAATGCAACGATATACGCGTATTTACGCTAGCAATTCAGCTTGTTGAATCTGTCGTATGATGATCTCATACTATCTGGTAAAATGCAAATTCATTTATCGTGATGGATTGATACGGTCGACCGGTACACTTGTGTCTCACAAACACGGCGATGCCGGTTGACCGGTCCTATCTCCATGCGCGAGCGCGCTCTATCCTGCCAGTCCTCTGGCAGAGCTATTTATGGACCATTAATCGTCATTGTCATTCCACCATCCGTATGGTACCGTAATGTCTCAATTTAGATGGATAATATCTTTTCAGTATCCCCATCAGTAATGGTGGATGGTTGAGTTTGTCATGCTGGTTTTAATGAGGATGCGATCATGATCAAGCCCAAATCACTCCAGCAGCGCTTTGCGATTTTCATGCTCCTTCCCGTGGCGATCCTTTTGTTCAGCATGGGGTTGGTGGGCTTTATCTATGCCCGGGACAGTCTTCTGGATCAATGGGGCGAAGCGTCCATGCTGAAACTCGAACGGGCGGCCCACCAGATCGATATGCGCCTCGGTCATCCAAAAGACTGGATGCGGATGGTTCATGAAAGCGCCGATCTTCCCCACGCGGATCATTTTCGCGGCGCCGTCATCCACCAGCTCGAAAAAATGGAGGGAGTCGTCCGCGTCCGGTTGACGGGACGGATTGCGACTGATCGACAACTCATTCCGGAAGGATCTTCCCGGCCTCCGAAACCGCATTCCACCCATGGTAAAGGATCAACCGGCCATGGAGGGAACCACCGGAATGAATCCATCGACATTACACCGCCGCATTACGATTCCCAGACCGAAAACCGAACCGTATCCATCGTATCGGAGTACAAGGATGAAAAAAAACGGGTCGTCGGCCGTCTGGAAGTGGTTCTGCGGTTCGATTATCTCCTGTCCGCCGTGGCCGGCATGGGGTGGTGGCAGAGCGATAAAGCCTTTATCGTGGACCATGACGGCCATATCCTGACCGGAACAAGCCCGGATGCCGGAAAAATGCTGGGGGAAAACGGCAACGCCTTGGAAGCCCGGACCCTTGCGGCCATGCGGGAAAAACCGAGCGGGACAGTGATCGGCAAGGGGTACCTGGACGTGGAAGTCAGCGGGTTCCACCGCCTCACGGAAGCCCCCTGGTTTCTGGTGATGTTCGCGCCCGCCGATGAGATTCTGGCCCCCATCCGTCATTTCAGCTGGTTCTACATCGTCACCGGCGCCGGGTTCATTTTCTTCATTTTGCTGCTGATCCGACTGGTCACGGGCCGAACCGTATCGGCCATCAAGAATGTCACCCGGGCCGCCGGCAAGCTGGCCGGCGGAGAACGATTTCCGGCCCTCGAGGCCAAAACCCGGGATGAAGTCGGCGAATTGATAAGGAATTTCAATTCCATGGCGCTTCAATTGGAGGAACGGCTGCACATGAAACAGGCCCTGGGGCTCGCCATGGATGTCCAGCGGAACCTGCTGCCCAAATCCAATCCGCTGGTCCATGGCCTGGACATCGCCGGGATCAGCCGCTACTGCGACGAGACCGGCGGGGATTACTACGATTTTTTTCTTCACCCCGACGGCCCGTCCATCAGCGTCGCGGTGGGCGATGTTTCCGGCCATGGAATTCCCGCGGCCCTGTTGATGGCGACGGTTCGCGCCATTCTCCGTCAGCATACCTTCGGACAGGATGATCCGGGCCGCATCATTTCGGATGTCAACAACCAGCTGGTGAAGGACGTGGAGGACTCCGGCCGTTTTGTGACGCTTTTGTTTCTGGAAATCGATTCTCGGCAAAAAAAAATCCGGTATGTCCGCGCCGGACACGATCCGGCTTTTGTCTACGATCCGGGCGACGATTCGTTCCGAGAACTATCGGGAAAAGGCCTGCCCCTGGGGGTGATGGAAAGCAATGGATATGAGCAGAACATCAGCGACATCCGGGCCGGTCAGATCCTGGTCATCGGCACCGACGGTATCTGGGAAACCCGGAACGCGGCTGGCGACCTGTTCGGAAAAAAAGCATTTCAATCCGTGATCCGCTCCGTGGCCGCCAAACCGGCCGAGGACATCATTCATACCGTTCTCCGGGAACTCGACGATTTCCGCTGTCCCCGTGAGCAAGAAGACGACATCACCCTGGTCATCATCAAAATCCGGGACTGACACCGCCGGGCGCTCCACATCAATTTTGGATTGACTATTTTCCAAAAATCATTCGAAATTGCCCTGCCTTAATGACAACGCCCTTACATTCGCGAAGATAACGGCCATGCCCCTGGTTCTGCTGCTGCAACTGCCCATTCCCCAGATCAATTACGGTCTGAAGACCGGCAACATCCCCCTGGCCGCCGCCTGCCTGAAACTGGCCGGCGGCTTTTCGGAAGCTGACCGAATCGCTATCTTCCCGGAAAGCCGCTCCGCCTACCTGGGCGACGCGGCCCTGATCCGGGAGATTCTCGCAGAACGGCCGGATACGGTGGGTTTCACGGTATTCAACTGGAATATCCGCCGCTCCCTGTACCTTGCGGAAAAATTGAAGGATGCCGGCGTGGCCCGCATTGTCCTGGGTGGACCGGAAATCACCCCGGACAATCCCATCCTGGCCGCCAGCCGCGCGGATCATCTGGTGGTGGGACCGGGCGAGGCCGCGTTCCGGGGCCTTCTCGGTCTCCGGGAGCCGGACAGGGGCGCCGACGAAATTTTCTCCGCTTCCCCCAGCCCCTATATCAGCGGTCTCCTGGAGCCGCATATCGATGACCTCGTGTATTTCGAAAGCCAGCGCGGCTGCCCGCACCGCTGCGCCTTCTGCTATTACCACAAATCCAGGGACAACCTGGTTTTCGTCCGGGATGAACTGGTGCTGGCAACCGTCCAATGGGCCCTGGATCAGGGCATCAGCGAACTCTGCCTGCTGGATCCTTCCCTGAACATCCGGCCGGGTTTGAAGTCGCTCTTGAAAAAAATCGCCGGCCTCAACCGGAACAAGCGCTTGTCCCTGAACGCCGAAATCCGCGCCGAGGCCGTGGGCCCGGAACTGGCCGGACTGTTCGCCGCGGCCGGATTCACCGGATTCGAAATCGGACTCCAATCCGTCACCCCGAAGGCCCTGGCCGTCATGCAGCGGGCCACGGACCCGAACCGCTTTCTGAAGGGCGTGAATCTGTTGAAGGAACGCGGCATCCTGCCCCGCATCGACCTCATCGTGGGACTGCCCGGTGACACCCTGCAAGGCTTCCGGAACTCTTTGGCGTTCGTCAAGGACAACCGGCTGGACGACGATATCCAGGTGTTTCCGCTTTCCGTGCTGCCCGGAACGGTTTTCCGGCGAAACAGCCCCGACCTGGGCCTGGCATTCGAGCCGGAACCCCCGTATACGGTCATCTCCACGCCTGATTTTTCATCCGACGACATTTACCAGGCTTTCGAGGAGGCCGAGGAACAGCTCGACGTGGCCCTGTTTCCGGCGCCTCATCTGAACATCTGCCTGCGGCCCGGCAGCGCCCGTCCGGAAGATTTTTTCGATCTGTGGGTGAAAACCGGCGCCGGAAAGAGCCTGCACCGCCTGGTCCTCCATCCCGGACGTGCCCTGGCCGAACTGGAAACCCTGTCCGGTGAACTCACCCACCCCTATCAGTTGCTGCTGCCGCGGATCCGGGACTGGGGGCCCGTCGCCAAGTCCCTTGCCGTCATTACCCGCGCCAATCCCTTCACGCCGCTGGAAATCATCGCCGTTGAGCCCGCCATCCAGATGAATCCGGCGGAACTCCTTTCTTCCATCCACCTGAAACGGCCCCATTACCTGGACAACGATCTGCGTTTCCTCCACCAGGAACCCGGAAACCGCGCCGTCCTTTTCACCCTGGTTTCCACCTTGGAACCAGCCGTTTTCCGTGGGGAAATGCAACGCCAGGTCTTCTGGTGGCGGGCGGAACGGCTGCCGGAAAGCGGGGAGCTCGAATCCCTGGGCCATCTGGACGGGATCCTGATCGACTGTTCCCTGCCGGAGCCGGTGGTCCACCAATGGCAGGACCGTACGGCCGAAGCCGCCCCTGATCTGCCCGCCGTTTGTTTTGCCCACGATGGCCTTCAACGACGCTGGCTTTCCCTGACCATGGCGGACCAGTATTACATGGCATCCCTGACGCCCTGGGATAATGCTTGACATTTTGAGCATCGTTCAATATTTTGAGCATTGTTCAAAACTTTTCCGCCATCATTCCCAACCCCATCGCCCAGGAGGCCGCCATGTACGATTTTTTGTTGACACCCGAGGAACGGGAACTGAAACAGCAGGTCCGCAAATTCGTCCGGGAGGAAATCACCAGCGATTTTCTCCGGAAAATGGACAAGGACGAGATCGTTTATCCGCGTGAATTCGTGGAAAAGCTGGCCGCATGTAACCTCCGGGGAATTCGCTTTCCCCGGCAATACGGCGGCCGCAACATGAGCTGGGTGGCGGAAGTGGCGGCCACGGAGGAAATCGGCTGCCTGGGCATGGCCCTCGGTTGCGCTTTCGTGATGCCCTCCATTGTGGGCGAAGCCCTGAACAAATTCGGCACGGAAACACAGAAGCAGAAATACCTGAAACCCTACATCGAAGGCAAACTGGTGGCGGCCGAAGCCCTCACCGAACCCCGGGGCGGATCGGATTTCTTCGGTGCCATGACCCGGGCCGAGTTGCGCGGCGATCATTTCGTGCTCAACGGCATGAAGCGTTTCGTGGTGGGAGCCGAAGGCGCGGATTTCTTTCTGGTGTACTGCCGCACCAATTTTGATGAAAAAGCCCATAAATACCAGCGCCTCAGCCTCTTGATCGTCGATCGCGGACCAGGGGTCGAAACCGAATACATGTACGGCCTCATGGGTTGCCGCGGCGGCGGAACCGGCCGGCTGGTGTTCCGTGACGTCAAGGTGCCCCGGGAAAATCTCGTGGGCGAACTCCATGGCGGCGCCCTGTGCTTCCACCAGATGATGATCCCGGAGCGGCTGACCTCCGCGGCCGGGTGTCTGGGGACCTGGGGCGCCCTGGATCTGGCGGTACGCTATTCCGACCGTCGCCGGACCTTCGGCAAGGAAATCCGCAAATACCAGGCGGTGAGTTTCAAGGTGGCGGACGCCATCACCCAGCTCGACGCGGCCCGGGCCTTGACCTATATGGCGGCCCGGGCCGTGGATGAAAATTATCCCAATGTCCGCCGCCTGGTCAGCGAGGCCAAACGCTTCGCCACGGAAGCCGCCTGGGACATCGTCAACAACTCCATGCAGATCATGGGCGGCATCGGCTACACGGATGTCTACCCCATCGAGCGCGCCCTTCGGGACACGCGCCTCGGCATGATCTGGACCGGCACCACCCAGATCATGAACCTGATGATCCAGCATGAATATTACAACCAGGTGCTCGCCCCTGCCTATGACCGCCGCCAGATGGAGGACGACGCGGCCAATCCGGATCAAAGCGAGCGCTGTTTCACGGACGAGGATATGGCCAAAGTCTTCAATATGGAAAGATAGAAAGCCCGAACCCCCAGGGGCAAAATCCGCCGACGGGTGTTGCGGGAGTGATTCAACTGACGCATTGTAAAAACAAGTGAAAGGCGGAAAACGATACTTGGCTGACACAAACACATTGTCCGAACTGAAGATGCAGGAACGCGAAGCCCGGCGGCGACTCATCCTGGACGCCGCCGGGCAGCTGTTCGCCGAAAAAGACTTTCGGAGCGTAACCGTCCGGGAAATCGCCAAGGCCGCCGGCACCAGCATCGGCACGATCTACAATCACTACCCCAACCTGACCGAGCTGTTCCTGGACATTTTTCTGCGCCACGCCCGGGAAATCACCCGCATCCTGGACGCCGGAAGCCGCCGGGAAGCCCCTTCCCTGGACCGCTTGTGCGAACTCTATATCACCTACCTCAACGACAACATGACGTTTTACCAGATGATGGGCCACTTCATGCTGGGCGGAGAAATGTCCGCCGCGGCCACGCAAAAACTCAACACCGTCATGAAACCCCTCATGGACCGCATTGCCGGCGTCATCGGGGCCACCGGTATCCACCCCCAGCCCAGGCTCATCGCCCACAGCCTCTTTTCGGCCCTGAACGGCATCATGATCAGCTACGCCCGCTATCCCGGACGCAGCCAGGAGGAAATCCGCCGGCATACCATCCGCCTCGCCGGCCTGGTGGCCGGAATATTCGAGAAGAGAAACTGATCCGGTGACGGCAGTCAGCCGCCGCCTACAACTTTTCCAGCAGCCATTGTTCAAACAAAATAACCTGAATCCGATTCCCCAGCACATTCCCCGGTGCATTTCATATCTGGATTCAACAGGTTGTATTCACTTTATCATTGACACACAAACGCCAATCGCCTATAGTCCGATATCAAAAAAGCGAGGCCTTATTCCTTATCCCGGTGGGTAGTGACCTTCAACCAAGGGTGAGGACCCCATCCCCCCATGTTTCAGAAATTTATCTGCATCGTTTTGTTGATCCCACTGATCGGCATTTCAGCCCATGCCCAGGAAGCGCGATCCATTGCCGATTCTGATTTCTTCGAACTGAAAACCCGGATCGAAGCCAATTATTTTTCCTATGACGAGGAGGTGATCCGATCGCTTCTGAACCAAGCTCTCGAGCAAATCAAGCAGTACCCCGCCGACTGGCACCCGCGCTACTATGCCGGGTTAATCAACATCCAGTTGGGGAATATCGCCCGTGCCCATGATATCGAGGCGGCTCATCGGCATTACCTGAAGGCGTTGGCGCATTTACAGGCAGCTCACGAATGGTCGCCCATCGCAGAAAATACCGTTGTCCTGGCCGATGTATATGGTAAACTGGCATCGCTGAAGACATTAAAAATGCTCTACTACGGCAGCAAATCCAAGTCTTATTTAATGGATGCCTTTAAGATGAGCGAGCACAGCCCTAAAAATTACCTTCTGGCCGGTATCGAAAGTATGTGGACGCCGATGATTTTTGGCGGAAGTAAAAAGCGGGCGCGGGAGTTTCTCAGCAAGGCCCTGGAACTGGAACCAGCATGGCGCGAAACCGACCCTCTGATCGTTCGCTGGGCCACGCCGCCGGAAATCTTGGCCCACCAGGCCCAGCTCGAAATCCTGTGTGAAGCGCCGGCTCAAGCAAAACGATATATCACCAAGGCCTTGAGCCATATTCCGGATTATGGTTTCGTCCTGCGGGATGTCATCCCCCAACTCAATGAAGGGTTGCCTGATTCAAGGGAAACGAATCGTATATGAGATGTTGCCGTTACTTATCTGACAACCATAACCTCCGGGACAGCGCAGCATGACGTCATTGGCACACACGCTGGTCGGCTCATCCATAGCTCTGCTGTGCATGCCGGTCATGGAAAAGGCTCGCCTAAGGCTGATGTTTATGGGGGCGATGATCGCCGTGGCAAACCTGCCGGATTGGCCGATTCCGGGCTGGGGCCATTTCCGCCTGGATATCAGCCACAGCATCATTGCCAACGGAGGGTTGATGCTGTGCCTTTTGGTAACATGGCGCATCCTGGCCGGTTCGCTGTTCGGAAAATGCAGGCCTGTGGCGGTCGGCGTGCTGGCTGCCTGGATGAGTCATTTACTACTGGACACGCTCTATGTCGACTCGAGTTTGGCCATCTTCTGGCCGGTGAGTGCAGCGGGCGTTTCTCTGCCCGTCCCCTGGCTAAAAACCCTGCCCCATGTGCCGCCGCCCTTTGACCATCAGATCCAGCGAATTCTGATGCTCGAGACCTTTACCTTCCTGCCCCTGGTGATCCTGGCGGCGGCCATGCGCCTGAGGTGCCGCGTCGGCCGTAAAATTCCCCTCTTTATATGATTACCGTATCAAGTCAGGAAATCGGGCCGCCTCTCAACCGGCGTACCGACCGGGCTGAAGGTCAGGCGCAGTTCTGTTATCGCGTGCGGAATTGGTTCTGGACAGGACTGGATTAGGTGCGGTGCGATCCGGCGCTGAATCGGCACGACAGGAATTTATGCTGTCGGATCCGGAGAAGTCTTTGGTGTTTTTTTTGCAGACGCGCGTCGGACTTTCGGGGCAGCCGCCGTTTTCTTTTTCTCCAGCTGTATCGATTCCCACCGACGCCGTTCCTGAATCCGACGTTGAAAAGCGATCTCGCTCGAAATCTGTTCGCCATCCTCAAACTCGATCACGATCTGATCGCCGGCAATGGAAACCACCGTGAAGACGCCCTTTTCATTGGTGTATTTTTGGCCCACCTCGAATTCAATGCCTTCTGATTGTTCCATATTTCCCCCATAAACCCTGGAATGCCCCAGCCATCCAGGCGGAAAAAAAAGGGGCATTCCGTCGCCCTGGCGAAGGAATGCCCGCTCTTGCATGGTTACAAGAAGTTACATCACCGTAACATTGACTGCGGCAGGACCTTTTTGGCCCTGCTCGATGTCAAAGGTAACGCTGTCGCCTTCATTGAGGCTTCGAAAACCGCTGGAATTGATCGCCGAATGATGAACAAATACATCCGGACCGTTTTCCTGCTCAATGAACCCGAATCCTTTTTGACCGTTAAACCACTTAACTGTTCCTTTTGTCATGATAGCACCCTCCTTTCCGTGAAATTCTCAAAATCGTAAACTGGAGGATGTCATCACGAAACAAATGAGTTTTCCTTCAGAATAGAAACGTCCTGCACACAAAGGCAAAACGCGATCGATCTTTCGACAATATCACGTTTCATATCGATAGCAAGCGAATTCTTTTCTTTCCGCGGCAATCACCAGCGCCATGTGTAAAACATTTGTAAAAGCCGATTCAGCTATATCACAATGTCAGGATATGTTTTAGGATCAGAAAAATAATCAAAAGAGAGGTCTAAATGAATATATTCATGGTGTACGTCCGGGACGATAATTATTATCAACTGCTCCCGGTGGAATTGGGCGGATCCCGGCCGGGGGAAGAACGCGTCAAAGTGATGGCCTTCCCGCCCCTCGGCATCGAAACCCTCGCTCCGGTGGTGCGTCAGCACGGCCATGTGGTCAGAATGTTCGACACCTGCCATCCGTGCATGAAGGCAGAACACATTGCGCAGGCGGCCGGGGAAGATCGTCCGGAAGTCATCGCCCTCTCGTTCCTTTCCACAACCACCTATCCCGCGACCAAACGATTGGCGGAAAAGCTGAAGAATTCGGTTCCGGACAGCCTGATCATTCTCGGGGGCGTTTTCGCCTCCCTGAATGCGGATCACATCATGCGGGATTGTATCCATGCGGACTGTATCGGTGTGGGAGAAGGGGAAAAACTCCTGCCGGATTACCTGGACCATATCGATAACCCCGCCGTCGTGGCCGGACTGGTCTGGCGAAACGGCGATGAAATTGTGCACAACCCGCCGCGCCCCCTGGAGTGGGACCTGGATCAGTTTCCCTATCCGGACCGCACATCCCTGCCCATCGATTACATCGAATCCTTGCCCCTGGATGTCCCGGCCGTTCTTTCCCTGGAAAAATTCTGCACGGTCCAGACTTCCCGGGGTTGCCCATACGAATGCATTTATTGCGATATCCCTTCCCTATCCAATTCCAAGTGGCGCAGCCGGTCACCGGAACACATCCTGGGCGAATTGCAGCAGCTCGATGATTCCGGTTACCGTTCGATCTATTTCACCGATGACCATTTTCTGATGAAGCGCAACCGTATCGGCGCTATCTGCAACGGCATCATCGAACGCGGGCTTCATTTTCACTGGGGCTGCGAAGGCCGGGTCGATTCGGTCGGCATCGATCAGCTGCCGATCATGAGCAAGGCCGGCTGCACGTTTCTGGCCTACGGTATCGAAGCCGGCACCCAGAAGGTCCTGGACCGGTTGAAAAAACATCAAACCCTGGAACAGATCGAATTTGCCGTCAGCGAGGCCAAGCGTCATGGGATTGAAAGGACCCACGGATTTTTTCTGATCGGGACTCCCGGTGAAACCAGACAGGATATCATGGAAAGTTTTCGGTTCGCGGCCCGCCTGAAGCTCGACACCTTCGGGTTTAACCGCCTATGTGTGTACCGGGGGACTCCGTTATGGCAGGAATATATCGACCGCGGAATCATCGATGATGATCGCGACTGGGAAAAATGGTTCAAGTGCAGCGATATCGATCCCACCATCCTGCCCAGCGATGTGGTAAACCGTTCCAGAATGAAGGGCTACGTATTGTTGTTTGCCAGGCGGATCTTCGGCCGTCCGATTCAGACATTCAACCTGATTCGTTCCTTTGGTCGCTACATGAAACTGTTCGACATCTTCAAGCTGCTGTATAGTCCTTTCCGGCGTCGCGCGCTCAGCCGAATACCGGAACTGCCGGCCCGGATGCTGGATCTGGAAATGCTGGAACCGGAAAGAGGCAGCGGAATCGCCTGATGGTTCCGTCCGGCTATCCCCGAATCCGGTAATACAAATACGGGGCCACGGTCATCCAGACCAGCACCAGGGACCAGACCCGGCCCCTGAACAGGTTGTAATCGTGAAGGAGCCGGCTCCAGGAATGGCCCATGACGTAATGCCCGAAACCGAATTCAAACGCCATGGTCATGACCAGCCAGAGACCGCCCACGGCCAGGGCCTGACCGGAGGACTCCAGCCGCCGGATTCCGGTGAGCACCCAGATATAGATGCCGAACAGGCCGATGGCGATGACCGTCGAAACCTGGTGGGCCGTCAGTTCGTCCATGAATTTCCCGTAAGCCTTCTCCCGGATCACCCCGTTGACAATGGCCAGCGGAATCATGCCGACCCAGGCAGCCGCATAAAACCATACCGTTTTCATTTGATTTCCGGAAACCAGCAGCGAATGTTGAGACACATCATGATCGTTTCCAATCCATCCTCATCCGGCCCAGGTAAACCACATGCCGGGGACCGCCGCGGCCTTCCCGGCTGACGGACACCGCAAAGCCGGCGGCCCGCAGCCGTTTTTCGAACCCGGCGTCGTAATCCTCGCCCCAGACCGCGAAAATCCCGCCGGGCGCCAGCGCGGCCCTGGCATTGTCGAGGGCGGTTTTCCCGAACAACGGATCTTCCTGATGGGAAACCCCGGAATAGGGACCGTTATACAGATCCAGCACGATGGCGTCGTATTTCGGCGTCCGGGCATCCCGGGCGGCATTGCGGATCAGCAGGGCCACATCGCCGATTTCCACGTTCACCCGCGGATCGTCCACGGCGGCATGCGTCAGGCCGGCCAGCGGACCGCGGCACCAGTCCAGCACCGCCGGATTCAACTCCGCCACTGTCACCCGGGCCGAAGCCGGCAGATGGTCCAGTACGGCCCGCAGGGTGAACCCCATGCCCAGGCCGCCCACCAGGACCCGCGGTGCGGTGCGGTTTCCAAGATGCCCGCAGGCCAGGCGGCCAAGAGCCGCCTCGGACTGGTGGGCCCGGCTGTTCATGAGCACCCGGCCGGCCACGGTGATGACGAATTCCTTCTCCCCGCGCCCGCGCAGCTCCAGCAACCCCTCATTTGTCGCGATACTCTCGATGATTTGAAACGGCTTGGGCAATGTCCGACCTCCCCTTGGTTACTTGTGCAAATTCGTTTTGCCACAAATTCACGATTCGTCAAGCCGATTCCGCATGCAATCCTGCTTTTGCCCTTCATCAAATTGTGATAGGGATACCTTCGGGATCCTGGGGATCCTGAGGGATCGGAGCCGGGTTCCAAGGAAAAATCGAATTGCGCGCGACTGACCACAAACGACCATACGACGTCATCATCATCGGCGCCGGCGCCGCCGGATTGCTGGCGGCGGGTTTCTGCGGCCGGGGTGCGCCGGCGGTCCTGCTGCTGGAAGGCAAGGACAAACCCGGCCGGAAGCTGCTCATCACCGGCGGCGGGAGATGCAATATCAGTCATGCCACCGTCGATTACCGGGATTTCAACTGCCGTCACCCGCGCACCGTGAAACATATTCTCGCTGCCTTTTCCGCTTCGAAAACAATGGATTTCTTTCAGCGGATCGGCGTGACCACCCGGGCCGACGCAGGCGGCAACCTGTTCCCCGTCACCCAGTCCGCCGCAACCGTTCTGGAAAGCCTCCTGCGCCAGCTGCCGAAAAACGTCGACCTGCGGACCGCCAGCAAAGTCAGGGAGATCCACGCGGAGAAAAAAATATTCCGAATTGTCTGCGATCAGGCCCACTATTTTGGCAGATCGGTTTTGTTGTGTCCGGGCGGCTCTTCCCATCCGCGAACCGGGAGCGACGGCTCCGGATTCGCCCTGGCCGGCGCCCTGGGTCATACCATTGTTCCACCGACGCCGGCCCTGACGCCGCTGCTCACCGACGATGCGGACTGGAAAAGCCTGGCCGGTATCACCCTGCCCTGCCGCCTGTGGCTCGAGGACGACGCCGGCCGCCAGTTGCGGGCCGAAGGCCCGCTGCTTTTCACCCACAAGGGCTATAGCGGTCCGTGCGCGTTGAATATCAGCCGGCATTGGATTCACAACCGCAATCGATGGGTCCGGGTCAATTTCCTGCCCGGGGAAAGCGCCGCCGCCATAAAAGAAAGCATCCTTCAAACTGCCCGAGAGCATCCGCGGCAGACCCTGAAAACCTGGCTTGCCGAGCGCCTGCCCGGCCGGCTGGCCCAGGTTCTCCTGGAAAAATCCGGCCTGGGAAATTCCCCCGTCCTGGGGCAGCTTGCGAAACATCAGCGCGATGCCTGCATCCTTCAATTGCTCGAATGCCCCCTGCCCGTCAGCGGCGCCATGGGCTTCGGCAAGGCGGAAGTGACCGCCGGCGGCGTGGATCTGGCCGAGGTGACCCCCAACACCCTGGAATCCCGGATCGTCCCGGGCCTGTTTTTCGCCGGCGAGGTGCTGGACGTGGACGGCCCCATCGGCGGCTATAACCTGCAATGGGCCTGGTCCAGCGCCTTCGCCGCCGCCCAGGGGACTCTCCGTTTCCTCAGCCGGACCTGATGGTCTGTCTTTCAAACGCCATCAGGACGCTTCCAGGATCTTCGGTTGAAAAAAGCGACATTTCTTCCCTGCCGCAACCAGCTTCCCGGCTCACCCCGGTTCCCGGAACATTTGACGCGGAGGGTTCTGTTGGGATATAATTTGTTTGTTACCTGGTTCTTACGCCCTGCCGTTTGGTGAACAATCCGAAAAAGATGCAGGTGAAATCCCGGCAACCCTCATCCGGTCACGATCATGATTCAAGTGGAGCGGCTGCACAAAACCTATCGCACGGCGGACGGCAAGGTCCATCAGGTGCTGAGCGACATCGACCTCACCGTCCGGCAGGGGGATTTCGTCATGATCATCGGGGAGTCCGGCTGCGGCAAATCGACCCTGCTGAACATCATCGCCGGGTTCATTCCGGCCACCTCCGGCATGGTCCGGGTCAACGGCAGGCCCGTGACCGGTCCCGACCCCGCCGTCTCGTTTCTGTTTCAGCAGCCCAGTCTGCTGCCCTGGCTGAACGTGGAGGAGAACATCGCCTTCGGCTGCAAGCTCAGAAAAGACCTGGACAACCTGGACTACCGGGTCAAACAGTTCATTGAAATCGTCGGCTTGTCCGGATTCGAAAAGAACCGCCCCCTGGAACTATCCGTGGGCATGGCCTACCGGGTTTCCCTGGCCCGGGCCCTCATCGGCCATCCGGATGTGTTCCTCCTCGACGAACCCTTCAGCGCCCTGGACACCATCACCCGCACCAGACTCCAGGAAGAGTTGATCAATATCTGGCTCAGTGAAAAATTCACGGCCGTCTTCGTCACCCACGATATCGACGAAGCCATCCTGCTGGGCCAGAAAGTCGTGCTGCTGGGGGATCGGCCCAGCCGCATCAAAGACATCATTGCCATTGACATGACCTATCCCCGCCAATTGACCGACGAGACGTTTTTTCATAAAAAGACGGATATTTTATTCAAATTCAAAAAATTATTGATGCCGACACCCTAAGCCGCGCCCATAATGGATATAACGAATACCAAACCAGCCTCTCCAGCAGCCATGGCGACACGCCCCATGAATCGACGGGAATTCCTGTCAACCTCGGTGGGCGCCTCCCTGGCGGCGAGCAGCCTTTTCCTGCGGTCCCCGGCCGTGGCCGGAACGGAAGATACTTCCCTCCGGATCGGGTACCTGCCCATCACGGACGCCGCCCCGCTGCTCGTGGCCCATGCCAGGGGGTATTTCGCCGACGAGGGGCTCACGGTGGCGCAACCGCTGCAGGTGCGCAGCTGGTCCACTCTGGCCGAATCCTTCCTGACCGGCAAGTTCGATCTGACCCACATGCTCCTGCCCATGCCCGTCTGGATGCGTTACAAAAACCGAATGCCCGTCAAAATGCTGGCCTGGGATCATACCAACGGCAGCGCCATCACCGTCCACCGCGACTCCGGAATCCGCGAATTCAGCGACTTCCGGAACAGGCGCATCGCCGTGCCCTACTGGTATTCCATGCACAATATCATTCTGCAGACGGGCCTCCGGAGGGCCGGTCTGACACCGGTCATCCGTAATCCCGCTTCTCCGGTGGCCGGCCGGGTGGACCTGATGATCCTGCCCCCTGCGGAAATGCCGGCCGCCCTGGCGGGACGAAAAATCGACGCCTATATCGTCGCGGAACCGTTCAATGCCATTGCCGAAATGCGAACCGACGCCAGGATCATGCGCTTCACCGGCGATATCTGGAAAAACCATCCCTGCTGCGTGGTGGTGATGAAAGAAGCAAGAGGCCCCCGCCAGGAAGCCCGCTGCCAGAAAGCCGTCAATGCCGTTGTCAGGGCCCAGCTCTGGATGGTGAACAACCGGGAGAAGGCGGCGGAACTCCTCAGCCGGGAAGGCCGTGGTTATCTTCCCGTGCCCAAGGACATCCTGCTCCGCGCTTTCACGGGATACGACATCAACGTGTACGGAGGCAACGCGGTTCCCCGGGCCATCCGCCACCCGCAATGGAACATGCGGCGGATCGATTTCCAGCCCTATCCCTATCCGTCCGCCACCCGGTTCATCGTCAACGCGATGAAACAGACCCTGATGGAAGGCGACGCCACGTTTCTGCAGTCGTTGGATCCTGATTTCGCCGCCCGGGATCTGACGGACCTCCGCTATGTCACCAAAGCGGTTTTGCAGGCCGGGGGACTCGCCAAGTTCGGTCAGGCCGATCCCCGGAACCCCTGGGAACGGGAGGAGATAGTCAGCCCATGAATTTCCGGGAAACGGACGGAAAAACCGAACCGACGAAAGCAAACAGGGGGGAAGTCCGCCGGTTCCCCGGCCTGCCCCTGAAACTGGCCGGCATGGCGCTCCTGGTCCTGATCTGGGCCCTGATGGGCCAAATCATCTTCCGTATGCCGGAGTATGAACAGTTCGACGGATTCATGCCGCTTCCCACGTTGAAAGCCCTGTCCAAAATGGTCCTCAGCTCCGTCTATTGGAACTCCGTCGGCGCCAGTCTGACGCGGGTGACAGCCGGCATCGGTTACGCCTTTCTGATCGGGCTTCCCGGCGGTCTTCTCATCGGTTTCTATTCCCGTCTGCGTCTGCTCACCGCCGTCCCGGTCCAGTTCCTGCGCATGATCAGCCCCCTTGCCTGGATGCCCATCGCTTTGCTAGTCTTCCTCCGGTTCGACTCCGCCATCATTTTTCTGGTGACCATGGCGACGGTCTGGCCGATCCTGCTGAACACCGTCAGTGGTGTCGCGAATGTCAATCCCCAATGGATTCACATGGCCCGTAACCAGGGCGCCGACAACTTCCAGCTCATCACCCGGATTCTGTTGCCGGCCTCCGTCCCCCATATTTTCACCAGTCTGCGGCTTTCCATCGGCGTTGCCTGGATCGTCCTCGTGCCGGCCGAATACATGGGAGTCACCAGCGGCCTCGGCTATATCATCAATGACGCCCGGGACACCCTCGAGTATGACCGTCTCATGGCCACGGTCATTTCCATCGGATTGCTCGGATTCCTGCTCGACAGCGCTGTCCAGTCCCTGGAACGGGTCTTCTATCACCGCCAGGGGAAAAACCCTTTCGAATAGAACCATCTTGCCCGGTCAGGGAAAAAGGTGCCGCTTGCCAGGGGTTGCCGGAACGGCATCTTCCGTTGATTATTACTATCTTATCATACAGTTAAAACCATACGGCCGGATTGGCACAGCTTTGGCAAAAGCCAGGGGGGAAGGATTTGACAGGACCCTTTTTTGGATTGGAGCGACCGATGAATCAACAGGTAGCCAACACGATCTGGCGGCTCATCGCCAAGGAAATCTGCACCCGGTTCCAGAATCCCGAAACCGGCACCCCCACTCGTCAGCATACTTCCGGCGAAGACAAACCGGCTGAAAAAGGTCTCGAAAACGCCGGGCGGTCTTTTCCGACCTGCGGATAACCCCATGGCAACAGTGTTTACCCGCGACATGTGACCGTCCAGTCGCGGTATCGGCGTGGAATCGAGCCTGTTTCGGTTACGCCAGCGCGCCGCCGTCCACCACCAGGGTGGCGCCGGTGGTAAAGGAAGCCGCGTCGCTTGCCAGATAGAGCACCGCCCCGGCCATCTCCTCTGGTTGGGCCGCCCGGTGCATGGGAATGGTGGGCAGAATCACCTTTTCCATGATGTCCTCGTTTTTCACCATCACGGAGGAAAACTTGGTGTCCGTAAGGCCTGGCAGCAGGGCATTGACCCGGATGTGAAACGGCGCCAGTTCCTTGGCAAAGGACTTGGTCATGGCCACCACCCCGGCCTTGGTGATGGAATAAATTCCCTGCAGGGGAGCCGGCTTGACGGCGTTGATGGAGGCCACGTTCACGATACAGCCGCCGCCTTTTTCCATCATCAGTTTCGCCGCATGCTGGCTCATGAAGAAATATCCTTTTAAATTCACCTCCAGGGTTTTGTCCCAGGCGCTCTCCGTTGCATTGAGTACATCACCGAAATAAAAATTGGTCGCGGCGTTGTTGACCAGGATGTCCAGGCGGCCATAGCGGGACCGGATCTCCGAAAACAGGCGTTCGATTTCATCCAGTTTGCCATTGTGGCAGGCAATGGCAACCGCCTTGCCGCCTTCCGACTTGATTTTTTCCTCCACTTCCCGCAATCCTTCCACCTTGCGGCTGCTCAGGATCACCTCGGCGCCGTGACCGGCCAGGGTCCTGGCGATGGATTCGCCGATACCCCGGCTGGCGCCGGTTACCAGAGCGATTTTTCCGTCAAATCCGAATTCGAGCTTCATGCCTACCTGCTCCTTCCCCATATGGTTATTGGCATACGTACAGCGGAACTGCTGCTGTTCGATTAGCCCACAACGCCGTTGTTTGTCAATCAAAATATAACGAGCGTTCGCATTTTAATATCCGTCCGCTTGTCATCCCGGCCAGAGCGGGAACCGGTTTCCTTCGAGGGAACAAGGGAGACCGGACGCCGACTTGACACCCCGGCGAGTTTGCCATATGGTCGCCGTATGAATTCGGAATCCTTTTCTATTCAACCCCGGCTGATCCGCGAGTGAAATATCATGAACACGGAATCCCATCCCGAAATCGCGACCATCCTGGCCTCCCATTCCATTACCGGAAAAAAAGGCCGTCGGGTGCGCTGGATTGTCTCCAGTCTCATGATTCTGGCTGTCGCCGCTATGCTGTTGAAATGGATCGGCAGTGAAAAGCGGGAAGAGTGGAACTATCGCACCCAGCCCGTGGAACGCGGCAATCTGACCATCACGGTGACCGCCACCGGCAATCTCCAGCCAACCAACCAGGTGACGGTGGGCAGCGAACTGTCCGGAATCATCAAAACCGTCGAAGTCGACTATAATGATCAGGTAAAAATCGGGCAGGTGCTGGCCACCCTGGACACCTCCAAACTCCAGGCCCAGGTTCTGCAGGCCGGCGCGGCGCTGGAATCGGCCCAGGCCATGGTGCTGCAGGCCGAGGCCACCATCCGGGAGACCAGAAGCGCCCTGTCGCGGCTCCGGGAAGCGCGCATCCTCAGCAACAACCGGGCCGTTTCCATCAACGACCTGGAGGCGGCCCAGGCTTCCCTGGACCGCTCCCTGGCGGAGAAAGCCGGCGCCGACGCGGCCGTCCACCAGGCCCAGGCAACACTGGAAGCATATGAAACGGACCTTTACAAGGCCGCCATCCGATCCCCCGTCAACGGCATCGTTCTCACCCGGACCGTGGAACCGGGTCAGACGGTGGCCGCGTCGCTCCAAGCGCCCATCCTCTTCACCCTGGCCGAGGATCTGACCCAGATGGTTCTGCATGTGGACGTGGATGAGGCGGATGTATCCCAGGTGAAAGAGGGGCAGGAGGCGACTTTCACGGTGGACGCCTATCCCCACCGGTCCTTTCCCGCCACCATCACCCAGGTCCGTTTCGGCTCCAAAAACCTGAACGGGGTGGTCACCTATGAGACCCTGCTGAACGTGGACAATTCGGACCTCTCCCTCCGTCCGGGAATGACCGCCACCGCGGACATCATCGTTCGAAAGCTCGAAGACGCCCTGCTGGTGTCCAACGCCGCACTGCGTTTCATTCCGCCGGAAAAACAGAAAGAAACCGGAAGCAGCGGCAAAGGTCTGGTCGGCGCCATTTTCCGTCGCCCGGGAGGCAATCAGGTCAAACAACCGGATGAAAAGACAGCGGACAAACAGCAACAGCATGTCTGGGCCTTGCGGGACGGGCGCCTTCAGGCGATTCCGGTCAAGGTCGGGGTGACGGACGGAACCCGGACGGAAGTGTTGGACGGAGAACTACAGGTCGGCACACAGCTGGTAGTCGACACGACAGCCCGGAAATCATGACGCCGAATCCGCTGAAATCAGAGCCGCCGCCCATCATCCACATGCGCGGCGTAACCAAGATATACGGCAGGGGCTCCGCCGCCATGCATGCCCTAAGGGGAATCGATTTCAGCATCCGCCAGGGCGAGTTTGTCGCAGTGATGGGCCCCAGCGGTTCCGGGAAATCCACCTGCATGAACATCCTCGGTTGTCTGGATACGCCCACCGGCGGGAATTTTTTCCTGGATGGCGTTGATGTCGGCGGCCTGACCCGGGACCAGCGGGCCATACTGCGACGCCATTACATCGGTTTTGTCTTCCAGGGTTTCAACCTGCTGAATCGCACCTCCGCGCTGGAAAACGTGGAACTGCCCCTGATCTACCGGAAAACCCCCCGGGCGGAGCGACATAGAAAAGCCTTGCAGGCCCTGGCCTCCGTCGGCCTTACCGGCTGGGAGAGCCATACGCCCGGAGAACTTTCCGGCGGCCAGCAGCAACGCGTGGCCATCGCCCGGGCCATTGTCACCGAACCGAAAGTGATTCTCGCGGACGAGCCCACCGGCAATCTGGACTCCGAACGCAGCCGGGAAGTCATGGATCTGCTGACCCGGTTAAACCGGGAACGAAACATGACCGTTGTCATGGTCACCCATGAGCCGGACATGGCTGTCTACGCCGGACGGCGAATCCTGTTCAAGGACGGCCTCATCGACGGCTGCAAACGGGATGACAGGGGGAACTGAATGCTTTGGGAAACGATCCTGCTGGCCCAGCGAGCCCTTAAACGCAACGTCCTGCGCTCATGCCTCACCATTCTAGGTATCGTCATCGGCGTGGCGGCCGTCATCACCCTGGTGACGCTCGGCAACGGCGCCACGGTCCAGGTGGCATCGGAGATTTCCAAGCTGGGCAGCAACCTCCTGCAGGTCAGGCCGGGACAGGGTTTTCACGGACCCGGAGGGGTCCGTTCCACAGCCCCGGAATTCGTGGTGGAGGACGCAAAGGCCATCGCCGGTGAAATCGTCGGAGTCGCCGCCGTGGCCCCTTCGTCGGCCCAACAGACCCAAGTCATTTACGGCAGTCAGAACTGGTCCACCAGCGTAACCGGCACCACCAACGACTATCTGCTCACCCGGGCCTGGCGGTTGTCCGCCGGCCGCCAGTTCACCAACGGCGAACTGCGCTCCGGTAAAAGCGTTTGTCTCATCGGGACCACGGTGCGCAACAAGCTGTTCGGCACCCAGGATCCGGTGGGCTCCGCCATTCGCTTGAAAAACATCACCTGTCAGGTGATCGGCGAACTGGAATCCAAGGGTGAAAACAGTTTCGGCATGGATCAGGACGATCTGGTTCTTGTGCCCATCCGCATGTTTCACCGCCGCATGGCCGGTAACGCCGATGTCAATGCCATCCTGATTTCGGCCGTCGACGGCTACCCCACGGAAAAAGTGCAACGGGACATCATCCGGTTGATGCGGGAACGCCGCGGCATCATCAAGGGCAAGGAAGATGACTTTACCGTCCGGGACATGAAAGAGATCCTGAACACCCTGACCGGCACCACCCGCATCTTGACCACCCTGCTAGGCGCGGTGGCGGCCGTCAGCCTGCTGGTGGGGGGCATCGGCATCATGAACATCATGCTGGTGTCGGTGACCGAGCGCACCCGGGAAATCGGCATCCGGCTGGCCATCGGCGCCCTGGAAAAGGATGTGCTCCTGCAATTTTTGGTGGAAGCCGTGGTGCTGTCCTGTTTCGGCGGCCTTGTGGGAATCCTGCTGGGACTGGCCGCCGCGGCGGCGGGGTCAAAGGCCCTGCATGTCCCGTTCGTGCTGAATACCGGCGTTGTCATGATCGCGTTTCTGTTCTCCGCGGCCGTGGGGGTTGTCTTCGGATATTTCCCGGCCCGCCAGGCGGCCCGACTGGATCCCATCGAAGCGCTCCGTCACGAGTGAATGACTTCCACCATTCTTTTGGAGGTATACTCCCCCACATCCGCCAGCGCGTCCACGGGCAGGAACAGACGCGCATTGCCGGAATACAGACAGGTCACCCCGGCCGGAAAATCCTCGTCCGCCATATAAAAGATATAACAAAGCGCGATCTTCGGGAGCGGATAAACGATCAAGGCGAAATCGCCGCCGACCTCCGGACCGGCCTCCCTGCCGTTCAGGGCGTCCCGGATGCGGTCGCTGTTTTTCCGGATGGCCGCCACATGGGGAACCAGGACTTGTTCCGTATGGGTGCTGAAGGCGCCCACGTAGGGCCGGCTGTCCGGAATTTCCTTGAACGCCCGGAACGGGAGTTCCAAACAGCCGTCGGGCCTGGCGTTCAAGGCGTACAAGGATACCAGGATTCCCAGGACCGACGGGAAGTCCCCGCCGCCGAAATGGACGCCTTCCGGCGAGATCGCGCAGGGGTGTCCGAAGGCGTTGAAGACAAACCGGTCCCCTTCCCTGCGGGCCGGCAGGTTTTCCGCCAAATCACCGGGCAGGGACGCATATAACCGGATAAGATTCTCCCGGGTGATTTTTGCGTAATTATCGGTCACCATCCACCATTCTTTTTGCTTCCGGCACGCGCCGGCGTTCCGGCCGGCGAGTACCGGATCGGGGCTCAGCGGGCCAGGTTTTCCGCCGCGAAATTCCAATTGATCAGCTTGTCGATAACGGCGGCGACATAATCCGCACGCCGGTTCTGGTAGTCCAGATAGTAGGCGTGTTCCCATACATCGATGGTCAACAGGGGTTTCCAGCCCCGGGTCAGCGGATTGTCGGCATTGGCGGTCTTCATGACCTTGAGCTTCCCGGAGTCCACCGCCAGCCAGGCCCAGCCGCTGCCGAACTGGGTCACGGCAGCCTCGGCCAGCTCCTTCCGGCAGGCGTCCATGCTGCCGAAATCCGACGTTATTTTCTGTTTCAACGCAGGCGGCGGCTCCCCCCCGCCCCGGGGATGGAGGCTTTGCCAGTAAAACGCATGATTCCATGCCTGGGCCGCGTTGTTGAAGATGGCCGTCCGGTCCTCCCGGCCGTGGGTGCCGGCAATGACTTTTTCCAGCGGCAGGTTTTCATATTCCGTGCCGGCGATGAGTTTGTTGAGGTTGTCCACATAACCCTTGTGGTGCTTGCCGTAATGGAAGCCAATGGTTTCAGTGGAAATGACGGGCGAAAGGGCATCCTGCTTGTACGGCAGGGAGGCCAATTCCTGCGGCGAGGAAGCATTGGCCTTGCAGGATAACGTCCCCAGGGCCATCATGGCGGCGGCGCTCGCCGACACCGCCAGAAACCCCCGTCGGGTCAAGGCGGGAAAATCTTCGTGATGCTGGTTGTATTGCATGGGTTTTCCTCTCCTTTCCGTTCAATGTGATAATCATAATGCCGACAATGACGCCATCCGGTCCGTCCCCGGTCACGACGATACCAACGCATACCCCCGGCTGATCGCCGGCCGGTTGTCGGCGCCCATTACCTGAAAAAAAACTTCCATTTCCACTGCCGTGCTCCGCCTTTCCAGAACCTGAATGCGGATTCGGGTTCCCGGAGAAACCATGCCGGTGAATTTCCCGGCAAGAATCCGCAGCCGCTCCGGATCTCCGGCTGCTTCCCGATCGACGATTTCACGGGCCGCATAGGCCATGGTGGCGGTTCCTTGCAGGAGGATACCGGGCAATCCCACCCGCCGGGCGAAATTCCGGGAGGTATGAATGGGGAAAACGATATCGGAGCAGCCGTCATACACAAAAGGCCTGAACGGATCGATATCGACCGCCGCTTCCCAGACCGGTTTTTCGGGAACCTCCTTCCGGGGCGTCACGGGAAGGAGGTCTCTCCCTTCGCCCTCATCCCCGCAGGTGACCCCCCGGAGCAGGGCTCCGGTGTGTTCGGTGAAAACCGCGGCGCCGGACGCATCGAAAGCATCCAGCCGGATGACGATATGCGTCCCGGCGCGATGGGGCAGAATGGCGGCGATGCGCCCACGGATGGTCACGCGGTCTCCGGGCCTCAACAACCGGTAAAACCGCAGGTGCTCGGTATAATGGACCTGGGTCAGGAGCAGTTCCTTGGGAAATTCCGCCGATTCGATGAAATCGGTGATATTCCCGAGGATCGGCCAGGTGACGGCCACGCAGAACATGGGCGGAGCCATAACGCCGCCCGGCCTTTCGTCATCGAAATAACGGGGATTGTCATCCTGGACCGCGGCGGCGTAGTTCATGGTTTTGCGCCAGTCGATGTCGCAGGTGTGGAAGCGCAGATTGGTCCCCGCATGGCGTGAGTCGATTATCAACATGGTGGCATACCGTTATCCGAAAGGTCATTCGATCCCGGATCTTCTTGTAGCAAACATGGCAAGGGATTGTAAAGAGCCCGAAGGTCCGTCCCGGGGCGCGGACCGGAAACGCCCGGCGCGGTCATTCTGTAAAACTTTTGTAAAACAATCAATTGGCTCTGTTGTTTGTGCCCCGTTTTCTTTACTATACGCCTCAATGAGTTTTCACAGTGTACAGGCGATAGTAAAAAATAATGCATATTCAGGAGAAAAAATGAACAAGACCGACCCCATCCATCCCAAGGGAGCAAAAGCCAGAATCCTCTTGTCCAGCGTCTTCGGGCCGTTCGCCCGGGATGACGCCTACGGCAGCCGCGCCATCAATCCCATGGAACTGTATCAGAATCAGGTCACCCGCGTTCAGGGCGCTTTTTCCCTGCGCATGTTTCACCGTTCCTTCGGATTGCTGCTGATTCAGTCCAATCTGGACGCCCCCTGCACCCTGCTGGATTTTCCCAGCCTCGATCGTTTTGTGGAGGAACTCAAACAACATTCCTACGATGTCATCGGCATCAGCGCCATCATCCCCAATGTGGGCAAAGTCAAAAAAATGTGTGCACTGATTCGCGAGCATCAGCCCGACGCCGTCATCGTCATCGGCGGCCATATCAGCAACAAGGCCGGTCTCGCGGAAGAAATCAGCGCGGATCATATCGTCAGAGGCGACGGGGTCAAATGGTTCCGGCGGTATACGGGCCAGCGCACCGATCTGCCGGTCCGGCCGCCCATCGCCTACTCCGCCTTCGGCAGCCGGATCCTGGGGATCGACCTGAATGAAAAGCCGGGAGAAATCGCCGCCATTCTGATACCCTCGGTGGGCTGTCCGGTGGGTTGTAATTTCTGCTCCACTTCAGCCCTGTTCGGCGGGAAAGGGAAATTCATCAATTTTTATGAAACCGGCGACGAACTTTTCCAGGTCATGGGCGACCTGGAAAAAAAACTGGGAGTAAAATCCTTTTTTGTCCTGGACGAAAATTTCCTGCTCCACCGCAAAAGGGCTCTCCGCCTGCTGGAACTCATGGAGCTGCATGGGAAAAGCTGGATGCTCAATGTCTTCAGCTCCGCCCGGGTGCTCCGGTCGTATACCATGGAGCAGCTGGTGGGATTAGGTATCGGATGGGTATGGATGGGCATCGAGGGCAAAAGCACTCAATACCGCAAACTCAGGGACATCGACACCCGCCACCTGGTGGCCGACCTGCAATCCCACGGGATCCGGGTCCTTGGGTCCTCCATCATCGGTCTAGAGGATCATACCCCCGCCAACATCCACCAGGTCATCGAGGACGCCGTGGACCACGGGACCGATTTTCATCAGTTCATGCTGTATACGCCCAATCCCGGGACTCCGCTGTATGAACACCATAAGAAAGAGGGCAACTTGTTGGATGAAAGCGTTTTTCCTCCGGCGGACGCCCATGGCCAATACCGGTTCAGCTATCGTCACGCCCACATCCGCGATGGACAGGAAGAGGCCTATCTGCTGGAGGCGTTCCAGCGGGATTTCACCGTCAATGGACCAAGCCTCGGCCGGCTGATCCGTACCCTCCTCACCGGGTGGCAGGCATACAAACATCATCCGGATCATCGAATCCGCGAGCGCTACCGGCGGGAAGTGCAGCCCCTCCGCGGAACCTACGCTGGTGCCGTATGGGCCATGCGCCGGTACTACCGCAGCGACAAAACACTTTATGCGCGCATGGATCGGCTGCTTGTGGACATCGGTCGGGAATTCGGCTGGAAAACCCGTTTGTCCGCGACCCTGTTTGGAATCTACGCATATATCAAGCTGCGAAGGGAAGAAAACCGCCTGGCGGCCGGCTGGCAAATGGAACCGGATTGCTTTTATGAGAAAAACACCGCCGCCCGGTTCCTGGATGCCGCCAAAAAGGCCCGTCCGGTGCCGAAAGCCCAGACGCTCCCCGGCGGCCTGATTCCGCAACGCCCCTTGCTGCATCGGTAACCGATGCCCGAATAAGCGGCCTGTAGTGAATCCTGAACGAAAAAGAAAGCCGGCAACCAGCGGGTTGCCGGCTTCACGGATCGGAGCGCATCCATCGACGGAATCAAAATGCGTATGATAAACCAAGACCGCCGTATGTATTCACTTTCTGATCCGGCAGCACATCCGTGTCGAACATATTTGTGTAAGCGATCTTAGCGCTGATGGAAAGGGATTCCAATACGGCGTAGGTGCATACCAGGGAAAAGTTGTAATCATAAAGACCGCTTTCTGTACCGCCGTAGGCCATGGCGAAATTTTCCGCCGCATATCCGGCGGATGCGCCCACAGCGGCGGTCAGTTTCTCCACAAGCTCACGACTGTAGCCGATATTCAGGTTCAGATAATATCCCCGCACCTCGTCGAAATCCCAATAACCGGTCAGCCCCGTCGTCAACCCATCGATGGGTTCGATCCCGAGACCGGCGTAGAGCTCCCGGGTGCCGGCCACTGTTGCGGAGGTTTCCCGGTACGGAAACAAATATTCGATGTATCCCAGATTGATGGAAACGGATTTGATCTTGAAGCCATAAGAAAGGGTCAAGTCGATTTCGGAAAATTCTCCGGTTTCCAGGGCGCCGTCAAAGTCGTCAACGTCCAGGTTTCCCCAAACATTCACCCCGAATCCTCCCTGGGCAACCCCCACCGATGGTTGCACCACCAATCCATCATTAAAAGTCAGTCCGCGCCATACATAAGCGGAATTTACCTCCGCCGCCGCGGTTGCATCGGCGGCGAAGGTGTTTGCAATACGGAATCCAATCGCCGCAGCAACGGCGGCAAGAATCAAAAGAAACTGTTTCATCCATCTCCTCCTGAAATAATCCGTTACCCAAACTTCTCCGATCTTTCCATGGCTTCTGCACTCACTGTGCCATGGTGTCACTTATCGATATTATTAGTTTATTTTATTATTTTTATAGTTAGTTATGCAGCCATCGACCATTTACATCCATCCAATTTTTATTTCATATTTGTTTGCTATATATATATTTTTAACATTTTTGTTATATTTTACCACCCATCCGGCGGATAGGGGGAAGACGTCGACGGATCCGGATGGAAAATTGACCGGCGCATGCACAATGCCCGAGGCCATGAAAAGGATGGCCGATACAGTGGCAAGCGATTTGCTTTATTCACTGACAGGATGGTGGAAACAACCGGAGGAAGGAAGCGTCCAGCGCCCTTGCCGGCGGCTGGCGCCTCTGGCGGATTATACTGATAATACAATTATTTTTGAATGTTACAGAATTGTGCAGACCGGTCCGGAGGACTCTCGATACCGTGCCGTTACAAGCGGAGGGAATGAATTGTTGAGTACGAAAATGCAACCGGAAGAACAAAAATGCAACCGGTCAACCAATTGCGGGGAAATGGACATGGCTCATGCAACAACAATTCTGGTGGTTGAAGACGATACCAATGTGGCCGCGGTTCTGGAAGCCCGCCTGGAATCCTTTGGCCACAAAGTATGCGACATCGCAAAGACCGGTCCGAAGGCCATCGCCAGCGCGCTCTCACATCATCCGGATCTGGTGCTCATGGATATCCTGCTGGAGGGCGAGATGAACGGAATCGAAGCGGCTGAACAGATCAACCGCCGGATGGACGTGCCCATCATCTTTCTTTCCTGCCTGAGCGACCAGCATATCCTGGACCGGGCCATCCAAACCAGGCCCTTCGGGTATGTGGTCAAGCCATACAATACCGCGGAATTGCGATCCACCATCGAAATTACGCTGATCAAGCATCGAGCCGCCAAGGAAAAGGAAATCCTCATCGCCAAACTGGAGAAAGCCCTGCTTGAGGTCAAACGACTCAGCGGCCTTCTGCCGATCTGCGCCAACTGTAAAAAAATCCGGGACGAAAAAGGCTCCTGGCACCACATCGAATCGTACATCCGCTCCCATTCCGAGGCCAATTTTTCACACGGCATCTGTCCGGATTGCCTGAAACGCCTGTACCCGGAATTGGACGAGATCCGGAAACAAAAGCAGGCTAAGACCGGAAAGTCTCCCAAGGAAGTTACCGCCCCGCCGTCAGAATTTCCCGCCGGATGACTCCAGCCGCTGTTTCCGGGATCTCGAATCCCAAAAGATGGCAGAGGGTGGGCAGGATGTCGTGCAGCCGCGCCGGATCCGGGATCTCCTTTCCGGCAATCACCCCCGGTCCGGAGAAAACCATCGGCACGTGGGTGGTCATGGCGGAACCGTGAATGCCCACCAGACGGTTGCCGGATTTGGCCAGGACCGGCACCCGTTCCCCCATGCCGTTGACACCCCGGATCATGGCGTCCCCTGGCGTCGTGGCCTGATAATGTCCGCGAAAAAACACGGCGATTTCCGGCCAGCGGATCCCGTCGGAGGCAACCATCTTATAATATTCGGAATACAGTTCATCCGGCTCGGTGATGCGTTGTTCGGCTTCCGGTATGAACGGGTTGGTCCGGTCCTTGCCGCTCCGCAGGCCTTCTTCATCCAGGACAATACAGGGATGGAACCCATTCCCCGACAACGGATCATCCACCGCCATGGATCTCAATTGATCGGCGATGACCTGCCGCGTGGCGTCATCCCGGACATCGAAGATCGCCGCCCAGTGATTCAGGGCCCAGGCGGTGCCGTAATGACGGGGAGAAATGATGCCCCGGGAGCGCAGATATTCCTTGATATCCAGGGGAGCAAATCCCTGCTGGCAGTATCCTTCGGTGATCATGCTGTGATCGGCCGCGAAAACGATCAGGGAATGTTCCGTCATGCCCCTGTCCTCGATCTCCTGAACGATGTCGCCGAAGCGGCGGTCCGCCTCCCGGACAACATCCAGGATTTCCCCCCTCCTGGCCTGCTCCGAATACCGGCTGACCCAGTGTTCGCCATACAGTAACCCCTTGGACCTGCGCCATTCTTCCGGGTCCCAGGCGGCCCCGAAAACGTGCCCGGCCTCGTCCGTGGCCGCCAGGTTGACATACAACACCTCCGGATCCTCCTCCCGGATCATCGCACGCGCCGTGTCGGCAATCCAACGGTCATCCGGAAATGCGCCGGGTTTGGCGCCGAGGTACTCACCGATATCCTGGATCACAGCCCTCAACAGATGAAAATCGCCGCTGAGCACCTGGGGAAGGAGTTCGATCGGATTGCCGTTCACAATCAGATCCGGCGGCTTGATGGGGCGGCGGTCCGAAGAATCGTCATCCGTGGGTGGATCGCCGAGAACATACGGCGGCGGCGGCGAACCGTACACCGGAAAACGTGATCCCGTCACCCCCAACGCCACTGCTTCGCCGTCCTCGTGCAGGTGGCTGACCCAGGGTTTGTTGCTGATCACCGCGGAGCGGGCTTCCGGATAGCGCTCCTTCACCAGGTCGAAAATCCGCTTCAGTTTTTTCCCGTCCTTTCCGTGGCGCAGGACCTCCGGGGACGGACGGACGATCCGGATATCGCCCACATCATCCAGTCCGGCGTAATAGCCGGAGACCCAGTAAGCCCCCAGGGTGCCGGTGACGGCCCCGGACATGATGGTGGTGTGATTCATGTCCGTCGCGGCCGGCATTCCGCAACGGGCGTTCGAGAAGGAGGTTCCTTTCTTCATGAATCGCCGGATGGCGGGACACAGCCAGTCGCCCTCCTTCCCCGGTCCCTCGCCGTCGCGGTTCAGCTCCAGATAGGCATAATCCAACGAATCGATTACTAGAAAATAGATTTTCGGAATCAGGTAGACCTCGGCTCGCAGCCGGACGCGCCCGGCCCGCTCTCCGGAGGCGTTTTCAGCAACGACCTCGATGATGCAGCAGTCGCCGGCTTTGGCCGTATGGGGCGACTCCAGGCGCAGCATCAAGGTGTCATGGCCGCCGCCGCCCACGGTGATGGTCTGCTGGTTGAAATTGGTTTTCCAGCCGGCCGGCAAGGCTGTTACCGTAAACCGGAATGGTTCCGGTTTGTCGGAAGGGTTGGTCACATGCAGAATGTAACTGGTCATGGCGCCGGGCCGGAGGTAATGGCTGTGAGGATCGAATCCATCAAGATCATGGATGGAAAACAGGGATTCGGAATGAAAAACCCGCACCGTCAGGAAATCCGTCATTCCGGTGGCCCGGGCAAGTGCCTGAACGGTAAAGGCCTCCATTCTTTTCCTGGGAGCGCCTTGCGGCGGGATGATTTCAAGACGGAATTCTTCCGGGTATTCCCATTGAAACATCCCGCCCATCGGTTGGACATCCAGATGCCGGATCTCGCGTCCCCGGGAATCCAGGATTCTGATGCGCCAGCCGGCCGGCCCCTTGACATGCAGATCAAACCGGTCTTCGGCATGTCCTGAATTGGCAAGGGACAGCCGGAAAGCGACCGGTTCTCCGGCGGTGACTTTCACCAGTTGCTCCCGCACCCCGGTATCGGAAAGCCCGGGTTCCAGCTTCGGCATGGCGGTCAACACCGTTACCTTCAATTTGATTTCCTGGGTTTCAGCGCCGCGTCTGCCGATCACCTTGAAGCGGATGGTTTTTTGTTCAGGAATTTCCGCTGGCGCGGTAACACGGCATTGAATCGTTTTCCCTTCTTTTCCAAGAACGAGGGAAGCCGTTGACAGATCGAGGCTCCATCCGTCCATCGGTGTTTCCGGAACAACGGAAAACGTCAGGGGTTCCCGGGATGGTGATATCGGATTTACGGAAACGTCAAACACCGCCCTGCGCATCTCCGGATCCGCGACGGCCGCCACGAGTTTCGATTTATGGTGCGTATAAAAATCAAAGCCGGCGGCGTCGATTTCCGGCGCCGGGCCGGTTGAATACATGCCGGTGCCTCTTGGTCGCGCCAGGCAGGCCGCCTTGGCTTTTTTCACAGGATTTCCGACGGTTTGTCCCGCAAGCAGGGCAGCTCCATACCCCGCACCCTTCAGAAAGGTTCTTCGTCCCATGGAATGCATATCCACCCCCTATAACCGGAATTGGTTTGTATACATTCGACTACATTACCGGCGCAACACCCCTCCTGTCAATACCGGATAGCGCGGCTTTGACATCATTTCCACAGCCAAAATAGCTAAAGTCGGAACAGCGATTCACTTTGCCCTGTATACATGAACATCAGCCGATTTACATGAATGAAAAAATGATACTTGACATAGGGGACGGCTTGTTCCTATAACATGCGTTATATAACAAATGTTCCCAAAATTGCCGTTCCAAGGACAACATGCCGCCCAAGACGCGCTTCTCGAATGAGGATATCATCGCCGCCGCTTTTGCCGTTCTCCGGGAAAGCGGCTGGAAGGAAGTGTCCGCCCGCTCCATCGCCAAGGCCCTGCAATCCTCCACCACGCCGATCTACACCTACCTCAAATCGATGAAAAACCTCGAAAGCGAACTGATCAAGGAATCCCTGCTGGTCATGCGGAAATACCAGCAGGAGGTCGAAACAGGCGACAAGCTGCTTAACAAGGGGGTCGGGTACATTCTCTTCGCCATGAAGGAAAAACATCTTTTCCGGTTCATCAACGATGAAGACCGCATGGCCCTGTATGTCAAGCACGGTGAGGTCATCTGGTACGACGATCTGAACATGCTTTCCGAGTATCCGCTGATGAGTTCCTTTACCGACAAGCAACGGGAGCGGTTTCTGTTCTCCAACTGGATATTCAGTCACGGCCTGGCCAGTCTGATCAACAACTCCCTCCACCAGTACGTCCGGGAACTGAAGGGCGAACAGGAGATCACGGCCTTTCTGGCGGAAGCGCTCCTGATCCACTGGGAAGGGATCAAGGCATATTATCTGGGTCAACAAAACCAAATCACAGGTGGTCCCATCCGATGAAAACGAGGAACTTTCACCCAGCTGTTGTTCTGGCCATCCTGGTTCTTTGCGGCGGCCTGTTCTTTTCATCCGCCTCCCCCGACGCTTCGGCTGCCGAGCAACCCCCGGCTGCCTCGAGCGCCGTCGGCACCGGCGGTTCCGGGCCCGATGAAACGGAAGAGCCCGGGTCCGATGAAGACGCAACGGAAGGAGACGACCTGGAAGAAGATACGGAGGAGGAGGAAGACTCGCTGTTGACCTATAACGGATTCATCGAATTGCAATCTTTCCTCAACACCTACCGGGATCAGGATTTCGGGGACGCCGTCAAGAAAAACGAGATCCGGAACCGGCTGGAAGCCAGGTTCGGCGAGGATGATCTGCATCTGTTCATGGCGTCGGACCAGTATTACCAGGCGGTTTTCTGGAAAGAGGATGATGAAAAAGACTATCGGTATACCGCCGAATCGGATATCAAGCGGAATCTGCGGATCACCTCCACGGATGGTGAAATCGCCTTCAACGAACTCTACCTGAATTACGGCCGGGACAGCTTCCGGTTGCGCCTGGGCAACCAGATGTTCAGCTGGGGTACCGCCGACGGCATCAACCCCACCGCCTATTTTAATCCCTACGATCTGCGCGAATTCGTTTTCCGCGACGACGATGAATTCCGCTTCGGCGTGCCGGCCGTTTCCTCCATGCTCTTCCTGGATGACCATACCCTGGAACTGGTGTTCATGCCCGTCCATGTTTCCATGCAACTCGCCCCCAACGACAATTTCTGGTCCCTGCGCCAGGACGACATCCTCTACCGCATGGTGTTCGAGGAAAGCGACGGCATGACGGTGGAACCGAAAAATTTCGGGTACGGCTTCCGGCTGTCCACCAATATTCTGGAGAGCGACGTGTCCGTCAGCGCCTACCATGGACCCGACCGTGAACCGGCCCTGGTGCCCACCGCCGTGCAAGTGGAGACCAACCGGCCCGTATCGGTGGTCATCCAGCAGCAATATTCCGTGGTGAATTACTTCGGCCTGGATTTCAGCCGCACCATCGGCGATTTCGTTGTCCAATGCGAGGCCGCCTACTCGCCCAACAAACCCAATATCGTGGAGCAGAACGTATCCTTCACGGATGTCCGCTTTCCCTACGAGGTGGAGGAGTCGCCCTATGTTTCCTATGCCCTGGGATTCAATTATTTCATTCCCCTCCACCGCCTGCTGGAAGAACATGAAGGGGAATCCGTCTTCACCTTCGAATGGTTTCAATCCAAATTTTTCAAAAAGGACGTGTCCCAGCCCTATCTGTTCAGCGATCTCCTGAGCTTCAAATACGAGGACACGTTTTACAACGGTCGCATTCCGGTGGCCTTCACCGCCATTTTCGACACCCGCAACGGCGGCCGGATGTACAAACCGGAAATCGGCTGGGATTTCCAGAACGGTATCACCCTGGAGCTGGCCTACGCCGGAATCTCCGGCCAGGAAGAACCCGGAGAACTGATTCAGAATTCCTTCTATTATTACCGCGACAACGATATGGTGACGTTTCAGTTGCGGTATGAATACTAACCACAAGGATAACGGACCATGTTCGCAACTCACATGAATACATGCGGTTCCACATTACGGCGACTGATCTTCCTTTCGGCGGTCCTGGCGCTCTGCGCCTGCGGTGAACCCGACCCCCCGATGGGAATGAGTATTTCCGGCAGCGTAGGCGGCGAGGCCCTGGCCGAGCATCCCGGCCAGCCGGTGATGCTGCTGGTGGCCCGCGGCAACGACGTATCGGCCATTTTGAACGACCCGCTGAATTCCGTCATCGCCTATGTGGGCGTGAATCCGTCCGATAACACCTTTCATGTCGATCTCAGCGACCGGGGTCTGACCGCCGGCGATCAGGTCTTTATCGCCGCTTTCATCGACCTGTCGCCCGCGGACCGGGCGCCGTTTCCGGATACCGGGGATATCATCGGTTTCTGGATCGATCCCGCGACACTGTCGATTTCCTATACCCTGGCCCAAGGTGACAACAGCGGCCTGAATATCCACATCAGCCGGGAAATCTTTGATTTTTCAGCCGCCGTGACCGGAAGGATTCTGGGCACCGAGAACGGCGATGTCACCCTGATCGCCTATGCCGGCGCCATCGCCTCCCTGGATTCGGCCGCAATTGATCCGGACAAGATCGTGGGCTTTTCCCGGCTGGAAATACAGGGCGCGCCGGTGGACTATGTTCTGCCCATTCTACCCTTCGGTTACAATGTTCCCATTGAAGAAGTGCGGATCCTGGCGCTGCTGGATGCCGATGAAAACGGCGGCATGAACGCCGGCGACAAAATCGGCTATTTCACCATGGGACCGCCCTACCTGCCGGCGGCCCTGACCATCCCGGCGGGAGTGACCGCCGGGATCGACCTCGGGTTTCTGGTGACCGTGGCGGACCGGCCTTCTGGAACCGAACCCCTCGAGATCCACGGAGAATTGATTGTTCCAGGGCAAACCGCCGTTCCCGGACCGCTGTTCGTGATGGTTGCCACGGACGAGGCGAATCCCTACGACCTGGACAGCATCGTCCAGAACCTGCGTCATTTCCAGCGCCTGCCGGACAACACCCTCGATTTTCACCTTGATCTGTCCGACAGCGGGCTGAAACCCGGCGACGGCGTCCTGGTGGTAGGCTTGTGGGACCCCGACAACCAAAGCGGCCTGCCGGAACCCACGGCGGGGGATATGGTCGGTTTTTATGTCAACCCGGCCACCGGCTCACCGGTTCTCACCCTGACCGCCGGGACGATCGACAATATCCTCGTCGCCATCACGCAGCAGCTGACGGGCCAGTAACCAGGCTGGCCCCAAGATACGCGACAAAAAATGCCCACCCTGCTCCTTCGGGACTACCGGCTGTCGGCATTGCCGGAAAAGCCCGTCTGCTTTTATCGGTGACATCCGTGGTGAAAAAATTGGCCCGCCAAGCAGCGCCGCCATTCGAAAAGGCTACAGTTTTCCCGCCGACCTGCCGATAACAAACCGTAGTGGTTTGTCTGGGAACAAGATCGAGAACAATACAGGAGGGATCGCCATGATCCAAGGAATCACGCCGGCCATCTCGGCGGTCAGAAGTCTGGGGGAACGGATCCGCAACACCGCCAACAACGTATCCAATGTCTCCACCCAGGGATATAAAAAGAGCCGCTCCACCGCTGCTTCCCTTCCGACCTATTCGGTGGCCACGGCTTCCGGCACCGACCAGGTGGGCCGGGGTTCGACCCTCGGTGATATTTCCCAGATTTTTCAACAGGGCGCCTTTGAGCGGGCCGATTCTCCCACCAGCATGGCCATCGGCGGGGACGGTTTTTTCATTGTCCGGGACCCGGACGGCGGATCTTATTACACCCGGGAAGGCGACTTCCATTTTGATCAGAAAGGCAGCCTTGTCAATTCCAGTGGTTATGTGGTGCAGGGCTGGAAAATAGACCCCGCCACCTCGGCCCCCCAGGGGGCCATCGGGAATATTTCGGCGACCCTGTTCACCTCCCCTCCCCGGGAAACCACCATGGTCACCCAGATCGTCAATCTCGACGCGGCTTCGGCGAATCACAGCGCCGGAACCAACGGTCTTTCGGCGGCCTGGAACGGCGAATCACCGGACGGACGCCCGATCGCCGACCGGAATTATGCCTACCAAGCCACCGTGACCGTTTACGACTCCCTGGGCGCCGCCCACGATGTGACCATTTATTTCGACAAAGGGGAAAACGAAGGAAGCTGGGAATATATGGTAACGGTGAACCCGGCGGAGGATCAACGCCCTCAAGCTGCCGGAGAAAACAAAGGCCTGCTGGCCAGGGGGGAACTGAAATTCAACAACTCCGGCCAGTTTACCGATATGACGATGGAACAAAACAACGGCGACGGCTCCTGGTCTCCCGCGGATGCCTCCGCCGACCTGGTCAACGGCCATTTCGCGTTTCAGGCCGATTTTTCCGGCGGTGGCGCCCCTCCCATGACGGTGGCGCTGGATTTCGGCGCTGCCTACAACGGAAACAACTGGGCCATGACCGAGCCATCCTCCACCCAGTTCGCCGCACCCTCCCACACGGTTTTTTCCGCCTCGGACGGCTATCATGCCGGAGAGCTGGTTTCCATATCCGTGGGCGCGGACGGGGTCATTACCGGCAGTTATTCCAACGGCGACCTGGTCGATCTGTTCCAAGTGGCCACGGCTAGATTCCGGAATCCGAACGGCCTCCAGCAGCTGGGCAACAATCTATACGCCGAAACCGGCGATTCCGGCGCCGCCCTCACCGGCAGCCCGGGCTCCGGCGGCTTCGGCGGCATCGTTCCCCAGGCCCTGGAATCCTCCAATGTCGATCTGGTGGAGGAATTCGCCGCCCTGACCCTGTTCCAGCGTCATTTCGAGGCGAATCTGAAAGTCATCGAAGTCGAAAACACCTTGAAGGGGGATGTGATCAATCTGATTTCCTGATCCGGCTGGTCATTTCCGCATTGAGTCCCTGCCCGATTTCTGATATGCGGCTGTTCATGCGCGCGGTGATTCAGAGAGTCAAGGAAAGCAGTGTCCACGTGGATGGCGAGAAAATCGCCGCCATTTCCGGGGGCCTCCTGGTGCTGCTGGGCGTCGCCGCGGGCGATACCGACGCGGAGGCGGACTATCTGGCGGACAAGATTGCCAACCTGCGGATTTTCGAGGATCAAAACGGAAAAATGAACCGGTCCCTGCTGGAAACCGGCGGCCGGATACTCGTGGTTTCCCAGTTCACGCTTTTGGGCGACTGCCGCAAGGGCCGCCGGCCCTCCTTCACGGGAGCCGCCCCACCGGATACAGCCAATCGGCTCTATGAATCCTTTGTGGAAAGGCTTCGCGGCCGCGGCCTGCAGGCAGCCACCGGCCGCTTCGGCGCCATGATGCAGGTCCATCTCATCAACGACGGTCCGGTCACCCTGATTCTGGAAAGCGGCGCATGATGCCGAAAGCGGTTTCACGTCACCGTCATCCCCGGCTGCTGCCCGGACTCCTCCTGGCCTGCCTGCTGGCGGTTTCCGGAACCGCCCATTCCGGGGCGACTCCGGTGAACCTCACCGCCATGATCGGCAGCCGGGACTCCCTGCTGGTAACGGATCCCACCGGTCGCACGGTGGTCGCCAAAAACGCGGACAGCTTGCTGGTGCCGGCCTCGGTAACCAAAGTCCTCACCGCCCTTTTCGCCCTCCATGCCCTGGGGCCGGATTTTCGCTTTTATACGGATTTTTATCTCGATGCGGAATCGAACCTGGTCATCAAAGGCTACGGCGATCCCCTGCTGGTCTCCGAAGTCGTGGCGGAAGCGGCCGAGGAACTGGCCAGGCGGATCACCCGGGTCCGCGGGATCATTCTGGACGACAGCTATTTCAGCGCCCCTGTTCTCGTTCCCGGAGCAGCCGCCCGCTCCCTGGAGCCCTATGACGCCCCCAACGGCGGCTTGTGCGTGAATTTCAACTCCGTCGCCTTTCGAAAAGATCCCGGAACCGGACGGTATGTCAGCGCCGAACCCCAAACCCCCCTCGTACCCGTCGTCCTTCCCCGGATCCGGTCCACGAAGCTCGCCAGCGGCAGAATCCTTCTCACCAACGAAGGCCATGAAGCGGTTCTGTACGCCGGGCACCTGTTTGACCATTTCCTGACCAAGGCGGGAATTCAGACCGGCCGGACGGTCCGGCCAGGCTCGGTCAGGACGGAATCCTCCCGGCTCCTGTACCGGCAGGTATCCCCCTATCCGCTGGCGGAGGTCATCGAAAGGATGCTCTATTTCTCCAACAACTACATCGCCAACCAGCTGTTCATCGCCGCCGGCGCCGGGCAGTTCGGTCCGCCGGGGAATCTGGACAAAGGGGTCCGGGCCATCACCGGTTACGCGGATCGGATATTGGGAATCAAGGGCTTGCGGATCGAGGAAGGTTCGGGGCTGTCCCGGGGAAACCGCCTGTCGGCCCGGATGCTCGAAAAAATCCTGACCGCCTTCGAACCTCATCGGCGGCTGATGCGCAAGGAAAACGGGCAGTATTTCAAAACCGGCACCCTTTCAGGAGTCCAGACCCGGGCGGGATATGTGGAAACCGAAACCGGAAGACCGTTTCGTTTTGTGATCATGATCAACACCCCCGGCAAATCCGTGGTACCGGTCATGACCCGCCTGTTTCAGGCGCTGCGGTCAGGCGCCGACTTGAAATGAACGGAACAATTCCCGGGGCTGCTTTCCGGATAAATCCGGACGGTGATGATGAGACGGATCCGGAATTGTTTTCCGGTCTATTTCCAGCCGGTTCCTTCTATTTCCTTCCGGCCGTTGCTGGTGATGAAGGCATAGGCGCTGTGATTGTGGATGGATTCGAAATTTTCCACACTGACCGCAAACCAGGTGATGTTATCGTCCTCCAGCAGTTTCTGGGCGATATCCCGGACAATGTCCTCAACGAATTTGGGGTTGCCGAAACCCTTCTCGGTCACAAATTTTTCATCCACCCGCTTCAGGACCGAATAGACCTCACAGGAAGCCGCCGATTCCACCAGGGTGATCATGTCCTCAATCCAGATAAACCGCTTGAAACGGGTGCTGAGGCGGGCCTCTCCCCGCTGGTTGTGGGCTCCACCGTCACTGATCTCCTTTGAACAGGGACAGACGGAAGTGATGGGCACCAGGACCTCGGAAACCAGATCCAGCCGCCCGGAAGGATCACTGTAACCGATCAGCCGGCAGTTGTAATCCATCAAGCCGGGCGAACCGCTCACCGGGGCGTATTTTTCGATGAAATAGGGAAAGGCGACCTCGATGTGGGAGGAAGCGGCGTTCAGATCCTGCTTCATCTGATTCAGAATATCGGAAAAGGATTTGAGCGAGACTTCCGACCGGAACACATGCAGCATCTCCACGAAACGGCTCATGTGGGTCCCCTTGGTGTCATGGGGCAGATCGACATACATGTTGATGGACGCCACCGTGCTCTGGAAACCGTTCTTGCGGTCCAGCACCTTGATGGGGTACCGCAGGTTTTTGATGCCGACCTTGTTGATGGGTATGTTGCGGTCGTCGTGGAGGTTCTGGATGTCTTTCATAATGATCATGCCATTGATCCCGTACTATATCGGCAGGTAATCGGTCTTGATCCGAGTCATGGAACGAAACAGGTTCCCTTTGATTTTGCGGTTGCTCCGATACAGGTTCGTCAACAGATCCTTGATTTCCCGGCGTTTGGAAACGGATGCCGTGGGGCATGGATTGATGAATTCCGGAAATCCTTCCCGCCTGGCGAATCGTCTGATGACATCCTCATCCACAAAGGCCAGGGGCCGAATGATGGCCAGCCGGCCGTCGAAAAGCGTCCGTACCGGCCTCATGGTGCTGATTTCCCCCGTGTAACACATATTCATCAGCAGGGTCTCGATCAGATCGTCCTTGTGATGGGCCAGGGCGATTTTGCCGAAACCCATTTCCGCCGCGGTTTCAAACAGGACTTTCCGGCGCAGGCGGGAACACAGAAAACAGGGATTCTCCCTGTTTGCCGGGCCATGGGCCACGATGCCGTTGTCCGTATGGATCACCTTCAGGCGAAACCCTTTTTCCTGACAGTAGGCCGCAAGTTCTCCGCCGAAACCGTTCTCGAAACCCGGATCCACATAGACCCCGACCAATTCATAGGATATCGGGATCCGCGCCAGCCGTTCCGTCAGGACCTGCATGAGCGTGAGACTGTCCTTGCCGCCGGAAATTCCGATCACGATCCGATCCCCGTCCGCGATCATATCATAACGATGGATTGCCCGGCCGACACCACGATTGATTTCCCTGTATAGAGACGTAGACATCAAACGGAAATCAGCTCACCTCCGAAGTCCGGTCCAGTCCTTTGCGAGTCACCACTTTTCCGGCAGCAATCTCGCGAAGCGCGACCACAATGTCCTCGTTCTTGGGGGAATACACCAGATAATCGGAACCTTCCCGGATTTGGCGGACGCGTTTGGCCGCCATGTGTACCAGTTCAAAGCGATTATCAATTTTTTTTAAACAATCTTCAACCGTTATTCTAGCCAATAGAATTTCCCTCCATGCTTATATTCGGTCATGTCGCCTCGTGCCTCCGCCATGCGCCCTGCCGGCGTAAACCCAAGGAGACGGTTGTTATCGGATTTCCAGCAGTTCGTAGCTGCGCTTGCCCCCCGGAGCCTGGAGCACGACCTCGTCGCCGGGTTTTTTACCGATGATGGCCTTGCCCAGGGGAGAGGAGACGGAAATACGTCCGGCATCGATATTCGATTCGTCCGGTCCCACCAATTGATAGGAAACGCCGTCGCCGGTTTCCACGTTTTCCAGGACCACATGGCTGCCGAATACCGCCTTGTCCTTTGGAAGCGTGCTCGGGTCAATGACATCCGCGTGGGCGAGTTTGTACTCGAGTTCGCTGATGCGGCCCTCGATGAAGCTTTGCCGGTCCTTGGCCGCCTCGTATTCGGCATTTTCCGATAAATCACCGTGGGCCCGGGCTTCCTCGATGGCCTTGATGATCTGGGGCCGCGCCACGGATTTCAACTGGGCAAGCTCAGCCTTCAGGGTTTCAAAACCGGGTCTGGTTATGGGTACGCGTTCCAATTTCCTCCTCCTGTCGATTCGATGGTCAACAGCTTTTTTCGATATAGCCGGCAACCAGGTCGCCGACCTCACTGGTGGTGAAACCCATTTTACCCGCGGCAACGTCCTTGATATCCTCCCGCAACACCTTCATGACCGCTTTCTCAATCCAACCGGCCGCCGTCTCCTCTTTCAAGGATTCCAGCATCAGCTGTCCGGCCATGATGGCGGCAATGGGATTGATCATCTGTTTGCCGGTGTATTTGGGGGCCGAACCGCCAATGGGTTCGAACATGGAAACCCCGGCCGGATTGATATTGCCGCCGGCCGCCGTTCCCATTCCGCCCTGGATCATGGCAGCCAGATCCGTAATGATATCGCCGAACATGTTATCCGTGACAATGACGTCGAACCATTCCGGATTCTTGACCATCCACATGCAGATGGCGTCCACGTGGGCATAATCGGTCTGGATATCCGGATATTCCCTGGCGACTTCATAAAACGCCCTTTCCCACAGATTGAAGGCGAAGGTCAAGACATTGGTTTTACCGCACAGGGTGAGTTTCCGGGCCTTGTTGCGTTTGCGGCAATACTCGAAGGCGAAACGAATGCAACGCTCCACCCCCTTGCGGGTGTTGATGGATTCCTGGACAGCCACCTCGTCCGGTGTTCCACGCTTCAGGCATCCGCCCGCGCCGGCATACAATCCTTCCGTGTTTTCGCGGACGACGACAAAGTCGATATCCTTGGGCCCCTTGTCCTTGAGCGGAGTCGCGACGCCTTCATATAATTTGACGGGTCGCAAATTGATGTACTGGTCGAAATGGAAACGGAGGTCCAGCAGAATGCCCTTTTCCAGGATGCCGGGCTGCACATCCGGATGTCCGATGGCTCCCAGAAAAATGGCGTCCGCCGCCGCCAGCGACTGTTTGATCTCATCGGTCACGGTGATGCCGGTTGCCTTGTAATAATCCCCGCCGATGGGATAATGGGTATATTTCAAGGCGAAATTCGCCTTGCGTGCAGCCACGTCCAGCACTTTGATGCCTTCGGCCACCACTTCGGGGCCGGTGCCGTCACCGGGTATGACGGCGATTTGGTATGTCTTGGTCATGAACACTCTCCTTGTACCATCATTTCGATCAATGCATAAAAACGGCTGGCCGAAAGACCAGCCGTTTCATATCCCAGCACCGCCGCAAGGGTTCCGGAATCGGTGCGCTTAAATTGCAGGGTTCGGATTTTCCCGGTTTTTCATCCTGGCAGGAGTCCGATCAGGGCCTGATCAGGAGAAAGACGGGTGGAAATTGACGCGCCCGGGCAGTAGTACCATACAGAAGAATGCGAACACCCTGTTTCCGTTTTTCGCCTCCAAACGGTTTCGGCTTGCTCATCGCAGATATCCCAGAATCGATGTTCCGGCCCGCACTTTATCACCCACCGCCACGTTCGGCTCCGCATTTTCCGGTAAATACACATCCAGCCGGGAACCGAAACAAATCATCCCGAAACGCTGGCCGCGTTGCAGGCAATCGCCCTCCCGGATGTTGCAGATGATGCGGCGGGCCACCAGTCCGGCGATCTGGACAAAACAAATCCCGCGGCCGTCTTCGGTTTCGATCCGGATGGCGTTCCGTTCATTATCCTTGGAGGCCTTGTCCAGACTGGCGTTGAAGAATTTCCCCGGAAAATAGCGGATGCCCGTCACCGTACCCGTGTACGGAATGCGATTGACATGGACATTGAATACCGACATGAAAACGCTGATTTTCAGGCAAGGCTGGTCGGAAAACGGATTCCCGGCCACATGGTCGACAAGAACCACTTTGCCATCCGCCGGGGATACGACCGCGCGATCCACCACCGGTATCGCCCGGTCCGGATCCCGGAAAAAACAGCATATGAAGACCGTGATACCCAGCCCCAGCAGGGCCAGGGCCTTGAAACCGACGATGGCCAGCACTGCCGTTGTGAAACCGGCGCCGAAAATAAACGGATAACCGGGCCGGGCCACTGGAAAAGCGCTCTGCCCCGGTGGATCAATCCATGCGTATGTGTTCATTCAACTTCCTGTTTATCGAAGCCTTTGTTCTTTCTAACACTTCGATTCCGCTTATTAAAAACAATTTTATCCGTCTATCAAAACCGGATACGATTGTCAATCATGTTGTCGGTCCGGCGCCGGCGACTTTTTCCCGTTTCCCCCGATCCGCATGCGTTTCCGCGTCCGATCGGCGGATATAGCAGGGAACCAGATCCGCGGGATTACCGTTTCTTCCCTGCTGGAAAAGATGGACGCCCATCCTCCCCACCACGGCAGCGCGGACCCCATCCTGCTCCGGTGAACCGAATAACGCCTTTCCGCCCAGGGCCGCTTCAATATCCCGCCGGTAGGCCCGGGCGCCGTCCCCCACGAACAGGCAGGAACCGGGAATATCCGCCAGCAGCGAGGCGGGCCGCCGGGCCTGCTCCTCGAACAGCTTGTGCAGGCTGCCGCTCTGGACGCGGTAGCAACTGGAATATACCTCCTCCCGGCGCGCATCCAGCATGGGACAGACAAGCCCATCCCTGTGCCGGAAAGGCTCCGCCAGGGCATCCAGGGTGGAAATCCCCACCACCGGCCTTCCCCGGGCGAAAGCCATGGCTTTCACGGCACTGATCCCGATGCGCAGGCCGGTGAAACTCCCCGGCCCCACCGTGACGGCGAACAACTCCACCCGGTCGGGTCGCAGTCCGGCCAGGCCCATGACCCCGTGGATCATGTCCATGAGATGTCTCGAATGGGTTTCCCGATTCACCAATGTCGTTTCAACCAGCAGGGAATCCTCCTCCAGAACGGCGACGCTGCTGCTTCTGGAAGCGGTATCAACGGCGAGAACGATCATTTTTTTTCCGGGCGGCGCCCCTTTTCGGCTTTCGCATCGCAGCGGGTTTCCGGCCGGTTTTCCTCGCCGGCCCCTGCATGGCGATGGCAAGCACCTCATCCATGTGCTTCACGGGCACGAATTTGATCCGGCGCTTCACGTTCAAGGGAATCTCCACCAGATCCTTCTTGTTTTTCTCCGGCATGATGATGGTTCGAATCCCCGCCCGCATGGCTCCCAGGGCTTTCTCCTTCAGACCGCCGATGGGCAGCACCCTGCCGCGCAGGGTGATTTCGCCGGTCATGGCCACATCCTTGTTCACCGGAACATTGGTGATGACGGAGATCAGCGCCGTGGCCATGGCGATTCCGGCCGAGGGTCCGTCCTTGGGAATAGCGCCGGCCGGCACATGAATATGGACATCGATGTTCTCGAAGAAATTCTTTTCCACATTGTAATCATCCAGATGGGCCCTGGCAAAGGAGACCGCGGCCCGGGCGGACTCCTGCATCACTTCGCCGAGCTGGCCGGTGATGATCAAATCCCCCTTGCCGGTCATGAGGGAGGCCTCCACGTACAGGGCCTCGCCACCCACCTGGGTCCAGGCCAATCCCGTGGACAATCCCACCTGACTGCCCTCCTGGTCCATCTCCGGCTGGAATACCGGAGGGCCCAGCATTTTATGCAGGTTCGAGCGGGTTATCGTGATGTTCCCCTTGGCGCCTTCCGCCCGCATTCTCGCCGCCTTGCGGCAGATCTTCCCAAGCTCGCGCTCCAGATTTCTCAGGCCGGCTTCGGACGTATACTCGGCGATGATCTGCTCCATGGCCGAACGGCTGATGACCAGGCTTTTGGGGGACCGCAATCCATTGTCCCGGATCTGCCTGGGAAGGAGATAGGATTCGGCGATGGCCATTTTTTCTTCCGGGGTGTATCCCGCGATATTGATCACCTCCATGCGGTCCAGCAACGCGGACGGAATGGTGTCGGTGATGTTGGCCGTGAGGATGAACATGACCTTGGATAGATCGAAGGGGATGTTCAGGTAATGATCGCTGAAGGCGACATTCTGTTCCGGGTCCAAGGCTTCCAGCAGAGCCGAGGACGGGTCGCCGCGAAAGTCAGCGCCGATTTTATCGATTTCATCCATCATGAATACGGGATTGTTGGAACCGCTCTGCTTCAACCCCTGTATAATCCGGCCGGGCAGGGCGCCGATATAGGTGCGGCGATGCCCCCGGATTTCCGCCTCGTCATGCAGCCCGCCCAGGGAAACCCGGACGAATTTCCGTTTCATGGCCCGGGCGATGGCCTGACCCAGGGAAGTCTTCCCCACGCCGGGAGGCCCCACGAAACAGAGGATCGGACCCTTCATTTTCGGATTCAGCTTGCGGACACTCAGGTATTCCAGGATTCTGTCCTTCACCTTGCTCAGCCCGTAGTGCTCGGTGCTGAGAATTTTCTGGGCTTCCTTGATGTCGATGTGTTCCTTTGAGGATTTGTTCCACGGCAAATCCACCAGCCAGTCCAGATAGGTCCGCACAATGGAAGCCTCGGAGGCATCCGGATGCATCTGCCCCAGCCGCTTCAGCTGTTTGAGAGCCTCCGTCTCCGCTTCCTTCGGCATCCTGGCCTTCTTGATGTTTTTCCGGTATTCCTCCAGCTCCTGGGCCTTCTCATCCATGTCGCCCAGTTCCTTGTGGATCGCCCGCACCTGTTCACGCAGATAATAATCCCGCTGACTCTTGGAAATTTCATCCCGGACATCCGACTGGATCTTGGCCTGCATGGCCGAGAGTTCCACTTCCTTGGAGAGCAGCTCGTTGATTTTATTCAGGCGCGCCACCGGGTCGATGAGTTCCAGCAGGCCCTGGGCGTCCTCTATTTTCAGGCGCAGGTTCGAGGCCACCAGATCGGCGAGTTTTCCCGGGTCTTCGATGGTTTCCAGGATCGTGTTGATGTCGGCGCTCATTTCGCCGCGCAGCGACAATATTTTTTCGCACTGCTCGCGGACATTCCGCATCAGGGCTTCGCCTTCCAGACCCAATTTGGATGCGGGCAGCTCTTTGACGACCTCGACCTTGACCCGGTAGGAGGTCCGCTTGCGGGTGTATTCGATGATCCGGCCCTTGGCGATTCCCTGGACCAGCGCCTTCAGGCGGCCATCGGGAAGCTTCAGCATCCGCAGAATCCGTCCGACGGTTCCGGTTTTATAAATTTCCTCCGGAGAGGGATTTTCAATGGTGGGATCTTTCTGGGTGGCCAGAAAGAGAATCTTGTCCTTGCCGATGGCCTCTTCCATGGCATGAATGGACTTTTCCCGTCCGATGAACAGCGGCAGCAGCATGTCGGTGAAAATAACGACATCGCGCACCGGCAGCAACGGAAGAATCGCCGGAATGGAAAATTCCGTTTCCTCCTCTTCGATGATACTGACCAAATCGTCCTTGTCTGTTTCCGCCATTTCCCCTACCTGACTGATTATCTCCGGTGGTCGTATCCGAACCGGATGGTTGCCCGCGCATGGAATGCGCCCGGATGCCCGACAAAATTTACGCCTTCGGCATCCAGCCAATATAACAATCGTTTTCCGGTTGACAATAACAACCTTGCTTTTTTTATGCAAGCCCTCTAAAATAGTCAATCTTAAACGTTCAACCGGAAATGACCCGACTGGAATGGAGGACGCCCGTTAGCGGACAGACGGGCCGTAGACGAACCCCCTGATCGCCGCCGGAGGATGATCCGCGCCGCCGGCTGTTTGATGTGATGCTTCATGCCGGAAATCCCCATCAGAATCATGGCCTTCCTTTTCGGAGCCTGCATCGGCAGTTTTTTAAATGTCTGTATTTACCGGATACCCCTGCAAGAATCCATCGTCACGCCCCGGTCCAGGTGCCCGCATTGCGGGAACGCGGTACGCTTTTACGATAACATCCCGATTCTCAGCTACCTGCTGCTGATGGCCCGCTGCCGGCAATGCGGAGCAGCCATTTCCATCCGGTACCCCGTCGTGGAACTGATCACCGGACTCTGCGCCCTGGCCACGGTCATCCGGTACGGTCTTTCCATCCAGGCACTGGTGTATTTCTGTTTCATCGCCGTTCTGATTCTCATCACCTATATCGATCTGGATCACCAGATCATTCCCAACCAGATCACCCTGCCGGGAATCCCGATCTTCCTTTCGGCAACCCTGGCCCTGCCGGAGCCGACTTTGCTGGAATCCCTGGCCGGTATCGCCGCCGGTGGCGGCAGCCTGCTGCTGGTGGGCTGGACCTACCGGCTGATCACCAAACGCGAAGGCATGGGGGGCGGAGATGTCAAACTGCTGGCGATGATCGGCGCCCTGACCGGCTGGAAAGGGGTGCTGTTCACCATTTATATCGCATCGGCCGTGGGCGCCTGCGCCGGCTTGATCGTCATGCTGGCGTCCAAAAAGAATTTCCGGCTCGCCATTCCCTTCGGCCCCTTCCTCGCCATCGGTTCGATTTTATACCTCTTTTATGGGAAAGCGATCATCGGTTGGTATTTCAATGTGTTTTGAAGCAGCGGACCGGCAGGAAACCCGGGCTTCCTTATAACCCGCCGCCGTTGCGGATCTCATGAAGCTGGGCGTGATGGATGAACCGGTTGAGCTTCTCCACATCCGGGTTCGACAACCCGGTCAGGCGGAAACCGGCATAACCGCTCCTGCGGTTGAAATCCGGCTCCTTTCTCACCACCAGCAGCTCGCAACTCAATTCGGCACTCTGGATTTCTTTCCGGGTATCGGTCAGCCGGATTTCGATACTCAGCGTCTGACCGACGGTCAGCTCCATCATGGGATTGACCTTGCCGCCCACCAGGCGCGGGATCAACAAACCGATTCCAGTGAAAGAGATGTTATGAATCTTGAAATCCTGTTCGGAAAAAAACGTCAGGTCGTCAAACCGAATCTCCGCATCGACCCGGAAAACCGGATTCGGACTGAAACGGTATGCCGTGCGGATATTCACCACTTTCAGCGAATCCTCGTCATATCGAATCCGGGCGGCCCGGGCGGTATTGCCGCTGGATAGCCGATATTCCGGATAGCATTCCAGGAGGCCGCAATCGATTCCGGCGCGGAACTTTCGGTTCAACTCGCCGCTCACCAGGGCGGTGAGGGTCATTTTCCCGGCCTGCCTGCCGGGTGCCATCTCGGGATTTGTCTGGGCGATCACCAGCTGCATGGACGGATGCTGGCACTCATAAAGCAGGGACGGGAGCACAATGGGGTTGTCGCTGTCCAGCTCATAGACGACCTCGACTTTTATCCCCGGACGGTATATCCGGCTAACCTGTAATTCCACCTGGTCGGTTCTCATTCACCGTCACCTTGCCGCTTCCGGTTCTATAAATGTTCCACCCACTGCCATTGGATGGTACCGTTTTCCCGCGTATTGGACAGATTCCCTTTCTGGAAAGCATGCTGCAACGCATCGTACAACCTTTCGGGGGAATGGGGCACCCGATCCTTGACTCTTGCCACCAGTTCCCGCAGGCCCTCCTCATCCGATGCCGGCCGCCCATCCGTCGCCCATTTCCCGCAAGTTTCGATGGCCCGATCCATCATCAAATCGTAGACGGCAACGGTTCGCTCCAGATTTTTCAACGGAAAGGCCTCCTCCTCGGTGGCTTCGCCGGATTGGATCCGCCGGCCGATGTCGCCAAGCCAGAGGTCGATATTTTTTTCCCATTCAATGACAATGGCGTCGAGCATCTCCTTGTCCGCGGCGGCGGTCTCGACAATGGCGCGGTTGGCATGGTATTCACGCCAATCGTCGGTCAAAATCCGGATACCATAATGTTCGCATTCCTCCCGCACCCGGGTTCCCGGGAAGGGGGCCAGCAGATGGAACCCGTAGATCACCCCCATCTCCCGGAGTTTCTTGCCGAAAGACACGGTTTCCTCTATGGTTTCCGGGGTTTCTCCCGGCAGGCCCAGAATGAAGGAGGCGCTCGGCTGGATGCCGGCATCATTGCACATCCGGACCGCCGCGATCACCTGATCCGTGGTGATGCCCTTGCGGATGGTTTTCAGTATGCCGGCATTGGCGGTCTCCACCCCGAAACTGACCGAATCGCATCCGGCCGCGTGCATTTTGCCCAGTACTTCCGGGGAAACCGTATCCACCCTGGCGAAGGAGGACCATTTGATCTTGAGATTCCGCCGCAGGATTTCATCACAGATGCCGATGCAATGCTTTTTATTGGCCGTGAACAAATCATCGGCGATATTGATCTGCGGGAAACCGAGAGAACCCAGATATTCGAGTTCGTCCACCACGCTTTGGGCCCCGCGGTATCTCACTTTTGCGCCCACCATTTTTCTGCCCACGCAGAAAATGCATTGATGCGGGCATCCCCGGCTGGTGGTCATGCTGATGGGCATTCCCAATGCCCGGTAGCGCCCCAACGAAAGCAGATGTCTGGCGGGCGCATTCAATGAATCGACGTCCAGCAGAGCTTCACGCGCCGGAGTCCGAACAAGCCGGTTTCCATTCCGGCAGACCACTCCGGCCACCTCCTGGAAATTCCGCCCATTTCGCGCGGCCCGCATGAGTTCGGCAACGGTTTTCTCGCCTTCCCCCAGCACAACCAGATCAATGAACGGAAACCGTTCCATGGTAGCTTCCGCGCAGAAGGTGACGTGGGGGCCGCCCATGACGGTCAGGATATCGGCATCCAGCTCCCGGGCATCCCCAAGAACCCGGAGAGCGTTATCAACGGTCATGGTGACGGCCGTTGCGCCGATCACCTGAGGACGGAAGGAATTCAGCTCGGATTCAAGCAATTCACGGCTGTAAGGGGTAACGACCAGATCCAGGATACGGACTTCGATGCCAGCGGCTTCCAGGGCCGCTGCAATAAAGGCCAGACCCAATGGGGGGGACGGGCCCTCGGAAATCGGATAATGGGGATTGACCAATAAAAACCGCATGATAATACCTTCTTCTTCCTTGGCGATTGCCCCGATGTCTCATCGGGCCGGGGGCGGAGACGCTGAACGGCATCCCCCCTGATCTGTTTCATAGCGCAGTTGGCCATCCATGTAAATAGCCCGTATTTGCGCCAGACTGCCGGGGAGTCCATCCGGCGCGCCCTTCACCGCTATCCAGCAGGCCCTTCCGCCGGCTTCGATCCGACCCCATGCTTCCAGTCCGAGCAGACGGGCGGCCGCGGAAGATGCGCACTTTATCGCCTCCTCGATGGAAAAACCGGCCTTCATCAGCAACCCCAGTTCTTCCCTCACCGCCTGGCCATGATGCACTCCCGGACTGCCGGCGTCGGTACCCAGCACCACCGCGACCCCCAGACGCCTGGCTGCCGCCATCTGTTCCAGTTGGTGATCGAGGGTCCGCCGGACCACCGATTGCTCCGGACTCCCCGGTTCCATCAAGCGCAGATACGCAGACATGGTCACCGCCGTCGGCACCCAGACGGTTCCGCAATCCGCCATGCGCTTCAAGTTGTCCGTTCCCATGAAAAAACCATGCTCGATGGAGCAGCATCCGGCCTCCACGGCATCGGTCACCGGCAGCCGGCCATTGGCGTGAATCATGGTTTTCCAGCCCCTTGCCGCGGCCGTTGCCACGGCTTTCTTCAAATCCGCCGCGGCGAACTGGCAAGCGGTCTGGCGACCGTACTCTTTCAGGCTGTTGAGACCGGAGTTGACGATTTTCAGGTGGTCTTTGGCTTCCGGGTCATCCGCGACGGAATCCGCCAGGGATCGTCCGGTAACCGGCGGCCGGCCGATCAGGCGGCCGTAGCGGCCATGGGCATGAAAAGCCCTGCCCGCTGACCGTATCCGGACATCCGCGCCCCCATGGGATCCGCTTTCCTGCTGAAAACGCGCGACGAAACCATGGTGATCCCCCCCGTCCCGCACGGCCACGATGCCGTGCTCCAAATGGCGTTGCAGATGGAAGCGGATAACCTCGCGGCTCTCCCCATAGCCGTTCTCCAGCTGTCGGATTCGGGCGGCATCATCCGTGGTTCCGGACATGGACAAATGGACATGGCCGTCCATCAATCCCGGCAACAGCGTGCAATCGCTGAAATCCACCGTCCGAAGGCGGATTTCGGCATTGACCGCAAGGAAATCCTCCGGATGCCCATGGATGGAGCCAAACACCCCGTCGCTGATTTCCAGCAACGCATCCCGCCGGATGGGACCGCCTAAGCCGTCCACCAGCCAGCCGGCCCGGCAATAAAACGTCTTGGAAGCCTTCATTTTCACAAACCCGGCGGCAACGCCAGCAACTCCTTTCTCAGCATTTCCAACGCCAGGACGGCAAAAAACAGCTTGTTGCGGGACCGGCTGCCGAAAGAAAGCGAAAGTCGCATGGATCGGGTCTCCGCGGGTGTGGCGATTCCGACGCAGATCGTGCCCACCGGCTTCTGATCCGTGCCGCCGTCCGGCCCCGCGATACCGCTCGTGGCCAGCCCATAGGTGGCATCGGCCATGCGGCGGACGCCCGCAGCCATTTCCTTCACCGTCGCCTCGTCAACGGCGCCGAAAGCCGACAGGGTCGCGGCGGAGACGCCCAGAAACGCCTGCTTGGCCGGATTGGAATAGGCCACCACGGAGGAGAGGAAATAGCTCGAACTCCCCGGCACATTGGTCACCATATGGGACAGCAGCCCGCCGGTGCAGCTTTCCGCCACGGCCAGGGTGCTGCCGCGCTCCCGCAGCAGCCGCCCGACGGTTTCCTCCAGGGTTTCCCCGTCATCGGAATAGACGCGTGACCCCAGGCGCGATTTGACCCAGTCGGATGCGGCGGCGATTTTTTCCCGCACGATTTCCTCCGTTCTCCCATCGGCGTACAGCCGGACCTGAATAATGGGGAACGTCGCCCGCAGTCCGATTTTCACATCCGGCAATTCGCCATCGCATCCCGCCAGTCTTTCGCCCACGGCCGCCTCCGGCAACCCGAAAAGACAGAGGGTTTTCATCCGGCGGATATCCCCCTGCTTGCCCGATACCGTCTCGATACGCGGCAGCACTTCATCATCCAGCATCCGACGCATCTCGGACGGCACGCCGGGAAGACAGAAAAAAAGGCACCGCCGGATCCGCAGCATGAACCCCGGCGCCGATCCCACCGGATTCGGCAGGCAGGTGGAGCCAACGGGCAGCATGGCCTGTTTGCGATCCGACGCGGTTCTCGGAAACCGCCGGGCGGCAAAGAACCGGTCGATGGAAGCGTCGGCTTCGGCATTGAAAGCCAGTTCCACGCCCGCAGCTTTTGCCACGGCATCGGATGTCAGATCGTCGAAGGTCGGTCCAAGGCCGCCGGTGACCACGGCGATGTCGGATCGCCCGGCGATGGCCATAAGGATTTCCGTCAGCCGGTCAAGGTCATCGCCGACGCAGGTATGGCAGGTCACCGCTATCCCGGCGCCGCCCAGCCTTTCGGATATATGGGCGGAATTGCTGTCCACCACTGCTCCAGTCAAGACCTCATCCCCTGTGGCTAGAATTTCGGCGATCACCGTCACCTCCTTTGGGAAAGACAATTTGAGATTTGAAATTTAAGATTTGAGAGCTCCAACTTCGTGTTCCAATCTCAAATCTCCAATCTCAAATTTCAAATCTCATCATTCAGCGATTTTTTTCATCCGCGACTGGATATAGCCGTCACGCAAGGCATCGTAAGGTTCCATGGCCGCCTCCATCAGGGTTTCATAATCTCCCAGGCGGAAGGAAGTATCGTTCACTTTTTCCAGGGACCACAATCCGGCGGACAGCAGAAAAGGATTCAGATAAAAGCGGGGGTTGAGGAAGCCATCGCCGATATCGCCCAGCGAATCCCGCAGGGTCGACGGGCCGATGACGGGCCAGATCAAATAGAAGCCGTCGCCGATGCCGAATGCCCCCAACGATTGCCCCAGATCCTCGTCTCGCCGGTACAGATCCGGGATCGTTTCCGCGGGGTTCCCGAAGCCGGCCGCACCCACCGTGCTGTTCATGAGGAAACGCGCCCATTCGGCTTCCGCGTCCATCACCCGGCCCTGGAGCAGGCAGTTGAAGATCCGGATGGGCGCAGCCGCATTGACAAAAAAATGCTTGATCCCCGTCCGCGCGAAAACGGGCAGAAGGTAGTTATATCCGCGGCAGACGGGTTTCAGCAGCCAGAAGTACAAACGGTCATTGAAATGAAACATAGCGCGATTCCAGGGTTCCAGCGGGTCGGGCACGCTTGCCGCCGGATCGTCCAGTTCCTCTTCATCCAGGAAATCGAGATCCTCATCGTCAAAATCCTCGTCACCCTCCTCCCCGGAACGGATGTCTTCCGGTTCCGCGACAACACCGGACGTTCCGGAGAGCGCCTGTCTTTCCTCCGCGGATATCCCCGCAAGGGCCGGAGTGTTTACCTCCCCGGCTGCGGCAGGGATGTCTCCGCCGATCATGCCCATCCAGAAAAGCAGCACCAACCCCATGAATCCGAATGAATGACGACCGAAGCTTGTTCGCGGTTTTTCACTCCCCGGGATGCGGCGGACCGGTTGCAACCGGAAACCGGACGGGGCGGAAGGGATTTCGAAGTTCATCACGGCTCTTTTTCAGAATCATTTTTCTGTTGCGCCGTTTTTTCCTTCAATTTCGCGATCAACTGATCGGGGGTTTCCTTGTCCAGGATCTTTTTAAACTGGGTGCGGTAGTTCTGCACCAGGCTGACGCCCTCAATCACGACATCATACACCCGCCAGTTCTCCCGGCGTTTCAGCATGCGGTAATCCAGCGGGATGTCACCGGCCGGTCGCGGTATCTTCGTCTTGACCACGGCTTTGTCCGAACCGTTCATCTCCTGGGCGAGATAGACGACGGTTTCGCCCTGGTAGGAGTCCCGCACTTTCTTATAATAAGTGAACCCAAGGAAATCGCCGAAAACCTCGGTGAACTCTTTCCGCTGCTGCGGATTGAACCGCTTCCAATTTTGCGCCAGCGTCCGCTTGGACACTTCCGTGAAATCAAAAATAGTTCCGACCACCGTCATGATTTTTTCCCGCTGAGCGACTTCCCTGCCGGGTTCCTTCCATTGCGGATCCTTCAAGAGGGAAATGACTTCATCAACGGGAATCTTCAATGCCGCCATGGGTTCGGCGGGAGTCGCCGACCAGGCGGCATTCCAGGCCATCCCCAGTATGAATACGGCCGTCGCTACGGCTCTCATCCATTGCTTCATAGTTCTCTCCTTTATCTGCATCAGAGCTTGCCGAAAACGTATTTGCTGATCAACTCCTCCAGGTCCAGCGCCGATTCCGTTTCGGTGATCATGTCACCCGGTTTCAGCAATTCATCGGAGCCGCCCGGCGAGAGCTTGATGTATTTGTCCCCGATGAGTCCGGCCGTCTTGATGGAGGCGATCACGTCATCGGTCAACACCAGATCTTTCTGAATTTTCATGGTCACCAGGGCTCGTTGCTGCTCCTCATCCAGTCTGATCCTGCTCACTTGGCCGACCTGCACCCCGGCCAGTTCGATACTGGCTCCGGTTTTCAGTCCGGTCACCGACTCAAAGCGTCCGATGATTTCATAGGTATTCTCACCCACGATTTCCATTTTCCCGTATCGGATCGTCAAATAACCGATACAGATGATACCCACCAGCACAAACGCGCCTGTGATCGTCTCCATGGTTACGCGCTTCATAGCACCTCCCTATATTCAGCAGATCCGGAATTCATAACGCATGTTCTGCCATGAATCCGCGCTGGATAGAATATCTTCCAAACGACACTCTTCCCGGATTTCCAGGAATCCGGCCGTGATTCGAAAACAGAATTCCGGATACGGCATCAGCTCGATGATCTCCGCCCGGCTCAGTTCATGGGACAACCGCGCACAGGCGTTCCGGGCCTGTTCCAACATACTGCAGGTAAGAATGATCATCATCCGGTTCAAACCGCAGCGGAAACAGGTGTCGATGATTCGAAGGTGCTTCTGGACTTTTCCGGCGAAATCCTTCATGACGGCCTGGGTCGCCATATGGCCGATCCTGGAATTGATCTCATCCATGTTGGTGATGGTCAACAGTATGACGGAGAACGGCATCCGGAAACGCAGCATCCGGGCTATCTCCTCCCGGAAACGCTTTTCCCCCACCGGCTGAGGCGCCATCCCGCTGTTATCGACCATACGGCTTTCGTTGCCGCGCAGAAAATCACGGATCACCGGATCGTTCGATTCCTGAAGAAGGTCCGGCTGACCTTCGAAAATGATCGCGCCTTCATCCAGCATGATGATCCGCTGGGAAATATGGAATACATCCGGAATTTCATGGCTGACCACTACCCCGGTGAAACCGAAACGCTTCTGGTAATCCGATATCATGCTGTGAACGGCGTGTTTGCGAATGGGGTCGAGACCCGTGGTGGGTTCGTCAAACAGAATGATTTCCGGATCGGTCACCAGGGCCCGGGCAAGGGCGACTCTTTTCTTCATGCCACCCGAAATCTGGGATGGATACTGCTGATCCACATTGAACAGTTCCAGTTGATCCATTTTTTCCCTGACCTTGCGGCGTACGTCCTCTTTTTGCAGCCGCGTTCGCTCCAGAAGCGGCAGCGCGATGTTTTCATAAACCGTCATGGAGTCGAACAGGGCCGAACCTTGAAACATATAGCTGATTTTACTTTTGAAAGCCCTTTTTTCAGCCCCCTTCAATTTCAGGATGGATTTCCCCTGGAACAGCACCTGTCCCTTGTCCGGCCGGATGAGTCCGATCATGTGCTTCAGCAGGACGCTTTTCCCCGTTCCGCTTTTTCCGATAACGGCGGTGATGGCTCCCCGGGGTATCGACAGACTCACGCCTTTCAACACCGTATTATCCCCGAAGGACTTGACGACCCCATCGAATTGAATGAGCGACTGGTTCATGACGTCACAATAAAAAGGATGTTAATACATAATCCGCCACCAGAACAAGCACGCTGGACATCACCACCGCGGAGGTCGTCGTCAGACTGACCCCCTTGGCGCCGAAGCCTTCCTTTCTGGTATGGACGAAATAACCCCGGTAACAGCAGACCGCCATCACCACCGCGGCGAAAACAATGGATTTGATGAAACCGCCGTTGATGTCCGTCATGGAAACACTCGATTCGATCCTGGCGAAATAGGCGCCCGGACTGATGCCCAGCAGCATCGAACCGGTGAGGTATCCCCCGTAAATTCCCACAACGTCGAAGATGGCGGTCAGCAACGGGAAACTGATGGCGGCGGCAGCCAGTTTGGGACTGATCAAGAACCGGATCGGGTTGACGTCCATGGTGGCCAGGGCGTCGATTTGTTCGGAAACCCTCATCATTCCGAGTTCGGCCGCTATGGCCGATCCGGCCCGGCCGATGATCATGATGGCGGTCAATACCGGCCCGAGTTCACGGATCAGGGACAGGGCCACGGCGGCGCCAAGCAAGCCCTCGGAGCCGAATTTAACCAGGGTGTAATATCCCTGAAGCCCGAGCACCATTCCGGTAAACGCTCCGGTGAGGGCCACCACGACGACGGATTTGGCGCCGATGAAATACACCTGCTGGACGAATTTACGCAGCTGGAACGGATAACTGAAAACCAGAAACAGTCCGTTGAAAAAAAAAACGGCCATGCGTCCCATTTCCTGGAGCCGGGCCAACGGGGGGCCGCCCAGGGCGGAGAGCATATCGATGAGGGCGCCTATTCTGGCCATATGGATTTCGTCTTGTTCATAGTGCGGTAACCAGTCGTGCCAGATAGAGAAAGAAGATGAGGAGTCCGATCAGGACGGCAACGGTCAATTGATCCGGATCGAAGGCCTTCATCTTCTTGTCGTTTCCATGAGGGGTGCGCCGGTGCTGACGCTAAACCGGATCCTTGTCCAGACCGAAGGCGCTGTGCAGCACCCGCACCGCCAGTTCGGCATATTTTTCCTCGATGACGCAAGAAATCCGGATTTCCGATGTACTGATGAGCCGGATATTGATGTTCTCCGCCGCAAGGGCGCTGAACATCCTGGCGGCGACGCCGGAATGGTTTCTCATGCCTACGCCCACCACCGACACTTTGGCGATGTTCTCGGCGGTCAGGACCTCGGTCGCGTTGATCGCTTCCGCCGTTTTTTTCGAGATTTCCAGGGCCTGTTTGAAGCTGCCCCTGGGCACGGTGAAACTCACATCCGTTTCACCACCGGCGCGGAAGTTCTGGATGATCATATCGACCTGGATATTGGCGTCGGCCAGGGGCGTAAAAATTTTTGCCGCCGTCCCGGGCTGGTCTGGAACCTTTTTCAACGTAATCCGGGATTCGTTTTTATTACAGGTGACGCCGGAAACCACAAGGCGCTCCATATCCATATCTTCCTGAACCACCATAGTCCCTTCCTCCTCGCTGAAAGATGATCTGACATGCACCGGAACATTGTATTTTTTCGCGAATTCCACCGACCGGATCTGCAACACCTTGGCCCCCAGGCTGGCGAGTTCCAGCATTTCGTCGTACGAGATCCGTTTGATTTTCCTGGCCTTGTCACAGACATTCGGATCGGTGGTGTAAATGCCGTCCACATCCGTATAAATTTCACAAGCGTCGGCTTTGATGGCCGCAGCCACGGCCACGGCGGAAGTGTCGGATCCGCCCCGGCCCAGGGTGGTGATATTGCCGTTCGGGTCGTAGCCTTGAAATCCGGCGATCACGACAATATGCCGTTTTTCCAGCAGAGCGCGGATGCGATCCGCTCCGATGCTGACGATCCTTGCATTGCAGGCCTGATCGTTGGTCAGAATGTCGGCTTGAAATCCCAGCAGGGACGTGGCCGGATAATTCATATCCCGCAGCATCATCGCCAAAAGCGCCACGGTTGTCTGCTCACCCGTCGCGAGCAGCACGTCCAGTTCGCGCCTGTCCGGGTTGGAGGAGGCCGAGCCGGCCAGCTCGAGCAGCCCGTCCGTGACGCCGGCCATGGCCGACAGCACTACGACGACGTCGTTCCCCTGATCGTAAGTCCGGGCCACTCGCGATGCAACATTTCGAATTCGTTTAACATTGGCCACCGATGTGCCGCCGAATTTCTGTACATATAATCCCATATCCGCTCCTTACACGCAATTTTTGATTTCTCCTATCAGATCCGCCGCTGCCTGTCCATACGGAATCAAGTTGATTTCGCGAAGGTCATCCCCCGTGACGGTGAAAACCACCCGGATATGAATTCGCCAATATCCTTCCGGAAGCCGGTTGGCCCATTCCACGGCAACGACTTCCCTGCCCGTATACGCGTCTGCGAGGCCGATAGCATCCATTTCATCGGCCGCGGATATCCGGTAGAGATCCACGTGCACCAAGGGAAATCTTCCCGGAAATTCGTTCACAATCGTATAGGTGGGGCTGACGACATAATACGATTCCGGGACATCCAGTCCGCTGGCCAGCCCCTGGACGAAAACCGTTTTGCCGCTGCCCAGTTCCCCTTCCAGGGCCAGGATGGTTCCACCTGTCAGTCGTTGCCCCATCCGGTATCCCAGGCTGCGGGTTTCATCGGGCGTGGCGCTGAGCACGCGGAGACTGCCCATGGGACCCCTGGGATCGGATGGGAGGGCCGTCATCACAGACCCCGTTGCTCGGGCAGGCGCCATGTCCCTTCCCCGTCCCCATTCCGGTTGAGCAGCCGGGAAACCGCCCGGGGCAAGGCATCGGCTACCTGCCCGGCCTGATATCCATACCCCCCGACAGCTGCGGCCGTCAAATCCGCGGCGGCGCCGTGCAGATAAACTCCCGCTGTCGCGGCAACAACGGGATCAAAGCCCTGGGCCAGCAATCCGGCAATGATACCGGTCAACACGTCGCCCATTCCGCCGGCGGCCATGCCGGAATTGCCGGTGGGGTTTACATACACCTTTCCCGCCGGATCGGCGACCACGGTCCCGGCGCCCTTCAGCACCAGAAGGACGCCGAATTCCTCGGCGAATCGCCTGGCGCAGGCAACCCGATCGAGCTGAATCATACGGGTCCCCATACCGGTCAGTCGTGCCATTTCCCCCGGATGCGGCGTCAGGATCACCGGCGCCGTGATTTGCTTCAACAAATCCGTGGCGCCTTCCAGAAGAGTCAGCCCGTCCGCATCGATCACCATGGGAACGCGAATCTCCGGCAGAATCCGTTGCAACATCTTCCTGGTGGTTTCCGCGCGCCCCAGCCCGGGACCTACGGCGAAGCCCTTTTTGCCTTCCAGCAGCTCCAGGATCCGCCGGCAGGCCGCTTCCCCGACATGGCCGGGCTCCTTTTCCGGCAACGGCTCCGTCATCATTTCCAGTACCTGCGGTTCCAGCAGGCTGTTGATGCTTTCCGGCACGCCGAGGGTCACCAGCCCGGCGCCGGCGCGCATGGCCGAAAGGGAGCAAAGCGCCGCGGCGCCGGTCTTTCCGGTGGAGCCGGCGACGACCAGCAGATGGCCGGTGTCGCCTTTATGGGCGTCGGGCTTCCGATGGACCCAGCTCTCGCGGAGCAGCTCCGGCGTGATCAGGACCTGCCGCGGGTTGATCCTTTCCCGGATATGATCCGGAATTCCAATATCGACGATTCCCAGGCGGCCGGTGCAGTCCGCCCCCGGATACAGCATATGCCCGGTTTTGGCAAACCCGAACGTGGCCGTGGCCGCAGCCCGGATACAGATGCCGTGGGGCTGACCGGTATCCGCGTTCAGGCCCGACGGAATATCGACGCTGAAAACAGGCCGCTCCGTCCGGTTCAGGAAGTCAATCACGGCATGATACAGCCCTTTCACTTCCGAACGCAGACCTGTGCCCAGAATGGCGTCCACCCAGACCCGGCATTCCTGCATCCTCCGCCGGCAATCTTGAAAACGGTTTCCATCAGGTGCTTCCAGTACTTCCACGCTGAGGGCTTCCAGCAACCGCAGATTGGCGCCCGCGTCGCCATCGATCCGATCTTTTTCGGCCAGCAGGAAAACCGTTATGTCCGCACCAAGCTGGGCCAGATATCGCGCCATCACGAATCCATCGCCGCCGTTGTTGCCCCGGCCGGCCACGATACCGATTCGTTGTTGAAGGGCCTCCGGCATCCATTCCAGCAGCATCCGGACGGCTCCACGACCGGCATTCTCCATCAAAAGCCTGCCCGGAAGACCGAAGGACTCCATGGTCATCCGGTCCATGGCCTGCATTTCATCGGCAGTTACCAGATACATGATCCGACAAACCCTTTTCTGCTCTTGTTTTCCCCGCCACCGGTCCTGTTACCTTCAGAACGGAAAGGCGTCGATCAGTGCTTTCATTTCCTGCACCGCCCGCTCCATCCCCACCAGCGCGGCTCTTGCCACAATGCTGTGACCGATGCTGAATTCATCGATTTCTTCCAGCTCCCGGAAGGCCTGGATCGTGTTGTAACACAACCCATGTCCGGCATGAATTCCAAGCCGCAGTTTTTTGGCGAACCTCGCCGCGTTTCTGAGTTCCTCAAACGCCTGGGTCTTGAGGTTCGGCAGCCTGGTTTCACAGAACCGACCGGTGTGAAGCTCCACCATGCTGGCGTTGATGCGATGGGCCAGCTTGATCTGTTCCGGATCGGGATCAATGAAAAGACTGACCGGAATGCCGTTGTTTTGCAGGGTATCCACGGTTTCGGCAACGGAGTCCTTGTGGATGATCAGATCCAGCCCGCCTTCCGTGGTCAACTCCTCCCGTTTTTCCGGAACCAGAGTCACGATATCCGGCTTGATGTCAAGGGCGATGCCCACCATTTCCGCGGTGGAAGCCATTTCCAGGATCAATTTGGTTTGCACCACACTGCGCAACAACCGGACATCGCGGTCCTGAATATGCCGGCGGTCCTCCCGCAGGTGGACGACGATTCCGTTCGCGCCGGCAAGTTCCGCCAATATCGCCGCCGCCACCGGATCCGGATAGGCGCTTTTTCTAGCTTCCCGGATAGTTGCAATATGATCGATGTTTACGGCCAGTCCCGCCATTATTTCCCTCCCGTACCGTCCTGGGGCAAAATGATTTCAGATTTCCGCGATCGCCTTCAGCACCGCTTCACTCTTCGCTTCCATGCGCTCCGCTTCCTCCTCGCTGTTTTCATGATCGTAGCCAAGCAGATGCAGAATCCCGTGAACCAGCAATTGATCGAAACGAGCGTTGAATCCCATGCCGTCCGCCGCCCCTTCCCTTTCCGTCGTATCGGCGGAAATCACCACATCCCCCAACAAACCGGGATTGATATGGGAAAATTCCCCTTCCTGCATGGGAAAGGCGATGACATTGGTCGGTCCCTGGCGGCCGAGGAATTGAAGGTTCAGGGCCGCCATCTCTTCGTCGTCCACAATCACAATGGAAAGCTCCGCATCACGATTGTCCAAGACGCTTAAGATGGCTTGCGCTTTGAGCAGGACCTTCTCCTCCGCCATCATCACCCGGCTTTGCCGGTTGTCGATCAGAATGCCCATTTTTCCCCTTTCCCGCTATGCTTGGCTGGCTTTCCGGATATTCGATCCGGTTGTGGTAGATCCCGTCCAGAATGGTGATGAAGCTTTTCGCTATGTTGTGGAGGTCGCGCAGGGTCAGTTCGCAGTCGTCCAGCTGCCCTTCGGAAAAAATCTTGTTCACCAGCTTCTGAACCTGCCCCTGAATTCTGGAATGGGTCGGATTTTCCAATGTTCTGGAGGCAGCCTCGATGACATCCGCCAGCATCACCAGGCCTGCCTCCCGGGTCTGGGGTTTGGGTCCCGGATAGCGGAAATCGTCGATGTTGACGACATCCTCGCCCTTGATCTGTTTCGCTTTTTCATAGAAATAACTGATCAGGCTGGTGCCGTGATGCTGCCGGATGGTGTCGATAATCGCCTGGCCCAGTTTGTTTTCCTTGGCGATTTCCACTCCGTCCTTGATATGCGAAATCAGGATCAGGCTGGACATGGAAGGCGCCAACTTGTCGTGCTTGTTCCGGCCGTTGGCCTGGTTCTCTATAAAATACAGCGGTTTCCTGATTTTACCGATATCATGATAATACCCGCAGGCCCTGGCCAGCAGCGGATTGGCGCCGATATCCGCCGCCGCCGCCTCCACCATGGAACCGACAATCACCGAGTGGTGATAGGTCCCGGAAGCCTCGATCATCATGCTTCTCAAAATCGGCCGGTCCAGGTTGACCAGTTCGAGCAGTTTGATATCCGTCGTGTATTTGAAGGCGCTTTCCACCAGGGGCGCAATGCCCGCCGTCACAATCCCGGAAACCAGCCCGCCGAGAAAGGCGAAAATCCAGTCCCACAGAAATTTGATCGCCGAAAAATCGGCCATGTAAACATTGACCACGGAAATGAAAAGCACATTGATCAAGCCGAGTTTCAATCCGGCCTTGATAAATACTACCCGTTCCCGGCAGTGGCGCATCCAGTGGGCCCCCATGGCGCTGCTCAACAAAAAATAAAGAAACAACTCGAAACGGTTGTTGAAGATCACCGTGGCGCAAATGGCAATGATCATGGAGAACGGCAAGGCCAGGTTGATCCCCATGAACAGCGCGACGGTCATGGCGGCGGCCGACAAGGGGATGGCGCAGTACATGGACGTTTCCTGAATGGAAAACGGGGCGCTGGGAGCCAGACCTTCGGCCAGGGATGCGGAAATCCGGGTCACCAGCAAAAAAATGATCAATACGCTGGATAAAAACAACAGATTTTTGTTGCGATCCTGCTTGAAAACCGGATGCTGCCGCAGGAACAGCACATAACCGACGATGAGGATGCAGATGAAAATCAGAGCGGTTCCCAGCCGGCTGGTGATGATGCTCTCTTCGGGAGCATGGGCCTGCATGGCCGAAAGTTTGCGAAGCTGAAATTCCGTCACCCGTTCCCCCTCCCGTAGGATCATTTCCCCTTTTTTAATCTGATAGAGGAACGGTTTGATATCCAGGGCGGCCTTTTTCCTGCGCTCCTTGGTCTCGTTCAGGTTCAAGGTTATGTTCGGCAGCACCAGGCGCTGGGCGATCTCCACCACCACGTTCTTGATCTGGGGATTGGTTTGTTCCATCAGCGGCTGGCCGATGACCCGGACCATGGCCCTGGCCTGATCCGGACCGTAGAACGGCTTCAGGGATTGAACCAACCGTTCTTCTCCGGTTTCCAGATTCCGCAGGTTGATTCCCTTGTCCAGCTCCTGCAACAGGACTTCCTTATTGGCCACAACGCCATTGGCCAATATTTTGCCGACAATTTCACCGATAAGGGTTTCGGTCTCCTTTGAAAACGAGTCGTTTCCCAGCAGCCGATAGGAGGCGTCGCTGATTTCAAATCCGAGTTTTTCCTCAAACAGCCCCTTTGCCTGCATCACCCGGGCATGGGCGCCGACGGTTTCCATCCCCGACTCGTCGGGACTTGCCGGCTCCATGACGGCCCGCAGGGCTGAAAAGGAATTGCTCAACCGCTGCAGGGTATTGCCGATGAGGGTCGTATCGTGATCATAGACAACCAGAACCGCTTCCGCCGCCTGCTGACGATTCGCTTCCGTGGCTTCCAGGTCCTCGATGAAAAAATCGGTGTTGGCTTTGATGTCGCGCTGGGCCACATCGCCGATTTGATAGCTGTATCGGGTGGTGCTCATGGCCGGGAACAGGATCAGGATGAGGGCCGCGGTCACACCCGTCAACAGAAGCAGCAGAAACAGTCTTCCGGAATCAATATGGGATCGCAGTTTCTTGCTTGACTGTAAAATATCCATGACGATTCGCCAACAAGCGCTTTAATGATTCTGATTGATCAGCCATATGAATTCCGAGCCGGTTTCAAAATCGACGGGTTGATCCTTTTTCTTCATAGGCACGGATAATATCCTGAACCAGCCGGTGACGGACAATGTCCTTTTTGGAAAAAAAGACGAATCCGATATCTTTAATCCCCTGGAGAATATCCTTTGCTTCGATCAGTCCCGACGGCTTGTTATGGGGCAGATCGATCTGGGTGATGTCGCCGGTAATGACGGCTTTGGAATTGAACCCGATGCGGGTTAAAAACATTTTCATCTGCTCGCTGGTGGTATTTTGCGCCTCATCCAGGATGATAAAGGAATCGTTCAGCGTCCGGCCGCGCATGAACGCCAGCGGAGCCACTTCGATAATCCCCTGTTCCATGAGACTGGCCACCTTCTCAAACCGCATCATATCGTGAAGCGCATCATACAAAGGGCGCAGATACGGGTCCACCTTATCCGCCAGATCACCGGGAAGAAATCCCAGGGCCTCGCCCGCCTCCACCGCCGGCCTGGTGAGGATGATCCTGCTCACCGCTTCTTTGCTCAGGGCCGCCACGGCCATGGCCATGGCCAGATAGGTTTTGCCGGTTCCGGCGGGCCCGATGCCGAAAACGATATCAAATTGACGAATAAATTCGATATATTGCTTTTGGGCCTGGCTTTTCGGCGCAATGGCCCGTTTCTTGGCCGTGACATACACCGTATCCAGAAAAATGTCTTTCAGTTTTCGGCTGTGATTCTCGCTGAGAACCCGTACGGCATAGTCAATGTCTTTTAAATAAACCGGATAGTTGTCCTGCAGCAGGCCATACAGTTGCTGCAGCACGTTTTCCGCCAGGCTGGTTTCCGTCGGGTCTCCCTGCAGGAAAACCGTATTGCCCCTTGCGTGGATGCTGATTTCCAGGGCATCGGCCAGACGCTGAAGATTCGTGTTCCTTTCCCCGAACAACTGGCGGGTCAGGTGGATATCCTCAAATGTCAGCCGGACTTGATGATCGTCAGGAGCTTCCATGGCATTCTGAATCGTGATGGCCTTCGTTTTCCTTAGATATACCCAAAACGCGATCGATTCCGTCAGGAGATTCCCCCTCCCCCGGGGATCGAAAAAGTTGCCCCTTCATACCACAGAGATTCTCGGGATTGCAATCGGCAAATCACCGGGGAAAATTGCCTTGACTCCGATTGGTTGCTCTGTTAATCCGGTGCCATCATGAATCCCTTTGACATCCTGATCATCGTCATTCTCTCGTTTTGTCTGATCCGCGGCCTGTTCCGCGGTCTGGTGAAGGAACTGGCCTCCATCATCGGGGTGATCGCCGGATTTTACGCGGCATACTTCTATTTCCGATCCCTGTCCCCCCATCTGACCAGATGGATCGCCGATACCGCCTATCTGAATATCATCTCCTTTTTATTGATTTTCTGCGGGGTCTTCGTCCTGATCGGCCTTCTGGGGGTGTTGCTGCGCTTTTTGCTGAAAATCACATTTCTCTCCTGGTTCGACCGGCTCTGCGGCGCCGGTTTCGGCGCCGTCAAGGCTATCCTGATCGCAGCGGTTCTGCTCACCGTCTTCACGGCGTTTCTCTCCAAGGATTCGTCCGTTGTCCGGAATTCGCTTCTTTCGCCCCACGTCATGATTCTATCCGAACAGATGGCGCGGTTCATCGGCGCGGATATGAAAACCAAATTCGCCGCCAATATGAAAACCATCAAGGAAGCATGGGGGCTTCGGAAATAATGCCCCCATCCGATTCGGACAACACCGTACGCCAGGAACCCGTGAATCAACTGGACCGTTTGACGAAGATCATCGAGGAATTGCGCGGTGAGAACGGCTGCCCCTGGGATCGGAAACAAACGCCGGCATCCCTGTCGATTTATCTGGTCGAGGAGGTGTATGAACTGGTGGCAGCCATCGGCTCCGGGCGGGTGGAAGACATCTGCGAGGAAATCGGCGATGTTCTGTTCCAACTCCTGTTTTTAGTCAAAATTTATCATGAATCCGGGAAGTTCGATATTACAGACGCAGCCCGTGGAATCTCCGAAAAAATGATCCGGCGCCATCCCCACGTGTTCGGCGAAAGCCAGGTATCCACCGTGGAGGATGTCCGCAGGCAATGGAAGGAGATCAAACGCGAGGAAAAAAAGGCGGGGCCCCGGGAATCCGTTCTGGATGCTGTTCCCGGCAGCCTGCCGGCCCTCATTCGGGCCTACCGGATCTCCGAAAGGGCCGGCGGAGTCGGCTTCGACTGGGATGATCTTTCAGGCGTAATGAAAAAGCTGGAGGAAGAATGGTCCGAATTCAACCGGGCGGTTGAACAAAAAGAACCGTCGGAAATTTCCATGGAATTGGGGGATCTCCTGTTCACCATGGTCAATGTCGCCCGGTTGGCCCGCGTTCATCCGGAGACCGCCCTGTCCGAGTCCACCCGGAAATTCGAACATCGGTTCCGGCTGATGGAACAGTGGCTTGCAGCGGAGGGGAAACGCATCGATGCCGCACCCCGTGACGAACTGGAACGGTTATGGGCGGAAGCCAAAAAAATGGATTGATTCAGAATTACAGATAATCCCCCCGATAAAATTTGACATATTCCAGGGAGGCGGTCATGGCGCTTTCCCGGGCGATCCGCTTCAGGGGGTTGGCTTGTCCTTCCGGGACTCCCGCGTTTTCCGCGACCAGGTCGGCTTTTTTCTTCAGTTCCGTCACCATGGATTCCATATCCTTCAAGGAACGCGAGGGATCACCCAATGCTTGGGCGAACTGTTCCAATTGGTCCAGCAGATCGGCGGTTTGATCCATCAAGGGATCGGTCCTTTCCTCCACGATGGGCACCGTGGTCAACCGGATTTCACCCAACGAGCCGGCGGCCGCCGGAGACGCGGTACCTGACGGTTGGGAATCAAGGGCCTGGTGGAATACTTTCTGGAAATCACCGCTTTCCGGCCGTTTGACTGGTTTTTGGACCGGAGATGCCGTATTCAATCCCGAAACATCGTAAATTTTGCTCATCCTGTTCACCTCAATTTGAACCGCCGAAAGCGGTTGTTGGCTGTTGCCGCGGAAAGCCCCCCGGCTGGATCACCCCTCGGAGGGCTTTCAGGAACCCCGTTGATTTGGGATGAATTCCATTCTCATGAAAAGCAAAAAGCAGGCCAATTTCCGGCCTGCTTTTTTTGTTTTTAACTAATTTGATTTTATACGTTATTTTCCATCGTCAGGTTCGGTTGCGGTTCCCGGCGGCAACCGGTGGGAAAAAAATGCCGGGTGAATTCCCGGAATTCTGACGGATCAAACCAGCTCATCCACCATCGAACCGATGAGTTTCTCCGCTATCTTCTCCGGGTTGATCTGATACCGCCCCTCGGCCACCGCCTGTTGCAGACCGGCCACCTTTTCCGCCCGGTTGGAATCCGCGTTCTCCTTGTTGTCCGCAGAGGCCAGCACCGCCTGCCGGGCTGTCTGCATGTCCTTGGACTCGGTGGAAAGGCTGACCCGGTCCCCGGCGGACTCGTTTTTTTTATCCGGCATTACGCCTTCGCGGGTCGCCAGTTTCCGATCGGTGGTTTCTCCAATATATGCCTGTCGTTCATAAGTCCCCGCGGCATTTACCGGTTTCGTGATATTGTTCATTCGGCTTTCCTCCCGTCAGGCTTCCATGTTTTTGTCCACCGCTTCTTTTGCCAGTTGTTCCAGTCTTTTCACTAAAAATTCAGACCCTTCAACGGAAAGGCTGGTGGTTTTCTTCTCGTTGTTGGCATCAATCACATTGAAAACAAATTGCGCGTTGCCGGATTTCTGGAATTGAACCTTTTGACCGATTTCCTGTTCCAGTTGGTCAATGAGTTCCTGATCAAACTCATCCCGGGGCCCGAAATTGGTAATCCGTTCCACCACATCGCTCGCCACTTTGTCGATAATCGCTTTGCGTTTGCCTTCGGCGGAAATATTGATCCTGTCCATGGAAGGTTTCGCGCCAAGCGCCTTTTGCTTTTCCATCATCTTGCTCTGGGTCAGCTGCTTGGTGTACACCTTCATTACCCGGTGAATCTGATAGGTCGGTATCTCCATACATTTCTCCTTACTTTCCCTATCGGTCGGGCATTGGGGGAACTTTAGAAAAAAAAGGCCGGAAATCGAATTTTTTTATAAACAACTTGATATAATTATAAATTAACGGTTATTTGGAAAAGGCTGTTCTTTGTCGCAGCTCCCCGCGCCCTGGCAAGAGGCAGTTATCGGTGGCGGCTGCTTTCAGCATAGATGCCCATGAACCGCCGGTGACTTTCAAAGGCGATTTCCGGCAGCTCCCGTTGATCGAAAAAACCGATATCCACAGCGTCATCTCCAGCCACCGGCGCTCCCTCGAACCGGATCACGAGATAGCCGACCATCAGAACCGACCGATACATCCGGCTCGGAGTGGTGGCGACTCCCAGTAACCGGTCGATGGTCCCCATCAGTCCGGTTTCCTCTTTCAGTTCCCGAAGCGCGGCCTCTTCCGGACTCTCGTCAATTTCCATGAAGCCACCCGGCAGGCACCAGAAACCGATTTTGGGCTCGACCCCCCGCCGCACCAGCAGGATCCGGTCATCATGGTCGGCCACCACCAGGCAGGAGGCCGGCAACGGATTTTCATAGGCCGGCTCTTGGCAGGTGGCGCAGAATTTCCGCGGCCGTCCCTCGACCACCGTTTCGATCAACCGGGTGCCGCAGGCATGACAATATTTCTTTTCCAACATCATGACGGTGCCATCAATCTTCAAAATTGCCCGACGGGCCTTTATCACCGGTGAGCTTCGCGGCCTTTTCGGCAATTTGGGCCGGGGTCCATTCCCGGGGGGATTCGATCCGCCCCGCCTTGGCGCCGGCGTCATGGGAACCGGCTTTCAAGATGGCCTCCACGGCCAAGGGGGCCGTGTCGGAAGCGTTGAACACGCTGACCAGCAGATTGTATACAAAGGCTTCCACCCGGTCGATCATGCGCTCCCGGATGTCCGCGGCCTGCCCCAACAGTTTGTTTTCAAACGGCAGGTTCAGTTTTTTGAAATCGCCGCCCTTGAATTTCTTGTCCCCGGCAAAGGCCAGCATTTCCGCCCACATTTCCTCCGTGACGCCCTGGTTTTGCACTTTGATGAAATTTCCCGCGGAATCCAGGATGGCGTTGCCGTAATCATTGACCTCCAGTCCCCAGGAAATCATTTGCAGGGCCGTGGCCACATTGGCCTTCGTGGTCCGGGTCCTGGCGGCGATTTCCCGCAGGCGGTCCGAATTGTTCCCGGATGTGCCGTGCTGGGCGCCGGACACCTGGTATTTCTCGATCGCCTTATGAATGGCGGCGGTGAGTTCCACCTGGATGCCCTGGTCGCTGGCCTCGATGCCGTGGGTGGTGCCGTTGTTGAGGGCGATCCAGTCCGGGAAAATCCCGTTGGCGTTCAGACCCTGGATCAGGAAAAGGGCCTCGGCGGGGGTGGACAAACCTTCTTTCCCCTTGATTTCGCCGCTTTCGGTTTCAAGTCCGGCCCATTTGGGAATCAAGGGGTTCAATTCGATATTGGCCAGCAGGTTCTGATCGTCGGGCATGTGGGAAGCATCGATGGCAATGGAGGTGATACCCGCCTCGAAAAGGGTCGGTATTTCGATTTTGGCCTTGGCCAGATCCGCGGCTTTCTTGATGCCGTAATGATCCGCGTGGATGGCCACCGGAATCGTGATTCCGAGTTCGTTGCACACCGCGTCCACCTGCCGGGCGATGTTCCAGAAATTCACCGCGCAATAGGCCCCGGCCCCGCCTTCGGACCTCGCGATCTCGACGATGATGGCGGCGTTGGCCTTTTGAGCGGCCCGGAGCGCCCCCCGGATGACGAAATGACTGCGCCCATTGGCCGCGATGGTCATGGCCTTGCCTTTGGCCAGCATGGCCCGGTCGATGAATTTGCCGCTGACGATCAAGGCCCGGGAGTGGGGGAAGAGCTTGCGCACATTGGGCGGACGGCCGATTTCAAGGGCTTTTTCAAAATCCGGAACACTCACCGCGTTTTTCCCTGGCATGAATTCACCTCCTCATTAATCCACACATTTATTGATTCATGCGGCAGACACGTTTCATCACCGCAGGCATAGGGTGAAATGAATTGTAATATATCAGGTTGCCCTGTCAATACCGTTTTCCATTTCTGAATCGCAGGTTATAAGCTCTTTACCGATGCCCGGCGGTTTTATAATTCAGCTTTTTTCTCTTTCTTCTCGTTTCCCCCCGCTCGCAAGGCGCGCCATTTGTCCAGCCGCTGCTTGACGGTTTTTTCATAGCCCCTGTCCGTGGGGTTGTAAAACAGGGTTCCTTCCAATTCCCCGGGCAGATAGCTCTGGGGGACATACGCCTGTTCGAAATCATGGGCGTACTGGTATCCCCGGCCGTAGCCCAGCTCCTTCATCAGGCGGGTGGGCGCATTGCGGATGTGCAGGGGGACGGCCAGGGAACCGGTTTTGGCAATAACCTGATCCACCTCACCCAAGGCCACATACAGACTGTTGCTTTTGGGCGCGGTGGCCAGATACACCGCCGCCTGGACCAGGGCAAGGTCCCCTTCCGGATGCCCGAGAAACCGGAAGGCCTCCGCCGCATTGAGGGCCACCTGCAGGGCATAGGGATCGGCATTGCCCACATCCTCGGAAGCGAACCGCACCATCCGGCGGGCCACATACATGGGATCCTCGCCGGCGGCCAGCATCCGCCGCAACCAGTAGGCCGCCGCATCCGGATCACTGCCGCGCATGCTTTTATGGAAAGCCGAGATGATGTTGTAATGCTCTTCGCCGCTTTTGTCATAACGCAGGGCCTTCTGGAGCAAGGCTTTTTCCACATCCGCCAGCCGGATCCGGCGATCCCCGCCGCTGCCGGGAGATGCCAGGGAAACGGCGATTTCCAGGGCGTTGAGAGCGCAGCGCACATCGCCGTCGGCGATCCCGGCCAGGTGCTCGGCCGCATCGTCATCCAGGGCCATTTCTTTTTGTCCGAGCCCCCGCTCCGGATCGGTCAGGGCCCGCGCCATAATTTCCCGGATCTGGGCCGACGAAAGCGGTTCCAGCACCACCACCCGGCAGCGGGACAACAAGGCGGGAATCACCTCAAAGGAGGGATTCTCGGTGGTGGCGCCGATCAGGGTGATCAGGCCGTTCTCCACATGCTGCAGAAAGGCGTCCTGCTGGGACTTGTTGAACCGGTGAATCTCATCCACGAACAGGATCGTCCGTCTTTGATGCAGCGACTTCTGGCGTCGCGCCTCCTCGATCACCTCCCGGATCTCCTTGACGCCGGACAGCACCGCCGAGATCTGGATGAAATGGGAGCGGGTTTCTCCGGCGATGATGGCGGCGAGGGTGGTCTTGCCGCATCCCGGCGGTCCCCACAGAATCATGGAGAAAATCCGGTCCTTCTCGATGGCGTTGCGGATCAGACCGTTTTCCCCCGCTATCTGCAGCTGACCGACAAATTCCCCGAGATGTTTCGGACGCATCCGTTCCGCAAGGGGCTGTGTCCCCCCGAGAGCCTTATCGGCCTGGTATTCAAACAGATCCAAGCGTTACCTTCTCTTGTTATCCCGCGGCCGCTGTTTTTTCCTGGCGAATTCGATGCGGCCGGTGCGCAGTCGAAACATCACCCGGATGGGTGTGCTGTCGAGCCCGGTGGTTTCCCGGATCTGGTTGATCAGGTACCGCTGGTAGGAAAAATGCACGCCTTCCGGATAGTTCACGAAAAAAACGAAGGTCGGCGGTTTGACGCCGACCTGGGTGACGTAATAAAATTTCAGCCGCTTGCCTTTATGGAGGGAGGGTTCCGTCCGGGAAAGGGCCTGTTCCAGAATTTTGTTGAGCGGCCCGGTATCCAGGCGCATGCTGTACTGGCCGTAGACCGCGTCAATCTGCCCGAAAATTCTCGACACCCGGTGCCCGGTAAGGGCCGATACGGCCAGGATGGGCGCGAAACCGAGGAATTTGGCGGCTGTTCGAATCTGTTCGGTGAAACGTCGGACGGTGCGATTGTCTTTTTCGATCCGGTCCCATTTGTTGAGGATGAAAACGCAGCCGCACCCGCGCTCGTAGGCATATCCGGCCACCCGGATATCCTGGTCCGTGACCCCCTCTTCGGCGTCCAGCACGATCAGCGCCACATCACAACGTTCCAGGCTTTTCAGGGCCTTCAGCACCGAAAACTTCTCTATTTTTTCCGAAACACGGGCTTTTCGCCGGATGCCGGCGGTGTCGATCAACCGGTAATTCCTGCCGCGGACCCGGCACATGGTGTCGATGGCGTCCCGCGTGGTTCCGGGGGTATCGCTCACCACCAGGCGTTCTTCCCCCAGGATCTTGTTGATCAGGGAGGACTTGCCGACATTGGGCCGGCCGACCACCGCCACGCTGATGGCGTCGTCCGGCTCATCCTGCGCGGACTGGGGCAGCACCGCCGTCAAATCGTCCAGAAAATCCGGCACGCCGTAGCCGTGCTCCGCGGAAAGGGAATAGAAACGTTCAATCCCGAGTTGATAAAAATCGTACAGCTGGATCTCTTTTTCCTCGGAATCGATCTTGTTGACCACATAAAAAACCGGCAGGGACACGGACCTCAGGAGCGCGATGATTTCCCTGTCGAAGGGAGAAATCCCCCCCTTGCCGTCCAGGACCAGAATGATGACATCCGCGTCTTCCATGGCCAGGCGGACCTGGAAGCGGATTTTGTCTCCGAAACCGTCCTCGTCGTCCCCCGTGAACCCGCCGGTATCCACGATGGTGAACGGGATATCGTTCCATGCGGTTTCGCCGTAATGGCGGTCCCGGGTGACACCGGGGAAATCATCCACCAGGGCGTCTTTTTTGCCCATGATGCGGTTGAAAAGGGTTGATTTGCCGACATTGGGCCGGCCGACAATGGCGATAATCGGTTTCATGATGCCTGACTATGGAATGCTGCAATGGGTTGTCATCCGGGATACGGTCCGCCCACTTGGCCAACCGCGGCTCCCCGTTTCACCGTCAATAAGCGCCGGTAACGAAATTGGACAAGGCCGCCGTCATCTGTTGCCGGATGGATTCAGGGGGTTCCGCATCCAAGCCGGTGCCGGCAAGTATGTATTTTTCGAAAACCAGCATGCCGAGACCGAAGGCGAGAATGGAGGCCACGAGAAAACGAGGATCCATGGAAGTGTTGATTCTCTTTCCGGACTGGCCTTCCCGGGCCAACTCCACGAGAAACCGGATAAATGGAAATTCGCTCTGGACTTCACCGTGTTCTTCACCGTCCAAAAAAGTCCGGGCCAGAACCCGCCAGAATGCCGGCTGTTTCTGAAGCGTCTCGAAGCCTCTCAACATGGCATCTTCAAAATCGGCCGGAACGCCGATTTCATCTCGGATCCCGGCGGCCAGATATTCCTGGGTTTTCTGCCGCAACACCTCCTTGGAGCCGAAATGCCGGTGAATCAGTCCGTGATTGACACCCGCTCTGGCGGCGATGTCCCGGACCGAAACCGCTTCCAGTCCATATTTGGAAAACAGTTCCGCCGCTGCTTCAATCAGGGCCCTGGTGACTGCTTCGCGGCCTCTGGGCTTGTGTTTTTTCGGACTCATGAAGGATATCCTTGCCTGTAGTGCACTGTTGCCGGACAATGGCGGGCGGCATCCTGACGCTGCAATGCCCTCATAGAAGGCATCCCTCTGTTTTTTTGTCAAGTTTTTTCTATGCGGTCTGAAGGTTTCGGGAGGGCATATCCTTCCGGGTAGATCGGCAACCCGGCAATGCCGAGAGGCTTTCAAGGGGGCATCCATGCCATCGGGACGGCGCGCCTGCGGGGATTGCCGCCCCGGCGCTTTTCTCCTTGATCTTTTGGCGGAATGGTGAAATCGTGCCTCCTTGGTTTTGGAACGAAGGAGCGGCCTGTTTCCCATAACCGGCCGGAAAAACATGATTGGCAAACAATGGAACCACGATGTGTCTTGACCGGATCACCCTCCTGGTGCTGGGCGCTTTTATCCTCGACCTCCTCATCGGCGATCCGGTTTACGGCTGTCATCCGGTGCGCCTGATCGGCAACGGCCTGATCGCACCCATGGAAAAAGGATTGAGGCGGCTGGGCATGGCCACCCGGACCGGCGGGCTCCTGCTCGTGATTTGGACGGTGGGGGTTTCCGTGGGACTGGTCCTTGTCATCAACCGGCTGTTGTCGCCCTGGCCGGTGGCTTTTTTTCTGTTCAACCTGTACCTGGTGTATGCCTGCCTGGCCATGAAGGACCTGGGGGAGCATGTGGAGCGGGTGCGTGCGGCCCTCGCGGCGGGCGATCTGGAGCAGGCCCGGCAGCGCCTCGGCGCCATTGTCGGCCGGGAAACCGACCGACTCGATGAGGAGGCCGTGGCCCGGGCCTGCGTGGAAACCCTTGCGGAGAATCTCTCGGATGGCGTCATCGGACCGTTGTTCTATGCCTTCCTGGGGGGGGCTCCGCTGGCGGTACTCTACAAGGCCGTGAGCACCATGGACTCCATGGTGGGATACAAGAACGACCGCTACCTCCAGCTAGGATGTGTTGCGGCCCGATGCGACGATCTGCTCAACTGGATACCGGCGCGTCTCACCCTGTTGCTGATCCTGGCTGCCGGCATCTGCGGCGGCAACCATCCGATCCGTTCCTTTCGGATCGCCCTGCGGGACCGGCATTGCCACCCTTCCCCCAACGCCGGCCATCCCGAGGCCGCCATGGCCGCTGTCCTGAATCTGCGCCTGGGCGGTCCCAGCCGCTATCACGGGGAGCTGGTGGAAAAACCCTGCCTCAACGCCGGCGGCAATCCCGTCCGCATGGAAGATATTTCATCGGCCTGGCGGATATCCCTCACCGCCGGCCTTTCGGCCCTTTTCGCATTTACCGTGATCCGCACCCTGTTGTGACCACCGGAGACCGCCCGTGCATAGAACCTCGAGCCTCATGTTTCTCGGAACCGGATCGGATGTCGGCAAAAGTGTAACGGCCACGGCCTTTTGCCGGATACTGAAACAAAACGGCCTCCGGGTGGCGCCCTTCAAGGCCCAAAATATGTCCAACAACTCCTTTGTCACCGTCGAGGGCGGAGAAATCGGGCGGGCCCAGGCGGCCCAGGCAGAGGCCTGCGGACTGCCGCCTTCCGTCCACATGAATCCCGTGCTGCTGAAACCCAACAGCGATCTGGGCTCCCAGGTAGTCATGCAGGGAGCGGTGCTGGGAAATTTTTCCGCTGCCGGATATTACGCGCTGAAACCGAAACTCAAGGAAGCGGTTCAGGAAAGTTTTCGCCTTCTGGAAGAACAGTATGACGCCATCATCATGGAAGGAGCCGGCTCCTGTGCGGAGATAAACCTGCGGGACCATGACATCGTCAATTTTGAAATGGCCCTCATGACCCGCTCGCCGGTGGTGCTGGTGGCGGATATCGATCGCGGCGGGGTCTTCGCCCAGATCATCGGCACCTTGAACGTGATCGCGCCGCGGGAACGCGATCTGGTGGCCGGTTTCCTCATCAACAAATTCCGCGGCGATCCATGTCTGTTTCAATCCGGAATCGACTACATCGAGCAATCCACCGGTAAACCGGTGTTCGGTCTGGTTCCCGTGTACACCGGATTTTCCATCGACACGGAAGACAGCATGTCCCTCGATGCGGCGGCGGCCGTCAAGCCGCCCCGGCCTGACAAGATCAATATCGCCGTGGTGCGGCTGCCCCATGTTTCCAATTTCACCGATCTGGCCGCCCTGGCCCGGGAAGGATCCGTGCTGCTGAACTGGCTCGAGCAGCCGGTCGCTCTCGAACCGTATGACCTGCTGGTCATCCCCGGCAGCAAAAACACGTTGAACGACATGGCCTGGCTGGAGAAAACCGGCTGGTGCGCCGCGATCCGGGAATTCGCAGCCCCGGGCCGCAACATGGTCATCGGCTTGTGCGGCGGTTTCCAGATGCTGGGCAGGGAAATCCTGGACCCCCACGCTGTGGAAAGCAACCGGCCGCGCGTTAACGGCATTGGCCTGCTGGACGTTTTCACCCGGATGGAAAAAACCAAAATCGTGCGGCTGTCCACGGGAACCGACCGACTGTTCAGCACCCGGGTCCGGGGATACGAAATCCATATGGGCCAAACCGAAAGGGGAGGCGCCGCGGAGGCCTTCCTGGATCTGGATTCCGGCGCGGAAGGCGCCAGCAACCGGGAAGGGAACGTATTCGGAACCTATCTCCACGGTCTGTTCGACAGCGCCGGATTCCGCGCCAGGCTGCTGGAAAGCCTGGCTTCCCGCAAAGGCCTGGCGGTTACTCCCAATCTCCGGCGGGAAGATTTCTGGCTGGAAAAAGAACGCCATTACGACCTTCTGGCGGAACATTTCCGACAATTCGTCGACACCGGGGCCATCCTGAGGATCATGCGGAATTCATCCCGGTAGGTCGGAAACCGATTCCGGCCGGCCCAGGCGGTTCCGCAGTTTCGACACCACGGCGCGGTCCAGCCGCGGCGAAAGCAGGGAGATGGGTGATATTCCCCGTTTCCAGGCCAGATACGCCGTTATGCCGAACAGAATTCCGGTGACCAGAAAATTGGGCCAGGCGTTCAAGGTCCACTGACCGGTCCAGGTCAATTGCCACGCATCGGAAAAAGGCAGCAGAAAGGGAATCGGCCACTGATAGCCGTCCGGTCCCCGGGAACCGACCAGATCGCCCAATAGATGCAGGTGGAAGGCTGTCAGCGCCAAGAGCACCGTGACCCGGCGCCTGAGGGAAAAAATCGCCGTCACCACCATCAGCGCCAGCCCGAATCCGATATGGTGACACAATACATGGTGGTAGCGGCTGTACCAGAGAAGCGGTGTCGCTGAGTTCTCGGTTACCATCTCCACCAGGAAGCCAAGGCCGTCGAGATCAGGAAGCACTCCGGCCAGGGTGATCCAGACCCGGTCCCGGGACCGGCTGCGCGTTGCGTTGGCGATCACCCAGCTTGCCAGCAAATGGGTTACCGGGCTCATTCATTTCTCCTGCGACCTGCTGGTATCCATTGCTCCGAATCCTGCCCTCCGGATTCCTTCCACCGGACACCGCCGGAAAGCTATTTCCAGTCCTTCAGCCCATATTGTTCAAGGATTTTGGCCAACTCGCCGGAAGCGCGAATCTCTTCCATTCCTCTTGAAAGGATTTCGGCATATTCCTTCGATTTGTGATGGGCCGGAGAAAAGGCGATATAGGCTTTGTCGGGCTGCACAGCCACTCCGGCAGGCTTGATCTTGTCCATGATGTTCATCCGGGAGGCTTTATACTCGAACACGTAGTTGTTTTCCAGAACCGCATCGATTCTGCCGGCCAGCAGTTTTTTGATGTTTTTTTCCAGCGCCTTTTCACCGCTGTTCATCTGGACCTTGGTCGAATCCTTGTTTTTTTGGGTGTACTGATCGATTTCCTCGCCATAGTCATAACCAAGGATCAGGCCGATCTTCACCCGGTCGAGGGATGGCAGGCCGGTGTAAGTCCAGGTGCTGTCCCGGAGGACGAAAAACGAATTGCCGATCACGGCCTGCTCGTTTTCCGGGAAAATAAAATCCGGGGCATCCCCGCGATACGCGCCGATGATGCCATGATAGTTGCCCTTGCGGGCTTCCATGACCGCCCGGGTCCATGGAACCTGTTTGTATTCCACGCTGTGCCCGGCTTTGGCAAAAATGATTTTGGCGAATTCCACCATAAAGCCCGGAGCCTGTGTGCCCGGATCGCAATTGATCGGACACCAGTCATCCGAAACGATGACGATCTGATCCGCATGCCCATCAGGCACCGGCACACCGAGACAAAGTGACAAAAGGAGAATGCCGACAGCAACCCGTTTCATGTTGACCTCCTTGTTTGGGTGGATGTGCCCGGTTCACCAGCCGACCGAATATCCGGTTATTATGGAATGATTTCGATGGAATAAAAACCCTTGCCGAATCATAGGGAATATGAAGAATATTTTTATATTATCAAAATGTTACCACGAAAGCAACCGAAACCGTGTGGCCGATAATTGCACCCCGGGACAAGCCCGGAGAGCTGAAGGGCCTTGCCGGGGCTGAAATCCACTGCCGTTCCGTTTGTTCTAGAACGCTTCCCGGATGCCCAGCGCCAGACCGAAGCCGCCGTCCACGAAGCTGAGATCCAATCGGATGTTGAAGCGTTCGGCCGGATTGAGAGCATACCGAAGGCCGGAGCCGAGGGAGTACTTCCAGCCGTCGTTGTTCAGGGCGCTGATTTCATAAGCCGTCTGGGCGGTTTCGGCGAATACCGTACCGTTGAAGCGGCCGTAGATGGGAAACCGCCATTCCAGCTGCGCGGCCGCCATGTCCCGTTCCCGGTAGCGCCCTTTTTCAATTCCACGCAGCAGATCGAATCCGTCCGGAGTGCTGAGGTCCTGAAAGGGTATCCGCCCCCGTTTCATGGTCAGAAAGCCGCGCACGGCCAGGGAGGTGGATGGGGTCGTGGGCCAATACGTCCGGAGATCCAGCTCATGATCCAAATACCGGTAATCGCTGCCGAGCCCTTCCTCAAAGAAAAGGGCTTCATATCTCAGATACGCGCCGCGGCGGGCGTCATTGATATTGTCCCTGGTATCATGGGAAAACACGACGCCGGCGCCGGACCGCACCCCGCCGTCCACACCGGTGACCCCCTCCCGCACCAACTCGCCGTTTTCGGGCGCGTCCATGCGTTCATTGACATACCGATACAGGACCCCGGCATGGAAAAGGTCAAAAAACTTCCTTTCCAGACCGATCCGGGCCCCCACTCCGGTGGCGTCGTAAGTCTCCTTGTTCTCCTCTGCCGTATCATTGCCGATCCCGTAGTAGTTCGCCGGCCAGAATTTCCCGCTCAGACTGCCGAACGCATGATACAATTCCTTATTGAAATAGAAATTCGGCGTAATGCCGGCGAAATATTGTCCCTCAACGGTTCCGAAACCGATAAAGTCAATGGTGGAGGACTTTCCGCCCGGTGTGTCCGGCTGGAAAAACCGCACCGCCAGGGCGCCCAGTTGCAGGCCGGTTTCGGTGCTGCTGGCGATCACCGGGAAAAACGCCCATTTCTGATAATCCTGTATTTCACCCGCGGTTGCCCCTGCGGGTGCTGTGGCCGGTTCCGATTCCCCGGCCCAGGCACACAAGGCGGAACCGGTCCACAGCCACCAACCGGTTAAAAAAATCAAAATCGTCGCTTTCATTCCAACCTGCTTCCCATGGTTACCTTATAAAAGTCGGGTTTGCCGGGCCGGATCATTCCGGGGATCGGTTCCCGGTGTTCCCCTGATGCCGCGCGGCCCTCCACCGTGAGGAGCCAAATTATGCAACCGGCCCCAGGATGTCAACCGCAGAAACCATTTTATATGCAGTTTCCACTGCTTTTCCCTTTGGCCTTGCTTCCAGGGAAATGAAGGAGCCCCGGTGTTACCTTCGGCATCATCTGCGTAAAGCTTTGTAATCTGCCGATTAAAAAAAAAGCAGTATTTACGTTACCTGGGATTACCTTGCTGTGGCGCGCTTCCCAATCTTGAACTTCATCGAATGCTGTGATATCATAAACACTAGTTATGATACGGCCGGCGAAATCCACCTTCTTATCGTACCGATCAACCCACTGACAACATGGAAGAGGCGATTATGGTTGCGATTATCCCCAAGGGCGACAAGGCGCAAGCGGTGCGGGTATCGCGTCAGCTCATGGCCGACGCTTTTTTTGTCCTCTGTTTTATAGTGGTCTTCATTGCCGCCAAGGTAGGACTCGTCAAAATGACCTTCGGCCAGCTGGTCGGATTCTTTTTCGCGGTGGCTTTCATTCAAGCCGCTTTCTACTTCATGTTACGCACCGGCATGAACAAGGGGTTCCGGGATCCGAGCCTGACCATGCCGCAAATCAGCGCCGCGCTGCTTTCCATCACCTATTTCCTGTATTTTGTCCACGAAGTCCGGGGCGGGGTCATGGTGTTCTATTTTCTGACGATTCTGTTCGGCGCCTTCCAGCTCAGCCGCCGGGATTTCATCATCGTCGCCCTGGTGGCCATCTGCGGATACGGCGTCGTCATCCTGCTGAACATTGCCAACAAACCGCCGGAATTCAATCTGGCCATCAACCTGGTGCAGTGGGTGATCTGCGCCCTTGGCTTGAGCTGGCTCGCCTTTATCGGCAGCTACCTGAACCGGATGCGGGACAAGCTGAAATCCAGGGAAGCGGAACTCCAGTCCAGCAAGGCCAAACTGCATGAGGCCATCCTGGAGATCCAGCACCATGCGGAAATTCTGAATTCATCCTCGGTGGATCTCTCGGGTCTCTCCGGTCAGATGTCCGGCGGGGCCAAGGAAATGTCCACCATTGCGGACAATGTCGCCGGGGCTTATGAGAAATTCAGCGACCACACCAAATCCGTGGCCGCCTCCATGGAACAGCTTTCCACCAGCGCCAACATGGTGGCCGCCTCGGTGGAGCAGATGACGGGCACCATCAACGAAATCGCCCAGAACACCAACAGCGCCCAAAAAATCGCCCTGGATTCCGTGTCCCAATCCAAAAACATATCCGAAAAAGTGCACCGTCTGGGAAGGTCCGCCCAGGAAGTCGGCAACGTGACGGAAGCCATCAAGGATATTTCCGAGCAGACCAATCTCCTGGCGCTCAATGCCACCATCGAAGCGGCCCGGGCCGGGGAGGCCGGCAAGGGGTTCTCGGTGGTGGCCAATGAAATCAAGGAACTGGCCAGGCAGACCTCCACCGCGACCCAGCAGATCAAGGTGCAGATCGAAGGCATTCAGGACGCCACGGCGGAAACCGTCCGGGAAATCAACCAGATTTCAAACATCATCAACCAGCTGAACGATTTCGTCACCATCATCGCTTCCGCCGTGGAGGAGCAATCCGCCACCACCAAAGAGATCGCCGGCAATGTGGCCCAATCCTCCACCGGCATCTCCGCGATCAATGAAAGCATGGCCCAGACCACCGTCGCCGCGGAGGAAATCTCCCGGGACATCGGCGAGGTCAATCAGGCGGCCGGAAAAATGGCCGCCCAGAGCAATCAGGTCAACGTCAATGTGGGTGAACTCCTGGAACTCGCCAGGCAGCTCAACAACATGGTCAGCCGCTTCAGCTCCATGTAAAGGGCCGCCGCTCAAACGGCTTGTAAAAATTCCGGCACCTTGGCAAGGGCCGCGTCCAGCTTCTCCGGCTGGCTGCCCCCGGCCTGGGCCATGTCCGGCCGGCCTCCGCCCGCACCGCCGACTTCCGCCGCCACCAGCTTCACGATGTTTCCGGCATGAAAACGGCCGGTCAAATCCTTGGTCACCGCGGCAATGAGCATGGCCTTGCCGTCGGCCTCGGCGCCCAGCACCACCACCCCGGATTTGATCCGGTCCTTGAACTGATCGGCCAGCTCCCGCAACGCCGCCGGTTTATCCACGGCGACTTTCCGCACGACCACCCGCACGCCCGCGATGACCGGATACTCCTCCCTGCCGCCGTCCCCGGACGACATCAGGGCCATCCGGGTCTTGAGGCGTTCGGTTTCCTTTTCCAGGTTTTTCAGGTCGGCCATCAGTTTTTCCACCCGCGGTCTGAGCGACTCCGGCTTTTCCTTCAACAACAGGGAGGTCTCCTGGACGATCCGGACCGTATCCTGGACATGCGTAAGGGCGCTTTCCCCGGTCAGGGCCTCGATGCGGCGGACGCCGGCGGCGACACTGGCCTCGCCGATGATTTTGAAAAAGCCGATGTCGCCGGTCCGTCGGGCATGGGTTCCACCGCAGAATTCCTTGCTGAATTCCCCCAGGGAGATGACCCGGACCCGGTCACCGTATTTCTCTTCGAACAAGGCCGTGGCCCCGGTCCTGAAGGCCTCCTCGGCGGCCATTTCCTCGCTGATCACCGGGAAGTTCTCCCGGATCCGTCCGTTGACATAGGTTTCGATGCGATCCAGAACTCCCCGGTCCAGGGCCGCGAAATGGGAAAAGTCAAACCGCAGGCGTTCCGGCGACACCAGGGAGCCGGCCTGTTTGACATGTTCGCCGACGATTTTCCGCAACGCCGCATGCAGAATATGGGTGGCGGTATGGTTCAGGGCCGTGGCATTGCGGCCGTCGTCCGCTACGGTCAGGGTCACGCTGTCACCGCACCGGACCCCGCCCTGGCGGATCGTTCCCTTGTGGATCACCAGCCCGGTAGGGTCCTTGACCGTATGGATGACATCCATGGAAAAGGCACCGTTATGGATTTCGCCGGCGTCGCCCACCTGACCGCCGGATTCGGCATAAAACGGCGTCCGATCCGTAACGACTTCCACCGTCATGCCGGCCCCGGCGGTATCCAGGGCCTCGCCTTCCGCCACCAGCAGTTTCACCGTCGCCTCGCAGCGGAGGGTTTCATAGCCCACGAATTCCGTCTTGAAACCACCGGCCGACAGGGACTTGTAGGCATCGCCGATCTTGGTGAACGCCGCGACGGAACGCGATTTGGCCCGCTGGGCGTCCATGGCGGTCTGGAATCCATCGGTATCCAGCTGCATGCCGTCATCCCGCACCACATCGCGGACGATATCCACCGGGAAGCCATAGGTGTCATAGAGTTTGAAAATCACGTCCCCCGGGATGGTCTTGATTTGCCGGCTCTTGAGTTCCGCAAGGGTGTCGTTGAGCAGCTTCAGGCCGTTGTCCAGGGTCTCGGCAAAACGGATCTCCTCATTTTCAATCACATTGGTGATGAAGGCCCCGGAATCCCTCAATTCCGGATAGGCCCCGGCCATGATGTCGAAAACGACGCCGGCCGTCCGGTGCAGGAACGGACGCTTGAGGCCGATGTTACGGCCATAGCGGATGGCCCGGCGCATGATCCGGCGCAACACGTATCCACGGCCCTCATTGGAAGGCAGCACGCCGTCACCGATGAGAAACGCCGTGGAACGACTGTGGTCGGCGATCACCTTCATGGCCACATCCACGGTTGGGGATTGTCCCAGCCGCTTTTCCGACAGTTCCTCCACTTGCCGGATGATGGGCAGGAACAGATCGGTCTCATAATTGGTGTGGGCCTGCTGGAGCACCGAGGCAATCCGCTCCAGGCCCATGCCGGTGTCGATGCTCGGTTTGGGCAGCGGCGTCAATTCGCCGGAGGCTTCCTGGTTGTATTGCATGAAAACCAGATTCCAGATTTCCAGGAAACGGTCGCAGTCGCATCCCACGGCGCAGTCCGGTCTGCCGCAGCCATGCTGATCCCCCCGGTCGATATGGATTTCGCTGCAGGGTCCGCAAGGCCCCGTATCCCCCATGGCCCAGAAATTGTCCTTCTTCCCCAGCCGGATGATGCGTTCCCCGGGAACGCCGATTTTCCGGTTCCAGATCTCAAAGGCCTCATCGTCATCGAGATAAATGGAAATCCACAATTTTTCGGGCGGCAGGCCATACCCGTTCACCAGCAGGTCCCAGGCGTATTCAACGGCTTTTTCCTTGAAGTAGTCTCCAAAGGAGAAGTTCCCCAGCATTTCGAAGAACGTATGATGCCGGGCGGTATAACCGACATTTTCCAGGTCGTTGTGTTTTCCGCCGGCGCGGACGCATTTCTGGGCGGTGGCAGCGGTGGTGTAGGGCCGGAATTCCTCGCCGATGAAAACCCGCTTGAACTGCACCATGCCGGCATTGGTGAACAGCAGGGTGGGATCATCGTGGGGCACCAGGGAGGAACTCCGCACCAGCTGATGGTTTTTGGCTGCAAAATAATCGATGAACTTCTTTCTGACTTCATTGCCTGTCATGGGGCACTCCAACCTTCCTTGCGTTTCCGATGATTCACGGCGGATCGATCCGCCTTGACGTTTATTTCCCGGCAGCTTCGGATTTGATTTTTTCCGTCTTGCTGCTCTCCGGTTTGATGTTTTCCGGCTTGGCATTCTCCGGCGCGCTTTTCACCAGCCCCAGTCCTTCGCGGACCTTTGATAAAATTTCTTCATACAGGGCCGGATTATCGCCGAAAAATTTCTTCACCGTCTCACGGCCCTGTCCGATGCGTTCCCCGTTGTAGGAATACCAGGACCCGCTTTTTTCAATGACGTTCACCAGCACGCCCATATCCAGCAGGTCGCCGGTCCTGGAAATGCCTTCGCCGTACATGATGTCGAACTCCGCTTCCTTGAAAGGCGGGGCCAGTTTGTTCTTGACGACCTTGGCCTTGGTCCGGTTGCCGACGATCTCCTGGCCTTCCTTGATGGAATTGGATTTCCGCACATCGATGCGCACCGAGGCATAGAATTTCAAGGCATTGCCGCCGGTAGTGGTTTCGGGATTGCCGAACATCACCCCGATCTTCATGCGGATCTGGTTGATGAAAATCACCGAGGTCATGGTTTTCCCGATGGTTCCGGTCAGTTTCCGGAGGGCCTGGGACATGAGCCGGGCCTGGAGCCCCATGTGGGAATCGCCCATCTCCCCCTCGATCTCCGCCCGGGGAACCAGGGCCGCCACCGAGTCGATCACCAGAATGTCGATGGCGCCGCTGCGCACCAGCATATCGGTGATTTCCAGGGCCTGTTCCCCGGTATCGGGCTGGGAAACCAGCAGCTCGTCGCAGTTCACTCCGAGCTTCCTGGCATAGGAAGTATCCAGGGCATGCTCCGCGTCGATGAAAGCCGCGATTCCCCCCCGCCGCTGGGCCTCGGAAACGGCATGCAGGGCCAGGGTGGTTTTCCCGGAAGATTCCGGGCCATAAATTTCCGTAACCCGGCCCTTGGGCAGTCCGCCGATACCCAGGGCCTTGTCCAGGGCCAGGGAGCCGGTGGGGATCACCGGCACCTCGATGATCTCGCCGCTGCCCAGCTTCATGATGGAGCCTTTGCCGTACTGCCGTTCGATTTGGCTGATGGCGGCCTCGACCGCCCTGTCCTTTTCCGTGGAATTGACCATGATCCCCTCCTGAGATAATCGTTATCCGCCACCGTCGGTTGGCCAGTCGGGAACGGAATGTGTGGTTCAGCGGTCGCGGCCCACCGCCCATCAACGCCGCACCGGGTTCATTGCCGAGTCATTGCCGGAACCAGCCGGATGTGCAACACCGCAAAAATTGAGTCTCCTATACTATTAAACGTCGTCGAATGCAATCGGACAAACGCTGGACCCGGCGAATGCGGATCAGGAAGGATTCAGGCGCCCGGACGAAAGGCGGGTGTACACCGGTCCGGCGGAATGCAGGTCGCTCCTGAACAAGGTAACGGTCTCGGCCGTAAAGGCCGGCGTCTGGAAATCGGCGAGGGAACGCAGGGCCTGGATCAGGCGGTCCGGGTCCACCGGGCCCTTAAAGCGGCCCAGGGTCAGATGCCCCTTGAACGGCCGGGTTTCCAGGGCGAACCCGAGTTCACCGAGGCCCCGGTCCAGTTCCTGCTGCAGCAGAACCAGCGGGGCAAGTTCCCCGGCCAGTCCGATCCAAAAGACATTCGGACGCCGGATGGAGGGGAAAACGCCGGCCTCTTTTGCCGTCAGCGGGAAAGCCGTTTTCCGGGCAACCGTCCGCTGAAGAACTCCGGCTACCGGCTCCACCTGTTCCGGCCGGATGTCGCCGAGGAATTTCAGGGTCAGGTGGATGTTTTCCGGTTTCACCCATTTGGTTTTCAAGCCATGGGGCCGCAGGTCTTTCTGGACCCTGGCAAGGGCGGCGATGATCGTTTCCGGCAATTCAAGGGCGATGAAGACGCGCATGGAATTCATTTCACATCCAGAGGGCTTTCCCCATGCGCAGCACCAGCAGGGCATATACCCCGGCCAGCAGATCGTCCAGGACCACTCCGATGCCGCCGGGAATGCGCTTTTCCAGTTGACGGATGGGAAACGGTTTCAGAATGTCGAAAAACCGGAACAGGACGAATCCGGCCAGGGCGTTCGCCGGGGTAAACGGCAATCCCGTCAGGGTGACGGCCATGCCGGCCACCTCATCGATCACGATGCTTCCCGGATCCTTGGCGCCGAGGAGGGTTTCCGCTTCCCCGGCGATCCACATGGACAGGCAGATGAAGATGATCAGAACCGGAATGCTTTTCAGGGCCGGCATGACGGACAGCAGATAGCAGAGCGCCAGGCCCGCCAGGGAACCAAAGGTCCCCGGGGCGACCGGCATCCTCCCGGAATGAAAGCCCGTGGCCAGCAGCAGGATCAATTGGTGTTTCAGCGCCGATGGATTCATGCCTCACCCCACTTCCTTCAGAATCGTCCGGTACACCTCCTGGAGGGGCAGGTCCAGACGCTGGGCGATTTCCCGGCACACCTCGTACTCAGGGGTCAACCGGACGCCGCCGTCCGGCCGGACAATGGCCTTCACCTGGATCCGGCCCAGGGACGTCTCCACCAGCCGGAGCTCCCGCGCCAGCTTTTCCCGCCGGACTTCATGATAGCGGACGCCGGTGGTGCTGGTCTCGGACAACAACCGCTGCACGATGGCGGCCCGGTGCTCCTGCCGGCTCAGCACCTGCACCAGGGTTCCGGGACGGTTCTTTTTCATCTGCACCGGAATCCAGCAGACATCCAAGGCGCCGTCCTCGAACAGGCGGTTCATGACAAAGCCGAACAATTCGGGATTCATGTCGTCAATGGTGGTTTCGATCACCACCGTCCCGTTTTCCGCTTCCGCCGACCGGGTCCGTTTGCCTGCCACCAGTCGCAACAGATTGGGCTGTTGCCGGAGTTCCCGCTTGCCGGCGCCATAACCGGTCCGCGCCACGGTCATGTCCGGCAGGGGACCGAACTCCGCGGCCAGGGTAGCCACGATGGCCGCGCCGGTGGGCGTGGCCAGCTCATGGGGGACGCTGGTTCCATATACCGGCAGCCCCTCCAGAATTTTCAGGGTCGCCGGGGCCGGCACCGGCAGCAGGCCGTGACGGCATTCGACGAAGCCGCTGCCCAGGGCCACCGGCGAGGAACTGATGGAAGCGATTCCCAGGTAGTCCACGCCAAGGGCCGTGCCGATGATATCCACCATGGCGTCCACGGCCCCGACCTCGTGGAAATGAACCTCCTCCAGGCGGCAGCCGTGAATACCGGCCTCGGCCTCGGCAATCCGTTGAAACATCTCCAGGCTGGTCTTTTGGACCGTTTCCGGCAAGCCGCCCCCCAGGATCATTTCCCGTATATCGGTGAAATGCCGGGCGTGCTCGTGCCGCCTGACCCGCACCTGGACGTCCATGGCCCGGATTCCGCCCCGCTGCACCGGCGAAGCGGTCAGGTCGAAATCGTCCGGCGGCAACACCCGGCCCAGCCGGTCCCGCAGCCATTCCACGGGAACTCCCAGGTCCACCAAAGCGGCCAGGGTCATATCCCCGCTGATTCCGGAGAAGCAATCGAAATGGACGTGCATGCTCAGACGCTCCCGTTTTCGGCGTGCAGCTGAATGATGCCGAGCAACAGCTCGGCGGTCCGCGTCATGTGGTCGATCCGGATGGACTCGCGGACCGTATGCATGTCCTGCATGCCGGTCCCCAGGACACCGGTGATGATGCCCTGCTTGAAAAAAATGTTGGCGTCCGAGCCGCCGCCGGTGGTCCGCAGGGCCAGCTTGCGATCCAGCGCCGCCGCGGCCCGTCTGGCCAGGACCACCACCCGATGGTCTTCGGGAATATGGGTGGCGAAAAAATCGGTCTCCACCTCCGATTCCAGGCGCGCCCTGCCGGCACTCGCATCCGCCGGTTCATAGCCTTCCACCGCCTGCTGAAACGCCGCCACGATGCGTCGGGTCAGCCGCTCCAGTTTGGATTCATCGTGGCTGCGGACCTCGCCGTGCATGGTCACCAGGCTGGGAATGATATTGGTGGCCACGCCGCCCTCGATGGTACCGATGTTGCAAGTGGTCTCAGGATCGATGCGGCCGAGGTCCAGGGAAGCAATGGCCCGGGCCGCCAGGGAAATCGCATTGATGCCTTTTTCCGGCGCCACGCCCGCATGCGCGTCCTTGCCGTGAATCCGGAAGGTCATCTTATTGGCCGCCGGCGCGCGGGTGACGATCGCTTCCGTGTCGGTGGTATCCAGCACATAGCCGAACCTGGCGCCGAGCAAGTTGAAATCCAGGTGCTTGGCCCCCTGGAGACCGATTTCCTCACAGGTGGTCAGAACCACTTCGATGGGTCCGTGGGGCAAGTTCTTTTCCTTGAGGATCTGCAGGGCCTCAACAATAATGGCGATGGCGCTTTTATCGTCCGCTCCGAGAATCGTGTCCCCCGAGCTGGTGAACACACCGTTCTGGAAACGGGGCCGGATTCCCTTGCCCGGCTCCACCGTATCCATATGGGCGCTCAGCAGCATGGGTTCGACATCCCGGTTGCCCGTGAATTTCAGCACCAGATTGCCCGTATCGCTGCCGGTGTTCGCCGCCGAGGCGTCGGTCAATACCCGGGCGCCCAGATTTTCGGCCAGTTGCCGGATGCGGGCCGCCACCCGTCCCTCCTGCCTGGAGACACTGTCGATTTCCACAAGAGCTGTAAACACATCGGCCATTCGTCGTTCATTGATCATCTTCATTCTCTTCGATCCGGATAAGGGGGTTGACAGAATCCATTCAAATATCCTATTTTACGAACCGTCACGGAAGTGCGCAGCTTACTGGTGAGGCTCCCGGACTTCAAATCCGGTGTGGGGCGCTAATACCGTCCCGGGTGGGTTCGATTCCCATGCACTTCCGCCATTTTTTCAATAAACTTAAATAGATAAGTATTTTCAAAAGCACCGTTTTTCACTCGCAGACTACCCTTAGAATTGATACCTGTCAAGATAACCGATGAAATAATCCAGGTAAATCGTTTGAACATTCGATGGCTCCGTGAAAAAATCGCGATCATTTTTTGTTGCGCCATACCCCGCAATTGAAATGGGACCACAGATGGATCGGGAAGATTGAAATCAGCTCCTGCGACCATCTCTTTTCTGCCCTTTTATTGAACAACCAACCAATTTACTTGACTTAATTTGTTTTATATAATATTTTCAACCAGTCATCACATCTTTATCCACCTTCATCATATCATTGGAACCCCTTATGACACTCACAAAAGTCCAGATTGCCGAAGAATTACAGAAACAACTCGACCTGTCCCGAAATGAAAGCGATCAGCTCATCGAAACAACCATCGAATTGATCAAACGAACCCTTGAATCCGGCGACGATGTCATGATTTCCGGTTTTGGCAAATTCAATGTGAAGGAAAAACGCAAGCGGAAAGGCAGAAATCCGGCCACCGGCGAAACCATGTTGCTGGACGCCCGGAAGGTTGTAACGTTCACCTGCTCTCGGAACTTACGGGACCTGGTGAATGACAACGGATAGCCTGGCCGGTACCATCAGTTGCCCTTTCTGCATGAGCCATGAATTCGAAGTCAAACCCGGCAAGGTATCCTGTCCGGCATGTCTCACTGATTTTGAAATCACGGATGAAGGGGAATGTATTTTCTTTGATGCCCATAAAGCGCGGTTGCCCATCAAGGGGGTCTTCTGCAAAAAATGCATGTTATTCCAATATGAAGAAGGCAAAACCTGCCGGAATTGCGGCGGCCGGTTGGCTGGTTCACGTTAATTGGGATAGCGATGATGCTGGATGCTTTGCCACCTGATATTGAAAAGAAGATTGAAAAAATCGGCGATAATCTGGTGAGAATGGCGGAAGTCAGGGAGCGGCAGGCAAATGCAGAGGCGGTGCTTATGGAACTGGTTGCCCGGCTTTTCAAATCGCCGGATAAAAATGTTAAGAAATCGGGTGAATAATTTTTGGGTGGAAAATCAATTCGGAATTATTTTCCTGTAAAAAAAGTTTGATACAGGTATCAAGGCCTGTCCAATTTGTAATCCTCTTCGAATAATCACGGTTAAGCATTAACGATTGACTTTTATATCAATCAGTTGTATGGCCTTCTCAAGCGACACGTTTTTCTCGGGAAATAGCTCCTTTTTCAGAAATATTTTCAATAAAAACAGTGGGCGATAATTTTTCAAAAAATTATCGAGCCGGCTCTATAAGTGCATAATTAATGCGTAAACGAGCCGACAAAAAGTCTCATTTATTTATAACATATAGTATTATTTAGTAATATTTATATATCAGGTTTTGTTGGAAATTTCTACACTTTGCGGTGAAATAGGCGGGAATTGATTTGTTGCGGTTATTCGAGCGGGCTCGATAATAATATATGTTAGGGCTCAGGAAAAATATGGAAAATCCATTATATCATCAGCTTGGAAAGTTCATAGTTGATTTTCAGGGTCTTGAAGCTCAGATAACTGATATTGTACTTCTAATCGTTAAGGGGAACTCTGAGTTCGTTAGAATATTAATAAGGCAGCATGAATTTTCAAATTTAATAAAAACCACAGATGTACTTTTTTCTCGGTATGTAGATGAACGGGCGATTGATAATTCTGAAAAAGCTAAATTCCATAATATAATCGTAGAATGCTTAAAGCTAGCAGAGATTCGTAATAATCTTGTTCACTCGCAATACTTTGATTTGGTCGATGGTGATGAAACTGTAGCATTGGTACGTGAAAACTCAAAGCTTAGCGGTGGTAAGGGAGCAAGAATTGAAGAGTCGGAAGATATGACCGAAGTAAATTTTAAAGAGTATTTCAAACGAATAAATGATGCTATTAATGAACTTGAGGCATTTCGTCTAAAGATAATCGACTGGCATTACCCAACTATGCCCTAACATAAAAATCAACCCGACCGGCGGAAAAGCTCGCCGACCGGTTATTTTCAGCGTTTTACCTCTGAGGCACAGAAAAGGAATATAAAATGGTGAAAAAATTATCTATCGCTTTATTTGCACTAATACTATTTTCCTCAAACGCACTTGCTGGGTTTTATTCCTCAAACTCCGGCTACAGTAGAGAGGCTGGTACTGTTGTCGCAGCTGTCGAGATAAAAGACAAAGGGCTATATAACCTTGTTGTTACTATCCAGTTTTTGCGGAAGCCACAAGATACCAAAATTTATGAATCCGATGAATATGAGAAACTTGTTGACCGATTACTGGTTGAGGCTCGTGGTATTACTC
>JBMORA010000011.1:0-3522 GCA_049320885.1 Thermodesulfobacteriota bacterium | reverse complement strand
CCCCGATGGCCACCCAAAATCCCCCACCTGTGGCCACTTGAAAATCCCCCACCTGGTCACCCCAAAAGCTGACGTAAATCTTTAAAACCGGAAAAATTTGGACCAAGGGCGACGGAACGTTAATGTCCCCATGTATCGTTGGATTATTCAATACATGGGAGACAGAAAGGATGAACGTTTTGAAGCCAGATAAGAAAGCCACGATAGTCACCCTGCTTAAGAACAAGATCAGCCAGCGGGAGATCAGCCGTAAAGCCGGGATTGACCGGAAAACGATCCGCAAGTATGGCCGGCAGCTGGATATAATCCCCCGTCCGGATAAAGACCGGTTCTCGCCTTCCGCGGCAGTGGCGACAACCGACCGTGATGAAGACCCGATTCAAAATCCCCCACCCCGGCCACCGGCGTTTTCAGTGGAAGGGGCGCAGATCCCGTTTCATGCCAGATCAGCCTGTGAACCCCATCAAAAATGGATCGCACAACAAATCCGGCTGGGCAGAAATGCAATGGCCATCTACCAGGATTTGGTGGAACGGTTCAACTTTACCCACAAATATAACAGCGTAAAGCGCTTTGTCCGGGGATTAAAGCATAAAACGCCCGAGCAGTTCGACCGGCTGGAATTTCTGCCGGGTGAAGAGGCCCAGGTGGATTATGGCCAGGGCGCCAAGACCTTGCATCCATCCGGCAAATATCGACGCCCCCGATTGTTTGTCATGACCCTGAAGTACTCCCGCCGGTCATTTCGCAAAGTGGTCTGGAGGTCGAGCCAGGAAACCTGGGCCAGGCTGCATGAAGAGGCGTTCCGGTATTTTGGCGGCAGCGTGCAATATGTGGTGCTGGATAATCTCAAAGAAGGCGTCATCAAGCCGGATATCTATGAACCGGCATTGAATGCGATCTACGCGGCAATGCTGGACCATTATGGCGTGATGGCCGATCCGGCGCGGATTAGAGACCCTAACCGGAAAGGCACTGTTGAAAGCGCCATTCAGCATACCCAGGATACGGCTCTGAAAGGAAGACAGTTTGAGTCGATCGAAGCGCAGAACCAGTGGCTGATGCACTGGGAAGAAACCTGGGCCGCAAAAAGGATCCACGGCCGGATGAAGCGGCAGGTCGAGCAACTGTTCCAGGAGGAAAAGCCCATGCTGAATCCGTTGCCGCTGACCGGTTTTCGCTATTTTCGGCAAGAGACCCGCAAGGTGTATGATGACGGGATGATCCAGGTGGGGCAATCTTATTATTCGGCCCTTCCCGCGCAATTGCACCAGGATGTCATTGTCCGGATTTATGAGTTTGAAATTGAAATTATCGATCCCCGGACCATGGAAAAAATCCGTTCGCATATCAAAAGCCATCGGTCCGGCGCGGTAAGAATGGCGCCGGAAGACCGGATTTTCAATCCGTCCCGGCAGACAACGTATCTGTTAGGCAAAGCGGAACGGATCGGACCTCACACCAGAAAACTGTGTGAACTGATGTTTGAGGAACAGGGCCGCCCCGGGCAAAGGCGTATGCAGGGGATTGTGAACCTGGCCCGAAAATATGAAGCCGGTTGTATTGAATCGGCGGCGGAAACGGCTGTCCAAAATGGGCTGCGAAGCTACAAGGCGTTTTGCCGGCTGGTGGAAGCCAAGTCCCCAAACGATATCGAGGCCAAAAGTTCAATCAGCCAGGATCACCAGCTGATCCGGTCGTCCAGTGACTATGGCGCGTTTTTCGATCAGTTCGCTGCAAAAAATGAAATGACCCTGTCACGGGAGAATCTGCCCCGGGTATGGCAAAACGCCGACTGGTTGAAGGTGATCGAAGTTTTCGGTCTTGAGCCGCAGAAACAAAGCAAAAGCGATGAAGTCTGGATCCGGTCGCCTTTTACCGATGATGCGCAGGCCTCCCTGCATGTCCATTTGAAACAAAACATATTCAAGGATTTCAGTAGTGGCAAAGGCGGCGGGATTCTTACTTTTTGCCAGGACCTGCTGAGCCACCGGGGACGATCGATGAACTGCTATCAAGTGGCCGGATGGATGCTGGAAAACGGGATATCCGACCTGGATCAGGCGGCGACACCGATCGATCCGAATCCTTGGACCCTCAAGGAAAACAAAGCCGTCAAGGCCGATTTACGGCCTTTTTTTCAAACCGGACATTCGGCGCTTGAACAGCGGGGCATATCGCAAAAAGCCTGTCGATATCTGGGCTGCGGGTATCTGCCGGACAATCCGGCCGGGCCGAAGTCGCCATTAAACGGCCGTCTGGTGTTTCAAGTGCGCGGAATGGATCGGGACCTGAAGCCTGTAATCCTGAGCCATGTCGGCCGTGCGCTGACAGACCGGCAGGCGGCGGCCCATGGCAGATATTGGGGATTCCCTTTTTATAAAAAACTGGAAATTTACAACCAGGACAAGCTGCTGACGGACCCTTCGGCCAGGGAGCAGGTGACGCGTTTCGGCCTTGTTCTGGTGGAGGGTTTTTTTGATGTGGCGGCGCTTGTGTCGGCCAGCTGTCTGAATGTGGGCGCGCTGATGGGTTCCCATATCACCTCGGGTCAAATTGACAAATTGAAACTCATCGCATCACATATCGCCATCGGGGGAATCACCCTTTTTCTGGATCGGGACGAGGCCGGCCGCAAAGGGACAAAGAGGGCGGTTTCACTACTCAAGCAAAACGGGTTCACCGTAAAGGAGTTTGACTGGGAAAGGAAATTTGAGCGGCCGGGCTGCCCGAAGGTGGGAATCAATCCATTGTTCAAAGACCCGGCAGACATGTCCGCAGCCCAGCTTGCCTACCTGAGGAAGCATAACATTATTTAAGGGATGAGAAAGGAAAAAGCGTATGACAATGGTTGAAATCGAAAAACAATTGAAGGCCCTTCGGTTGGACGGGATGCTGGCCACCCTTGCGAGCCGGGCCTTGCAGGCCAATCAGGGAAATGCCCCGTTTGTCGAGACATTATCCTGGTTGCTCCAGGACGAGATGGATCACCGTTCATCAGGTTTGAGACAGCGGCGGTTCAAGGCTTCGGGCCTGAATGAACTTAAAACGTTAACTGAATTTGACTGGGGGTTTAATCCCAAGCTTCCCAAAAAGGAGATTTATGAACTGGTCACGGCCAAGTTCATCCAAAAGGGGGAGCACGCTCTTTTGATCGGAGCGCCGGGAACAGGTAAGAGTCACATTGCCAAAACCATTGCCCATGCGGCGATTCAATCGTTTCAAAAAACCGTTTATCGGGAAGCCCATGTGTTTTTTGAAGACATGTTCGAAGCCGAGCAAATCGACAAGAGAAAACGGATCGGCAAGATATTTTCGGAAGCGGATCTTTTGGTGATAGATGATTTGTTTCTTCGCAAGAAGATGCCGGTTGACGCCGCCGATTACCTGCTCGACATTATCATTGATCGTTATTCAAAACGAAAAAGCACGGTCATCACATCGAATCGACCGATCGAAGACTGGGGCCGGCTTTTACAGGACAATGCCGCTTCATCGGCGATACTTGACCGTCTGCTTCAC
>JBMORA010000010.1:0-29084 GCA_049320885.1 Thermodesulfobacteriota bacterium | reverse complement strand
ATTAACGTTCCGTCGCCCTTGGTCCAAATTTTTCCGGTTTTAAAGATTTACGTCAGCTTTTGGGGTGACCAGGTGGGGGATTTTCAAGTGGCCACAGGTGGGGGATTTTGGGTGGCCATCGGGGATATTCTGGTGTTTATATTATTTGGCCTGCTTTTCGGCACAGTTTATCATATCTTGGAAGTCTTTATCTTCGTGATCATATCCCCAGTTATGGGCAATTTCTTCCAATAAGGTCGCCTCTAATGCGCCGCATCCTGGTGCTTCATCAATTCCCAAAGTCGTAAGTATTACCTCGTCTGGATTATACGGCCCCTTTCTCAAACCCTTATATCGGGTTATTTGTTCGAACATTCCCTGCGCATATCCACAAATAGGATAACCTGTATAAGGATTACGTCCGCCTTCCCAATCCGCGCAAGTAACTGTCAACTGAGACAATGATGCCTTAAACATGGCTTTTGCGTTTTCATCACAAATGCATTTTGATAGGATATTTTTTTCTATCCTATTAACAGCGACATTTATTCGTAATTTTTGCCGTTCATTACAGCCCACTGTCCTGACGAACTTACCTGTGTTATCAATTCTGTTTGTCGGACAATTTAATCCGTATCCGTATAAATTGATATCACCACCTCTAAAACCTATCGGGTCCTTTTTGATATATCTCCCAATTGTTGGGTCATAAAATCTGTACCAATTGTAGTAGAGGCCCGTTTCTTGATCAAAGTACTGGCCCGGGAACCTCAGGTTGCTGGTAACCGTGGATGCGGGATCGATTTCCGCCTTGCCGAATGAGCTGTATTTCGCCGACCAGACCACGGCTCCGCTGACGGTAGTTATCTTCTGGGGTGTTCCGAGGTGGTCGTTGTGATAGAAGTAGTACTCGGTTCCGACCTTCATAAACAGCGGATCGGTTGTCCAGGTGCTTCCGGGTTTGTACCCAAACCTGCCGATGGATTTTGCCGCTCTATGCGGTTTTGGCCTCCCGCATAGCCGATTGCATGTCAAAGAGCGTACAGGCAATACTGGCTTGTATCGCAGAACGGGTTCATATGTAAAGATTTTTCAGGCGGTTAAAAAATGGATGGGAAGCCGGTTTTTTTTTCGTCCTTCTCCCGGGGAAGTTATTCCTGTTCTTAAAACGTCCTTTTCGGCCCCAAAAACATCGTTATTGGGTCAAAAAACGGCCTTGTTTTGAGGTAAAATCCTTGACTGGCGAAGATATTCCGTGGCCCGACCCCTAATCGATGCCGCTTTTCTATTTTAAAAGGCCCCGCCCGTCATGCCGCCTGCGTTCTCTTACATAATCCGACCTCAATTACCGGAGCATTGCCGGCCGCTTCGCTCACAGAAGGCAACATCCGGTAATTCGGATTCATGTAATCGCCCGCAACCGCCATGCCATACGAGGTTCCGCCAATAACATTTTGACCATACGGATCTTCCGTGGCCCGACTCGAAATTGGAGCCCCAAAATCGGAGCCCCTCAAGGTATTCTGTCAATTTTAAAGACATTATTCAAAATGGCCGATAAGATATAAGGAAATAAATCCAGATAAAAACCAACATACTACAATTATTACAACCTTTGGAATCTTATAAAAATTACCATCTGGAACTTTCTTCTGAAATATAAAAAGTACAAGTAGCGATGAGAACAAATATAGCATTAAAAAATAATCGACCCTTGGATTAAATTTAGCAAGTGACAATAACGGGAATAAAAATGATGCCGGACCAGATAAAACTATTAGCACGAGTAGGAACGGACCCATTCTATCCATAAAAATACCGATAACCCAGCTAAGTGCTACGGAAAAAGCAGTGAAAACAATAAACGTCAACAGAAATCTGACAGCCGTTTGAGTGTATTGGTTCCTCACAATATATACCCTGCCCTAATATCTCGTTGTTGGATCAGGGCTTTCATAATTACTATCTAAAAGCCCTGGATAAACATCATCAGTCAAATGCCGAATAAATTGCTCATCCGGATTTGCATAATCATAATTCCCTTCATCTGGTACAAAATTACCGTCTTTATCGTATGTGCATTGAAAACTTGAACCTGGGTTGTCTGGATCTGGCCTTCGGAAAGACGTATAGCCATTACCTTTATGCGTTATATTATTTCCAAACCAATCCTCGTTCCACTCATTCCCTTCATGATCAATCCAAATCCATTCTTCACGTTTACACTTACCGTCCATCGAAACTACAATTGCTTTAGTTTGTGTTGGTCTTATTTTGGGGCATTTGTTATGTCTGTTCCGTTGCCTATGTTTATCTGAGCCAGGCTTGACTAACAAACCAATGGAGTCAGTGTAATTGATAGGATCTCCGCCAACATATTGATAAAGATTGAGTCCCCCGGCAAATTTAATAGGATCAGGTGAAAGATAACGACCGATAGAAGGATCGTAATATCTAAACCAGTTGTAGTGTAGTCCTGTTTCCCCGTCGAACATTTGGCCCGGGAACCGCAGATTGTTTGTAACCGTGGATGCGGGATCGATTTCCGCCTTCCCAAATGAACTATATTTAGCCGACCAGACCACGGCCCCGCTGATGGTAGTCATTTTTTGAGGTGTTCCGAGGTGGTCGTTGTGATAGAAGTAGTATTCTAATCCGACCTTCATGAACAGGGGGTCAGTGGTCCAGGTGCCGTCTGGTTTGTACCCAAACCTGCCGATGGATTTTGCCGCTCTATGCGGTTTTGGCTCCCTGAATATCCGATTGCATGTCAAAGAGCGTACAGGCGATACTGGCTTGTATCGCAGATCGGGTTCATATGTAAAGATTTTTCAGGCGGTTAAAAAATAGATGGGAAGAACTCACTTCGACTGCCCAATTTCTTATAAGCCCGTTTTCAGCCCCCAAAAACTCAGTATTGGGCCTAAAAACGGCCTTGTTTTGGGGTCAAACCCTTGACTGACGGGCATGTACGAACTGGAGAAAAAAAGAGGTATGGAAAAGCATTTTCCGTTCGCTGTGAACAAATAGCGCTTTTGCGGAATTGCCGTCACTCGATTTTCGGCTCAGCCCTTGTGCGCAGGGGTTCTGTCCGGAAAAACAATTTGGCTGGGAACATTCAAGTGTCCGGTGAAACGGAGAGCGGCTCTGCTGGGGAGCAACCGCTCAAGGGATAGCCGGATGTGGGGGGCTTGAAAAAGCCCTGGAGGGAAACGAATGCACAATTCGTTTCCCTCTTTTTTTAACGGCAAGTCTATCGACGGCATCAAAAAAATTTGGAAACGATGGCTTCTCCAAAAGACCATTTCAATTTGGCAAAACCCCAAAAAACCGCCCAAATCGTATGACCGTTAATTCGGCAAAAATTATGATAGTATTTTGGAAAATCACAGCTCATCCATGAAATGCTTGACCATCGGCAATGCATCGACTTGTTTGAATCGTGTTTCAAATTGCCCCATAGAACCCTCCTATTTCGTTTTTAAGGAGGGATATAAGGCTTTTTAATGAAAAAGTCTAGATTTTTTTTATTGTACTGTTATTACCATATATTACGTCCTATCCAGGGGCGCGATTCATAAATTATTGGAATCTTTTTTGGTGGTGCGAAATGTAAGTTATAGGGCCTAAAACCGGCCTTGTTTTGGGGTCAAGTCCTTGATTGGCGTGCATCTTCCATGGCCCGACCCCCAAGCGTTCTCACGCCCGCGCGCAGGGGCCTTCTCCGCCGGCTGCTGGTACGCCGGGGACTCCGCAACGAGAAATGACCCTCCGTTTGGCGCAGCCGATAATAGCGCTATTATCGGCCACGGCCGGGGTAAAAAACTGCGCCTCGTTTTCGGCTGATTGGATGCCGTGGTGTTAACTCAGAAAACTAACATGGGAATCCAGGCTATTCAAGAAATCCAAGAAAACGGTAAACGCGATCCCATTTGGGAAGAAGGTTTCTTAATCCTACTGTAAATGATATTCCAATTATTAACGACATGAAGGACATAATGCTATATAAATTGCGAATTGAATAAGTGTCATTCATTTGTTCAGATTGATTAGTAAATAAAATAATTAAATTTATTGCGACATTGACAAACATTGCCCAAAAATAAAACCAACAAGTATTCATTACTAATTTATTTGAAAGATAAAGTGGTTCCCAATGAAACCGATCTTCATATCGGGTTAAATAAATAAACAAGATAAAAATTCCATTGATGAAAGCTATTATCATTACAATATCAATCATCGCTTCTTTCATTTGGCCTATATAGCTAAATATATAAAGAATTACGAATAAGAATGATGTTCCAAAGCCATAAAGACTTCCTAATATTTTACCAATCATAATTTCTTTAATCTTTTCTGCTTAAAATTCAGATTTCACCCCTGCATTAAATATAACTACTATGATTTCTATATATTAGCAGTCGAATTTTTTGCATTTCTCATGACAGCTATAAAGATCCATCGCAAAATCAAGTGCATTAAAAATTCCATTAATTCTTCCCATCATCCTAGAAATATTACGAAGCTTTGTTAAATTGCTGAGCTTATCTTTCATTTTGATTTGTTTATATAATGGTTTGTTTTCAAAGCTTCTTCGTTTAATAAGTTCGGCTGTTCTGTTAAGTTCTCTTGTACCACCAGAAACGTCATAATTGCTTTTTGCTATTCCATATCCAAGAGAGCTAAAGCCACTTAACAGGCCAGTAACATCCTGATCAATTATTGAATCATAACCTCCTTTAGCTTGGAATACGTTTATGTCCGCACCAAACAGAATTTCTGTCGCAAATTTAAAGCTAGGAATAAAACCAAATGTAAAATTTAAAGTTGCATCCGCTGTACATGCACCAATGCATCCCCACCTTGACTTTAGTCCAAAAGGATCTATAAAATTGACTGGATTCCCAACTACATAGTTAAACAAATTGAAATCTTCTCCCGCAAATCCGATTGGATCGGTCTGTGTATACTTCCCTGTCGTTGGGTTGTAATATCGGTAGTAATTATACTGTAATCCTGTTTCACCATCGTAATACTGGCCCGGGAGCCGCAGATTGTTGACAACCGTGGATGCCGGATCGATTTCCGCTTTACCGAATGAACTGTATTTCGCCGACCAGACCACGGCCCCGCTGATGGTTGTCAGCTTCTGGGGTGTCCCGAGATGGTCGTTGTGATAGAAGTAGTACTCGGTTCCGACTTTCATGAATAGCGGATCAGTGGTCCAGGTGCTGCCGGGTTTGTACCCATATGTCTTGATCTCAGACCCGGTGCCGTCATACTCGCTAATCAGGCCTTTATCACTTTGATGGAAACAATTGCTGATTCCAATATCTTTCCACTGCCTTTGGCTGTTGCCGGCTGCATCATAGGCGCTGGTTTCGTCGGCGACGCTGACCGCATTATTGCCGCCGGCAAGACGATAGGGATCGTCATGGGTATACTTGGAATCCATTGGTCCGGTGTTCTTCCCTGCGATGTCGTCCATTGGGTCGTCGCCGCGATCGGCAAGGCGATTGGTTGCGGGCGGATCGAAGTTTCCCGAATGTTCCACAAGGTATCCATATATTTCCACGGGTGAAAACAGAAAGAAACAGAGCCAGCGACGGGTATCATAACGGCGGGCAGCGGCAATCATGGCCGACAGGCGCAGCCGGAACACCAGAACTGCCGTCATGACGAACCATAACAGCCGGTTTGCCTTGCGCCATGAATAGGAATTTGATGTCATAGGTATATTACGGAATGATGAAAAGCAGGCGTATGGTTTTCGCAGGGCAACGGGAGGCAGGGCCATATCATCCCGTCACACCGACGCCCGCGCTGTGTGTCACCCGGATCGCCGCCCACCATGGCACAGGTACGGAATGAATTCAACGGTTTTTCAGCAAACAATCTGAAATTCATAATAAAATTCAATTTGACAGCCGCCGGATTTTGGTCTAAGGTCGGCCCCGAAGCTTCAAGCCCTGTCAGCAGGAGGACGGTCCTCCGGCGCCTGACAACAAACAACCGTGGGAAATATCAAATCGATCCGCTTTTCCGCCTCGCGGGACAGCGTCACGAAAGGAAATCCGTCATGCCAACGAAATGGATTCACTGGGGTCTGGTTCTCTCCGTCGTTTTCTGTTTTTCCGCAATGCCCTGTTTCGGTCAAGAAGACACCGCCGCCGCCCAGCCCACGGCTCCGGAGGCCGGCACCAGCCAGGAGGCCGCCAGCCAGCCGGAAACAGCACCTCCCGCTTCCGCGGCAACACCCCAGGCTGGTATCCAGATACATGACGCGGTCATTTGCCGCCATGTCAGCGACCGCATGCCCATCGAACCGGGAGAGACCTTCGGCGACGATGTCAAATCCCTCTCCTGCTTCGTGCGGGTGACGGGAGCGGCGGAGAACGACGGGATCATCCACAACTGGTACCATGGGGAAAAACTGGTGGCGGGCATCGCGCTGCATGTGGGCGCCAACAACTGGCGGACCTACAGCACCAAGAGCGTTTTCCCGGGCATGACCGGAAACTGGCGGGTCGAGGTCCTCTCCAAAAAGGACAACTCTCTGCTGAAAACCATCTCCTTTGTCATTCAGTGATCATTCCCCCGTGGAACGGGGGGCGGCGGCGACCCTGAATCAGGAACCGTATTGAACGCCTCCCCTCCTCTTTCGCTTCCGGGCCGGTATCGAGTCGATGCCGGCCCGATTTGCATGAAGCCGAAACGCCTGACGGCGTCCCTACCAACCGGCCGCGGACTGTCCGATGCCGTTTCCCTTGGTTCTTCAATCCAGCAGCGACATCTGGGCCGGAACAATGGCCTCGAGGCGATCCACTTTCTGGAATCCCCGCGGCAGCATGCGCCCGCGCTTTCCCCGCTCCCCCCGGTATTCCACCATGTTGCCGGGCGTCAGGGTCAGGGAGCGCTTGCCGGCCTGAATCACCAGATCGGAGCCGCCCTGGAGGATGAAAAGCAGGACCAGCAGCTCTTCCCTCGCCGCGGCTTTCGCCGACGGGATATGGATGATCTTGTTGCCTTTGCCCCGGGGAAGCGTCGGCAGGTCCTTGACGGGAAAGATCAGCATACGTCCCGCATTGGTCACGGCCGCCAGCAACTCCTTTTCCGGAGCACCCACGGACAGGACCGGCATGGGCCGCGCGCCGGCTGTGAGCCGCAGCACCGCTTTCCCGTTGCGGTTCTTGGAATACAGGTCGGAAAGGGTGGCGATGAAGCCGTAACCGGCATCGCTGGCGATCAAAATTTTCCGGTGGGGGGGGCCCATCAGCACGGACTCCACCAAGGCCCCCGCCGGCAGGTTCAGACGCCCGCTGAGGGGTTCCCCGTATCCCCGGGCCGACGGTAGGCTGTGGGCCGGCAGGGAATAACACTGGCCCGTGGAATCCATGAACACCGCAAGCTCGTTGCTCCGGCCGCTGGCGGCGGCCTTGAATTCATCGCCGGATTTATAGACGAGGCCGCTGGCCTCCACATCATGCCCCTTGGCCGCCCGCACCCAGCCCTTGGCGGAAATGACCACGGTGACCAGTTCCAGGGGCGCCAGCTCGGCTTCCTTGAAAGCCCGGGCCTCCTCCCGCACGACAATGGGCGACCGCCGGTCGTCGCCGAATTTCAGGGCATCGGCCGCCAGCTCCTTCTTGATCAGGTTCACCAGCCGGCGGGGGGACTCCAGAATTTTGCTCAACTCTTCCCGTTCGGCGGCCAGAGCCCGCTGTTCCTCCCGCAGGTTCATTTCCTCCAGCTTGGCCAGCTTGCGCAATTTCAGCTCCAGGATGGCCTCGGCCTGGATATCGCTGAGGGAAAAACGCGCCATCAACACCGGTTTGGGATCGTCCTCCCGGCGGATGATCCGGATCACCTCGTCCAGGTTCAGATAAACTATGAGCAGGCCTTCCAGGATATGCAGCCGCGAGAGCACCTTGTCCAACCGGTATTGCAGCCGCCGCCGGACGATCTCCTTGCGGTAGTCGATCCATTCCTTGAGGATGTCGACGAGATTTTTCACCCGGGGCCGGCCGTCCAGACCGATCATGTTGAGGTTCACCCGGCAGGTCCGCTCCAGATCCGTGGTGGAAAAGAGATGCGCCATGAGGGCGTCCGCGTCCACCCGGTTGGAGCGCGGCGAAATGACGAGCCGCACAGGATCCTCATGATCCGACTCATCGCGGATGTCCGCCACCATGGGCAGTTTTTTGGCCTGGATCTGGGCGGCGATCTGCTCCTGGACTTTTTCACCGGAAACCTGGTACGGCAGCGCGGTGATGACGATATCGCCGTTTTCCTTGTAATACACGGCCCGCATTCTCAGGCTGCCGGACCCGGTGCGGTAAAGTTCGAGCAACTCCTCCCTGGGGGTGATGATTTCCGCTGCCGTGGGGTAGTCCGGCCCCTGGATATGCTCGCACACTTCCGCCACCGTCGCCGCGGGGTTGTCCAGCAGCCGGATGCAGGCGGCGGCCACCTCCCGGAGGTTGTGGGGCGGAATGTCGGTGGCCATGCCCACGGCGATCCCGGAGGCCCCGTTGAGCAGGATATTGGGCAGGCGGGTGGGCAGGGTTACCGGTTCTTCCAGGGTTCCGTCGAAATTCGGCTGCCACTCCACCGTGCCCTGGTCCAGTTCGCTCAGGAGGACTTCCGTGTAAGGGGAAAGACGGGCCTCGGTATAGCGCATGGCGGCAAAGGATTTGGGATTGTCCTGGGAGCCCCAGTTCCCCTGGCCGTCCACCAGGGGATACCGGTAGGAAAACGGCTGGGCCATCAGCACCATGGCTTCATAGCAGGCCGAGTCGCCATGGGGATGAAATTTGCCCAGGACATCGCCCACGGTGCGGGCCGATTTTTTGAATTTGGCCGTGGCCTTGAGTCCCAGTTCGGACATGGCGTAGACGATGCGCCGCTGAACCGGCTTCAATCCGTCACCGACATGGGGCAAGGCCCGGTCCAGAATGACATACATGGAGTATTCCCGGTAGGCTTTCTCCGTGAATACCTGCAAAGGAATCCGCTCGATTTCAGTCGGACTTACCGGCACGCTGATGGTCATATGATTTCCACATTTCGTTTATGGTTGCAGGTCATGCGCTGGAAGCGGCCCCTCATCGGCTTCCTCCTCCCCGGAATCTTCCGGAGCCGAATCCGTCGTCTCCCGGGTCAACACCTGGCCGTCGCTCTCCAGCCAGAAACGTCGATCCTGGGCCCGTTTCTTCGAAAGCAGCATGTCCATCAATCCCACGGCCCCGGATTCATCCTCCACGGACAATTGCACCAGTTTGCGGGTATCGGGCGCCATGGTGGTTTCGCGCAACTGAACGGGATTCATCTCCCCGAGCCCCTTGAACCGCTGGACGTTGATTTTGGCTTTCCGGTTGCTGGATTCCAGGCGCTTCAGCACCGCGTCCTTCTCGGTTTCATCCAGGGCGTAGAACACCTCCTTCCCCTGATCGATGCGATACAGGGGCGGCATGGCCACATGCACGTGGCCGGCCCTCACCAGGACCGGGAAATGCCGCAGAAACAGGGCGCAGATCAAGGTGGCGATATGGAGGCCGTCCGAGTCGGCATCCGCCAGGATGCAGATCTTGCCGTACCGCAGGCCGCTGAGATCATCGGACCCCGGATCCACGCCCACGGCCACGGAAATGTCGTGAATCTCCTTGGAGGACAGAATGGTGGACGACTCCACCTCCCAGGTGTTCAGAATTTTTCCCCGCAGGGGCATCACCGCCTGGTATTGACGATCCCGGGCCTGTTTGGCGGACCCGCCGGCCGAGTCGCCCTCCACCAGAAACAGTTCACTGTGATTAAGATCCTGAACAACGCAATCGGCCAGTTTGCCGGGAAGGGCCGGTCCACTGACAATTTTCTTGCGGGCCACCGTTTTGCTGTCGCGCATCCGCTTCTGGGCGTTTGCAATGGCCATTCCGGCTATTTTTTCACCCAGTTCGCTGTGTTGATTCAACCAAAGGCTGAAGGCGTCCTTCACCATGCTGGCGACAAAGGTGGCAGCCTGCCGGGATGTCAGACGTTCCTTGGTCTGGCCGGAAAACTGGGGTTCCTGCATCTTCACCGACAGCACGTAACAGCAATGGTCCCAGACATCCTCCGGCGACAGTTTCATGCCCCTGGGAAGCAATTTGCGGAATTCACAGAATTCCCGGATGGAGGCCAACAATCCGGAGCGGAATCCGTTGACATGGGTCCCGCCCTGGGTGGTCGGAATGAGGTTCACATAACTTTCAGTCACCAGCTCGCCGTTGTCCGTCAGCCACACCACAGCCCAGGAAACCGTCTCGGTCTGCCCATCCAGATTTCCGACAAATGGCGTTTCTGGTATTATTTCATTATTTTGAAGGATTTCCATCAAGTAATCCTTCAGACCGTCTTCAAAATACCACTCCTCGCTCTCACTGGTCTGCTCATTCCGAAACCGCACCCGCAGTCCGGGACACAAAACCGCCTTGGCCCGCAGGATCTGCTTCAGACGCCGGTTGGAAAACCGGGGAAACTCGAAATACCGCGGATCCGGCCAAAACCGCACGGCCGTGCCGGTATTGCGTTTTCCAGTAGTTCCGATAATTTGTAAATCCGATACCTTATAACCATTTTCAAATGCGATGGAATAGCGATTTCCATCCCGCTGGATTTCCACTGTCAGCCGGCGGGACAGGGCATTGACCACAGAGACCCCGACACCGTGCAACCCGCCGGAAAATCTGTAATTTTTATTGGAGAATTTGGCTCCGGCATGCAACCTGGTGAGAATCAGCTCCACCCCGGTCACTTTTTCCTCCGGATGCATATCCACCGGCATGCCCCGGCCGTTGTCCCGGACCTCCAGGGAATCATCCGGATGCAGCACCACCTCGATCAAATCCGCATGCCCGGCAATGGCCTCGTCCACACTGTTGTCGATCACTTCCTGCCCCAAATGGTTGGGACGGACGGTATCCGTATACATGCCGGGGCGTTGCCTGACAGGCTCCAGCCCTTTCAACACTTCGATGGATTCCGCAGTATAGGTATCTGGTTTCATTTGCATGCATCCTGTTTTCGCTTGAGCCTTACGGGGCTTCTATGGTAATGTGCTTGCGGTGCTCTTATATTCCTGAAAAAAGGTTTTGCGCAAGCATAAAAACCGCCGGCGCCCGCAAATACGGAATATCCCTATCTCCTTGACTTGACCCGTGCCGCTATCCGTATCCAAAATGCAACATCAACAAAAAAAACAAGGACCCTGACACGCCATATGAATCACATTACCCTGACGGCCCTGACCCTGATCCTCGCAGGAGCGGTCGTCATGCTCATCAACCTGTTCAAATTCCGAAAAAACATCGGTTTTATCTATTCCCTTTCGCCGGAAATATACCGGAAACTGCATCCGTTCATTCAATTTCATCAGATCCTGATCCTGTTTTTCTTCGCCGGCTACCTGATCGTCACCTATTCCATGGCCATGCGCGTGGATCTGATGGGAAACTTGTTCGTGGGACTGGTCTTTTTTTTCGGGGCGATTTTCGTGTTGCTCGGGATCCTTCTCCAAAACCGAATGATCGTATCCATCCAAAATGCTTACAACCATGTTCTTCTCGGCAGTCAGCGCCTGGAAACGCAACAGGCCGACCTGATGCGTGAAATCAAGGATCGCAAAGAAATCCAGCTGGCGCTGCATCGTTCCCAGTCCTTTCTGCAACATATCATCGACGCGTTTCCGGAGCCGCTCATGGTCATCAACCGGGATTACAGCATCGCCCTTTCCAATCGCCGCGCCAGGGAGACCGCGGCCATGGACACGGCTTCCGGTCCGGCATGCTGCTACCGGATATCCCATGGGAAAACCGCTCCCTGCGACGAGCGGGATCATGCCTGTCCGTTACAGTCGGTGATCCGGGAAAAAACCCGGGTGACCGTGGAGCATGTTCATCACGACGCCGACGGCGGTACTACGGTGGTGGAAATCATCGCCGCACCGATTTTCAACGAAAACAATGAGGTGATCCAGGTAATCGAATCCTGTCGGGATATCACCGCCCGCAAACGCATGGAAGAGCGGGTGGCCCACATTCAAAAAATGGACGCCGTCGGCACCCTGGCCGGCGGTATCGCCCATGATTTCAACAATATTTTATCGATAATCATGGGGTATGCGGAAATGTCGCTGCTGGACGCCGCCGCCTCTTCGCCGCTTACCGGAAAAATCAACCGCATCCTCCAGGCCAGCCGCCGGGCCAAGGAGCTGGTAAATCAGATCCTCACCTTCAGCCGCCGGAAGGAAACCCACTTGAAACCGGTTGATCTGCAACAGACCGTCCGGGAAACGCTGGACCTGCTCCGGGCAACGATCCCATCCACCATTGAATTCCGGCATCGGCTCAACGCGGAAAACGGCCTCATCATGGCGGACGCCACCCAAATCCAACAAGTATTGATGAACCTTTGCGCCAACGCGGCCCATGCCATGAGAGCCGACGGCGGCAGGCTGACCGTCTCCATCGAGGACTCCCAGCCAGGGCCGGACTCCGACCTCCTGCCCCCGGATCTGCCCCCCGGACCCTGTCTGCGCCTGACGGTCAGCGACACCGGCCACGGCATGGATCCCAAAACCCTTGACCGGATTTTCGAACCGTTTTTCACCACCAAGGGGCCTGGAGAAGGAACGGGCCTGGGGCTTTCGACAGTACACGGGATTGTTCAACACATCGACGGCGCCATCAAAGTCGAAAGCAGTCCCGGCGCCGGAACCACCTTCAACATTTTTATCCCGCGCCTTCAAAGCGATGCCATCGTTCCCGCCCCGGAAAAAAATCTGACCCGGGGAGGCAGCGAACGGATTCTGCTGGTGGACGATGAAATCATGGTCCTGGAAATCACCGCCGAAATGCTGGCCTACTTCGGGTATGAGGTGGTATCCGCGTCCGGCAGTCGGGAAGCCCTGGAGCTGTTCAAACAGCAGCCGGACCGCTTCGATCTGGTGATGACGGACCAGACCATGCCCCATATGACGGGCGAAAAACTGACGGATGAACTGAAACGCATCCGCTCGGACATCCCGGTGATTCTCTGCACCGGTAATGGCGACCGGATCATCCGCACCGATCCCTCCGGTCATCGCTTCAGCGGGCTGTTGCTGAAACCCATTGTTCTGGATGAACTGGGAGCCGCCGTCCGGGCCGCTCTGGATCAGGGCAAATCCGCTCCCGAACCCGCCTCGTCGCCGTAAATTGTCTTGACAATTATCCATTCGAGAGGTTAGATACCGGGCAAATGATATAATCGTTGCGTTGAATAAGCCCATCGAGATAATTATCGATTACGATGTTCTGATCATTGTCCCCTTCCGTTTTTTCTCCCGATAGTCCTCGGAAGCTTATCTTATTCAGCCCGATGATGCTTGTTGCTTCGGTTTATACGACATAATGTCGGCGCCGGGCCCGTCTTTATTATTAAGTTGTGATACAGTTGTCACACGCCAGAAGGAGGAAACGAAACTGATGAAAGAAGGAACGGTCAAGTGGTATGATGAGAAAAAAGGTTACGGCTTCATTGAAACCCCGGATGACGGCGATGTCTTCATGCACAGCACCGGCATCAAGGACCATGGATTTTTCACCCTGCAAAAATCGGATCGCGTGACGTTTGAATTGAAAGAAACCCGTCATGGGTTCCAGGCGATTAACGTGCGGATCATGAAACAATAGGACAGATGACACGGAATGCACCCCGGACGAATGGAGTTTTTCCGACAGGGGCCGCCGCCGCGATCCATATGTATCCTTTCGTAGAACGGTTCCGGACTTTGAACAAGGAACGATTCATGTCGAAAAAATATCATGAATGCCCTTTATACAATCACAACAATTGTAAAGACATTTACATGGAACAGATTTGTGCGATTGTGAGGGACGACAAGATTTGTCTGAAAAAAATTAAACCCAGCCAGAAGTTCACCATTGATGACCAACCGGAACCTGTTAAAATCGGAATGAAAATGTGAACCGGGAGATTCCATCCCCGATCTGGAACAACCAACAACAAACGCTCATTATTTAGGTAGGAGTTGCCATCCATGATGCTGAAACCCGTCAAACTGATTGCGTACACAGCGATAGCGCTGTTTTTTTGTGTCACCCTTCCGGTACAGGCCGGGGAGGAAAAAACCAAACCGGGGGATAAAGTGGCGCTGGTGAACGATACCGTCATCCCCCGATCGGATTTCGACAGTGAACTGAAACAGGTTCAACAACAAATGTCCATGAGGGGTCAAAGCATCAATGAATCCCAGCAGAAGGATCTGAACAAGAGCATTGTCACCCGCCTGATCGACCAGGAATTGCTGTATCAGGAATCCCGGAAAAAAGGCGTGACCGTCGAATCGCAGAAAGTGAAGGACGCGCTGGCGGACTTGAAAAAAGGGTTTAAATCCGAGGAAGACTATAAAAAAGCCATGGCCGAGATGAACATCTCCGAGCCCGCCCTGATGGGGAAGATCGAAAAATCCATGGTGATCAAACAATTGATCGATACGGAGCTGGAGAAGAAGGTTCAAGTGGCGGAACCGGAAATCAAATCCTTTTACGAATCCCATCCGGATTATTTTAAAACCAATGAACAGGCAAAGGCCAGCCACATCCTGATCAAGGTTTCCAAGGAAGCGGATGCGGCCCAGAAAGCCAAGGCCAAAAAAGAAATGGAAGACATTCAGGCCCGGCTCAAGAAAGGGGAATCCTTTGCGGAACTGGCGAAAAGCAAGTCCCAATGTCCCAGCAGCGCCAAAGGTGGAGATTTGGGATTTTTCCGCAAAGGCCAGATGGTCAAGCCCTTCGAGGACGCGGCATTCGGCCTTGAACCGGGCCAGACCAGCGGCATCGTGGAAACCGAATTCGGTTATCACTTGATTCAATTGGCCGAGAAAAAACCAGCAGGTACAGTATCTTATGAAGAAGCCAAACCGAAAATCACCGAGTTCCTGAAGCGCCAGCAAATGGAGAAAAACTTCAAGCAATATCTGGACTCCCTGAGGGCCAATGCGAAAATTCAAGAATTCATCTAGAAAAATATTGATTTCCTGTCCAGAAACGATATGATGCGGAACATCGTTTTATGGTCATTATCAAGTGGTTTGGTTACTTGTTGACGAAAAATCCATTTCTCAAAGTGGGCGCCTCAAGTTCCATACCAGAAAAGATCAAGAAAGGAGGATGCCACGATGGCGAATGGTATCGTAAAATGGTTCAGCGACAAAAAAGGTTACGGATTTATTGAGCAGGAAGGCGGCCCGGACGTATTTGTGCATCACACGGGTATTAATGGTTCGGGGTTCAAATCCCTGAACGAAGGAGATCGGGTCACCTTTGATGTGGAAGAAGGGAAAAAAGGTCCGACCGCTGTCAATGTAACCGTTGTCTGATCGTCCATCAAAAGCAAAAAGGGCATGCCTTCCCGGACGGGGGCATGCCTTTTATATTTCATGGAGGTTGTTGGTTGCAGCGGACCGTCACGGCCGGTGAAAACGGCACAGGCCGTCATGCCATGCCACCAGCCCGGAGGCGACCGATGACGGCGGCGCCCAGCGCGCCCATCAATTGGGGATCCACGGAAAGCGGCCGGACATCCTCGCGCAGGTATCCGGCCAGGGCGGTTACCAGCCCCTTGTTTTTGGCGCATCCGCCGGTGATGGTCACCCGGGGACGGATACCGATCTTTTTCAGCAGGCTGAAACCACGCTTGGCCACCGACGCCTGGATGCCGGCGGCGATTTCCGCCGCGGGTTTTCGTTGACTGAGCAGGCTGATGACTTCGGTTTCGGCGAACACACTGCATTGGGACGTCACCGGAATCGTGCGGCTGGCCGTAAGGGACAGCCGGGAAAACTCCTCCAGATCCATCCGGAATATCCGGCTCATCATTTCCAGGAACCGTCCGGTTCCGGCCGCGCATTTATCGTTCATGGCGAATTCCGTTACCCCGCCGGTCTCATCCAGCGCGATCCCCTTGACATCCTGCCCGCCGATATCGATGATCGTCCGGATGTTCGGGTCGCAATAATGGACCCCCATGGCATGGCAACTGATTTCAGATAGATTCTCGTGGGCAAACGGCACTTCGTTGCGCCCGTAACCCGTACCGATCAGATACGACAGATTCCGGATGTCCCCGAGATCTTCTATCTGGCGGCATGCGGCCCGCAGGACGATGTCGGCGGTGCGGGCCGGATCGATTTCGCTGGGAACGATGGCGGACGCGACAACGCCCTCGCCGTTCAGGATCACGGCTTTTCCGGTGGTGGAGCCGATATCGCAGCCTCCGTAGTATGGTTTCAATCCCCGTTTGGTCATACCGCCTCCTTTTGTCCCAGGACCGTCAGGTCCTTGCGGCCCTTGGCCATTCCTCGATCGCCGCCCAAAGGCAGGCGCCGGGCTTTCATGATGTTTTCCATGAAATGATCGATCTGCTCGATGATGCCCTCCCGGGATACGATGCGCGGATCCGAAAGGTCGTAATGAATGATCAGCAGCGGAATGCCCTCCCGGCGGCACAGTTCCCGCAGCATGCCGTTCAACGCCTGGGTGTTTTTACAGCCGATATGACCGGCTACCCAGATCATATCGATGTCAAATTGTCTGGTGATGTGGAAAATGTCGTTGACGTAGTTTTCAGCCGGTCCCCTGGTGTGACGGGCCATGGGTCCGTTCATGATGGTTTTGGCAAGGCCGCGCAGCATCGATTCCGGCGTTCCGGTGTCGATGGGCTCGATGCGGTTGAAGGTCATGCTGTCCATGATCAGTGAAACGCCGTAGGCCTTTTCCGCCCAATTATAGATATCGATGAAATGAATGGTGGGCGGATTCCAGAGCAGGGCGCGGTATCTCTCACCGACGGGGTCCACCCCCTCTTCCAGATTTTGTCTCCCCATGGCGACAATCCGCTCGAACGTGCGGGTGCTGTCGGCGCTGCCGGGCGTCACATTGAAATTCCACATGTGACTCAGCCAGATCGGTTCGCCGGCCATGGGCGCCGGACGAATCCGGATCAGTTCCCACAACTCCTGTTCGAAGGCCAGCATGCGGTTGCGTTCTTCACAGATATTCTTGAGTCGCTCCCAATCCATCCGGCCGGGCGTGCGGGCTTCCAGCCAGCCGATCAGCCGCTTCAGCTCCCCGACGAAATAATCCACCGCTTTTTCATCGGTGAACCGATACGGTATATCCAGGCGGATGGTGGGCAACCCCAGTTCCCTTTCCATCAAGGCATAGGAAGCCATGCCGCCGTCGCAGGGGAGATTGGAAGTGATGACGGCCAGGGCCGGCGGCAGATGCCCCATCAGGGTCAAGCCCATGGTGCTTTTGGGCAGGCTGCAGATGTCCGGAGGAATGCCGGCGTTTTCACACGCATCGATATACGCCTCCACCGAGTGGGGCCGGATCATGGGCATCAGGATGCCCATCAGTTCGGCCATGAAGGGCACCAGCCCCATGGCCCGAATGATTTCCGGCGGCACCATGTCCTCATGGATGACCAGGCGCTCCCCCCGGAAAAACACATCGTCCATCATGCGGATCACCCCGGCGACGATATCGGCCATCACCATGGCGGTGGCTTTCCGGTAACGGCCGCGCCTTCCCCGGATAAAACGCCACAGCAGGCGATTGACCTGCAGCAGCACCAGAATCCAGGGATAACGGCGGAGGTCCCGGACCGTGTCCAAAGGACCGTGCTTGATCACCAGGGCGATGATCTTGAGCCAATTGACCGTCGAATACCGAATATACACCAGCAGATCCCCCATCCACGCGCCTGCCGACGGGTTGCCCGACCCTGCCGGAATCCGTTTTCCGTTCATCATTTCCCCATGCTCTCGATAAAGGCCTGGACCCGGGTGCGCAACTGTCCTTCACTCCCCTGCCGATAATCCCGCTCCACCCGGAGAACCGGAACTCCGGCATCCCGCAACGCCTGGACCAGCAGAGCGGACTCGATCCCCCAGATATCGCAGAACTTGAGATTCTCGATGACCACGCCGTCCGCTTGGTATTCATCACGGGTCCGCAAAATGGCCGCCATTCGTTCCGTAAAATCCTCCATCATGCGCGGACAGGCTTGCCGGTCCAGGGTGTACTTCGCAATGGCCTTCAGGGGATCGCCACCCTCGTCAATCAGTTCCGTTTCGGGAATGGAGCCGGTGCAGAAACGATCGGCCACCACAATTCCACCGCTGGACTCCAGCAACTCGATAAAAGCCGTGTCATCCACGTTTCCACCCACCACCATGAGCCGGGCCCGGTATCGGTTGTTTCCCGGTCGTCCCGGGATCTCACCGGCCATGCGGTCCAATGCCGCCATCATTTGATCGCGGCCGCCGGAAAGGGAGGCGATCATGATGCGCTGGAATTCGGTGCCGCTGACGGGCGGATTTTTTTCCTTGCGGCAATCGCCGATGATCTGCACCTTGCGGTTGAAATCATTGTATCGGGAAATCGCCCGGCTCAGGGCCGCTCGGCCGGTGTCCACACCGAAGGCCGCGGATAACCGCGCACACAAGACGCAGAGTTCCTCCTCGTACCAGGCAAGGGCCATAGCCCCCCGGCGATGCGGAACGTCGACCATGTGAGTAAAACGGGGCGTCCGCAGATACACGAGGTTGTCCAGCAGCCGGCGGATATGATCGCATCCGGATGCGAACACCCAGCCGCCCAGAAAATCGTAGCGGCCGTCCATGGCGAACTCCAGCAGGCTTCTAGTATAGGAGCAGACGACGTTGGAGAGGTAGATATCGGCGATCTCGGTGCCCGCCGCACCCGGCGCGCGCAGCCGCACCGGCACCAATCCGTCCACGGAAAGAATCACCTGGGGCACATAGCTGCACGTATAACCCACCGGGATTCTGCCCTCTGCCGAGGCGCTCACCAGGAAACCGTTTTCCGGTTCCCGGAGCATGTCCCCCAGAAACGCCTGCCACGCACCGAAATCCATGATAATTCCCTCTCTCCCAGAGCCTTGTTACGCCTGTACCGGGATCACGCCCAGTTTTTCCAGGAATTCCGAAACCCCCCGCATCATGGAACAATCAGGCAATTCCAGGAAATTTCTGCCCGCGATATCAAAATTCCGCACCGTGTCATCTTCCGGAATCCATCCCAGAATGCCCGCGGCGGCCGGAATCCGCAGCCGCTCTCTTTCCGATGGCCCCCGGAGCCGGTTCAGGATCAGACCGCTTTTTTCATGGGCAACGGCTTTTGCCGCCATCCCCAGAATGGTCTCCGCCACGCGCAGGCCCCTGACCGAAGCGTCCGACACCAGCACCAGATGGGTGACGGTCTCCATGACCCGCCGGTTGATCTGTTCGACACCGGCCTCCCCGTCAATGACCACAAAGTCAAAACCCGCCGCAACCGCGGCGATGATCTCCTTTAAGAACCGGTTGACCTGGCAATAACATCCTTCCAGCTCCGGTCTGCCGATGGCCAGGAAGGCGATATTGCGATCTTCCTCCAGGGCTTCCAGCACCTCGTAATCCATCCGGGCGATGATTTCCCCCCGGTCGCCCCCGGCGTTTTGCCGGATGCGCTCGATGAGTTCGCTGCGGATCTGGTCCACGGTCCTTGCCGCCGTGAAACCCAGCGCGCCCGCCAGACCCGCGGCCGGATCGGCGTCAACCGCCAGCACCTTGTTGTTCTCATGGCCGGAAAGGATCCTGGTCATCACGGCGCTGATGGAGGTTTTCCCCACCCCCCCCTTGCCGCAAACGGCGATGACCACCGGCTTGGAAATTTTCGGCTCATCCATGGACGGCAGTCCTCTCCGCTGGATTCCTTCTCATGGCTCGCAGGGCGGCCACATCGCCGCAGACATCGACGTATTCACAGCTGTCGCAGTCAAAAGACATCTCCACGCTCATCCGGTTCAAGGCTCCGACAACCCGGCCGGCCTGATCCCCGATGGCCTGGAGCGCCCGCACGGTTTCCGGTGCGTCCGTCACGAAAAGGATTTCCACCGCGCCGACATAATCGATCGCGCGATACTGATCGATGATGGCGCGGCCCAGCACCGAAAAGGAAAATCCCGTTTCCAGCGCCCCCCATGACACCCGGCTCCATTCCCGCTGGTATTGGGATACCGCCCGCAACATATATCCCCTGAGGTCCAACTGATATCGCAGCCCTTCCATCTCCCGATAACGCGGATATGTATTGTCCGGGGTGAACCCGTCGCCGTGGATCAGGACGACTTTCCCGAAGGGCAGGCTGCGTCCCCTGCTTGCCGGCAGATCCGGCCCCAGAAGCCGGATTCGGCCGTCCATCACCTTGTCCCGGTGTCCGGTCCACAGGATGAAGGATGTAGAAGCCTCCCGGGGATTACCCAGCTCCACGGCCGTATCCCGGGACAAAATCAGATTCCGTCCCAGCCCGGCGGGCCAGGAAACCGGCTGAGCCCCAAGGGTTTTCATTGCTTCCGACCGGCCGCCGGCAGCCAAAAAATCGCGAATGGCCTGAAATTGGGTTTCAAACAGTTCCATGGTTTAAATCTCGACAGCCCAGCCCTTGCCCTGCAATTTCACGCCGGTTTCCATCAGTTTCAGAAAAGTCGAGCGCAGGGTGTCGCTCATCAGGGCCTTTTTCACCGGCGGCAAACCCAGAAAGCCACCCAGTACTCCGCGCAAAAAAGCCTGGGAACGGCTTTGGGGATTGTCGAAAATCTGGTTCTGAAGGGTTCCGCGTTCCAGACACTGGAGGATGACACGCCGAAACGTCGTTTCCGGGTGGAGCACCCGCTGCTTGCGCTTGATCAGCCGCAGCGCTTTTTTTTCGCATTTGAGTACGCATACCCCGCAGCCGAGACAAATGCCGGCGTCGACAACGGGTTGTTTCCGTTCGCGCTTCTCCCCATGGGAAATCGGCCGCATCTCCACGGCGTTGACCGGGCAGGCTTTGGCGCATTTACCGCAACCGCTGCACTCGTCGACCCGGATCTCGGCGATGAAACTGGACGTCACGATCACATTTTCATATCCAAAGGTGTTGAGGCCCTGGAGAATATTGCAACAGCAGCCGCAGCAGTTGCAGATATAGGTGACATTTTTTTGCACGTTGTCGGCATTGAGCACCAGGCCCAGCTCCCGGGAACGCGCCAGATTCTCCAGCATTTCCGTGCGGGAAACCTCCCGGGCCAGATTCCGGCGGATAAGATAGTCGGCGGCGTACCCCAAGGCCGTGCAGTTGTCCATGGGCACATCACAGGGCTTGGCATGCACGTGGGATTTTTCATGACGGCAGGAACAGATACCGATGGAAAATTTTTCCGCCGCGGCAATGATTTCCGTGGCTTTCTCATAATCCAGGATTTCCACGTGGGGCGTGTTGGGAAGCGCCGTTTCATGCGGCAGGGTGCGCATGAGGGACAGTTGCTGCGCCCGGTCGAAATTGGCGGCATAGACCTGGCCGCCGTCCTGGTGAATATAGTCATGAAACAACCGGGCCCAACCCTTGTGATCCAGCCCCTCGCCGGTGCGCATCATGGTGAACTCGAATATGCCGATGGCCAGGGGCGACGGGGCGTAACAATAGGCTTCCTGGATCCACAGATCAATCACCAGGCCCCGGCCGCAAAGCGTTTCCAGCAGCCGCCGCAGTTTTTCGATGGGAATTTTCGTAATCCCGGATATCCGCTGGATGGAAGACAGGCCGAAAGGCATGTTCACGACCAGTTCGGCTTCCTCGGGACTGTACAGGGCTGCCAGCAACTCCCGAAAAGCCGGGTTCCAGGGCGCCCGGAGCGTCAGGTTGTCGATTTTGTCTCCCAGTCTGCGATAGACGTCTTTTCCGACCAGATGTCCCATACCTTGTTTCCTTACGCTTAATCCCGGTTACGGATTCTCCATTCGTTTTTCATGTTGCATATTCCCCGGCGATCAGGGCCGCTCCCAGGGCGCCGTTGATCTGGGGATCGAGCCCATCGAGATGCAGCAGGGGAAGCCCCAGGTGTTCGGAAAGCGCCTGGAACAACCCGCTGTTCTTGGCGACCCCGCCGGTCATGATCACATCCTGATCCACACCGATACTGCGGGCCAGGGATGCCACCCGTCCCGCCATGGCATGATGGAGTCCGTTGACGATATCCGGCATTTCCCGGCCTTCGTTGATCAGCGATACCACCTCGGTTTCCGCGAATATCACGCACTGGTTGGAAATGGTGATCTTCCGGGTGGCGCCTTGGCCGATTCTCCCCATCTCCTCCAGCTTCACCTCCAATGCTTCCGCCATGACCTCCAGGAAGCGCCCCGTGCCGGAAGCACATTTGTCGTTGTAGATATAGCGGACCACTTTCCCGTCCGCATCCAGGCGGATGGCCTTGGCATCCTGACCGCCGATATCGATGACCGTTCTGGCGGACGGTTTTTTCCACCGGGCGCCCCTGGCATGACAGGTGATCTCCGACTCCGTCCTTCCGGCAAAGGGAATCCGTGCTTTCCCGTATCCCGTGCCGACGGTGTATTGGAGATCTCCCAGGGATATCCCGGCCCGGGTCAAGGCGGCGTGGAGGACCTCCTCGGCCGACCGGGCCGGATCGGTTTTGACCCGTACGACCGCCTGGGCGGCAATCCGCTCGCCTTCCATGATCACCGCCTTGGCGGTCAAGGATCCGACATCACAACCGGCCACAAACATACGCACCCCCTTTGGTTAATTACGAATTACGAATTACGAATAGTCATTCGTAATTTTCCATCGCCACGATGGCGGCCCCGATGGCCCCGGCCAGCTGCGGATCAGCCTTCCGGGGCACCTTGACACGATGGCCGATGAGTTTCTCAAGGGTCTGGACGACCCCCGCATTCTTGGCCACGCCGCCGGTCATGCAGACATCCCCTTCGGCCCGGACGGAGTTGGCCAGTATGGCGATACGGCTGGCCATGGCCGTATTGATGCCCGCACCGATATCCTCTATGGGCACACCGGAATTCAAATACTTGATCACATCCGCCTGGGCCCATACCGTACAGGTGGAAGCCAGGGTCACCGGTTCTTTCGCCCGGGCGGAAAATCGTCCCAATTCATCCACGGAAACGCCCAAAACCCGCGCCATGACATCCAGGAATCGACCCGTTCCGGAAGCGCATTTGTCGTTGGTGATGAATTTGACCACCCGGCCCGCATCGTCGATATGCATGGCCTTGCAATCCTGTCCGCCGATATCAATGATGGTCCGGGCGGATGAAACCAGCCATCGGGCGCCCTTCCCATGACAGGCGATCTCCGAAACAACGTCGTTGACGAAGGGAATTTTTTCCCGACCATAACCGGTGCCGACGCAACGGGAGATGTCTTTCATGGCAACCTGCGCCATTTTCAGGGCGCCGGCCATGGCGTCATCGGCCGACATCTCGGGTTTGACCCGCGACCTGGTCATGAAGGCGCCGAGAATGCGACCCTTGTTCATAATGACCGCTTTGGAAGTCAACGACCCCACATCACATCCGGCCACCAATGTCATAGCAACCCCCTTACCTGAAAAAATTCATTCAACCGTTCGGCCGTAGCGGCCCAGGACTCCACCCGGTCGTCAAAGGCGTCCGCGTACATGATATGCACCGGATAGCCGTGTTTTTCGATTTCCCTGGCGAAAGGCTTCACCATGCCCCAGGTATTCCGGCACCCCGGCGTGCCGTTGTAGATCATGCAATCGGCCCGGAAAATCTTTGCCACGGCCAGGGATTCCTCCAGCCACATATTGGGCTGATCGAAGGGCCCCCGGATGGATCTGACCATGGGCAGACGCGCGTTCATCTGGGCGATGCTGTCGATCATGGTGTCCAGGCTGCTTGTATCCACGCTGTAGGCGGAACCGGGCAACCCGTCGACATAGCAGGAGTTGTCCCGGAATCCCCGGGAGAGGATTCCCCCCATATGCGCGATGCCGTGGTCGTCCAGCCACTTCCAGAAATTCCAGTTCAGGGAATAATGGTCGATATAACAAAGAAAGGCCCGCAGTTTTTCCCTGCCGGAATGCAAACCGGAACGCCCGGCCTCGGCGTTTTCCCGGGTCTTCTGGACCATCTGCTCGAGCAGGCGGGTGTATTCGGGCGACCCCGAGAATAAAAACCGACCGACATAATTGAACAGATTATAGAGAGACGGCAACGGTGTCGGCACCAGGCGGTGCATGTCCTCCAGGTCGGCGATGAGCGCGTCCTGTTTGTCGACTTCCATCAAAATCTCCCGCAATCGGTCCAAATCCAGCCGGTTTCCGGATTGCTCTTCCATGAACTGTATCATGGCCTTGTAATCGTCCACATGATAGGTATCGGTGCGTTTGTCCCCCAGACTTTGGGGATAATTCAGCTGGTAAAACGGTTTTTTCAGGTAAGCGGCGGCGAAGGCGAAGGCATTGGCGTTGGTGTCGCAAATACCGGGGGTGTCGCACAACACCATGTCGATTTCCTCGCCGAGGCCCGCCAGATATGCTCCCAGGGCGCCGCGTTGGGAAGAGCAGGAAGTTTCGGTGAACCCGATTTCACAGGCGTAATCCAGGTAGTCGAAGGTGCCGCGCTTCCACATCAGGCCGCCCACGGCCGTGATCACTTCCAGGGTAACCGGCACGATATCCAGGGCATAACAGATGGCCGGGGAAAAACAGAAGGTCGTGATGGCGATCTTCTTGCCCCGGGCGCGGGCGGTGTTGACGTTTTCCAGATATCGGTTCAACAGCTTGAGGAACAGGACTCCGGGAGCGCCCTCCCGTAGTATCGGCTGCAGAATGCCTTTGAAATATGGGGCATAACGATACATATACTCCAGTTCCTTCGGCGTTCCGTCGGCTGTCCGGGAGGCCGGATCCAGGATCCGCCACAGCATCCAGTCATAATTGAATTCCCTGATCTCCGGTCGCATGCACACCTCATTAATTAATTAGAAATTACGAATTACGAATTACGAATGATGGTATGCTATCAATCATCAATGTAGTCCTGCTCACACACCGGCTGAAATGGGAACGGCAATCGTTTCATCATGCCTGCCTGTCCGAATCCGCCATTCGTAATTCGTAATTCCCCACTCGTAATTGTTTTCACATCATTCTTTCCATGAACGCATCCAGACGCATCCGGATTCGCCCGGTTTCCACCAAGGGGCCGTATTCGCGCTCGATTTTCAGACAGGGTATGCCCATGGCTTCCAGATCCCGTTCGAAAAGACTGTTTTCCGAACCGTGCAGGTCGCAAAAACGGATATTCTGCATCACCACGCCCTGTACTCCGGCGCGCCGGATGGTCTGCTTCAGGATTTCCAGGCGCTCCGCGTATTTTCCATACATCCGCGGACAGGTGGATTCACCGAGATACCCTTCCGCCAGGGCGGTTATCGGATCGCCGGTTTCATCGATCTCGTGCCCCTCATAGCGCACGCCGAAACAGAGGTTTTCCGCCACCACCACGGCTTTTGCATGACCCTCGATCAGTCGGATCAAGTCCATGTCGTCACTGATGCTGCCCAAAACCATCAGTCTTGTTTTACCATTGACGATGTCCGGTGTCTGCTCCTCCAGTTGCCGGACAAGACACTCCAGGGCGGCATTATAGCTTTCGCGGGGCAGGACGGTCCCGGCAACGGCCACGGCGAACGCATCCGCCCCGGATATTCCCGTCCGGGAGGTACGGCGGATATCCTCCAGGATTTTCAACAGGCGCCGTCCTTTGTTGTAAACCGCAATGGAAGCGCGCAGACGATCTTCATCCATCCGGATATCAAAATGTCTCTCCACGGCCCCGACGAGATTGCGGATTTCTTCCTCAAACCATTTCATGCCGTGGGGCGCGGTCTTGTGAGGGACATCGAAATAATAAAAAAAGGACGGCACGATGCCCGGATGATCCTCGCCGGCTTTCCGCCAGCAATCGTCCAGCCTTCGCATGGCGTCGCATCCCGGGGTGATGACCGTGCCGTCCAGAAAGGCGAAGCGGCCTTCACCGGCCAGCTGGAGCAGGCATTTGGGAAAGGAACAGATATACGGTCCGAAATAGGCGTCGCCGATGGCCATGTTGTCCGTTTCAATTCCCCGCAGCCGCACGGGAAGAATCCCGGCGGCATGGAAGATTTCCGCCGGAACATAGGAACAGGTGGTGCCGACGATCTTTTTGCCCCGGGATTTCCATTCCCGGATGGCCTGGCTGTTGATGCGGGTGGCGGCGTCATGGAACAGCTCCATCATGGGGTCACCTCCTCTTCCGTCAACAGGCGGCGCAGGGTCGCCCTGGCCGCCCGCATTTCGTCCTCGAATTCGTCATCGGCAGGCTGCATCCAGCGGCCGACTGTCCGGAGCAATGGAGGAAGGATCGCCCGTCCGGCGGGGGCCAGGGAATCCCCCAGCACGGCCGCCGCGTTTTCAACCGCGGAGGTGACTTCGAACAAATCCAAACCTTCGGTGAATTGGGTCGCCAGCATCGTCAGGGTCTGGGGCCGAGCCGTCTGCAGACGGGAGACGATCCGGGAAACCAGATTGACCAATTCCGCGGCTTCCTGAATATCCAGTTCGGTGATGCCGTCGGCCATGGCCTCGACGGCTGAATCTCCGGAAAATTCTTCCAGGGAGGAAAGCCGATGGCGCGCCGCCCGAAGGCCCGGGTTCTTGAGTTCCCCCCATTGCCGGAGCTGCTGATGCCATAATTCCGGCCGGGCTTTCAGGGTATCCGTCATAACCCGGCCAATGACTTCCCGATCTTCCGCCAAGGCCTTGCGGGCTTTGGCCAGGGAAACCCCGTCAATTCCGGCGGCCGTCTCCTGGGCGAGTTTTTTCAGATCCTGGACAAACTGCGGAACCCCCGGATCACCGATGAGCGCGCTGCCGGTGTGCACCTTGTGAATCAAGTCCGCGGCTTCCTGGATGCATTTCCCCATGACGGCGCCGTCCAGATGGCGCAGCAGGGACAGGACGATATCCGCCACCAGATCCGGCGACACCTGATTGAAACGCCCCAGGGACTCCCGCAGAATCACGCCGCCGGCATTTGCCAGATCCGGCAGGCAGGAAAGCGCCAGGACGAGCTTGGCGGGATACCGCCACAGTACATCATTGATCATGGTTGCAAAAGCCGCCGTCTCGGCAGCTGAACGGTCCAGCGTTTCCCGGAGTTCGCCGAAATCAATGCTTTCCATCCAGCGTTGAAAACCCGGTTGCAGGGCTTCGGTTACAAATCGGGGATTGCGCTGGTGGATCCGCCCGATCATGCGGCCGAGCCTGGCGATCATTTCGCCGCTCCGGCCGGTGGTCAGGCTGGAAATGCAGGCGCTCAACACCTTTTCCTGTTTTTCGGGCGTCAAATTCTCCATGCCGCGACCGACGGTGTCGGCAACGTCGAACAGCACGGAGGAAAGCAGGGGCAGCAACGCCTCCAAGCGTCCGGCAAGCATCTCTTCATCCAGAAGCGATGGGCAGCGCTCATTATCCGGCGGACGGACGCCATCGCAGATGACCTTTTCCAGCGGACGGGCAACCATTTTTTTCAGGGAGTTCCTTCCGGCCCAGAGATTCAACAGTTCCGGGATCAGAAACGTGATGGCCTGCCGGAGCTCACGGGTGCCCAGCAAATCGCGGATAAGGAACGCCGCTGTTCGCGCATCGCTTGCAACGGCGCGCCCTTGTGGGGAAGCAGGTATGGCTGTCATAAAAGGGTTCCCTTCCGGTGGTGCGAATTCGATTGTTCCGGGCCGGTGACTGTTTTCGCTGCCGTTTGGGCGGCACCCGACAAGGCGCGATCCGCTGTCAGGTGTTTGGCCAGCCGCTTGCCCAACGCAATAATGGTGAAGGTGGGCGGCAGTCCCCAGGCTTCCGGAATCACCGAACAGTCACAGACATACAGGTTATCAATTCCGGTTTTCAGATTGCTGTCCAGCAAATCCCCGACCTTCACCGTGCCCCCTGGATGCGCGGCGATGTACCAGCTTTTCCATACATCAACGGCTCCGGCGTTTTTCAGGATGTCCCTGGCCCGGCCATAGCCGCGCATGATCTTCTCCTTGTCGGCCGGGAGAAGTTTTTTGCGCACGCCCCCTGTCTCCGTCAATCTGCCCCCCAGTTCATCCTTTATCTTGATCATGATGGAAAGGGTTCTAGGGTGGGACCCGAGCTTGTCGAAGCGGAAAATTTCGGTATTGAACAGCAAATGCAGACTGAGGGGCACGGTCATGTCGGTCATGACATAGCCTTCTTCCTCCATGTGCAGTCCGGCCGCCATGGGAAACTCCCTTCCCCCGGACATATCGTCCACGGTGCCCATCACCGTGATCAGCGGGTCGAAAAACCAGTTATAACCGGCTTCTTTGATTCCAGTCTGCCGTAAAATCATGGGGGAGCCGATTCCGCCTGCGGCAAGAACCACCAGCGGCGCATGAACGCGCCGGACGGCCCCGTTTTGCCGGTACTCCACGCCCACGGCCTTGTTGTTTTCCAGCAGCACGCGTTCGACTTTGGCGCCGGTCGTCAAGGTTGCGCCTTGATCGATGGCCTGGTTGACAAACATCCGGGCATTCCATTTGGCGCCGAAGGGGCATCCGTAATTGCAGCGCCAGCAATTGGGCTGGCAACGCTCCTGGTAGACGAATTTGGGCAGGGGTTTCCAGTCGTACCCCAGTTCCCCGGCGCTTTCCATGATGCGACGGGCCATGGGACCGATGAGATGATCCGCCAGGGGTTTGGTGGGCAGCTCCTGATGAATCTCCTCGATTTCTTCTTCAATTTCGATGCCGTGGGTTTTCAGCATCCCCACCGGTGGAGCGAAAGCCGTGCCGTAATAAAACACCGAACTGCCGCCGGTGGTGATGCCGCGCACCATGCCGAGGACATTGTTCGTGATCATCAGACTTTTTCCGGGAATGCCCGCCTGGGCGAAAAATTGCGCCGCGGTTCCGGTGATGGGAGCATTGCCCCCCCATTCCAGAATCAGGGTCTTTTTCCCCCGTCGGGACATTTCCCTTGCCACCGTCGCCCCTCCGGGACCGGACCCGGCGACAATCACATCATATTGTTTCTGCTCTTTGGTTGCTGTCGTGGGGGGGGGGGGGGGGGGGGGGGGGGGGGGGGGGGGGGGGGGGGGGGGGGGGGGG